>JBHGXV010000012.1:0-102609 GCA_041920505.1 Paenibacillaceae bacterium
CAGCGACCAGTCCACCTCGCCGCGCATGGCTGCCTCGCACGCCTCCATGCTCGCGCGAAACACCGGTTCCGTCGCCAAAAGTTCCCGCGCCATGCCCAGCCACTGCGACCCCTGGCCGGGAAAGACGAACGCGAGCTTGGGTCTCGTCCCCGGCAAGACATGGCCGTTCGTGATTCCCCGCTCCGGTTCGCCGCGCAAAAACGCGGCCAGCTTGTCGACGGCCTCCTGTTTGCTTGCGGCGACGACGGCGAGGCGATGCTCGTAATGATTGCGGCGCACCGCAGTCGTGTAAGCGATGTCCGCCAATTCGTCCGTCTCGGCCGAAAGGTGGTCGCACAGCGCCCGGGCCGCCGCGAAAAGGGCCTCAGGCGAACGTCCGGAGAGCGTCACCACGTGCGGCCCCTCCTGTCTGGCCGTCTGGCCGGATTCGTCCGCCGCAGACGCCCCCTGCCGGATTTCTCCCGCCAACCGGGGCGGTTCCTCGACGATGAGGTGGACATTGGTGCCGCTCGCCCCGAACGCGCTCACACCGGCGATGAGCCGCTTGGCCTCCCAGGGAAGCAACCGTGTCGGCACCCTCGCCGGGACGCTCCAGTCGATGTCGGGATTGCCTTCGCGAAAATGGAGGCTAGCCGGAATCGCCCGGTTCTTGAGCATCAGCACGACCTTGATCAGCCCGGCCACCCCGGCCGCCGCTTCGCAATGGCCGATATTGGTCTTCACCGAGCCGACGAAAAACGGATCGGACGCGTCCCGCCCTTCGCCGTACACCGCGCCCAGCGCCTGCATCTCAATCGGATCGCCCAGTGTGGTGCCCGTGCCGTGCGCTTCGATGTAGCTCACGTCCGCCGGCTGGACGCTCGCCTTGTTCAGGGCTTCACGGATCAGCATCTCTTGCGCCCGGCCGTTGGGAACGGTGAGTCCGCTGCTCGCCCCGTCCTGGTTGGCGGCGGACGCGCGGATCACGGCGAGGATCGGGTCCCCGTCTTTTTGCGCGTCCGCAAGCCGCTTGAGGATGACCACACCGCATCCTTCGCCCCGGACGAACCCGTCAGCGTCCTTGTCAAAGGTCTTGCACTGGCCGTCTGCGGACAACATCCCCCACTTGGAAAAGGAGATCGTCGTCTCCGGGACCAGCATCAGATTGACGCCGCCAGCAATCGCCATGTCGCTTTCCCGCGTCCGTAGCGACTGGCACGCGAGGTGAATCGCGGTGAGCGACGAGGAGCAAGCGGTATCGACGGCAAGCGAGGGACCGTGCAGGCCGAGCAGGTAGGCGATGCGGCCCGCCGCGAAGTTCAACGCATTCCCCGTCGTGGTGTAGGCGTCGATTTCGTCCATGCCTTTGGCGTTGCGCATCATGTAGTCCGTCGTCGTCATGCCGACGAACACACCGGTTTTGCTGTCCCGCAGTCGGTCGGCGGTCAGCCCGGCGTATTCCAGCGCCTCCCAGCAGACTTCCAAAAGCAGCCGGTGCTGGGGGTCCATGGCCGCCGCCTCGCGCGGGGCGATGCGGAAGAAGCGGGCGTCGAACTTGTCGACGTCCACCCCTCGCAAAAACCCGGCTGTACGCGTGTACGTCTTGTTCGGGGCGCTCCGGTCGGAATCGTAGTACGCCTCGGCGTCCCAGCGGTCAGGCGGAATGGGGCCGATGGCGTCCACGCCGTTTTTCAGCAAGTCCCAGAACGCCTGCGGATTGTTGGCCCCGCCGGGAAAACGGCAGCCGACGCCGATCACGGCGATCGGTTCCCGCATGGCTTTTTCCGCCGCTTCCGCCCGCTCACGGAGGTGGTCGATCGCCTGCAACGCTTCTTTCAAGATGGGGCGCAAATCTTCTTTTCCGCTCATCGCATTTCCTCCAATTTCTTGGCAAGGATTGAGAACAGTTCTTCTTCCGACAGGTCCGGCTCCGTCTGTGCGGCTGGTTCCTGGGACTTGGACGCCTGCGGCAACAGGTTGTCAAGCGCGTATTCCACCAGGCGGCGAACCGAGGGATAGGCAAACACCAGCGAGGTGGGCAACGTCCGGCCAAAGATCGCTTCCAGCCGCCGCTTCAGCTCCACACTCATCAGCGAATCCATGCCGATTTGGAAAAAGCCTTGGTCCGGATCGATCCGGCTGGCGGAGTCGAGACGCAAAATCCGGGCCGCTTCCGCTTGAATCCGCGCGGTCAGCAACTCTCGCCGCTCTTCTGTGCCGCTCGCTTCCAGGCGGGCGAGGAACGAAGCGTCCTGCGTCGGCTTCAAGCCATGGGCCGTCTGCACCGGAATGGCGGCGAAGAACGGAGCCGTGCGTTTCGCTTCGTACGCCTGTTTCAGCACCGGCCAGTCGACGGCCGCTACCGTACGCTGGGTGACGCCCGACGCCAGCAGGCGGCCCAGCAACGCGAGCGCCTGCGGCGTTTCCATCGGCAACAGGCCGGAGTTGCGGATCAGTTGCCGCTCTTCTTCCGTCTTGGCCGGAATCACGTCCCACGTCCCCCAGTTCACGCTGAGGGCGGGCAGCCCCTGGCCCCTGCGGTAATGGACGACAGCGTCGAGGAATTGGCTTGCCGCCGCGTAATGGGCCAGATAGCGAGAGCCGAACAGGGACGTCGTCGACGAGAACAGGACGAAACAATCCAGCGGGAACCGTCGGCTTTCGCGGTGCAGATTCCACGTGCCAAACACCTTGGACTGAAACATCCGCCACAGATCGTCTTCCTCCATCGCGGCGATCTCTCTCATGTCACCGGCGTAGGCGGCGTGAAACACGCCCCGAAGCGGCGGCAGATCGTTTCCGAAACGCTCGAACACGCGAGCAAGTGCGTGCTCGTCGCCCAGATCGGCTTGCACAAAGACGACGGTGACTCCCGTTTGTGCCCATTCCCGCACCTCTCGCTCCTGCTCTGCGGACGGAGAGCGGCGAGACAAAAGCGTCAGGTGACGCGCTCCGCTCTTGGCCAACCAGCTGGCGATGCGCAGGCCCAGACCACCAAGCGCCCCGGTCAACAGGTAGGTGCCGTCGGGTGAAAGCGTGGCAGGTTGCGACGACAGGTCGCTGCCGTCATGCCGCATAAAGCGGGCGACATAGCGCTGTCCGGTGCGATACGCCACCTGATCCTCTCCGTCCGCGCCGTCGATCTCCGCCGCGAGCAGCGCAGCCGTCCGTTCGGGTACGTCTTCGTCCATGTCAATCAGACCGCCCCACAACTGCGGGTGTTCCAGGGCGATCCCCCGACCGATGCCCCACAGCGGGGCCTGACCGAAGGCGATCTGACGCTGATCCGCTAGCACCGGCTGCGCCAGTCGGGTGACCAGCCACAGTTTGGGCGAACCATCCGCCGCTGCTGACCGCGTGGCTTCTCCCCGGGCCAACGCCTGAACGAGGCGCACCGCTCCGAGCGACGAACGGATTTGCGTCTGGCGAAGCGCCGCCACGCCCTCGTGTTCCCCGACGGCCGCATCGAGAGAGGACAAGTAGACGATCCGGTCAACCGGACCGATTTCGTCGAGAAGGCGGCTCACCGCCTCGGAGGTTGCCCTGTCAAGGCTGCCCGGCGGGATCAGGGTACATATGTCGCCGCGTCTGAGGAGAAACTCGCGAAGCGCGACGGCCACTCCGCCTTCATCGGCGCACAGCAGCCAGCGAACCGGGCGGGTCGGTGTAGTGGCCACCGCCGTGTCAGTCGCCCGGGCTTTGGCCATCCACTCCACCGCGTACAGCCAATCCGGGGTGTCCGTCCGAAGCGCGGAACGAATCCGTTTTCCATCGGCCGGCTCTGCCCGAAGCCCTGTGGCCCGCCCGACGGTCCGCCCGCTTTCGTCGTACAGGGTAAGCGCGGCCAAGAGCGCCTGCGAACGTCCCGACTGCCCGGACAAGGCGGCCTCGTTGCCTTCACCCGCCTGATCGACTGGCCCTTCCAGCCGCACGTGAACGTACAACCGATCCCCCGCGCCGGACCACACGGCCAACTCCTCCAAGCCCCCCAGCACGTACACCGTATCCGCCGCCTCATTCAGCCGGTTGATGGCCGCCGCGCCGATCGCCTGGAAACACGCGTCCAGCATCGCCGGGTGCACCCGATAGGCGCCTGCATCGGCGCGAACCGGTTCAGGCAGGACAACCTCGGCCAGCGATTCCCGTTCGTTTCGCCAGAGACGGCGAATGCCCCGGAAGCTCGCGCCGTACCCGAACCATTTTTCCGCAAGCAAGCGGTAGTAGTCCTCTCCCGTCTGCTCCGTCCCCAGGCTGCCGCGCACTGTGGGCAAGTAGACGGGCAGCGCCTCTTCTTTGGCCAGCGGCCGGACAACTCCGCTTGCGCAAAGCGTCCAGTCGTTCTGCGGGGTTGGGCGGCCAAACACCTGAAAGCGGGCGGTTCGGTCCGCCTCCACGGTCACCGTGGTCTGCAATAGCGCTTCCGTTTCCTCGGAAAGAACCAGCGGCGCGTGAATCGCAAGCTCCCGCACGGCAACGTCCGCAGCCCCCCACAGCCGCTCCGCCGCCGCCAGCGCCAGCTCGATGTAGACCGTGCCGGGTACGAGTGCCTGTTGGTACAGCCGATGCTCCGCCAAAAACGGCAAGCGGTCGAGAGAAAGACTCGTCTGCCAGACGTGCGTCCCGGACAGGGCGGGCAGCGCCAGCCGCTCCCCCAGCAACGGATGGCCGGACTCCTCTCCCCAGCCGTGCGCACGCTTCGGCTGTGCGGGCTTGGGTTTGGGCCAGTAGCGCTTGCGCTGCCACGGATAGGCGGGCGTCGTCACGCAACGCCCCGCCGGATACAGCGCCGTCCAGTTGACCGGATAGCCAGCGGCGTACAACGCGGCGAGCGACTCGCGCATGACGCCAACCTCCGACTCGTCGCGGCGCAAGGACGGCAGGATGCGGCCGACGGCACCCCGCTCTTCCAGCATCGCCGCCATCGGCACAAACAGGATCGGATGCGGACTCAGTTCGACAAACAAGGTGAAGCCGTCGTCGAGCAACGCCTCGATCGCCTGGGCGAAGCGCACCGGACGGCGCAGGTTCTCCGCCCAGTACCTCGCGTCGCAGACAGCCGTTTCCCCGACCGTCGAAATCATCGGAATCGTTGCCGCCTGCGGATCAACCTCCGCCAACGCCGCCTTAAGCTCGGCTGTCAGCGCGTCCATCTGCGGACTGTGCGAGGCCACGTCCACTTTCACCCGGCGGCAAAAGACGCCTTGCGCCTCCAGCCTGTCGGTCACCGTCCGCAGCGCCTGTGGGTCCCCCGCCAGCACCGTCGAGCGGCGGCTGTTGATCACGGCCACCGACACCCGGTCCGCCTCGCCGCCGAGAGCGGCTTCCGCCTCGTCGGCCGGCAGTTCCACCACGGCCATCGCGCCCTGGCCGCTTACCCGCCGCAACAGCTTGCTGCGCCGGCAGATCACTTTGACCGCATCTTCCAGCGTGAGCAGTCCCGCCGCGTGCGCCGCCGCCACTTCGCCCATGCTGTGGCCGACGACCGCGTCCGGTCTCACGCCGAGACTCTCCCACAGCCGAACCAGGCTGACCTGGATGGCAAACAGGGTCGGCTGGATGACGTCAATCCGCTCCAGTTGTGACTCGTGTTCACATGGATCGCGCAACAGGGCGCCAAGCGACCAGTCCACCTCGTGTTTCATCGCTCGTTCGCACGCTTCGATGCTCTCGCGAAACACCGGTTCACTGTCCAGAAGCTCCCGCGCCATCCCCAGCCACTGCGATCCCTGGCCGGGGAAGACAAACGCCAGTTTCGGCCGCTGGCCCACGACCGCCGTTCCCTGGGCCGTCCCGGACATCGCCTCGCCGTTGGCCCAAGCGGCCAGCCGTTCCGCCAGCTCCTGCTTCGTTCGACCGGTCACGGCCAGACGGTGCTCGTAGTGGGTACGGAGAACGGCAGCCGTATAGCACACGTCAGCGATTGCATCCGTTGTCTCCAAAAGGTGCGTCCGATACGCTTCGGCCAATGCCGACAGCGCCTTGTCACAGCGCGCGGACAACGGCAGCACGTGCCAGACAGCGGGTTTCGCCGCCGCGTCAGCCTCGCCCGTGGCGTCGACATCTCCGGCACCGGCAACAGGCGGCGCTTCTTCCAGAACCACATGCGCATTGGTACCGCCGAAGCCGAACGAACTGACCGCCGCAAACCGCGGTTTCTCCCCTGCGGCCCACGGCGTCGGCTCGGTCGGCACGAAAAAACGCGTGCCGTTCAGCGGGAGGTTGGGATTGGGCGTGCGGAAATGCAGGTTGGGCGGAATCGTCCCGTGGAGCAGGGTGAGCACCGCTTTGATCAGCCCGGCGATGCCGGCCGCCGCTTCCAGGTGGCCGATGTTGGTCTTGACCGCCCCAAGCGCGCAGCGCGAACCCTCGGGACGCGGCTGCCCGTAGCACTGTCTGAGCGCCTCCACTTCGATCGGGTCTCCCAGCGCTGTGCCGGTGCCGTGCGTCTCGATATAACCCACCTCTGCCGGATCGACCCCGGCGTAGCTGAGCGCAAGCCGGATGACCTCCTGCTGGGCCAGCCCGCTCGGCGCGGTCAGCCCGTTGGAGCGGCCGTCCTGGTTCACCGCCGAGCCGCGAATCACCGCGAGGATGCGATCCCCGTCGTTCAGGGCGTCACTGAGACGTTTGAGCACAACGACGCCGCACCCTTCCCCCCGGACAAAGCCGTCCGCCCGCTCATCAAACGTCTTGCACCTGCCGTCCGGGGCCATCATCCCCCACTTGGTGAACGAGACGGTCGGCTCCGGTGCCAGCATCAGGCTGACCCCGCCAGCCAGCGCCAGGTTGCATTCTTTCATCCGCAGGCTCTGGCAGGCGAGATGAACAGCCACCAGCGACGAGGAGCATGCCGTGTCCACCGCCAGACTGGGACCGCGCAGGTCGAGCAGGTAGGAAATCCGGCCGACCGCCACGCTGTGCGCGTTGCCTGTGCTGGTGTAGGCGTCGATGTTCTCCCTGTCTGAAAACAACTCGTCTGCATAATCGTGGTAATACATGCCAACAAACGTTCCAGTCTGGCTCCCTGCCAGACGATCGGCTGTCTGTCCGGCATTTTCCAATGCCTCCCAGACAACTTCCAGCAACAGGCGCTGCTGCGGGTCCATCGCTTCCGCCTCGCGCGGGGAGATGCCAAAGAAATCGGCGTCAAACTTGTCAATCTCCCGCAAAAATCCCCCCCAGCGCGTGCTCATTTTGCCGGGCGCGGTCGAATCGGCATCGTAGAATTGCTCGATGTCCCAACGCTCCCCAGGCACCTCGACGATCCCGTCACGCCCCGCGAGCAGCATGTTCCAGAACGCCTCCGGGCTGTCCGCCCCGCCGGGAAAGCGGCAGGACATGCCGACGATCGCGATCGGATCGGTGCGTAACTCCTCGGATGCCGTGGTCAATCGTTTGCTCAACATGACGCGTTTCTCGCTCGACAATGCCGCAATCCGGCGGGTAAGATCGTTCATGGCCATCTTCATGCCTCCTTGCTCTCAATCAACGACAAGATATCCCTATCTGTCATGCTCTCCTCCGTCTCTTGCTCAATCTCCGCCAACAGCCGCCCGGCCCCCGACGCCATCCGACCGCCCGTCTCCACGTCCGCGAGAGCCGCCGCCACCGCTTCCGCGACGGCCGCTTGCGCCCCAATCGTTTCCCCGGGCGCGAAACGCGAATCGAGATAGCCGGCCAGGGCCTGCACAGTCGGATAACTCCACAACAGCGTGACGGACAGTTCCAGGCCGATCCTCGCCTCCAACCGCCGCCTCAGATCGAGCGCCATGATCGAATCCATCCCGTATTCGCCGAACGGCTTGGCGGGATCAAACCGGTCAGCGGGCACCTTCGTCACCTCTGCCGCCGCCTCGCGCACCTGTCGTTCCAGCCAGGCACGCCGCTCTGCCCGATCCATCGCCGCAAGCGAACCGGCTGCCTTGATTGGGTCGGACGGCGACTTTTCCGTCTGTTCCGTCGGGCCGGCCGCCCCGGCAAACAGTTGGGGAAGTTGCAATCCAGCGCCTGCATTGCGCCATGCCGAGACGCCGCCCGGCAGTACGATCACCTGGGCGTCCCGTTGTCCCAGGGCAAAGGAGAGAGCCTGCAATCCCTGCTCCGTATCAAGCGTGGGCAACCCGTTGTCCTTTAGGTAACCGGCGACCCGCTCACCGCCCTGCGTGGCCGCAAAACCGATGCTGTCCCAGACCGGCCAGTTGACGGACACGGCCGCGTCGTCCCCCGCTTCGCGGCGGAAGCGGGCCAGGGCATCGAGAAAAGCGTTGGCGGAAGCGTAACTCGCCTGTCCCGGAAAGCCGACCAGCGCGCCGAGGGACGAAAACAGGACGAACAGATCCAGTTGACCAACCGGAAACGCCCGGTGCAGGTTCCATGCGCCCTGCCACTTCGGCCTCAACACGCCGGCCAGCGAATCCTCATCCAGGTCGAGCGCCAGCCGGTCGTCGATCACCCCGGCGGCGTGGATTACCCCGCGGATCGGCGGCCATAAGGCCCGTTCGTATTCGGCGAGGAAACGGCTGAGGGACGATTCGTCCGCCACGTCCACCGCTGCGAGATGGACAGAGGCTCCCATCGCCTCCAGTTCGCGTACGGCGGCGATCCGTTTTCCGGCCGGGGTGGACGGGTCGAGACCGTTCCACTCCGTCCGCTCGGGCAGCGGTGTTCGCCCCATGAGGATGAGGCGGCGCGCACCCTGCCGGACCATCCAGCGGGCCACTTCCAGTCCCAGTCCGCCGAGACCGCCCGTGATCAGATAGCTGGCGTCGCTTCGCCATGTCGGCTTTTGCCCCGCCTTGGACGAGCAAGCAGTCAAACGAGGCACGAAAACACGGCCGCCGCGCACGGCCAGGCGGTTTTCCCGTTCGGTCAGCCCAAGTGCCGCGAGCAGGCTCTTCGCCGCCCGAACGTTCGCCTGTTCGCCGGTCTCATCCGGGTCAAGATCGATCAACCCTCCCCACCAATCGGGGTGCTCGACCGCCAGCACGCCGCCCAGTCCCCACACAGGCGACTGGGCAATGGCCAGGGGACTTGTTTCGGGTCCGACCCGTTGACCGCCTCGCGTCACCAGCCACATGCGCGGTTTGATCGCCCAATCCATAGACTCGACCGCCCGCACCAATCCCGGGACGGAACCGACGCCGAGGCGGCGCACCCGCTCCCAATCCGGTTCCGCGTCGTCCAGCGACGGCACTCCCAGACTCCAAAGGTGAACAATCCCCCGGCAGGCGGCCGCTTCCCCGGCGAACACCGTCTGCAAAACCGCCTTCAGTCCGTTTGGATCGGCAGGATGGACGGTGAAAACGTCCTCCCCGATCCGTTCAAAGCGCTCTTCGGCCTCGATCAGCACGGCACGGCAGCCCAGATGTCCCAGCCGCTCCTGCAATACGCGGCCGATTCCTTCCCGGTCGGCCAAAATCAGCCAGGTGCCCTTTTCCCAGCGACCTCTGTCTTCCGTGGAAACGTCCAGACCACGCCACTCCTGCCAGCCCAAAGCCATGCTCTCCGCGGCGGTCCCGGCGGATCGGACGTCGCGATTCACCGGTTGGTAATGCACACCGTCCATTCGGGCGATGAGGTTTCCGTCTTCGTTCCACACCTGGATGTCCGCCTCAATTCCCTCTCTCCTGTGGTCGCGGCGAACCACTTGCACCGTCACTCGTGTCGCTTTTCCCGCGTAGATGCGAAGCCGCCGGACCGAGGCAGGTAGATACAGGCCGTCTTCTTCCCCGGCGATCCAGCAGGCCGCCTGCAGCGCCGCGTCCAACAGGGACGGATGAAGCAGGTGCCGCTTTGCCTCGTGCAGGTGTTCCGCCGCCAACGCTGCTTCGCCAACCGCCGTGCCATCGGCGACGGCCAGTCGGCTCAACGTGCGAAATGCCGGTCCGTAGGTGACGCCAAGCGCCTCCAACCGACTGTAGTGAGCATCCGGACTGACCAGACGCTCCCCCTGTTGGTCGACCGCTCCCCCGCCACTTGGAGCCGCCGCTTCGTCAACCGAAGCGCCACCGGCTGTTGGCTCCGTCCCGCCCGCTTCGCGGACTATTGCCGGTGTCGCCATCCCCGGCTTGATGGACGTCGCGGTCACGTGAAGCGTCCAGGCGGCATCCCGTTGAGCCGACGGACGGCTTAAGAGTCGCAATTGTCCGTCCCTGAGGGAAAGTTGCACCATCCGGGCTTCCGTCAGCGCGAGCGGCCGGTGAAAACGCACGTCGCCCAACGCGCATTCCCCGCTCTCCATCGCAGCCGCCAGCATGTCGATCAGCACCGAGGCGGACAGGATGGGCATTTCGCCGATGCGATGATCGTCGAGCCATGCAACCTTTCCGGGGGATAACACCGTCTGAAAAATGTGACAATCAGGAACATCCGCAAGAGACAGACGCGCCCCGATGAGCGGGTGGGACGTATCCTCTTCCTCCGTTCCGCTTTCGGCGTGCGGCGGACGCAATTCCTGCGGGACGCGCTCCAGCCAGTAGCGCTCCCGTTGCCAGGCATAACGAGGCAGCGGAAGGCAACGGCCAGCCGGGTACAGCCGCTCCCACTCCAGCGGATACCCGACGCAGTACAGCATGGACAGCGACTCCATCAGCACATCGGGTTGCGGCTCGCCGCGCCGCATCGACGGAAGAACCACGGCCTCTTCGTTTCGTTCCCCGGCCGTCTCCTGCACCGCCGCGAGCAAAATCGGGTGGGGACTGATTTCGACGAACAGCCGATAGCCTTGATCGAGCAACGCCTCGATCGCCTGGGCGAAGCGCACCGGACGGCGCAGATTCTCTGCCCAGTAGCTCGCGTCGCAGACAGCCGTTTCCCCGACCGTCGAAATCATCGGAATCGTTGCCGTCTGCGGAGCAACCTCCGCCAACGCCGCCTTAAGCTCGGCCATCAGCGCGTCCATCTGCGGACTGTGCGACGCCACGTCCACTTTCACCCAGCGGCAAAAGACGCCTTGCGCCTCCAGCCTGTCGGTCACCGTCCGCAGCGCCTGTGGGTCCCCCGCCAGCACCGTCGAGCGGCGGCTGTTGATCACGGCCACCGACACCCGCTTCGCCTCATCGCCGAGAGCGGCTTCCGCCTTATCGGCCGGCAGTTCCACCACGGCCATCGCGCCCTGACCGCTTAAGCGCCGCAACAGCTTGCTGCGCCGGCAAATCACTTTGACCGCGTCTTCCAGCGTGAGCCGTCCCGCCGCGTGCGCCGCCGCCACTTCGCCCATGCTGTGGCCAACGACCGCGTCCGGCCTCACCCCGAGACTCTCCCACAACCGAACCAGGCTCACCTGGATGGCAAACAGGGTCGGCTGGATCACGTCAATCCGTTCCAATAGTGACTCGTGTTCACATGGATGGCGCAACAACGCGCCAAGCGACCAGTCCACCTCGTGTTTCATCGCTCGTTCGCACGCCTCGACACACTCGCGAAACACCGGTTCGCTGTCCAAAAGTTCCCGCGCCATCCCCAGCCACTGCGATCCCTGGCCGGGGAAGACAAACGCCAGTTTCGGCCGCTGGCCCGCGACCGCCGTTCCCTGGGCCGTCCCGGACGCCGCTTCGCCGTTGACCCACGCGGCCAGCCGCTCGACAAACTCCTGTTTGGTGTTGCCCACGACCGCCAACCGGCAGCAGTGGTGCTGGCGGCGAACCGCCGCCGTGTAGCACAAATCGGCTTCATCTAAAGGGGTTTCGGCCAACCACTCTCGCCACGTCTCCGCCGTCTGGCGCAAGGCTTCCGGGCTGTGCGCCGAGAGCGGCAACACTCGAACGGGACGTCTGTGGGCCGCTTGCCGCTTCTTTGGATCGGCCAGGCCCGCATCGGTCCGGGGCGCTTCTTGCAGAACCACGTGGACGTTGGTTCCGCCAAACCCGAAGCTGTTGACTCCGGCGATGCGCGGTCCCGCTGTCTTAGGCCAGGGGGCATGCGACGTCTGGACGCGAATCGGCAACCGCTCGAACGGTATGTACGGATTCGGCTTGACGAAGTGCAGACTGGGCGGAATCATCCCGTGCTTCAACGCCAGAGCGGTCTTGATCAGCCCCGCCACCCCGGCTGCCGCCTCCAGGTGGCCGATATTGGTCTTCGCCGAACCGATCAGGCAGGGACGCTCGGGCGGCCGGTCCTCGGCCAGCACGCTGCCCAGACTTTCCGCTTCGATCGGGTCGCCCAAAAGAGTGCCGGTGCCATGGCACTCCACATAGCTGACCGCTCCGGGCGACACGCCGGCATCCCGGAAAGCCTGGCGCAACAGTTCTTTTTGCGACTGTGGGTTGGGCGCCATCAGCCCGTTGGTGCGCCCGTCCTGATTGACGGCGCTGCCGAGAATCACCGCGTATACCGGATCGCCGTCCCGCAAAGCCGCCGAAAGAGGCTTCAGCACCACAACCCCCGCCCCTTCGCTGCGGACATACCCGTTGGCCCGCTCGTCGAACGCCTTGCAGCGTCCATCCGGCGCCATCGCGCCAGCCTTGGAAAAGTTGATCGTCACCGACGGCGACAACAGCAGGTTCACCCCGCCCGCCAGCGCCAGCGTCGATTCGCCACTCCACAGGCTTCGCAAGGCCAGATGTACGGCGACAAGCGACGAGGAGCAGGCGGTGTCGACAACCACACTCGGCCCCTTGAAGTCAAAGAAGAACGACAGCCGGTTGGCGACGATGCTCATCGCTGAGCCGGTGCCGGAATACGCGTCGATCGACTGCGGATCGCTCAACTGGAAGCGGCCGTAGTCGCTTATGGACACGCCCATGAACACACCGGTGCGGCTGCCAGCCAGTCTTTTGGGCACCTGCCCCGCGTCTTCCAACGCCTCCCAGGCCACCTCTAGTATGATCCGTTGCTGCGGATCCATCGCCATCGCTTCCCGGGGCGCAATTCCGAAAAAGTCGGCGTCAAACCGGTCCACGTCCCTGAGAAATCCGCCCCAGCGCGTCGAGACCTTGCCGGGTGACGACGGATCGGCGGAATAAAACCGGCGCAAACTCCATCGTTCCTCCGGCACTTCCGTGACAGCGTCCACACCGTTGACCAAAAGATTCCAGAACGCTTCCGGACCATCCGCACCGGGAAACCGGCAGCCCATCCCGATTATCGCGATCGGCTCGCGCTTTTCGCGGCCCAAGTCCGGCTCGTTTCCTGAGTGTTCCTCCGCTTCCCCGGCCAGATGGCGGGCAAGTGCGGCAATGCTAGGAAATTCCCACAAAACTGTCGGAGAAATCTCCCTCCCCAGCACGTCTTCCAACTCTCCGGTCAGCGCCACCGCGTCACGCGAGGACACCCCATAATGTTCAAACGACTCGGTGACGTCGATTGCTGCCGCATCGAGATCTTTCCAGTTCGCCAACAGTCCGACCAACAACTCCTGGATCGTTTCCAACGTCAATGGTTTACGCATGTGTGTTCCCCAATGCTCCTTCCAGATACGCCGCCTTGCACACGTGCCGCTGCAGCTTGCCGGACGAGGTGCGCGGCAGTTTGCCGTTTACCTGCACGATCTCGTAGGTGTCCAGATCGTGGTTCCTCGCAATCTCGGCGCGAATCGCTTTTTGCACCGCTTTCCACTCCGTCTCCGGATGTTCGCGCAGATACGCGGCATCCAGTTCGACCGCCACCACCAGTTTCTCCTGATCGTCGACCTCAACCGAGAAAGCAGCCGCTCCGTCCCGACGCACGGCCGGATGTCGCTCCACGGTGATTTCAATGTCCTGCGGATAGTGGTTGGTTCCGTCGATGATAATCACGTCCTTGATCCGCCCGGCGATATACAACTCCCCGTCCCAGACGAAGCCGAGATCGCCGGTGCGCAGGTACGGACCCTCGCCGCTGTCGGCAAGGCGCGCTTCAAACGTTTCACGGGTCTCCTCCGGCCGATTGCGGTACCCCTGAGCCACACTCAGCCCTTTTACCCAGATTTCGCCGACCACTCCTTCGCCGCACCGCGTATGTTCCTTGGGGTGGACGATCGCCACGTCGTAGTCGGGAAGCCACACGCCGCACCCGACGACATGCATCGCTCCCTCCGACGCGGAATCGACCACCTCGACCCGTCCTTCTCCCAGCGCTTTGCGGTCGACACACAGCACGCGGTAACGGTCGGCCCGTGACGGCCGCCTGCCCGAAACTTTCAGAGTCGCTTCCGCCAGCCCGTAGGACGGATAAAACGCCTCCGGCCGAAAACCGCACACCGCAAACGCGTCGATGAACCGCTCAAGCGTCCTGTGCCGGACCGGCTCGCTGCCGTTGATCGCCACCCGCCACGAACTCAGGTCAAGACCGGCCCGCTTTTGCGGCTGGATGCGGCGCACGCAGAAATCGTAGGCGAAGTTCGGAGCGGCGGCGAACGTCCCCCCGTAGCGCCCGAACGCATCCAGCCAGCGGTACGGATGCTGCACGAACGTGAAGGGCGCCATCAACACGACGCGCGCCCCGAGCACCAACGGCGTGAGCAGCATCCCAATAAGCCCCATGTCGTGAAACAGCGGCAACCAGCTCACCGCCACCGTGTCGGCGTCCAGAGCGTAACCCCGTTCCATCAGAGAGCAGTTGTGAATCAGGTTGCGATGCGTCACCTGTACCCCTTTGGGCACACTAGTTGAGCCGGAGGTGTATTGCAAATAGGCGATGGTATCCCCGCTGATCGCCGGTTCACGCCAGTTTTCCGCTTCTTCGGTGCCCACTTGGTCAACCGCGATCGTCTGTACAGGCAGGTCTGCATGGTCTAGGGCCCACTTTCCAATGGAATCGAGCAGGTTGCTCGTGGTAAGCACGACCCCAGGCTGGGCGTCACCCAGCATCGCTTCCAGGCGATGCGCCGTCCGATTGGGCCTTGGCGGAAATGCAGGAACCGCCTGAACGCCCGCATAGAGGCAACCGAAAAAGCTGACCACATACTCCAGGCTTTGTTCGCTCATCACCATGGCCCGATCGCCGGGACGCGTCACCGTCTGCAGCCGGGCGGCCAGCGCACGCGCGCGCCGATCCAGTTCGGCGTACGTCAGGACGTGCGAGTCTCCCCCCAAGCCATGCGGCAAAAACGTGCACGCCTCCTTTTCCGGTTGACGGGCGGCGTAGTGGCGGATGCACGCCACCAGCGTCTCAAACCTGAGTTCGTCTGCATCCAAGGCAACCAACTCTTGTTGATGTTGCGGAATCACAGGCAACAACCCCTTTTGTAAGATTTCATGAAATATTCATAAATTTTTACAAACAAAACCGCATAGCTATTTGCCTGTCGACTCGAATCCCCGCTTCCCTGCCGCTCTCGCTTCATCAACCAAGGGAACGAACCTGGTCGAACGCACCACTTCCCAGTTTATCTAACGGATAGGAAAAATTACCACCAATCCCTCTATTTCCAGATTGTACTGGGAAAATTTTCACAAATCAATATGTTTGTTTTTGTTTATTTTTTAATAATAATTGAAAATCAACCATAAACTCGCCTGCGCGTCTTTTGTATCGACCACAAAAACGCTCTCTTGTTCCAAGAGAGCGTCCGGAAGTGTCACATAAGATAATTTTCCTTTTATATTCAAATTTTCCAATATGCTTATCCCGTCATTCCACAACAGTCGCCTGGGACTCTTCCTGTTTCGACTGTTTGCGGAACAACAGCCCGAGCGGAGCCATCAGCAGCATGACCGCCGCAAACACGAAGAACACATCCCCGATCGCCCAGGCGGCCGCTTCTGCCTTCATCTTTGCGTACATGAGCGTGAGGGCGGCCTCTGATGCCGGGCTGGTATCTCCGGTGGCGGCGAACACGCCGTAAGCAAGTTGCTGCATCAGCTTCCAGCCCGGCGCGAACAGATCGAGATCTTCGCTGATGCGGTGCAGGTGGAGTGCCTGTCGGTTTTCCATCAGCACGGTGGCCAGCGCGATCCCGATCGCCCCCGCCACATTGCGTACCAGTGTCACCATCGCCGAGGCCGCTCCCGATCGGTCGGACGGAACCGCTCCAAGTCCCGCCGTCTGGATGGGCATCAGCGACATGCCCAACCCGATCCCGCGAATGATCATCAGCGTGTTGAGATCGCTGATCGGCGTGTCGACCGACAGCGTCCAGAACTGGTACGTGCCGTAGATGATAAACGGCATTCCGGCCAGAATCAGCGGCCGGGCCCCCAGTTTGTCGTACAGCTTGCCGACGACGATCATCGCCACCGCCATCGCCAGCGACTGCGGCATCAAGAGCCACCCGGCGTCCACCGCCGAATAGCCCCGAATCGACTGCAGGTATATCGGCAACAGCACCACGCCGGTCAACAGCGCCAGATAAAAACCGCTTCCCATCAAAATGCTGCAGGCAAACTCGCGATAACGGAACAGGTGGATGTCGACCATCGGTTCCGGATGAATCCACTCGACAAAAATCAGCATGGCCAGCATCATCGTTCCGGTGAACAAGAGCATTACGATGGAATAGGACGTCCAGCCCCAGCTTTCTCCCTGGGACAGGGCGAGCAGGTAGCAGAACGCGCTGCCGGACGCGAGCAGCAAGCCCCAGAGATCAAACCGTCCCGTTTCCTTGCGCGGCGTCTCCGGCAACAGCAATTGGGCCAACGCCACTCCGGCCACTCCCACCGGGATGTTGATCATAAACAGCCACCGCCAACTGTAGGACTCGACAATCATTCCCCCCACCGTGGGGCCAAAGGAAGGAGCCATCGCCGCAGCCAGGCCGTAAATGCCCATCGCCGCTCCCATTTTTTCCTTGGGGACAAACTGCAGCAACAAAGCCATTCCGGCCGGCATGATCAGACCGCCTCCCACTCCCTGGAGAACGCGGAACGCCACCAGGGTCTCGTTGCTCCACGCCAGCCCGCACAAGAGCGATCCCAGTGTGAAACTGGCGAGCGACCAGGTGTACAGCGTCCGGTAGCCGAACCGATCCCCCACATACGAGGTGATGGGAATAATGGCTCCCGACACCAGCATGTAGGCGGTCAGCACCCATTCGACACGCTTGGTGTCCACGCTGAACAACACCATTAACTTGGGCAGGGCGACGTTCAGGATGGAGGCGTCCAGCACCGCCATGAACGTCCCCATCACCACGATCAGCGTAATCGTCATCACGCCGGGCGTTTTCGTTTCTTCAACGGCGCTCATCCGCCCCACCCCCTATGTGAATCGTGACAAAGGCGCTGGTGCCCGGGATCAGGGCCGTATCGGTCACCCGGATTTTCACTGGCACCAACTGGGATTCCTTTGGCGTTTTCTGGGCCGGACCCAGCGAAACCAGCGGGGAGAGTTTCTGTTCCGTCGCGCTTCCCACTTGCGATACCACCCCGCCGTAGCGGTGGCCCCCGTGTGCGTCCAGCCGCACGTCAACGCTTTGGCCGACACGCACGCGGGCGGCATCCTCCTCGGGCAACCGCGCCTCCACATAGGCACGGGACAGATCGGCGATCACCAGAAGCGGCTGGTCTGCGGTCACCACCTCTCCCTCGCGTACACCGACACGCAAGACTTTCCCCGCCGCTGGCGCCGTCAGCGGAACCAGCCCGCCGCTTGCGTCAGCCGAACGGTTCTTCACGGCTCCGATGATCTCGTTGGCCTGCACCGGCTGGTTTTCCCTCACGTCCAGCCTCACAATCCTTCCGTCGGCCGGCGCGGTCAGCACCGTCATCCCCGTCTTCACATGAGCGTCGTCGGTTTTGACATAACGAGTCTCTTGATACCAGTAGGTGCCCGTGATCACGGCGGTTCCGACAGCATAACAGGCGACGAGCGCAAACAGAATTCGTTTCGCCTTCATCGCGATCCCCCGACGTCAATGCGGACGACGACATTCATCCCCGGCAACAGCTTCAGCCCCCTGGTCTCCAACAGCTTGATCTTCACCGGGATGCGCTGTGTCACCTTGATGTAGTTACCGGAAGCGTTGGTTGAGGGCAGGAGCGAATACGCGCTTTCCGCCGCCAGTCCCACCTGTTCGACGATCCCTTCGAGCGGCCGGTCGGGATACGCGTCCACATCAATCCGCACCGGTTGGCCGACGGCGACCCGCTCGATTTTGGTCTCCTCGACCTGGGCAAAGACGTACACCTCCCGCAGATCGGCGACAACCATCAAACGCTGTCCGGGAGAGACATTCTCCCCTTCGCTGGCGAACATCTTCACCACCACCCCGCGAGCGGGCGATTTCACCAGCGCAGCGTCGCGATGTTGCCAGTCGGTGTTTTTCTCCTCCAGCCGGGCGAGCGTCTCGCCGGGGGCAACCTCATCCCCTTCCTTCACGTGCAGGTCCGTCAGTTTCCCGGCAATTTCCGGACTGACTGTCGCCAGATCGCCTTCAATCCGGGCATCATCCGTGGTCACGTAACGCCGGGAATCGACGTACGCTTTCCCGGCAAAAAAACCGCCGCCAAGCACCATCAACACAAGCAACAGCAACGCGATTTTCTTTTTCATTCGCCGTTCACCTTCTCATACACAACATCCACGGCGTCGCCGTCCTTCAGTTCGTCCTGTCCGACCACGATCACGTTTTCTCCCGCCGAAAGGCCGCTTTCAATCTCCACTCGGGTGCCATCCGACTTGCCCAGCACGACCGGTTTGGCCACGGCCTTTTTCCCGTCTGTGACCATCACCAGCCACTTGCCGTCCCGCTTGACCAGTGCTTCTTTCGGCACCGCCACGGTAGCACGCGGTTTGGCGGAGAGAATCACTTCCGCGTACATGCCCGACTTCCACCGGCCGGGGTCTCCCGGCATGGCCAGCTTCACCGGATACTGCTTGCTCTGGTCGGCGGCGGGCGACACAGAGATCACCCTGGCCGCGAAGGGCTGGGAAGACACCTGCGGGACGCGCACGTTCAGCGTCTGCCCCACTTTGATATCGTTGATCGACTCCTCGGGAATCATCGCTTCCACTACCGCCTGGCTGCTGACAATGGTCAAAAGCGGCGTGCCCGGCGTCGCCATCTCGCCGGGATGGATACCGACCGAAGCGATCTTGCCCGCCATCGGCGCGACAATCACGGTATTGCTTTTGTTCAACTGAGCCAAGCTCACCTCGGCCTGCATTTGCGCCACATTGGCCCGAAGTCCCTCCAAAGTTTCCTTGGTGGCGCCTTCCTTCATCAGGTTCATCTCCTGGAGCAATTGTTGATACGCGGATTCCGCCTGCTTTACGGCCAGCTCGCTCTTCTCCACGTCCGCCTTGGGCAACGCCCCGGACTGATACAGCGCCTGCATCCGTTGCCAGTCCGATTTCGCCTGATCCAGCGCCTCCTTGGCCGCGTCGATTTTTTCCTGCAATTGCGACAATTGTTGCGGCCTTGTGCCCTTTTCGGCGTCTGCCAGCCGCGCCTGGGCGGCAAGCAGACCGGCTCTCGCCTGTTGCAGCGACACGTTGTAGTCCCGGTCGTCCAGGATCACGAGCGGCTGCCCTGCCTGCACGGATTGACCGACGTCAGCCTGCACGCGGACGACCCGTCCGGCGATTTTGGACATCACGACGGACTCCGTCGCCCCGGCGACGCGCCCGACCGCCGTCTCCACCGATTGCAGGCCGTCTTTGCCTGCGCTCACGGCTACCACCCGATGGACAGCCGACACCGGTTCCGCCTGCTGTTCGCAGCCTGCCAGCGCAAGCGAGAGACAAAGTCCCACAACCCCGATGTTCGTCATGGCGAGGTGTCTCGCCCGTTTTCCCGTTTTCATCCGGTTCCCCCCTGTCTCTTACAACAAATCGATCAGTTCCTCCGCTTTCCGCACGAGGCTGACCTGCTCTCCGTCAAACAGACGGGTGCCCAACAGTTTCTCCACGATCTCTTCCAGCGCGCGCACCTTGTCGAGAAATTCGTTCCGATTCCAGGGAAACATGCCCGGGTCAAGCAAAAAATGAGCGCCGACGAGCAAAAACTCGGTCACTTCTTTCGGGTGGTTGACCCTGAATACCCCTTCCTCACATCCCTGTTGTACGATCCGGGCGATCCACGGGATCAGCCCGTTGATTTTTTGCACCACGATTTTCTGGTGGAACGCCGCGTTCCCCTCCTGGTGAGCGTAATCGATCACACCCTTAAAGGCCGCCGGTATGGCAAACAGCTTGTGAAACAGCGCCACCAGTTTCTCGGCGGCCGACAGTTCGGGATCTTCAGCGAAGGTTCGCGCGATTTCCACGGATTGGGCGATTGAGCGGCCAATCACCGCGTCGGCGATCTCCTCTTTTGACTTGAAGTAGTAGTAAAACGTCCCCTGCGACACACCTATCTGCCTGACGATGTCGCTGACGGCGGTTTGCTCGTATCCCTTGGTGTTAAACAGTTCCATGGCTACGTCCATAATCTCGTTGCGCCGCTCCTCCGGCTGCTTTTTTACGCGTGACATATCCATCCCCTTTCCGTTCCAAGCTTCGCACTCACATCTTATCTAACTGACTGACTGTAAGTCAATATGTTTGCAAAATTTTAGGAGATCGTTTCGTTTCCGACCCGATCTCCTGTTCGCTCTCCGTGTGCACAATCAGCGCGTATGCTGTTCAATCATCTGCCGGATCATCGCCGCCACCGCTTCGGTCGGACGGCTTAAATCGGCTGTCGTCAAGCGGAAGCGGATATAGCGTTCATCCAGGTCAAACGCCTCTTGCAGTGCGCCGAACAACCCGCGGGCCCGCTTGTCCAGTTGCAGCAGCACTTCCAGCTCTTCTCCCCGAAGAAAAAAGATCGCTTCCAGCTCTTCCAGCCGGCTGCGGTACTCACGCTGCGGACGGAATTCAAACTCCTGCACGAACGGGTACTTCCCGCCGAGATAGCGGTTGTACTCGCAATCCACCTTGTAGAGGTGAAACCCGGCCTGCTGGATGGCGTCCAGCACTTTTTGCATCAGCGGATGCGGCCGCACCTCGATAAAGTCGGAGTCGCCGGGATCGACAGCGCGTTTAATGTCCAGGCCGGTGCGCAAGTAGACCGGTTGTCGGCCGATGGTGAGCGGCGTCTCCTCGGGCAACCGGAACGCGAACGGAATCACCTTGGTCTCGCCCGGCGCAAGCGTAAACCGTTCCGACAGCAGGTGTTTGGCGAGAATGCACTCTTCCTTGCGTTTCTTGTCTTCCAATTCGCGTTCGTAATAGGTAATGACATACATGTAGATTTCCTCAATTTCCTGTGGCACGTCGCCCGCGACCACGTGCACCTCGCCTTCCAGCAGGTCTCCCGGTATCAGCGAATCCTGATACAACCGTGTATCCACCTTGGCCGCACCGACGCCGACGCTGGCCAACATCTTTTTGAACAACGACATCCTTGTTCTCCCTTTCTCTCCATGTGTCCTTCAACCTACTATACGGAATGAGGGGGCGTTGCGTTTCAATTACGGCGACGGATTTTTCACCGTGACGGCCACAAACAACTGCAGGACGCGGGAGATGAAGACGGTTTTCAGCCGCACCTCGGCAATTTTGCCCTCAACGACATACTCCCGCCGTTTAAGCATCTCGTGCAGCAGGGGATGGACCTCGGCCACCTGTTCCACCCGTTTGCCCTTCACCGGGTCCAAATCGCGTTGCAGCCTGTGGATCACCTCGGCTTCGGTAAACGCGTCCGGCTTGGGGTCGAGCACGGTGACGCGTATCTCCTCAATCTCCGTCTGCTGACTTTTTTTCACCGCTTTTTGCGACTGCTTCAGATCGGCGATGTCTTCGCGCAGGCGATCATTGACCAGACTCAGATTGCGGTTTTCCAGCATCAACTGCTCCAGTTGCTGTCCGTGCCAGAACAAAAATCCCGCCCCGCCCGCCCAGACGCCGAGGAGAAAGACGGCCAGGTAGCGCAGCCGCCGCATGTGCCGACGGACCGCTTCCGTCATGGCCGCACCTGCACCAGCCAGTGCACCGTCAACGTGCCGGCATGGGCCCCGGCGAACGCGGACAGAATCAGGATCAACTGTTTCAGCACAGGAGAAAAATGGCCGTCAAACAGTTTCTCAATTTGCATGAACGAATCGAAGGTCCCGCCCAGCGCCCCGACCAGTCCCCAGATTTTCAACTGCTTTGCCAGTTCAAACATGGTGACGAGCGGCGGCTTTTCCGTAAAAAACGCCCCGATGCCGCCGGTAATGGCCCCGCCGATGACAATGCCATACGCGACACAAAACGTGAGAATCACCTGTACCATACGCTACCACTCCCTGCGACGGCGTATGCTTATGCCTACGCGACTCGTCCGCCGTTTATGATGAATGCCACGGTCACCGACGGCACTTTTCGCGGTTGGCGGCTCGGGGGGCATCGATCTGACAAAAACGCCGCGACAAAGAGCAACCGTCTTGCCCCTGTGACGGTTGCCCTTGTTTTTGCCCGGATCATTGCGTTCCGCCGGTTTCGTTTCCTTCGCTCTGATTTCCTCCGCTCCCATTCAGCTTGCGCTTGATTTTGCCGGCATTGAGCGTCAACATGTCTACAAACAGATTGACCATGTGCGGATCCTCCATCAGTTGCTCAAACACCTCCGGATGTTGCCGGAACCATTGCTCGTTCGCTTCCACCCATTGGCGAAACCCGGGATTTCGCTTGTAGTAACGATTGAGTCGGCGGATTGGCTGTTCGGCTCGCATCGGGGCACACCTCCCTGTGATTAGTCAATGGCTTCATCGAAGAAGAGCGAGATAAGGAAGATGATCAACAGAATCCAGATAATCACTTCAAATCCGTCGCCGTCAAACAGTCTGCCCATGCTCGTACCCCCTCTCCGTGGCGACAACCGTGTTTACCGTGGAAACAGTATAGGTATATGACGGGATGCCCGGCCGGGACTGGACACCTGTCACGAAGGGCGGCAAAATCCGCCATTGCCCGGGCGGAGCGTATCTGGCCAAGGCGACCGGTTTTTCCGTCGGCGAATAATCGCGGCCGACCCTGCCTCATACTAGGACAAAACGCCGGTGAGGAGGGAATGGCGTGCAGCCCACGGTTCACTCGCTGGTCGCCAATCGAACGTTCTTGCGCTTGTTGGCGGTCGCTTTTTTCATGCATGTCGCCTCGTACCTGATCATCCCCACTTTTCCCATCTATCTGGAAAAAGTTCGCGGGTTTTCCGTCAGCCAGGCCGGCATTGTACTGGGAGCGGGAAGCATCGCCTACCAGATCGGTAGCCTGCTTGGCGGACTGTTGTCCGACCGCTACGGCCGCCGCGATGTGCTGATGACCGGCACCTTGATCCAGGCGTGCGCAATGGCCGGTTACAGCGTGAGCCGGCTTTATGCCGCGTTTCTTTTGTTTGCGGTGATCAACGGCATCGGGCTTGGGCTGCTCGCTCCGACGCTCAAAGCGATGATCGCGCGGACGGTGAACGAGGAGCAGCGCACCACGGCGTTTTCCTGGCGCGGAATCGCCGCCAATGTCGGGATCATCCTCGCCGGGCTGGCGATAACCGTGTTTGCCCTGGTGGCTGACCGGCGGGTGTTTTTGTACGCGGCGGCCGTCTATCTGATGCTCGCGCTGTTTACCCGGCTCCGCGTGCCGCAAGACCGCTGCGTAGGGGAAAACTGTCGGCCGATTCCATTGTCCGAGTATCGGCAGATTCTCGGCCATCGCAGTTTTCTTTTGTTCTCCGCCGTCACCCTGTTGATCTGGGGCCTGTACGCCCAGTTTTCGCTGATGATGCCCTTGCGCGGCGAATACGTTTTGGGCTCCGCCGCCTCAATTGGCCTGATCTGGACGATCAACTCGCTCGTTGTCGTCTTTTTTCAGGGGCCGATTTCACGGCTTGTGCTGGAGCGACTCAACCCGTATCTGTCGCTGGTCGCTGGCACGCTGATGCTCGGACTGGGATTGTTTTCGCTTGGCTGGGCCACCCATTTCGTCACCCTGAGCGCGTCGGCGTTGCTGTTTACTACCGGTGAAATGCTGTTTTTGCCCGTGCTGGACAGCCTTGTCGGCCACTTCGCCAAAGCAGAGTGGCTCGGAGCCTACTTCGGCATTGCCAACGTCGTCTCCGGCATCGGCAGCGCTATCGGCACCTCCGTCGGCGGTAGCCTGGTGGAGCGGCTGGGCGGCGTGGGCAGCCGCTTGCCGTGGATCGCCTACGGTCTGGTCACCCTCGTCTTTGCCGGGTTGCTCGGCCTGTTTGCCGTCTACGCGATGTCCCGTCACCGACGCGGCCGTACGGAACCGATGACCCTTCGCAGAAAGGAGAAAGCGCGATGACACCCGACGAACACAGGACGTTACCGGAAAACGACCCCCGCCTCTCCCCGAATCCTTCCCCGCCTGCTCACGCCCCGCAAGCGCGAGCGGCAGAAGCGGACGACACGGCAGCCGGGGACGATTTCGTATTCTTATACTGGCAGTAGCCAAAGGAGGCGAATCACGTGTCCCTTTCCAAAAAGCGCGTCTCCAACGACGCGAATGTCCGCGATGAACGCAACGATCAGCCCGGACACGTCCACAATGACCAACCGGGCTACGGAGACAAAAAACTGGAAGGCCCCAACCGTCCTTCCACCTGAGCTCGCCATCCATGGCCATACGGACATTGCCTGCCAAACGAAGCCCCTGTATGCGCGGGGGCTCTTTGGCATGAAAGAGGTTGATGCCTTGGGAGATTTGACCTATTATGATAAATAGAAATATTTTTGCTGATTTTCTGTGCGGAAAGGACGTGGTCCCTTGCCAGGCCCGAAACGCCCTCATACCTATCCGCTTTTTATCGTATTCCTTCCGATTTTGTTTACCTTCGTCGTCTACGTTGGCTATATGCAGGCAAAGGAACAATACCACGCCGCCGGCATCCGCAATCTCGACAGACAGATGAACTCCATCCTCCACCTCGTCACCCAGTTCGACCAGCAGGTGAAGGCAGGACATCTGACGTTGCAGGAGGCCAAGGACAAGGTAAAAGACCTGCTCTCCGGACCGCGCAGACCCGATGGCACGCGCGACGTCTCCAAAATCGACATCACACTCGGACCGGGTGACTACCTGTTCATCCTCGACTCCAAAGGCACTGCCGTGATGCACCCGCAACTGGAAGGGCGCAATCTCTACGATGTGCAAAACACCGATGACCGGTTCATCATTCGAGAGATGCTCGCCTCGCCTTCCGTGGTGATCCACTACGACTGGCAAAATCCGGGCGAATCATCCCCCCGCGCCAAAATCGCCCTGGTCCGTTATTTTCCGGCCTGGGATTGGCATATCGGGATTTCCACCTATGAAGAGAACTTCTACTCCTTTTTCCGAAACGTGAAATACCTGTTGTTGTTCCTCGTGCTCGGCAGCTATGTCATCACCGTTTTCCTGTTCCTGCTGGAGCGCCGCAGGGAACGGGCGCTGGCGGAATCGGCGCGCGTGAGCGAACAGTTGGCGCAAACCAATCAGAGTATTCTGAAGACGCTGGCTGTCGCCCTTGAGGAACGGGACGCCTACACCTCCGGGCACTCCCAGCGCGTCGCCTATTACATGAAGGTGATCGCAAAAGCCATGGGCTTTTCGCCGGAGATGCTGGACGTGATTTACACCGGGGGACTTTTGCACGACATCGGCAAAATCGGCATCGAGGACAGCATTTTGCAGAAACCAGGCAAACTGACCGATGAAGAGTACGAGATGATCAAGACCCATCCGGTGCGCGGCGAAGCGCTGTTGCGCAAGCTGTATGCCCATGTGAACCATCAGGACAAGCAGAAGGTGGAGACCATCCTGGCCATCACCCGCTCCCACCACGAGCGGATCGACGGACGCGGCTACCCCGATCAACTCAAAGGCGATGAGATCCCGCTCGTCGCCCGGATCGCCGCCGTAGCTGACTCGTTTGACGCGATGACCTCCAACCGCGCCTATCGCAAAGGATTGTCGTTTGAAAACGCGTGCCAGGAGATTTTCCGCAACATCGGAACCCAGTTCTGCCCGCAGGTGGCGGAAGCCTTTTTCCAGAGTGTCAACGAGGACGTATACCGCCGTGCCCTGCTGTTGACCCGCCCGGACGACCTCTTGCTCGAATCGCTCAGCGACTCCGGCCACACCGACCAGCGCCTGCCCCAGTCGTCAACGCTCTGACAACCATCCGTCCAAGGTGCGGACAAGCAAAACAAGCCACCGAAGTGGCTTGTTTGTTTTTTTACGGGCCGACAGACACCGTCTTGTGCGGCACGCGCAGTTCGTCCAGGTTGTCGTAGAACCGCCGCTCCTCCTGAAGCGGCAAACGCAGCAACAGGTACTGGTTGAAGTAAAAGACGACGCGGTCCGTCTGCCCTTCCTTCAAACGGTAATGGGGCAACATGGAGACGTCGGAAATGGCGGAAAAATAGTCCAGCCGCTCGGGCGTCAGTTCCGCCTCAAACGTCCGGCTGACGGTGACGCCGCCTTGCTTGTTTTCCCTGAGGGTTTCTTTCGTCGCCCCGAGGAAACGGAGCAGGTCGGCGGCCCGGCCGCCCACTTTCTCCACCAACATGTTGTCGTTGTACTCCACCTCCAGGCGGTCGAGCCGTTCGCGCACACTTGCCAGCATGGCCATCAGCACCTTGCGCACCACCAGATTGCCCGGCGCGAACTTGTTGTCGTACAGATTGTACTCCAGGAGCGCTTCGCCCGCCGATTGGCTGCGGTAAAACACGATAGCGTTCATGCGGCACACTCCCGTCAGCGGGCGCGAATCGCGTCCAGCATGGCGTGATCCAGCTTCTTCACCACGGAAACCAGCAGACGTTTGGCCGCCTCGTAGTCATCGCGGTGAATGATGGCGGCATGGCTGTGGATGTAACGCGCCGGGATTCCGATGACCGCGGACGGCACACCTTTGCCCGTCGTATGCACGGCTCCGGCGTCGGTTCCCCCCTGTCCGACGTAAAACTGGTATTTGATCCCTTCCTGTTCACAGATGTCGATCAGCACATCGCGAAGCCCCGGAAGGAGGATCATCGTCCGATCCAGGATGCGCACCAACAGGCCGTCTCCCAGCTTGCCCATCTGCTCCGCAGATCCCGGCACATCACCGGCGGGGCTGGCGTCCAGCGCGAAGAAAATGTCGGGTTCTATCATCTGCGCCGCCGTTTTCGCCCCGCGCAGCCCGACCTCCTCCTGTACGGTTGCCCCGGCGTACACGACATTGGGATGGCCCGGCTGTTCATGCAATTCCTTCAACAGTTCGACGGCCAGCGCGCAGCCGTAGCGATTGTCCCAGGCCTTCGCCATCAGCTTTTTCTCGTTGGCCATCACCGTGAACGGGCAGATCGGCAGGATCGGCTGTCCGGGCCGCACTCCCAGCTTCTCCGCCTCTTCCCTGGAGTCGGCGCCGATGTCGATATACATGTGCTTGATCTCCATCGGTTTGTTGCGCACCTCGTCGCTCATCCCGTGCGGCGGCGTCGCTCCGATCACGCCCTGGATCGGTCCGTTCGGCGTGATCACCTGCACGCGCTGGGCGAGCAGCACCTGGCTCCACCATCCCCCCAGCGGCTGGAACGACAAAAAGCCTTTGTCGGAGATGCGGGTCACCATGAACCCGACCTCGTCCATGTGACCGGCGACGAGGATGCGCGGACCGTTCTCGTCGCCCCGCTTGATCCCGAAAATCCCGCCGAGGTGATCGGTCACGATCTCATCGGTATAACGAGATATGTATTCACGCATAATCGCCCGCACTTCCCCTTCGAAGCCGGGGGCGCCGGGCGCTTCGGTCAATCTCTTCCACAGTTCCAGTTGAAACGTCTCAGACACGTGTCATCCCTCCCATGTTTTCCCTCTCCATTATCGTGTACCCGATGGTAGATTGCAACCGTGCGTCGGCAGGAACCCAGGGCCCTGAACCCGAATAGTAGCAATACTCTCATCACGGGGTGAAAACGAATGGCGATTACACTGAAACGATTGACGGAAAAAGCCGACCTGCAAACGCTTGAGATGCTGGAGGGGGCTGTCTGGAGCGAGGATTCGGTGATCCCGCTGCACATGACCTTGACGCTGGCCAAATTCGGCGGATTGTTTCTCGGCGCCTTCGACGGCGACGAAATGATCGGGTTTTTGTACAGTTTTCCCGGGTTTACGGACGGTGAACCCCACCTCTGCTCCCACATGCTCGGGTTTCTTCCCGCCTACCGCAAACGCGGGCTGGGCGTCCGCATGAAGTGGCGGCAACGGGAAGAAGCGCTCAAGCTGGGCCACACCAAGATCACCTGGACCTACGACCCGCTGGAGGCGGTAAACGCCTACCTCAATCTCGCCAAGCTGGGCGGCGTCGTCCGCCGCTACCTGCCCAACTGCTACGGCGAGCTGAACGACGAGATGAACCGGGGGCTACCGACAGACCGCTTCCTCGTCGAATGGTTCATCGCCAGCGAACGTGTGTCGCGCTACCACGCCGGGCAGCCAAAGCGCATCGTCCTGGACGCGGCCGTGCCGCAGGTGCTTTCCTGGAACCTCTCCCCTGCCGGTGTGCCTGTCCCCGGACAGTCTGAGACAAGCGTCGGCGAGCCGGTGATCGCGGTGCCGATCCCGTCCGATTTCCAGCAGGTAAAGCGGACAGACATGGGCATTGCCACCGAATGGCGCACCGTCACGCGCGAAGTGTTCCAGCGGTATCTGAACGCCGGGTACGCGGCGGTCGATGTGGTGCGCAGCCAGTCGCAACCGGTCGTCACCTATGTCTTGCAAAAAGGAGTGGAGTTGACGTGAAAATTGTCCGAATTGTCCTCAGGGAAGTGGCGATGACGCTGAAGTCCCCGTTTACCACCAGTTTTGGCACCACGACGGAAAAAGTGTTTCTCCTGGTGGAAGCGCATGATGAGTCGGGCGTCGTCGGCTACGGCGAGTCGACGGCGATGACCGAGCCGTTTTACAACGAGGAGACGCTGAAAACCAATCATCACATCCTGCGCGACTTTCTCATTCCGCTGGTGCTGCACCGGCCATTGCGCCACCCGGACGACGCAAACGCACTGTTTGCCCCCATCCGGCGCAACCAGATGGCCAAGGCGGCGTTGGAAGGGGCCATCTGGGACGTCTGGGCCAAACGGGAGCGCCTGTCGCTTTCCCGGGCAATAGGCGGAGAAAAAACAGCGATTCCCGTCGGCGTCAGCATCGGGATTCAACCGGACGTGACCGCCATGCTGAAGCAAGTGGAGCGCTACCTCGCCCATGGATACCAACGGATCAAGGTAAAAATCAAGCCCGGCTTCGACGTGGAGGTGATTGCCGCCATTCGCCGCGCGTTTGGCGACATTCCGTTGATGGCCGACGCCAACTCCGCCTACACGCTGGAAGACGTCGAACTGTTGAAACAATTGGACGAGTACGGCTTGATGATGATCGAGCAACCGCTGGCCCACGACGACATCGTCGATCACGCGGTGCTGCAGCGCCAACTGTCCACCCCCATCTGCCTGGACGAGAGTATCCACACCGTCGAAGACGCCCGCAAAGCCCTCGATTTGGGCAGCGGCCGGATCATCAATATCAAGGTGGGACGCGTCGGGGGCTTGAGCCACGCCAAACGGATTCACGACCTGTGTCAAAAGCGAGGTGTGCCGGTGTGGTGCGGCGGCATGCTGGAGTCCGGCGTCGGCCGCGCCCACAATGTGGCAATCACCACCTTGCCCGGCTTCACCCTCCCCGGAGACACATCCGGATCGGATCGGTACTGGGACGAAGACATCATCGAACCGGCGGTGCAGGTGGAGAACGGCTTCATCCGCGTCCCGACCGCTCCGGGCATCGGTTACGACGTATACCGCAAGCGGCTGGATACGTGCACGCTGGCCAGCGAGACCTACAAGTAACGGCGTTTTATTTTCCCGGGTCCTTTTCCTTGCGGCGAAACGGGAAGGGGCTTCTTACGTCCGCTACTGTTTTGGATGCCCGCCCCGGGGCGACTTCGGCGAGATGAACCAGGATACAGACAAACGTAAACGCCGCCAAAAGCACGAATCCGTAAAAGTAACTCCCGGTGAAGTCGCGCACGGCCCCGAGCACGATTGGCGGGAAGAACCCGCCGATCCCCCCGGCCGCCCCGACCACGCCCGTCACCGCTCCGGTATTGGCCGGGGCCACCTCCGGCACCAGTTTGAACACCGCCCCGTTCCCCGCTCCGACGAGAAACGCGATCCCGAGCGACGCCAGACTGAAAAAGACGATGCTGCGGGTGAGAAACGCGAGCAGCAACGCCCCGATCAACACCCCGACGAACAACACCAGCAACACCCGGCTGGCCCCCGTCCGATCCGCCAGATAGCCGCCAACCGGGCGCATAAAGGTAGCCAGCAGGACGAACCCGGCGGCACGAAATCCGGCGTCCACCGGCGTCAGCCCGAACAAGTCCTGCAACAGCGTGGGCAGGTAGAGGCTAAACGAGACAAAGCCGCCAAACGTCAAAAAGTAGAACAGCGACAGCACCCACACCCGTCTCTCCTTTAGCACTGACAACGCCGATCGAAACGTCTTCACTTCCGCCGGTTTGGGCAGATCGCGCGTGGTCAGCCAAAACAGCACCGCCATGACGCCAACGGCGACAGCCAGACTCCAGAAAGCCCAGGAGATGCTGTAGCGCTCGGCAATCGTCGGCAAGGCAAACCCGGCCACCGCCGTACCCAGGTTGCCCATGCCGGTCAACCCAAGGACCACCCCCTGTTGCTCCGGCGGATACCAGCGGGAGACATAGGCGATCGCGATGGCAAACGAAGTTCCCGCCATCCCGATGAAAAATGCCCAAAACAACAGCGCTCCGTACGAATGGGCAAATCCGGCAGCCGTCATCGGCAGGATCAAAAACAGCATGAGCAAGGTATACACCTTTCGCCCGCCAAACCGGTCGGTGAAAATTCCCAGCGGAATCCGCATCAACGACCCCAGCAATACCGGTGTCGCGACCAGCATGCTTTTCTCGGTGGAACTTAACCCGTACAGCTTTTGCAGCGTGTTGGCCAACGGCGAAAAAACCGCCCAGACGGCAAAACAGACAATCATCGCCGCCGTGGACAAAACCAGTGCAGACGTACGCCCTTTCCTTTCCATGTCGGTTACACCCCGTTGCGCGAAAATATGGTGATCCATTCATTTCCTGATTACGGATAGTATGCCGTCTATCTCCTGCCGTATTCGATCCCACACCCCAGTCGTCCTCCCGTCCGTACCGCTCCGCTTTTCCCGCCGGACCGTTGCATGGTACACTGGGGCTACATGATCAACAGACCAAGGAAGGTACGATCATATGAACAACCGTTTTGACGTCATCGTAATCGGCGGCGGCCCCGCCGGACTGATGGCCAGTTCCGCCGCCGCTCGCGAGGGAGCCAGCGTCTGCCTCGTGGAAAAAGGGGAGAAGCTGGGGCGCAAGCTGATCATCTCCGGGGGCGGCCGCTGCAATGTGACCAACGCCAAGGAACTGGACGAACTGATCAAGCAAATGCCCGGAAACGGCCGGTTCATGTACAGCGCGTTCGCCCAGTTCAGCAACCAAGACATCATCCGCTTTTTCGAGCAGTTGGGCGTGAAGCTGAAAGAAGAAGACCGCGGCCGGATGTTTCCCATAACCGACAAGGCGATCACCGTGGCCAACGCGCTGATCAACCACATCAAACGGCAAGGCGTCCAGATTCGTCTCAACAGTCCGGTCGAGCGCGTCCGCTACGAAAACGGACACTGCTGCGGCGTTCGGCTGAAATCAGGCGAATGTCTGGACGCGCCGTGTGTGATCATCGCCGTCGGCGGCTGCTCCGTTCCGCAGACCGGCTCCACCGGGGACGGATACGCGTGGGCGCGCGAGGCCGGACACACGATCACCGACCTTTACCCCACCGAGGTGCCGCTGGTCGCAAGCGATCCGTTTATCCGCGAAAGACGGCTGCAAGGGCTCTCGCTGCGCGACATTGAGCTGACGTTGTACAACCCCAAGGGTAAAAAAGTCTCCACCCAGGACGGCGACATGATTTTCACCCACTTCGGCCTATCCGGTCCGGCCGCCTTGCGGATGGGCCACTATGTCTCCGTCACCCGGCGGAAAACGGGCGACACGCCGCTTTTGCTCACCCTGGACGTGATGCCCGCCAAAAGCGTCGACGACGTCTTCGCGGAGAGCTGGAAACTTCTGGAGTCTCAACCGAAGAAAACGGCCAAGAACGCGATCAAAGGTTTTTTGCCCGAGCGGCTCATCCCGTTGTTGCTCGAAGAGGCCGAGATCGCCGAAGACACCGCCGCAAGCCACGTCTCCAAGAAACAGTGGACCCGGTTTGCTCAACTGGTCAAAGCGCTTCCGCTGACCATTACCGGCACGCTTTCGCTTCAGGAGGCGTTCATCACCGGCGGCGGTGTCAGCGTCAAGGAGATCGATCCCGCCACCATGCAGTCCAAGCTGATGCCCGGCCTGTTTTTCGCCGGTGAAGTGATGGACGTGCACGCCCACACCGGCGGCTACAACATTACCATCGCGTTCGCCTCCGGCCACGTCGCCGGCACGCACAGTGCCCGTCTGGCTCTGGCCCAGCGCCGCAACCAACAACCAACACCCTAAAAAGCCAGTCCCTTTCGCCGCTCCGTCACGCGGAAAAAGGGACTGGCTTTTCGTTTGGCGACGGGTCCGGCCCCGCACGATCGCGCAATTACTGCGCCCGGTCAGCGGACGCTTCGATGCGCCTCGGCTCCTGTTTAGCTTCCTCTTGAAGCAGCGGCCCCTCATCCTGCTCGGGCTTGTGTTTCGTGGCGTACGCCCCCACTTCTTGCAGATCGAGAATCTCTTCTTCCCGGTTGCGTTCTGTCATCACCATTCTCCTTTCATCGCCAGTCTAGGCTAGTCTCCCCCCGTCTTCGCCGCGTGTATGCACAGCAAGTGCCTCCTCCTTGGAGCCCCACTGACAGCCCCGCCGCAAAATTTTATTCCATTTCAGGTGGAAATTTGTTTGAAGCCTGTCCAAACGGGGTAAAATGAAATCCAGGTGCTCTTCATCCTCGAAGAGCGTTTCAGAACCCTACTCCCCCTAAAGTAGTGGGTTGCTGATTCTCACACCTCTACTCCCTTTATCTCTTGGAGCGTCGTGCAAGCGGCGCTCGCTTTTTTTCTATTATCCTACCTGTTCTTCTGACGGACTGTAAAAGAAAGGGAGCCAGCTTCTGCTCACGAAACGAATTGATGAACAATTGCGTCTAATTATATAAATTATATAATTGAGAGAAGGGGGGATTTGGTATATGTGCACAAGATGTTACTCATTCTTGCATTGAATTTCGCATTTCTTACAGCTTGCGGAAGTCAACCGGAAAAACCTATCGATCTTAAACCTGTGCGATTCACTGAGCTTTATCGTGGCGATTTGACAAAAGTGGATGCGTTGACCATAAGGAGCGGGAGCACAGGTGAAGTAAGAACCATCACCGATAAAGCAACAATTGCCCGATGGCTTGATTTGATGAAAACCATTCGCTTTGTTCCCGACCCTAACCAAGAACCGAGAAGCGGCTGGATCTATTGGGTTGCTTTGTATGAAGGGGAAACCAAAGTATTCGAGTTTCATCCCAATCAGATCCATGGTGTGTATTACATCCCGGATGAACAAGTCATTTCAAGCGTGAACGAACTGTTTCAATACGCGAAAAAAGCAAAATGAAGCGAGCTCTCCGCACTGCCCCGTTCTTTGCCGAAGAAAATGATCGACAGTCTCGTTTGGGAAAACGAACTTTGCCAACAGACCGGAATCCTTTCAGAATCTGTGGGATACTAAACGTGAAAAACCATGCCGAAAGAGGTGCTGACATGAATCTGACCGATATCCTGAACAAGCAAGTCGCGAACTGGACCGTCTTATACGTCAAACTGCACAATTATCATTGGTACGTAAAAGGGCAACAGTTTTTTACACTCCACACCAAATTCGAGGAATTGTACAACGAAGCGGCTCTACACATTGATGAATTGGCGGAACGATTGCTGGCGCTAGGCGGAAAACCCGTCGCAACCATGAGCGGATGTTTGCAATTGGCGTCCGTACAGGAAGCTTCCGGAAATGAAACCGCTGAACAGATGGTTCAATCCACGGTCAATGATTTTAAGCAAATCATCGGCGAATTGAAAGAAGGGATGAACGCCGCGGAATCGGTACATGACGAAACAACGGGAGATATGTTATTGGCGATTCACTCCAGCCTGGAAAAGCACGTCTGGATGCTGAATTCGTTTTTGGGCAAATGATCATACATCACCAGCGACCAGGCAACTGCCTGGCCGCACGGTAAACGAAACGCCCCTCACGACGAGGGGCGTCTCTTATGTCATGCTGATCCGATACAAAAGAGCCAATCCCGCCAGGATAAAGGCGAAACCGAGCAGGAAAAAGGTGTTGGCACGTTGCTTGATGCGGCGTTCGTCACCGCGGAAATGAGCGGAGAGACGGCGCTGCCAGCGCTGGGTGCGGGGTTGCAGCATGACGAGTACACCGACGGCGATCAGAAACAGCGGCAGGAACGTCGGCATCAGGAGCCGACTCCTTTCTTTTTGCGCCGCAACATCCAGCGGCTTCCGCTCAGCGGCTCCCGCTCGTCGCCTTCGACGATCAGCCGCGCTTCTTCCGCCAGTTGCAAGGCCTCGCTGAAACGCAATTGGCGGAAGGCCTGTTCCGCCCGGCCGAGCAGTTCGTTCACCTGCCTGTTCTGGCGGCGATAGCGGTTGGTGTACTGGATCGCGCCTTCGGCCAGTTGGCAGGTGGAAATGATCGACTCGGCCAGCTTTTCCGTCTCGGTGAGCAACTCGCTTGCCTCTTTCAACAGTTCGGCTACTTCGTCCAGGTCGTATCTGTGCCGCTCCATGATGAACTTGACGCGCCCGAGCGATTGCACCACCTGTTCAAAGGAAACCTTCAACTCGTCCGGGACGCCCGGCAGGTAGCTGCGTTTCACTTTCTGGCGGATGCGTACGAGCGCTCCCGAGATGCGTTCCATCTCGTCGAGCGCGTCTTCTTCGCTCTCGATGCACAGTTCGCGCGGCGCAGCCTCCTGCTTTGACCATCCGTCCAGCGCCGGAGGTTTGGGAATGACCAGTTCGTATTCCACTTCTTCGGACGAATCGGGGTGCTCTGCCTCGCCGCCGGATGCTGGTCCAGCCAGCGGCGAGACTTGTCCCGCTGGCAGCGGATCGGAGGCAGACGTGCGGGGTTCGTCGGTTCGGGACGTCTCCGCATGGCCCCACAACAGGCTGCGCTCTTCCTCGGTCGTTCCGGACGCGCCAACAGGCGTTGTCAAATCGTCGCCACCGGTGGATCGATCAGGAGACTGGGCGTCCGATTCGCCCGCCAACCCGCCGCCTGGATAAGGCGATGCGACAGCTCCGATAGCGGCCGCTCCGGCATGCAAAAGACCAGGGTCCATCCGTTCCGCGTCAGCCGTGGATTCGCGGGAAGCGTCCGCGTCGGCAGGTTCTGACTCATTCGGCGCGTCGTCGGAAGCGTCAACAACGCCGGATCGTTCCGCTACCTCTGATTCCGCTGCTCCAGCTTCCTCTGCGGCCGGTTCCTCAGAGGCAGGCGCGGCGTCACCAGGTACGGGCGCAGACGCTCCCGGTGCCGCGTCGTCCACGATCGCTCCGGCCGACGCAGCGACTTGCTGGCGGCTGAGCACCGTCTCTTCCATGTTTTGATACGCGCTGTCGATCTGCACCTCGAACGCTCTGCGATGGGTTTCGATTAGCGCAAGATCCCCTTCCTCCAGCGCGTTGCGGGCAGCCTGCAGGATTTGTCGGGCCTGCAGCAGCGCCGCGTCCAGATAGCTTACACTCAAGTCGTAACCGTCGCCAAGGGCGCTGGCGATATCGTTTTCCAGTTGCTTCAGTTCGTGGGGCATCTCTTTTTGTACGGCGGTGACCAAGGCGGGAATCCGCTCCAGCGACCCGCCCAACTCTTTCAGGGTTTGCTGGGCGGCGAGGGTAAGTTCGTACGCCTTGACGTCGTCCCCGGCGGCAAGCGCAGTCTTGACCTGGTCGCGCATGTGCTCCACCTGGTCCAGTTTCTGCTTCAACTCGTGGAACGACAAGCCGTACTCCAGGCGCAGATTGGTCAGCTTGCGCTCCACCTGTTCCACCTGTTTGCCGATCTCCGGCAGCACGACCTTGTTCTCTTTTTTGGCCTGCACCACTTTGGTCGAATCCGCCTTCAGTTCGGCCAGTTCTTTTTCGATTTCAACGAGAATGTCCCGCCCTTCCGCGAGCAGGCCGCGAGCCATCTCGAAGCGGAACCGGTCGACAGCCTCCTCCGCCTCAAGGATCATCATTTCCACGTCGGGAATGCGTACCCTAAGCATGTTTTCCTTGCGATTGGCCAGTTCGGAGTAGTGTTCCTCCGTCCGGCCGGTGGCGCGGCGCAAGGGTTTTTCCACCTCGATCAACTGGATTTTCTCAACCACTTCGTCCTTCCAGTCTTCCAGATCGTCCACCTCGCCAAACATCTGGCGGCGGCGCACATACAGGTAGGAGATCACGACGATCAAGGCGAGAAACGCCAACAGGCCGACGTACAACCACCATGGGATCTGCGACCAGAAAGACTCGTCCTCGGCGGCCTTCTCCTGTGCCGCAGGGGCTGCCGAACCGCCGGCGTCGGCGGCTCCTTTCCCGCTCGCCAGACGCGCCTCTTCGGCGTGCACCTCCGTAATGAACGACTCGATTCCTTTCAGGTACTGCTTCTGGTTGCGAAAGGGCTCATAGTAAAACGAGATTTTGTCGTGCAACAAGTCCATGGTGACGCCTTTGGCCTGCAGCGCCTGACCGGGATACACCCCGAGTTGCAGCGTGCTGGCATCGAGCACGATCATCAGGGTATTGTCGGGCAAGTTGTAATTGTCGTACAGCTTGCGGGCGTATTCATCAGCCGTCTGCGCTTCCGGCTGCACGCTCTCCACCACGACCACCTTGTACGAATCGTCGGGATATTGTTTGACGAACTCGTCAAACTGTTTTTGTTCGTCTTGTTTCAACAAGCCCTGCTGATCCTGCACCACAGCGTCTGTTTTCGCCGGAAAAGGAGCGGCCCACGCTGTCTGGGACAAGCACAGGAAACCGGCAAGGCCGAGTATCCACATCGTTTTCTTCACAGTTGACAACCCCTTTTTTACTGCTTACTTCTCCTGCGGCGGCGCTGAGACAAGCAAAGAGCGCAGCAATTGCACGGTCGACTCGACGAGCCATTCACAAAACTCGTCGGAACCCGGTTCGAGAAAATACACCTCCCGGACGGACTGCGGATTCAGGTACGGATAGATCAGCAGGCTGGTCATCGCCAAAAGCACCTGATCCACCGCCGCAGGCCGGAACTGACCGCTGGCGATGCCTTCTTCGATCGCGGTGGCGAATCCGTGCTTCCACCGCTGAATGTAGACGGTCATCACTTCGCGCGCCAGCATCGATTCGACGCTCAGTTCGCGCTGAATCAGCCGGGTCACCTCGGCGTGATCCCGCTGGAAAAACACGTACAACCGCACGATCGCCGCCAGCTTGTCCATCGGCGAAAGCGATTGAAATCGGACTTGCTGCTCGTCCAGCAAGCGGAAAAACGTCTCGTAATAGCTGGCAATCAGGACCTCCAGAACGCCCCGTTTGCCGCGAAAATGGTAGGAAATCAAGGCGAGGTTCACCTGTGCCGCCTCAGCGATCTGGCGAACCGTCGTGCCGTCAAATCCCTGGGCGTCAAACAATTTGGCCGCCGCAGTCAAAATCCGCATCTTCGTCGGGTCAATCGACTTGCCGCTTTGTTCCGCCAACTGCTTGATCATGATTCCTCCTCCTTGGAATCGTCCGCCGCCGAGGAGGCAGGTTGGGGTTCCTCCACCTTGGCGAGCTTGGAACCGCCCCACATCAACAATCCCAGGACGGCGAGCATGGCAAAGAAACGGCCGGTATGCGTGCGAATATTAAGCAGGTCATGGCCGAGAACAGACTCAAACAGCGTAATCGGCAGTTTACCGATGAACGTAGCCAAAAGAAACGCGGAGAAACGGATCGGTGACAACCCGGCCGCGAGATTGATCATCCCGGACGGTATCACCGGGATCAACCGGGCCATCAAGATGATCTGGAACCCCCGGCGGCTGGCTTGCGCATTCAACTTTTGAAAAAACGGAAGCTGTCCTACCCTGGCCTGCGCCCAGTCGTAGGCGACGTAGCGAGCCAACAGGAAGCTGAGACATGCTCCCGTCACGGCTGACAGCCAGGTGACCAAGACGCCACCCACTGCTCCGAACACGATGACGTTGACGCCCGCGATCAAAAAGAACGGAATGAACGGAAAAAACGTCTGCAACGCGACAACCACGCCGCTGATGATCACGGCGAGCCAGCCAAACGATTGTATGTATGCGGCAATTGTGTCCAAATTACCGGTTCGAAGCACGGTGCCCAACTGCGTCTGCGTCAACATGAGCCCGATGAGCAAGATGGCGAAAAGCGGTATCAACGCTTTTTTCACCCGGTCACCTCCGGATAAAAGGAAAGATCCCATTTATTATAGTACAGTTTTTCTTCCAAAAAAAGCATTCCATCTGGGATTATTCGACAAAACTTTTTCGTCTTCCGTCGACTTTTATCTCTTTTGCCAGAAACGGGAACGCAAGTTCGTTAGAGAGGAAATAACCAAAATGGGAAAATTTTGTTTTGTCTTTTTCCTGTTGGTGATATCATTCAAATGAAAGGAAAAACGGCGCTAGCCACGTCCAGGCTGACGGGGACATGGATGTTGATCGGACAGGAGGCGAGGTTCTTGGGATATATACACAAGAGTAGCAAGCGGATTGTTATCCTGTTTGCCATAATCCTGTTTTTTTCAGGTTGTTCGACGAATGACTGGAAATATACTTTAAAAGGAAACGGTGAAAACTGGGAAGCCGTTTTAGAAATCGCCCCTGATCAATCCCAGTTTAATGGGACTGGAGTGCTGTATATAGGGAAAATCCAAAAAACAAGTCAAGCAACCGTCCAATCCCTTCATTATGAAGCTGTCATCGGGACAAGTAAACCTGGCGGCAATCTCAAGAGTCTTGACCTGGAAAAAATCAATAATCATCAGCTATTCAAGCTGTTTACTGACGTGCCCAACAACGATTTGATTACAATCGGGCCCGGCATGACCGACGACGAGTTATCGACTCTGTTTCAACATGTAAGCATCACACTGACATGGACGGACGAGACCGGGGAGCATTCGGAAACCATTCCCTTACATGTTGTCCATCCTTCGACGTGAAACGCGATCCCGGTCGTACCGCCTGGAAACATGGAGAACACACCCCGCCCCACAGCAACCGTGAGGCGGGATGTATCGCATGACGCAACCGATGCGTCCGTCACGGCCGGGTCAAAGCGGGCGGCTTCGCCGGGGCAGGCCGCCCGATTGCTCCCGCCGGCACGGGAAGCTGATAGCGCTGACCGTAGTTTTGCAGGAAGGTCTCGATTTCGGTGTGCTCGTGCACCCGCTGGCCGTCGAGCGTGTAGGCGGAACGGATGGCCATCACGGTTTGGGTCGGCAACAGGCTGACGCGGTCGTAAAACAGCGTGTATTCCGCTTCGAGCTCCATGTGGTCGATGATCTCGTCGATCTCCTCGCGTGTCCTTGCCGCCTGCACCCTCGCCCCCTGCTCCAGTTCGCGCCACCCTTGATCGGACAACGACATGGCCGCTTTCAGCCGGGGCGCCCGCGCGGCCTGGATCCGCCCCCCTACCTGCTCTTTCATCTGCTGGGCGAGCCACGCCTTCAGCTTGTTGGAATCGAGCACCACGCGGACGGCTTCCAGGTTGTCGTCTGTTACCGCGTCACGCAGCGGGAGCACGTTGGCTTTCATCTCGTCCATCTGCCGAAAGCCGAACAGCGGGTTCCAGTTTAGAAACTCCTGTTGCAGCGAAACATCCTGATGGTGAACGGGCTGCCAGGCCGTATCGCCGCTCAGCTTGGCGTACAACTGCGGCCCCTTGGACAAAAGCGACAGCGTATCCACCCGCTTGGCGTCGGGAAACGACAGCTTGACGTTGAGATAGACGTCTTTTCCCTGCACCTGGCCGGAAAAATGGACGGCATTGGCGTTGGCGGCGCTTGCGGTCAACAGTTTCGTGCGGCCGTGAAAGGAGAAGCTGTCCTGCGCGAAAAAACGGTCGCGGACAGCGGCGTACTTGGCCGCCGCCCCCTGCCTGGTCTCCGACGCCTGACAGCCAACCACTGCCATGAAGGACAATACCAGCAGACAGAACCTGCGAATCTGTTTCATACCGTCTCCCTCCTGTTCCCCGTTAGGGTGTCCGGGGAGCAGGCAGGTTATTCCGCTGATTACAAGGAATAGTACAAGACGCCGTCCTTTTCCTTGATCTCCACTTGATGCAGGATGGCCAACAGATCAATGTGGCCCAGCGTTTCCGAGAGCGTAAGCGGCATTTCCTTTTCGTACAGGGACGGGAACAAAAGCGCCGACAGTTCATACGCGGTTTTCGCGCCGTCCCGCAGCAGGCGGCGCAACGTGCCGGTCCGCTCCCAGTTGCGTTGCAACCGGCCCGCGATCAGCTCCCGGTGATTGGGGATTGGCTCGCCGTGGCCGCTGAGAATCAGGTCGATCTCCATGTCGGCGCACATCTGCAAGGCGGTCCGGTACTGCACCAGGGTGAGCGGCCGGGTGCGCGAGCGGTCGCGCGGCGGCTCGATAAACGCGTTGGAGGAAATGTGCTTGATGATGTGATCGCCCGCCACCATCACGCGGTCCTTTGCCCGGTAGAGCGACAGGTGGCTTTGCGAATGGCCGGGGGTGTAGAGCACCTGCCAGTCTGCGAGGCCCGGCACCTCCGCTTCGTGCTTGAGTGCGGCGTCAATCCGCGACGGCTGCGAAAAGGTCCTCATCAGTTGGTGATACTTCTGCACGACCGCAAGCCGCTCCTCAGGCACGCCGCTTTCCCGATACAGGTCGAGGAAAAACTGGTCGTGAAACGCGAGGAACCCCTGCTCCCACTCCACGTACGGCACGGCCAACGGGTGGGCATAGCACGGGACGTTGATCGCCTGGCGCACGCGCTCCAACTGTCCGCAGTGATCGACGTGGTGGTGGGTCAACACCACCTGTTGCACGTCCTCAAGCCGAAACCCTGCCGCGCGCAAGCCCTCATGCAACGCCTCCCACGCTTCCGGCGTGTACGGCCCCACGTCCACCAGCGTCAGCCGCTCCCCCTCAATCAGATAGACGTTGACCGCTCCGACGGAAAACGGCGTCGGTATTGGCAGTTGATAAACGTCGCGTGCCACTTCTTTCGCTGGTTGTGTCGGGTTTTGTCGGTTGCTCTCCATAGTTTCTCCCTCCGTCCGTGTTCACGGCACACCGCCGGACGCAACAGACCCGTCCGGCATCGGCGCCTCAACATACTTCCAGTTCGTTTCCAGTAACGGAAAGGGCACCCGAAACAGGCGCCCTGTGCACATCTAATCGTCTACGCCAGTCTGACCTGGTTCCGCCCTCGCTTCTTCGCGTCGTAGAGGGCGATGTCAGCGTGATGAAAGAGCGTCTCGACGCTCAGATTCTGGTGATGTTCCCGATCCCACTTGGCCACGCCGCATGAGATCGTCACTTTCGGCATCGTCTCGTTTTCCACGCACTTGCGGATGCGCTCGGCGATGTTGGCCGCCGTCGGGGTGTCCACCCGCGGCAGGTAGATTGCCAGCTCTTCTCCGCCCCAGCGCGCCGCGATGTCGCTGTCGCGGATGTTTTGCTTGATCAGGTTGGCCACCTGGATCAGCACCTCGTCCCCCATCTGGTGACCATACGTGTCGTTTATCTTTTTGAAGTAGTCGATGTCTATCAGGATCAGCGACCCGAAGCCGTCCTTCTCCAGGGACAACTGCACTTGCTGGTTGAGATAACGCCGGGCGTACAGGCCGGTCAGGTTGTCGGTGATGACCATCCGTTCCATTTCGCTGTGAAGCAGCGCATTGGTCACGGCCAAACTGGTATGTTGCCCGAAGATCTCCAGCAGCTTGAAGTCGTCGAAGCTGAAAAAGTGGCGGCGGGAATCGAGCACCAACAGCACACCGGTCACCTCCGACTCCCGAAGCAGCGGAACCGCCATCAGGGACGCGAACGGAGCGAGCGAAAACGGCATCGTCTCCGTGCTGGGATGCGCCAGGATGACCGCTTGTTTGTCCTTGAGCACATCGGCAATCGGCCGCTCGGCGGCCAACACAATCTTGCCCACGTCGTCGGCATTGGACGAGGACAGGACGATCAGCTCCTCTTCCGTCACCCGGCTTAAGATCGCGCAATACTCGGCCTCGAAGGTGTCGAGCAGCATCTTGGTCACAAACTGGAGGATTTCATCCAGATTCAGGCTGCGGTTAAGCTGCTGCGCCATCTGGTTGATCAGGCGCAACTCCCTGATCAGGTTGCGCGACTGCTGGTACAGTTGCGCGTTTTCAAACGCGGTCCCTGCCGTTTCGGCGAGAATCGAGATGTAGTCGGCCTCGTTCTCGCTTACCGTCACCAGTTCTCTGGCCGTCAGTTCCAGTACGCCGTAGATCCCCTGCTTGCCCAAGAGCGGAGCGGCGACGATGCTGACCACCTTGCCGTGCTTTTCCTGGGTGCCGATCGTCAGTTTGCCTTCCATATACGCCCGGCAACTGTACTCGTCGTTTTGCCCGGACTGAAACGACAGTTGCTTGACCGGCAACGACGTGTTGGTGTCCACGGTCAGGTACAGCTCCGCCTCGAAGTAGGGATACAGTTGGCCGATGCTTTTCATGATTTCCGCCAACACGTCATTGACATCGATGGACGCCTGGATTTTTTTCGTCAGTTCGTACAACAGCTCTTTTTTCTGCGCTTCCCGGCGAATCTCGTCGGCGATGATCGCCCGTTGCAACGCGTAGCTGATTTTCTCGCCAGTCTCCTGCAAAAAGGCGATATCCCGTTCGTCGTAAAAGCAGTCGGACTGTACAGGCGGCAAGTGCAAAAACAGCGCAAACAGCGGTTTGCCCTCACAGGTGATCGGATAGACGACGAGACGATTGTCATCACCGGTCATCGGCGTCACCGCCTGCCCGACAAACCGCTGGGCGATTTGTCCGATCTGCTCCGCTCCCTTGTCCGCGCTCTCGGTGGTCATGCGCTCTTGCGGAACCAGGAAGCCCTTCGCGTCCAGTCTCACAGCGGAACAGTACCCTTTGCTGATGATCCCGGCCACCTGCTGGATCACGCTCTTCAAAAGCTCCCTGGCGCTTTCGTGACGGTTGGCGTTCATGACGATTTCGCTCGTGGCGTGATGGATGTAGGCGTCGTAGCCCATCAGGATGAGCGGCTCCATTCCTTTGACGAACGAGGCCAGGTCAAAGTCGATCGTCTCCTTGGGGATCGCGAGGCCAATGGTGGCTCTGACCCGGCCGTCCTTTTCCTTCAGGGGAACGATCGCCCAGGCGGCGTCGGCCGTACCGTCCGCTCCCTTGTCGATAACGGTCTCCCTGGTCGCAATCGCTTGGGAAACAATCGACTGCAGGTGGGCTCCCGCGTCTTCCCCGGTGTGCAACGGACATGCGAGCGGCGTCCACGTTTGCCCCGCTTGCAGGGGAACAAGCTGGAGCAAACCGCCTGAAGAGTCAGTCAAAAAAAGGATTCCCGGGCGATTTTCTGGCCAGGTGGACAAAAAAAAGTGGGCCATATACATAAAGACAGTTTCTAATTTTCCCAACATTTGTCTATTAATAGCCACGAAAACTCCCTCTTCCTTTTTTCAATCTCCGATTGCTCATCTGTCCGTGGGAGGGAAATCTTCCAGATGACCGACAGCGTTCACTTTCTCGACTTCCCATTGCCCGTTCCGAAACACAAGCACACAGATCCCCGTATTGTCGATACGGGTGACGCCCGTCCCCAGCTTTCCGTCGGTAACCAGATGCAAAAACGAATTGATCAAGCCCCCGTGACTTATCGCGGCAATCGTTTCGCCCGGGTGCGCCAGCGCCAAACCGGTCAAACATTCCATGGCCCGCTGTTGCATCGCTTCAAACGATTCAATCCCGTACAGCGCCTCGTCCTCCTCCTGAAAACGGGCGCGTATTTCCTCATAAGTAAGTCCTTCCCACTCCCCGTAGCAGCGTTCCCTCAGGGAGGGCAAGGTATATAAGGGGCTGCCGGCCGCATCGGCCAGCCGCCGTGCCGTATCGTGCGCTCGTTTCAAATCGCTTGTGTACACGGCGGAAAAACGGCGCGCGGCGAGGTGGGCTGCCAACCGCTCCGCCTGTTTGACACCGAGCGGACTCAGTTTTGTGTCGCTGTGTCCCTGAATGCGCCGCAGCCGGTTCCACTCGGTTTCGCCGTGTCGAATGAAATAGAGGGTCGTATTCATCCCGACGTCCCCCTTTCTTTCCCCATACATTCACCATTATATAGGATGAACACGTATCATGCCAGAATCTTTGCTCTATGCTCACTTCTTTTCCCGCCAAAGCGGCAAAAGAGATGTCGCCAGCGTGAAACGCGCATCACGCGAAGGGCGTCAGATGGATTGAACAGACCGATACTTTCCTGGAAAGGGAGGACATTTCATGCATCCGATCGTCAAACGCTCGTGTGTTTTTCTTTTGTCCGCCTCGCTTTTGATGCCGGTATCCCCCGCGCTGGCCGCACCGGCACCGGTGACGAAGCAACCGGCGAGCGGCACGGCCGCCGCGTCCCAGCCGACGAACGCCAAGTTGTCCAAGGAAGCCGCCCTGTCGATTGCCAAGCGGTTCGTCCAGCTTCCCGAGGGAATGGAGCTTACCAACACCTTCTTCCGTGCGGGAGATCAGTGGCGGCCGTTCCCGGAGTGGTCTTTCGAGTGGGTGAAGAAAAATCCGGACGGCGAACCGGCAGGCCCTTCGATCGGCGTCTCGATCCATGCGGACAGCGGCGAAATCACTGCCTACAACAACTACAGCTACTCGTCCGCTCCCGTCCCGGTCGCCCAACGGCTGACCCGCGACGAAGCGCAAAAAGTGGCGGAACAGTTCCTGGCGCAGACGGCTCCGTCCAAAGTCAACGCCGTCCGGCTGTATTCGCGGGACATGCCGCCGCAAAGGACACCGCTTGCCCCTAACTCTTCCTATTTCTTCCGTTTCATCCGCGTGCAGGACGACGTGATGGTTCTCGACAACACCATCGAGATCACCGTCAACGACGCCGGCAAGGTGACCAACTACCAGCTTAACTGGAACGACAAGCTGAACCTGGTCAAGCCGAAAACCATCCTGCCAAAGGAAAAGGCCGCCGAACTGTTCCGCGCCGCCGCCCAGGCCAAACCCGCGTACATGGTCCCGTGGAACAAGGGACGCGGCGACGAGGGCCAGGAAGCGACGCTGGTCTATCGCAATCCGTTTGAATTCTACCTGGACGCGGAAACCGGCAATCCGCTGACGACAACACTCACCCCGCGCAAGGACGCCTCGTCTTACCTGCCGGTCTCAAACAAGCCGCTTGCGGCGCTGCGCAACGGCGAAGCGATGAACCAGAACGAGGCCGTCTCATTCGCCCGCAAGCTCTTGAACATTCCGGCCGCCTACGAACTGAAAGGGGCCTACTATCATGAAAACGACTACCGCGGCAAGCGCACCCTCTGGGACCTGCAATTCGAGAAGTCGGGCAAACCGGAGGAGCGGCGCAACGTGTACGTCGCCCTGGACGCCAAGACGGGCGACATCCTCAGCTACGGCAACGACTACAACTACCCGATGACCAAGGAGAACGCCAAGACACTTCCCTCGGATCAACTGAAGGCGAAAGCGTTGGAAGCGGTGCGCCGCCTGACACCGACGATGGCTTCCCAGTTGTACCTGGTCGGCTCCTCTGAAGGGCAAAACTATTTGCCGCCCTTCCGTGTCGAATACCGCTTCCAGCGCTTCGTCAACGGCATCATGGCGGCGACCGGCAGCGTCCATGTCACTTTCAACACGCAAACCGGCGAACTCGCCTACTACAATGTCGACATGGGGCCGGAGAAGTACCCGAGCCAGACCCCGGCGCACAAGTCGCCACAGGAAGCGATCGACGCCTGGTTGGGCGAAGCGGAGATTGAACTGGTTTGCGTGCCAGAACCGTTGGTGGATGAATACGGCCGGGAGAAAAGCCCCGTCGACACCCCGCGCAAAACCAGGATGGTCTATCGGGCGACCATCACGCCGGCAACGCAGCAATACGCTTACCATGCCGTCACCGGCGAATGGGTCAGCCAGGAGACCGGAAAACCGGTCGTCCTGCACAAACCGGTGCCAACCGATATCGTCGGCCATCCTGCGGAAAGAGAACTGATGCTGATGTACGAGTACGACGCGTTCCCGCTGGTGGACGGCAAGCTGATGCCCGACAGGCAGATGACGCGCGGCGAACTGATCCAGATGATGGTGCTGGCGATCAACCAAGGCTACTTCTCCCCGGAGATGTACGCGAACCGGAAAGCTTCGTTCAGCAACGTGAGCGATTCCTCGCCGTATTTTGCTTACGTGGAAGAGGCGGTCGACCGGGGGCTGATCGACAAATCGCAAAAGACGATCAATCTTGACGAGACGATCACCCGCGAAGAGTTGGCCGACATGTTCGTGCGCGCGCTGGGCTACAGAAAGCTGTCCGGCTACGACTCTCTGTTCGCCAGCAACCTGACGGACATTAACGGCGTGAAACACCGAGGCGCGATCGCGATCGTCACCGCGCTTGACATCATGCCGGTCCAAGGCCGGCAGTTCCACCCGGGCAAAAGCGTCTCCCGTGCCGACGCGGCCGTGGCGTTCTCCCGCTTCCTGGAGAAACGGGCCGAACTGAGCGAACAGCAGTTGCCCCTGTACAAAGGCTGAATCAACGGCAAGAAACCAGAGCCCCATCTCTTGACATTCGGCATCGAGAGCCTATAATATAGAGTGTATGTGCCACAGGGTAGCATTGATTGCAGGTAAAAACAGGAGGTCACCCTCTTTAGTTCCATCCCTTATGGGCAGCGGCTGGAATCACCCATGAGGAGCACGATGCGGAAACGCTACCGTCCGAAGGTCGTGTAGGTAAAGATGGAACTAGCCTTTTGGAAGTAAACACCTGCGAATCCCACACAAAAGGAGACTGAATTCATGGCTCGTTACACTGGTCCTCGCCACAAATTGGCTCGTCGTCTGGGCATCTCTCTCGACGGCACCGGAAAAGACATCAAGCGCAACTACCCGCCGGGTCAGCACGGCCACAACCGCCGCAAGCTGAGCGAGTACGGCATCCAGTTGCAAGAGAAGCAAAAACTGCGCCACATGTTTGGTGTAAGTGAAAAACAATTCCGCCGCACCTTTGAGCAAGCCTCCAAAATGGCTGGCGTCGTCGGCGAAAACTTCATGAAACTGCTGGAATCCCGCCTGGACAACTTGGTATACCGCATGGGCTTCGCACCTACCCGTCCGGCGGCTCGCCAACTGGTAAGCCACGGTCACTTCCTGGTCAACGGCAAGAAGGTAAACATTCCTTCCTACCGCGTGCAACCGGGTGACGTGATCAGCGTGCGCGAGAAATCCCGCAACCTGGCGATCATCAAAGACTCGCTGGAAAACCGCAACTTCCTGCCGAACTACATCTCCTTCAACGACAACGCAATGGAAGGCACCTACACCCGCCTGCCTGACCGCGAAGAGATGCCGGCGGAAATCAACGAAAAACTGATCGTCGAGTTCTACAGCCGTTAATGTGCGAAAGCCGGAGGAACCCCCTCCGGCTTCGTCGTTGCGAAGCGACCTTGGGTATTTGCCCAAGGTCGCTTTTTCACAGGCCCTGCTCTCGTCCAACAGCATGCGGTGCGGGTACACCGAGATCAATTCCCCTCTGCTCGACGTTCAGTTTGTCTGTGATGACCATAACTCCCGGTGACAAAGGACGGAATCACTCCGTCCTTTGTCTTATTTCTTCTGTTTACGGTAGGCGTCCTTGACGCGCTCGATCTGTTTGAGGTGGTCGTTGACGTGGTTGACGTAGTTTTGCAACAGGTTTTCCAGTGTGAGCTTGCCGGCTTCGTTGTGCACCCCGGTGCGGGCGAACTGCTCGTCCGTCAAGCTGTTCAAGACTGGAAGGAAGCTCTCCCGCAGCAGTTTGAACAGCGCGAGGTGCTGGCGCCAGTCCTGCTCGGCGTACGCAAGCGAATTCGCCCAGGCGTCCTGGTCAAACGCGGTGAGCAGCGGGTTTCGTTCGGACAGCACTTTTTTCATCCGGTGGATGCCGACGATTTCGGCGTCGGTCAAATGGACGACGATCTCCCGAATGCTCCAGGAGCCGGGAGCCGGCCGAAACGACAGCAATTCGTCGGACAATCCTTCCACGGCGGCGGCGATGCGTTGATACCCTTCGGCATACGCGGCAACTAACGGTTTCACGTAACAGCCTCCTCTACCTTCATAAGTCTATGCCAAAGCCCCGCGCACACGGCGCGGGGCTGTTGGTCACGGTTGGAGCCGCACTCTGGCGAACTTGCGCTTGCCCACCTGTACGACCATGCCGTCTGTGATGTCGATGACGCTGTTGATGTCGGCCACTTTTTCCTCGTTGACCTTGACCGCTCCCTGTTGTACCATGCGGCGCGCCTCCCCTTTGCTCTCCACGAGCTTCAGGTCGAACACCAGGTTGACGATGTTGGCCTGTCCGTTTTCGCAGGCGCTCGCCGCAAGCGCCACTTCCGGGATGTCGGTCGGCAGGGCACGCTGCTGGAAGACGGTTTTGAAGTGCTGTTCCGCCTCTTCGGCGGCCTGTTCGCCGTGGAACATGCGCACAAACGTCCGGGCCAGGCGCATCTTGGCGTCGCGCGGGTGAATCGAGCCGTCGGCGAGTCCGCTCTTTAATTGTTCCAGTTCCTCCAGCGTGATGTCGGTGGCCAGTTCGTAGTATTTCAGCATCAGCTCGTCCGGCACGGACATCGTCTTGCCGTAGATCTCGTACGGCGGTTCGTTGATGCCGATGTAGTTGCCCAGGCTTTTGGACATCTTCTGTACGCCGTCCAGCCCTTCGAGAATCGGCATCATCAGGATCACCTGCTGTTCCTGGCCGAACTCTTTTTGCAGGTTGCGGCCCATCAACAGGTTGAACTTCTGGTCGGTCCCGCCCAGTTCCACGTCGCTTTTCAGGGCGACCGAATCGTACCCTTGCATCAGCGGATAGAAAAACTCGTGCAGCGAGATCGGCTGTTTGTTGTTGTAGCGCTTCTCGAAGTCGTCGCGCTCCAGCATCCTCGCGACCGTCGTCTTGGCGGCCAGGCTGACCACGTCAGCGAAGGTCATCGGCGCCAGCCAGGTGGAGTTGTAGCTCACTTCCATTTTGCTCGCGTCAAGGATTTTGCCAAACTGTTCCACATAGCTTTGCGCGTTGGCCTTCACCTGCTCTTCGGTCAACTGCTTGCGCGTCTCCGATTTGCCCGTGGGATCGCCGATTCGTCCGGTAAAGTCGCCGATGACGAGTTGGACGATGTGTCCCAGCTCCTGGAATTGGCGCAGTTTTTGCAGAACCACCGTATGGCCGACGTGAATGTCGGGCGCCGACGGGTCAAGCCCCAGTTTCACCCGAAGCGGGATTCCCTCGACGACGAAGCGCTCCAGCTTGCGCCGCAAGTCTTCCTCCGGAATGATTTCCGCGACGCCGCGGCGGATGATGGCGAGCTGCCGCTCCACTTCCCGGCGCTGTTCGTCTGTAAGTGCGCGTTTTTCTGCGGTTTCTGCTGTGTTCATCTCTTCCACTCTCCTTGTTCGGTGCTGATTTGCGGTACAAAAAAATCCCGCCCCTCATAGGGACGAGATTGACTCGCGGTACCACCCTAGTTAGAGAAAAGCATGCCCTTTTCTCTCCCTCGACAGGATAACGGCCTGATCCGTTCGGGTCGCCCCGACAGGCTCCAGACGTGTACTTCGCCAAGGCTGCGGTACTGGTTCGCACCTGCCACCAGCTCTCTTCAAGCCGCGCTTCCCCGCTACTGTCGTCTTTCCTCGCCTCGTTTCCGCTATTCATATCGTTTTATACTTACCACAACCGCCCGCCTGTGTCAACTCACGAAAGACTGGCCGGAACCGGACGGATGGTTGCGCTTTCCCGACTATGGTATAATTGGACTGAAATGTTAAGGGGGACGGACACACATGGAGAACAACCATACGCCTGCCGCCCAACCGCCTAAACGAAAGCGCCGGCGCGGGAGCAGGAAGCATCCTGCGATCCTCGCGCTGCAAATCGTGCTTTTGTTGCTCGGGATGGGCGCCTTGCTCGCCGGTGGAGCTGTCACCGGATACGTGGCTGCGCTGGTCAAGGACGAGCCCGTGCGCAGCTATGACGAGATTCACCAGAAAATTTTCAGCAATGCCCTGACCGGTTTCGCCTACTACAACGACGGTTCGCTGATCGGTCAGTTGCGCGCCGAAGAGGACCGGCGGCTGGTGAAAAAATCGGAGGTTTCGCCTTATTTGATCAATGCGCTCATCGCCACCGAGGACAAGTATTTTTACGAGCATCACGGAGTGGTGTTCCAGTCCACGCTGCGCGGCGCCCTGCAGGAGCTGACCCATCAGCCGATCGTCACCGGGGGGAGCACGTTGACCCAGCAACTGGTCAAGCTGACGATCCTGTCGCGCGAAGTGAGCCACGAGCGCAAGGCGCGGGAAATTTTCAACGCCCTGCGGATTGAACGGATGTTTTCCAAAGACCAGATCCTGGAGGCGTACCTGAACGAAGTCTACTTCGGAAAAAGCGCCAATGGCTCCAACATCTACGGGGTACAAGCGGCTGCCAAGGGGATTTTCGACAAGGACGTCAAGGATTTGACGCTCGCGGAGGCTTCGTACATCGCCGGGATGGTGCAAAGCCCGCTCACGTACTCGCCGTTTACCGCGGAAGGGTACGAACGCGGCAAGGAACGGCAAAAAACCGTGCTGGACCGGATGCTCGAGAACCAGTACATCTCCCGTCAGGAGTATGACCAGGCGCTCAACACCGACCTGAAGGCACGCCTGGCCAAACCGGCCCGCCGCGCCTATTCGGAACATCCGTACCTGATGATGGAAATCGAGGAGCGCGCCGCCAAAGCGCTGCTCGACCAGCAACTGGCGCAAGAAGGACGGGACAAGTCGATGATCAGTTCCAACGAGTACCGCCAGCTCATCGAGGACAAGCGCCGGGAGATTCTGCGCAACGGGTACCACATCTACACGACGATCGACAAGGACGTCAACCGGATCATGGAACAGATCGCCTCCGACCCGAAAAACTTCGGCCCCAACGCCAGCTACACCGTCCAGCGGACGAACGGGAAGACGGAGCAGATCAAGGACGCGCCGGAACAGGTAGGCTCAATGCTGATCCAGAACAAGACCGGCGCCATCCTCGGCATGATCGGCGGCCGCGACTTCAACGTCGAACAGGTCAACCACGCCACCGTTCCGCGCCAGCCGGGTTCGTCGATGAAACCGTTGGCCGCCTACGCGCCGGCGTTTGAACTGGGGTACCTGCAACCGGCGACGCCGATCGACGATTCGCCGCTGATGCTGGCGGACGGCCAGACAGGCAGCCATCTGCCGCTCAACTGGGACAGGCAGTACCACGGCATGGTAAGCGCCCGCGAAGCGTTGCGGATGTCCTGGAACGTCCCCGCCATCAAGACCTATCTTCGGGTGGGGATCAAAACGGCGCTGGAGTACGTGAAGAAAATGGGCGTCACCACTCTGGTGGAAAGCGACGACCATGCCGCCACCGGCGTCATCGGCGGGCTGGCGTACGGGCTGACCGCCGAAGAGATCACCAACGCCTACGCCACGTTTGCCAACCGCGGCGCGTTCATCGACGCCTACATGATCGACCGGATCGAGGACAGCCAGGGCAAAGTGGTCTACAGGCACACGGTGCAGCCGGTGCCGGTCTTCAGCGAACAGACCGCCTACCTGATCACCGACATGATGCGCACGGTGGTCAACGAAGGGACCGGGACCGCCGTTCGCCGGTACATCCCGCGCAACGTCGACATCGCCGGCAAGACGGGTACGACCAACAACTCCAACGACCTGTGGTTTGTCGGCTACACGCCGGAGGTATCGATGGGGGTCTGGATCGGCTATGACGAGCCGCACCCGCTGCCCGATTCGGAAAAGAGCCGTCCGCAGCAGATTTGGGGCAAAGTGATGAAAGAACTGATGGCGCTAAAACCGTCCCTCTCCCCATCCTCCGCCCGGTTCGAGAAGCCGGACGGCATCGTCACGCTGACGGTGGACAGCAAATCGGGGTTGTTGCCGAGCGAGTTGTCCAAACAGACCGGCCACTTGATCACCGACCTGTTCAACCGTCAGTTTGTGCCGACCAAAACGGACGACTCGCACCAAAAAGCGCGAGTGGTCACCTACAACGGTGTCCGCTATCTGGCCAAACAAGGCACACCCGACGACCTTGTCGACGAAGGCGTCTTTTTCCGCAGTAAGGACCCGTCGCAGGTCACGGCGGAGCAGATTCTGGACAAAAACAAAAAAGCGGCGACGCGGCCGCTCGACTGGGAGCAACGCTTGCCGGCGAAGGAAGACCCGCGTTCCGAAAAAAGCGGTCCGCCCGCGCCGCCGGGCACGCTCAAGCTGACCCAGAGCGGGAAACAGGTGACGCTCACCTGGACGGCGGGAGGCGAGCCGGATCTGGCCGGTTACCGCGTGTACCGCGCCGGCGTCAACAGCGGATTCGTCAAGCTGGCAACCGTAAAAGACCCGTCGGTCACTTCCTACACCGACACCGCGAGCGGTGCGGGAGAAGCGGCCTACTACGTTACCGCCGTCGACATCACCGGGCTGGAGTCGCCGCCCTCCGCCGTCGCCTCGTCGGGTTCCGGCGTCTGGCAGCAGCCGACGCCGTCAGACGGCGCTCCGGCGCAAGAGCCGGGAGCGTCGCCGCAGTCCGGCGGCGAAGACGACACGGGCCCATCTACCCAGTCGCCGCAAACCGGCACCCCGTCCGCTCCGAAAAAAGTGTCCATCGCCAAGACCGCCGGCGGATACAAACTGAGTTGGGCCGCCAATCCGGGCGAGGAGCAGGTGATCGCCTACAACATCTACTACAGCCGCGACGGCTCTTCCGCCTTCGAACTGTTGGACACGGTGGCCCAGCCGATATACGAACACAAGACGGCCGAATCCAAAGGCGTGTATGCTGTCACCGCCGTCAACAGCTACGGCGAGTCGCCCCGCTCTTCCAAAGTGAGCGCGGAACACGCCCGGTAGACGTCGCCTCGCACCCCGTCACGCCAACGCATGACGGGGTTTGTTTTGGGCGGCGGATTTTTGGATCGTGACAGGTTGATGAACCTTGCGGATGCGCCAAGCATCGCGGCGGCGCTTTACGGTATAATGGTAAAAATCAAATCGCAAAGGAAGCGGGGTGACATCACCTGATGATTCACATCAAGCGTTACCATTGCAAAGACATGCACGTAAACGGACGGAACCTGATCATTGAGGGACCGGTGGAGCCGGAACGCCTGGCCGCGATGCGCTTTGACGAGGGACTGAAGGCGTTTCGCGTCCCCGAAGAGCAACAGGCCGCCCTGGTGGAAATCGCGGCGCTGCCCGAGGGACGCATCATCATTGCGCGCGAAGGAGAATGGGTGCTGGGCTATGTGACCTTCCTCCACCCCGATCCGCTGGAACGGTGGTCCCAGGCGAAATTGGACGACTTGCTGGAACTGGGGGCGATCGAGGTCTCTCACAAGGTGCGCAACGGCGGGGTGGGCAAGGCGATGCTGGAAGTGGCGTTTATGGACGACGCCATGGAGGATTACATCGTCATCACCACCGAATATTACTGGCACTGGGATTTGAGAGGAACGGGACTGGACGTGTGGCAGTACCGCAAAGCGATGGAGAAACTGATGCAAAGCGCCGGTCTGGTCTGGATGGCCACCGACGATCCGGAGATATGTTCGCATCCCGCCAACTGTCTGATGGCCCGCATCGGCAAGCGCGTGCCGCCCGAAAGCGTCACCGCCTTTGACGGCATGCGTTTCCAGAATCGTTTTCTATACTAGTGGAAGGAGGCTATTTCATGCGCATCGAGCAAATCATGCGAAGACGCGTCGTCACCGTAACCCCCGATACCACCATCGGTGAAGGACTGGATCTTTTGCAAGGCAACCGGATTCGCCATCTCCCCGTGCTGGACGCGGGCAAGCTGGTGGGCATCATCTCCGACCGCGACATGCGCGACGCGCTGCCCTCTTGTCTCGCCCGCCACGAAGACGACAGCGAGGTGCTGAAAAAGCCGATCAAGGAAATCATGCACCGGGACGTGATCACCGCCCATCCGCTCGACTTCATCGAAGACGCGGCCAAACTGATCTACGACTACAAGGTCGGCTCGCTTCCGGTGGTCGAGGACGGCAGACTGGTGGGCATCGTCACCGAATCGGACATTCTGAATCGGTTGGTCGAACTGTTCGGCGTCAACCGTCCCAGTTCGCACATCGAAGTGGAAGTGGACGACCGCATCGGCATGCTGGCTGAAGTAAGCGACGTATTCAAGGAAGCGCAGGTGAACGTATCCAGCGTCATCGTGTATCCAAGCGAAGTGCCGGGGAAGAAAAACCTGGTGTTCCGCGTCACCACGATCGACCCGCGCCCCGTCGAGCACTTGCTGGCGGAAAAAGGCTTCAAGGTGATCGATCCGATCGAAGGAGGGAGCTCCTCTTGAGCCGCCGCTCCCGTTTCATCTATTCGCCGGAATACACGAAATACTACTTTCACGAGGAACATCCGTTCAACCAGCGCCGGTTGCTCCTCACACATGACCTGATGACAGCCTACGGGCTGGTGACGGAGGAAGACATTGTCGCCCCGCGAGTGGCGAGCGACGAGGAGATCGCGCTCGTCCACGACCAGCGCTACATCGACATCGTGCGTGCCCAGGGGCACAGCGAGACGGAACTGCCGCAAGCGGCCAGCTTCGGACTGGGCACGGAGGATGTCCCCTGTTTTTTGCAGATGCACGAAGCCACGGCGCTGATCGTCGGCGGCACGCTACAGGCGGTCGATCTGGTGATGAACGGCGAGGCGGACCACGCGTTCAATCCCGCAGGCGGCTTGCACCACGCGTTTCGCGGCAGGGCGTCCGGGTTTTGCGTCTACAACGATTGCTCGATAGCGATTGCCTACCTGCGCAAACACTGGGATGCCCGTGTGCTGTACGTCGACACGGACGCCCATCACGGCGACGGGGTGCAATGGGCTTTTTACGATGATCCGAATGTTCTGACAGTTTCCATCCACGAAACCGGCAAATACCTGTTCCCCGGCACCGGCAATCTCACCGAGCGCGGCGAGGGAATCGGCTATGGCTTTTCCGTAAACGTCCCGCTGGATGCCTTTACAGAGGACGAGTCGTTCCTTGAGGTGTACCACGCCCTGCTCCCGGCGGTGGCGCGCGGCTTCAAACCGGACGTGATCCTGACCCAGAATGGCTGCGACGCCCACGCCTACGACCCGCTGACGCATCTCTCCTGCTCGATGCGCATCTACCAGGCCATCCCCCGGCTGGCTCACCAACTGGCCCATGAGCTGTGCGGCGGACGGTGGATCGCGGTCGGCGGAGGCGGATACGATATTTGGCGAGTCGTCCCGCGCGCGTGGACGCTGTTGTGGAGCGAAATGACCGACCAATCGCTCAGCGATGGGCCGCTGCCGGCGGAGTGGACAACCCGCTGGCAACCCGAGAGCCCTTTGCCGTTGCCGACGCACCTGTTTGACGACGTCACCCCCTTTCCGCCGATTCCGCGTCGGGCCGAGATCAGCGAAAAGAACCGCATCACCCTGGAACGGGCGCTCATGTACGCTCCGCAGGGCTAGCAAAGAAAACACCCCGTTACAAACAGGACAACCCGCACCGCCGACACGCGGTACGGGTTGTTTTCGTTACTCGGCAAACACCGGCTGTTCGGTCTTGGTCTTGGATTTGGACTGTTCTTCTTTTTTGAACAGAAGACCGAGCGGCGCCATGGCGATAATCACGAACGAGAAGAAGAAAAACACGTCGCCGATGGCCCAGGTGGCCGCCTGGGCCTGAACCTGGTTTTGCATCAGCGTGAGCGCGACCTGTGAACCGGCTGAAGTGTCTCCCGCCACGGACAGCAGGCCGACGGCGTTTTGCTGCATCACCGTCCAGCTTGGATGAAAGACGTTCAACTCCTCTGCCATCCGGTGCTGGTGCAAGACCTGCCGGTTCTCCAACAACACGGTGGTGAGCGCCAGCCCGATCGAACCGGCGACGCTGCGGATCAGGGTGCTCATGGCCGTACCAGCGCCCGCTTTCATCGGCGACATGCCGTTCACCCCGGCGGTGTTGATCGGCATCATTGTCAGGCCCATGCCGATGCCCCGAAAGACGAGCAATGTGCTGATGACACTGGCCGGCGTGTCGATGGACAGGGTGTGCAACTCGTACGTGCTGTACAAAATCAGCGGAATGCCCACCATCACCAGCGGCCGGGCCCCGATCTTGTCAAACAGCTTGCCGGAGATCGGCATGGAAAGCCCCATGGCGATCGCCTGCGGCATCATCAACAAACCGGTCTGGATCGCCGAATACCCGCGGATCGACTGGAGGTAGATGGGGATGAGCACCACCCCGGTAATCATCGCGATGAACAAGCCGCTAGTGAGCACCACGCTGTAGGAAAAGCGCCGGTGCTTGAACAGCCGCAAGTCGAGCATCGGCTCCGGGTGATTCAGTTCCACCACGATCAACAGTGCGAGCATCGCCGTGGCCGTCACCAGGAGCATGACGATCGTGTAGGAACCCCACCCCCAGTTTTCACCTTCAGCCAGCGCTAGGAGATACAGGAACGCGCTGCCGGACGACAGGATCAGCCCCCAGAAGTCGAAGCTTCCCATGTTGCGCCGCTGGGTCTCCGGCAGGAGCATTTGGCACAAGAAGATGCTGATGATCCCGATCGGCACGTTGATCATGAACAGCCAGCGCCAACTGTACTCTTCCACAATCAGCCCGCCCAGGGTGGGGCCAATGGACGGCGCCATCGCCATCGACAAGCCGAAAATCCCCATCGCCGTCCCCATTTTTTCCCGGGGGATAAACCGGAACATCAAGGCCGCGCCCACCGGCATGATCAACCCGCCGCCGATCCCCTGGATGACGCGGAAGGCGACGAGGCTGGGGTTGTTCCAGGCCATTCCGCATAACAGCGAACCGGCGGTAAAACTGCCGACCGACCAGACATACACCCGCCGGTAGCCGAACCGTTCTCCCAGGTAGGTGGTAATCGGGATAATCGCGCCCGATACCAGCATGTAGGCGGTCAACACCCATTCGATTTGCTTGGTGTCAACGCTGAACAACACCATCAGTTTCGGCAGGGCGACGTTCAGGATGGACGTATCCAGAATGGCCATAAACGTCCCGATGACGATGATCAGTGTCGTGGTGACGACGCCGGGAGCTTTGCGTTCTTCAGAAGACACCATCGGATTCCCCCCTTACATGGATGGCCACCTCGGCGCCGGTTCCCGGAACCAACGGGGTGTCCGGCACCTGAATGCGCACAGACACCAATTGTTCTTCCCGAGGCTCCTTGGACGAAACGAGGGAAACAATCGGCCAGGTTTCCTTCACCGTAACGTTTTCCATCCGGGAGACAATCCCCTTGAATGCCTGGCCGCCGTAGGTGTCCAGATAGACGTCCACGGTCTGTCCCACACGCACCCGGCTCGCCTCTTTTTCCATGAGATGGGCCTCCACGTAGGCCGAGCCCAGATCGGCGACAGCCGCCAGCGGTTGGCCTGCCGTCACCACTTCCCGCTCGTTGACGCCGACGCGAAGCACGTAGCCGCTCTTCGGCGCGAGCAGCGGAATTCTCGCTCCGGGTGTGGAGGACACAGGTCCTGCCTGCATGTACCCGATGACTTCATTGGCACGCACTTGCTGGTTCTCGCGCACGTCAAGCTCGATGATGCTACCTGCGGCGGGAGCCTTCAGAAGGGCGACGTCCACATTGGTTCGGGCGTTGTCGGTCTTGACATAATGTTCGTGTTGCAGCCAGTAGTACAACGAGATGCCGCCGCTTGCCGCCACATAAAGGGAAAGGATCAGGACGATCAATCGTTTGGCTCGCATGGCGTCATCCCCCGGTCGAGATATTGACCACGGCGTTCATCCCCGGCAACAGTTGCAGTCCTTCCCGGTCGAGAATTTTGATCTTGATCGGAATCCGCTGGGTCACCTTGATGTAGTTCCCGGACGCGTTGGACGTCGGCAGAAGCGAGTACGTGCTGTCCGACGCGAGCCCGATCTGCTCCACGATCCCCCGGAGCGGATGGTTCGGATAGGCATCGACGTTCACCGTCACCGGTTCGCCCACTTTCACCCGGCTGATCTTCGTCTCTTCGATACGGGCGGAGACGTACAGGTCATCCAGGTTTGCCAGCAGGAACACGCGCTGTCCCGGCGACACGTTCTCGCCTACGGAGACGAATTTCTTGACGACCACGCCCGCGCCTGGCGCCTTGACCAGTGCCGCGTCGCGGTTTTGCAGGGAGGTGTTTTTCTCCTCCAGCCGAGCCAGCGTCTCGCCCGCTTCCACGGCATCCCCTTCTTTGACCCGAAGCTCCGTCACCCGTCCGGCGATCTCCGGGGAGACTTTTACCAGATCGCCGTCGATGCGGGCATCGTCTGTGGTGACATACCGGATCGAATCCAGATAGCTTTTGACGCCGTAACCGCCGGCGCCGAGAACCACGAGAGAGAGGATGAGCAAACCGATTTTCTTTTTCATTTCCCTTTCCCCTCCTCATAGTAGATCTGAACGGGATCGCCGTCTTTGACCTGATCCTGGCCGACGATGATCACCTTGTCGCCCGGCGTAAGCCCGCTTAAAATCTCCACGTTGCTGCCGTCGGATGTGCCAGTGACGACCGGACGTGCGATCGCTTTTTTGCCGTCGGTCACCATCACCAGCCGTTGGTTCCCTTGTTTGACGATGGCGTCAAACGGAACGACGATGGTGTCTCGTTTCTGCTCCGGCAGGGTCACTTCTGCGTACATGCCGGATTTCCACTGGTTGGGGTCGCCCGGCAGCCCCAGTTTGATCGGGTATTCTTTGCTCGTCGGATTGGAAATCGGGGAAATGGCCAGAACTTTCGCGTCAAACGGCTCCGACGACACCTGACCGATGCGGACTTTCAGCGTTTGGCCCACCTTGATGCTGTTGATCGTATCTTCCGGGATGTACGCTTCCACAACCGGGACGCGGCTGACGATGGTCAACAGCGGCACACCGGGTGCCACGGTCTCGCCGACGTGGATGTTTTGCGTCGCGATCTTGCCGGAAATCGGCGCGGTGATCACCGTATTTTCCTTGTTCAGTCTGGCGAGGTCTACCGCCGCCTGGGCCTGTTGCACCGCTGCCCGCAGGCTCTCCAGCGTTTCCTTGGTCGCGCCTTCCTTAGCCAGGCTCTGTTCCTGCAGCACCTGCTGATAGGCGGACTGCGCCTGGGTGTGCGCCAGTTTGGCCGCGTCCAGTTGCGACTGCGGAACGGCACCTTGGTCGAACAGCGCCTGCACCCGGTCCAGATTGGACTTGGCGTTATCCAGCGCCGCCTTGGCCGACTGCAATTTCTCGGCGATTTGCGCAAACTGCTGGGCCCGCGTTCCGTTTTGCGCGTCGGCCAGTCTCGCCTGCGCGCCGCGCAAGGTGGCCTCCGCCTGGTTCAACGCCACGGTGTAATCCTTGTCGTCGAGAATCACCAACGGTTCGCCCGCCTTTACTTCCTGGCCGATGTCCGCCAGCACCTTGACCGCACGTCCGGCAATCTTGGACATGACGGCCGACTCGGTGTCGCCCATGACACGGCCCACCGCCATCCTGGCTTTTTTCAGATCGGATTGGCCCGCTTCCTGCACGACCACTTTTTGTGCGGACGCGACGGCTCCGGTGGTGGCGGAGCAACCGGCCAAGGCTACGGCTACCGCGACACTGACGGCCATGAGCAACAATGTGTTACGCGCCGAAAAATGCTTGTTCGCTCTCACTTAACAATCCTCCTGTCTCCATCCTGCTAACATCAATTTGACGCTTTGTCTGATAAACGCTTCATCCAGCTCGGGCAAAAAGTCAAACCCCAGCCGCTCCTTGTGGTAAAACGCGGTGAAGAAATGGCCAAAAAACAGATTGACGAGCAATCGAGGGTCTCGCCGGGCAATCTCGCCGGCCGCCATCTTTTCCTCAAGAAACGCGCTCATCAAGTTCCTGATCTGCGTCACCACCTGGCTGAACAGGCTCAGGATTTCCGGGTTGCGGACGCTCTCCGCGTTGATCACGGTCATCACGTCGCCGCGCTTGCGCAAATTGTCCAACAGCACGGTCGCCATCCTGATCATCGCTTCTTCGATCGGCAGCTTCGCCGTCTCGGGAACCAGGATGACGTAATCGGGAAAGTGATCGGCCAACGCTTCCCGAAACAGTTCTTCCTTGCTGGCGAAATAATGGTAGATCACCCCCACCGTTACCCCGCACTCTTTGGCGATCTCCTTGATGGTTGTTCGTTCGTATCCGCATCGACAGGCAAGTTTGATGGCGGCATTTTTCAACATCTGCCGACGATCTGTCGTCTGCTTATCCGACAATGGGCCGCCTCCTTTCCGGGGAAATCAGAACATGCGTTTCCCTAAATGAACGTTTAGTTAGCAGGATTATTGTTCCACAAACCGCCAATTCCTGTCAATCCTATTTTGTCGTCAAATGTGCTGGAAGTCCGCTCAAAAACAACAGAGGCCTTTCGGGCCTTACGTTGGTAAAAGGTTCATGAATGCTAAAAAAAAAGAGGACAGGTATACTGACCTCATTAGATTCCGGACAAACGCCTTAACGCATGCGCAAACTCTCGTTCAACGATTTCAGAATAGGCGCCAAGAAAAATTCAATAATACGTTTTTTTCCTGTCTTTGCCTCAACGGTCAGGCTCATTCCAGGTCGTAAGGGAATTGCTTGGCCGTTTACAAGCAGGCTAGAGGTATCTAGTTGAATCTTCATTTTGTAAACAGCACCTAATGCTGGGTCCTCGTAAGCGTCAGGGCTAATTGAGGAGATTTTTCCTTTAAGCATCCCGTATTTTTGAAACGGAAACGTATCCAACTTAATCTCGGTCTCCATTCCCTCTTTTACGAAGCCGATGTCTTGATTCTTGATGTTAGCTTCGACGATCAACGGTGTGTTCTTGGGGACAAGGGTGACAACCTGTTGGGCCGGTGTAACGACTCCCCCCGTTGTGGTCGTGCTAAGGCTGAGGATAATCCCGTCATCGGGAGCATACAGGGACTGCAACTCGTATTGCTTTTGGGCTTTAACTAATTCATTTTGCGCCATTGTGATGGTTTTTTCTTTGTCTAGGATTTCATTGAGCAATATTTGACGTTTTTCATTCTCAAACGTACGTAAGTTTACTTCCGCCTCCTTTTTTTGGCGTTCGGCCAGTTCGACTTGAAGTTTCTGGTTCTCCCATTCACTCTTGGCTATTTGGAGTTCTTTGTCTTTTGCTGTGATGATCTCTTGCGTGATGGTAGTGCCAGGTGCTTTGGATGCGCGGAGCAAGTCGGCCAGTTGTTTCTCCAATTGTTGATTGCGTTGATGTAATTTTGACAGTTGTGTCTGAGCGAGGCTGATTTGGGTATCTGCCTCGCGGATGGCGTGCTGCAATTGCTCTTGTTGGGCCTGGTATTGAAGTTGACGGGTCTGAAGCAGTTTGAACTGCAGATCGACCAGTTTCTTGTCGAATGCCGATTTTTTATTCATAACCTGTGCAATGTCTTGATTGGCGAGCATCGCGGTGAGCATCTCTTTTTCTAAACGGGCTGTGGTCAGCATCTTTTCGTAGTTGGCAACCTCGGCCTGTTTTACTGTGGAATCCAACTCTACCAACAGATCCCCTTTGTTAACTGACTGTCCTTCGGTGACGTGAATGTTGCGGATGATCCCTTCCTCCAGCGGTTGGATTACTTTCACTCGTCCGTCTGCGACAATTTTGCCCCGGGCAGCTACCACCTCATCGACCATGGCGAAATAGGACCAGAGAATAGTTCCTGTGATCAATACAAAGATTACCCAGATCGTCAAGCTTCCCAGAGGAGACGGCGGGGTCTGCTCGATTTCCAACGCTGAAGGGAGAAACTCATATTCCAAGGTGTCCCGGCGAAACCATTTCAAACTAGATTCCCCCTTCCTGCTGGGTGTACAGATAGTGATAGAGCCCTTTTCGGGTGAGAAGATCGGCATGAGTCCCCTGCTCGACAAGTTTTCCACTGTCGATTACCATAATCCTGTGAGCGCCTCTGAGGATGGATAAACGGTGAGAAATGATAAATACGGTACGACCCTGACAGATTCGATGCAGATTCTGATGGATGATACGTTCGGATTCATAATCAAGCGCTGAGGTCGCTTCATCGAAGATCAGTATTTTGGGATTAAGCAATAACGCTCGTGCGATAGCAATCCGCTGGCGTTGGCCCCCGGAAAGACCTATGCCATGCTCCCCTACCATCGTGTCGTAACCGTTGGGAAGCTCAATGATGAATTGATGAGCACCGGCCAGTTCGGCAGCCTTCACGATATCCTCCATGCTGGCTGACGGAGTGTGGATCGAGATATTTTCACGGATGGTTGCATTAAATAAGAAGCTTTCCTGCAGTACCACTCCGATTTGACGGCGCAGCCATGCCGGATCGGCTGTGGAGATATCGACACCATCTACTAGAATTTTGCCTGATTCGGCTACATACAGACGCTGTAACAGCTTGGAAATCGTGCTTTTTCCTGAACCGCTTCGCCCTACGATACCGACCATCATGCCGGGAGCGATATCAAATGTCATATTTCGGATAATCTCAGGACCGTCAGGATTATAGCGGAATGTAACGTGGTCAAAACGCACATGACCTTTGATGCCGGGCAATCGGACTTTGGCCGAGAGAGTTAGCTCAGGCTTTGTATGAAAGATATCGCCCAGACGTTCAAGTGAGACCGCCGTCTGTTGGAAGTCCTGCCAAATGTGAACGAGACGCAGAACCGGTTCACTTACACGGCTGGCAAAAATTTGGAAAGCGATCAGTTGGCCCACTGTCAACGAGCCGTCCATCACGAGTTGAGCCCCAGTATACAGAATCACCAGATATGAACCACGTTGTATTACCTGGCCGATTGAACCTGCCGTACCGGAGAGCAAGGCCGTAGAGAAATTTGACTTGATGTAACGAGCGAGCAAGTCTTCCCATTTTTTTTGGATGCGTGGCTCTAGGGAAAAAGATTTAACGGTTTGCATGCCGGAGACTGTCTCCACGAGGTACGCCTGCGATTCTGCGCCACGGTTAAATTTTTCCTTCAGTCGGTTACGGAGTAGCGGTGTGACAATCGCTGAAAGCAGGACAAACAATGGGAGCGTGCCGAGAATTACCCATGTGAGTGTCGAACTGTATAAAAACATCACCGCGATGTAGACGACGATGAACATCACGTCAAGTACGGAAGTAAGGGGCGTTCCGGTGATAAAGCGACGGATGTTTTCCAATTCTTTGACCCGTGCGATGGTATCCCCAATCCTTCTGACTTCAAAATAGCGCAACGGAAGTTTAACCAAGTGTTGAAACAGGCGGGCACCAAGGATGACATCAAGTTTGCTGGTGGTGTGAGTAAACACATACGTACGGGAGATTCCCAAGATTGCTTCGGTCAAGATGATCATGACCATGGCAAATGCGAGGACATTCAATGTACTTAAGCTTTGGTGAACCAGTACTTTATCAATGATCACCTGGGTCATAATTGGTGACAAGATGCCAAGAATTTGCAAGAGCAAGGAAGCCAACAAGACTTCGGACAATGCTTTTTTATACTTCCACATGACTGGAAAAAACCATTTGAGTCCGAATTTTTGCTCGGTTTGTTCATTAGCCTTTTGCACGAACAGGATAATGGAGCCTGTCCACTGCCTGGTAAATTCTTCTTGATGGATGGAAAGCGGTTTACCCTGTATGGGGTTAAACAGCAGGACCTGTTGCCCCTCTATTTTTGCAAGTATGGTATATGTACCGTCTGTCAATTGTACAATGGCAGGCAGACGTAATTTGGATAGGCGTTGAAATGGAACGATTGCTTCCTTTGCTTTCATTCCAAGGTCTTTTGCTGCCCGAAGGATATCAAGTGTAGTCATCCCTTCGGCATCTACGGCAAAAGTGTGTCGAACTTGTTCCGGATCAATCCTGATGCCGTTGTATTTGGCAATCATCATGAGGCAATGAAGACCGGTGTCTATCGGTGCTTGATTCAGATTTGTGGCTAATTCAGCCATAAACATTCTCTCCATTCGTTTAGATACGGTTATCCCCTCGCATACAAACCCCGCATACCGCTGGTATCCGATACGGGACCGTCTGATATGCGGGGTTGTGGAACGAGGGATCGTAAAGCATGTAAATGTTACAGATTATGCTTTGTCAAAGAAGCGGTTGTAGCTTGGCGCAAGGATCACAAATGGGTTATGATCGTCCAGTCGGATCAGATCGCTTTCCCCCATTGCGCTCTTCGTATCAAATGATACCATCGCTTGAATGAGCTGATGGACTTGGGTTTCGACTTGGGCAGTAAAGCTAGCTGCCGAAGTGATTCCTGTGGCCGCAGGTGTGGCCTCTTCAGTAGACGGCTGGGTCTCGCCTGTGGCCGGAGGTGTCGTTTCCCCGGAAGGCGGTTGGCTGAGCAGTTCGTTGATGTCTTCTGCTTGCCAAGTTGTACCGTCAGTAAATGAGATGCGCTCTACCTCGTAGGTGTCATCAAGGAAGTAGTTCCTGACGATGACTTTATCGGCAGAGTCAGCAACGGTGATCTCCAGATCGTCACTGTTGCGTGTTACTTGCACCTCAGTCGGCAGGATATCCGTCAGCTTAAGGATATCGTTACCACCGGAATAGCTGTCGTGGTCGTTGATGATATCGACACCATCCCCCTTCTTAAAGAGATACGTGTCATTACCTGCTCCACCGTACAGTTGGTCGTCTTCACTGCCGCCGTCAAGCACGTCTGCTCCTTGGCCGCCATACAGTTTATCCCGACCTGCGTCACCTTGCAATTGATCATCGCCGCTTTCGCCCGTAAGGATGTCATCCCCACCCAGGCCGTTAATCCAGTCGATGAATTCATGTCCCTGGAGTGTATCACTTCCTTCCGTGCCGGTGAGTCGATGGATCGGGTGGCTCAGTTCAAAGATTTTCTCTGCATCCCACTTGGTACCGTCAGCAAAGCGGATCGCTTCAATCTCAGCCGCAGTTGTATCAAAGTACTCATCTACGATGAGGGTATCGCCAGTTTCTTTGATAAGGAGTACCAGATCATCGTTTTGCACTTTCAGCTCTACGTCATTCGTAGAGACTTCGTCACCGAGCAAAATGATGTCCTGATTGCCTGCGGTGAGGTCGTTTTCCACAATCAGGTCTGAACCGGAACCGCGTGTGAAGAGATACTGGTCATTGCCATTGCCACCCGCCAGTGTGTCGTTGCCTGCTCCGCCGTCGAGGATGTCGTCACCACTGCCACCATAGAGCTGATCTGCGCCGTCCTGGCCTTCGAGGCGGTCATTGCCGCCATTGCCTTGCAGCGTATCGTTACCCAACAGACCCTGGAGCACATCGTTTTGCTCATAGCCGACAAGTGTGTCATCTCCATCGGTGCCAACCAGTTTGGTAAATCGCTCAAGCAGGCTGTTGCTGTCCCATGTGGTGCCGTCCGCGAATTGGATGGTTTCCACGGTGTAGGACTGATTGTTGAAATAGTCTTTGATCAAGATGCTGTCCGTGCTGTCTTTGAGCGACAGGATGAGGTTGTTGTTAGTGCGGGAGACTTTTATCTCATCCGGGCTGACATCATCGAAGCGAATGGTATCCGTATCACCGCTTCCACCATAGTAGTTGTCATAATCGTAGACGGTATCACTGCCAAAACCACGCTGGAACACATAGGTGTCGTTACCGTCTCCACCTTCCAGATAGTCATTGCCCGCGCCGCCAATTAGCATGTCATCACCGTAGTCGCCAATAATGCGGTCGTTACCTGCTCCACCGTCAATCGTATCGTTGCCGCCGGACGCGTAGAGGGCATCATCACCGCCAAGGCCCATCATCTGGTCATTGGTGTCATACCCATACAAAGTGTCATTGGCTTCAGTCCCGGTGAGCTTACTTGTGGTATTCATCAAGCTGTTGATGTCCCAAACCGTACCGTCTGCGAACTTGATTTGCTCCACTTCGTACGAATTGGAGGAGAAATAGTTTTTCAAAATCAGTTTGTCGGTGGTGCCCTTGATGATCAGTTCCGCGTTGGAACCATTGCGTTTGACCTCGATATCCTCCGGTTTGATATCGCTTGGTAATAAGATCGTGTCCTTATTTAGGAGCGTGCTGTCGAAGTCATAAATCGTATCGACACCATACCCCCGACCAAACAGATACGTTTCGTTACCCTCATTCCCTTCCAGATAATCGTTGTCTGCGCCCCCGTCAAGGGTGTCGTTGCCATAGCCGCCGTAAAGGTTGTCAGCCCCCGGCCCCCCTTCGATATGGTCATGACCACCATTACCATAGAGGGTATCATTGCCACCTAAGCCTTGGACAAGGTCATCCGACTCGGGAGCATTGAGTGTATCCGCGTTTTCCGTACCGATGATGTTGCTCATTTTTGCCTGAATGGTGTCGTAGGTCCATGTGGTACCGTCTGCGAACTGGAAGGACTCGATTTCGTAGTTTTTACTACGGAAGTAATCTGTGACCACAAGTTTGTCAAAAGAACCTGCAAACGTAAACTCCAAGCTATTATTGTTGCGCTTGATGATCACATCTTCCGGTTTTAAATCAGCTCCCAGCATCACCACGTCGGTACCAGCGTTGTAACTGTCATAGTCGGTAATCGTGTCGACCCCATATCCTTTTTGGAAAACATAGGTGTCGTTGCCTGCATGGCCTTCGAGGGTATCATTATCTGCGCCCCCGTCGAGGATGTCATTGCCATAACCACCGTACATGGTGTCAGAGCCTGCGCCACCTTGAATTTGGTCGTTTCCGTTGTTGCCGTAGAGCGTGTCATTACCCGCCAGACCTTGGATGAAATCATCTCTGTCTGTACCGTTGATAGTATCGCTGGTATCGGTGCCCGTCATATTGCTCAACTTGGTGTAAATGGCCGCGCTGTCCCATACGGTTCCGTTGGCAAACTCGACTTTTTCCACCTCGTAGGAGTTGTTACTGAAGTAGTTTCGGATGATCAACTTGTCGCTGGTGCCTTTGAGCAAAAGCTCAAGATTGCTATTGTTCCGCTTCACTTCCACGTCTTCTGGCCGTACATCAGCAGCAAAACGAACCGTATCAATGCCGTTATCAACAGAAGAGCCTTCGTAATCGGTAATGGTGTCAATGCCGCCGCCGGTGCCGAACAGGTACGTATCATTGCCTGCTCCGCCTTCAAGGATATCATTGTCCGTCCCGCCGTTTATCACATCTTCCCCATAACCGCCGTAGAGATTGTCAGCTCCCGTGTCTCCTTCCAACTGATCGTTGCCGTTATTGCCGTAGATGGTGTCGTTGCCTTCGAGACCTATTAACAGGTCATCGCCGCCGGTGCCGTTTAGTGTATCATTCCCGGGCGTTCCGATTGTTTGCGAGAGCTTTTGGAGAATGGCAGTTGCATCCCAAGTAGTGCCGTCCGCAAATTTGATCGTTTCAATCTCATAGGCTTTGCTTAAGAAGTAGTTTTTGACGACCAGCTTGTCAGCGGTCCCTTTGATGAGCAGCTCTAGGTTGGAGTTGATCATCTTAACTTCGATGTCTTCCGGTTTGATGTCTGCACCCACCAGGATTGTATCGTCCCCGCTGCTTGAGTAATAGCTATCGTAGTCCATGATCGTATCCACACCAGATCCTCGGGCAAACACATAGGTGTCGTTGCCGGATTGACCTTCGAGCGTATCGTTGTCTGCCCCGCCGTCAAGCACGTCATTGCCGGAACCTCCAGATAGCTTGTCAGCACCTATGCCGCCGTCGAGGTTGTCATTCCCAGCATAGCCAGAGATGGTGTCATTGCCCGCAAGCCCCGTAATCACGTCGTCGCTGGAGTCAGAACCGTAGAGGGTATCATCTGCGACAGTACCTGTGATTACGCCAAGTTTTTGCTGGATGACAGCCGCATCCCATACAGTGCCGTCCACGAATTGGAATTTCTCTACCGCACCTGATTTGTTGGTGAAGTATTCTTTGACAATCAGCTTGTCAGCAGTTCCCTTGAGAATGAATTCGAGCTGGGAATCGTAGCGTCTTACCTCCACGTCTTCCGGTTTGATATCGGCACCGAACTGGATCACATCGTCACCATCGTACTCAACGACAGAGTCAGTGCCAGATCCACGGTTGAAGATGTAGGTGTCGTTGCCCCACTGACCTTCGAGCGTATCGTTGTCCGATCCACCGTCAAGCCCATCGTTACCGTAGCCGCCGTAGAGCTTATCTGCACCTTTTCCGCCGTCGATGCGGTCATCTCCCCCATTGCCATACAAGGTGTCATTGCCTTCGAGGCCTTGGATTTGATCACTGTATTCTCCGCCGTTAAGTGTGTCGGCTGCTGCAGTACCCGTGATGTTGTTGATGACCTGGAGCTTTTCTTCGATGCTTTGGTAATTCCAGGAAGTACCATCGGCAAACTCGACCTTTTCTACCTCATACTGTTTTTGCGAGAAGTAGTTTTTAACGATCAGTTTGTCGGCAGTTCCCTTGATAAACAGTTCAAGATCAGAACCGTTGCGTTTTACTTCAACGTCTTCGGGCTTGATATCGGCGCCAAGTACAATGCGATCGTCACCGGGTGTGTAGTAGTCGTAGTCGGTGATTGTATCGACCCCATAACCACGGTTAAAGAAGTACGTATCGTTATTCGCACCGCCCTCGAGGATATCATTATCCATGCCACCGTCTAAGGTATCATTGCCTTGGTAGCCATACAGCTTATCGGCTCCCGCGCCGCCATCGATACGGTCGTTGCCAGATTGTCCATCCAGCGTGTCGCTTCCGCCAAGACCTTGGAGCAGATCGTCCGCGCTACTGCCGATCAGGGTATCATTGGCCTCTGTACCGGTGATTGCTCCCAGCTTGGACGTAACGGTATCAAATGTCCAAGTGGTTCCGTCAGCAAAGCGGATGTTCTCAATTACGGCGCTCTGTGATTTGAAGTAGTTTGAGATCACCAGCTTGTCGGTCGTTCCTTGGACAGTGAGCTCCAAGCTCCCATCGACGCGCTTCGCGACGATGTCAGTCGGTTTGATATCCGCACCGAAGAGGACAGTGTCCGTGCCCATTTCACGAGATGAGGAATCATACTCGTCAATGGTGTCAATACCATCCCCTTTAGTAAACAGGTAGGTATCGTTGCCATAGCTACCGTAGAGTGAGTCTCGGTCTGCACCGCCGTCAAGGGTGTCATCGCCGTATTCGCCATAGATGTTGTCATTGCCGGCTCCGCCTTCGATTAGGTCATTGCCGTCACTTGCGTAGACGAGGTCATTGCCACCCATCACTTTGATCACATCGTTAAGGTTGCTTCCGTAGAGATACTCAGCTGAATCGGTACCGACAATTTGGTTGGCTCCTGCAAGACCAAGCACGTCGTTTACTTCCCACACGGTGCCGTTGGCGAATTGGATTTTCTCGATTGCGTAGGCTTTGGAACCGAAATAGTTACTCACTGTCAGTTTGTCGGCAGTACCTTTGATCATAAGCTCAAGGTTGTTACCTACCCGTTTGACAGATAAGTCTTCCGGGAGAACATCTGCGCCCATCACAATCACGTCATTACCGGGAGAAACGGAATCGTTTTCGTAGTCGGTTATGATATCTTCCCCGGCATTACGGCCAAACAGATAGGTGTCATTACCTGTGCTACCCTCAATGGTATCGTTGCCCGCTCCACCATCGAGTATGTCGTCACCATAGCCGCCATAAAGCTTGTCAGCACCATCACCGCCTTCGATTCGGTCGTTGCCGTCGTTGCCATACAGGGTGTCATTGCCGCCCAGACCTTTAATGAGTTCATCCACTTTTTGACCATTGAGCGTATCGTCACCTTCTGTACCGGTCACTTGACGGATAGAGCCGGTCAGGTTTTTCACAATCCAAAAGGTGCCGTCTGCGAATTGAATTTTCTCTACTTCATGGGTGGGCTTAACAAAATGATCTTTGATGGTGAGGGTGTCCGCAGTATCTTTGATCGTCAGCACCAGGTCATTTCCGTTTTGTTTCCATTCTACATCCGATGGCTTGATGTCTGACGCAAAACGGATCAAGTCATAGGTACCTGCGGATGCGTCATTTTCATTGATCGTGTCTTGACCAAACCCTCGTCCGAATACGTAGATGTCGTTGCCAGCACCGCCTTCGAGTGTGTCATTATCGACCCCACCGTCAAGCGTATCCGCACCTGTCCCACCGTAGAGACTGTCATCGCCTTGGTCACCGTAGAGACTGTCATTGCCTGCTTGCCCGTTGAGGACATCGTTGCCTTCAAGACCTCGGATGGCATCGTCGATCTCAGAACCGGCCAGCGTGTCATCATTGACGGTACCTGTGAGGATGCGACCTGGATCAGTGAGTTCCTTGAGACTGATCAACGTGCCGTCTGCGAATTGAATTTTTTCTACTTCGTTGGCAACTGAGCTGTAATAGCCTTTGATGGTGATCGTGTCAGTCTGGTTTGCAAATCTGATTTCCAGGTCATTACCGATTCGCTTGGTCGTCATGTGCACCGGCAAAATACCTTCGCCCAGCTTGATCACATCGACATTACCCAAGGTGGTGTCGTACTCATAGATCGTATCCATACCCGAACCCGTTGCAAAAACATAAGTGTCGTTGTCTGTACCGCCTTCGAGATAGTCATTGCCTGCACCACCATTGAGGATGTCGTTGCCGCTTCCACCGTACAGCTTGTCTGCTCCGTCTCCACCGTCAAGCGTGTCGTCCCCGCCATTACCGTAAAGGGTATCGTCGCCTTCCAGACCGTTGAGGGTTTCATCCACATCGTAGCCTTGGTAGGTGTCGTTGCCTGTGGTAGGCACGAAGTTGCTTACTTTACGTTGGATCGCCGCTTCATCCCAAAATGTTCCATCTGCAAACTGAATTTTTTCGACTACACGGGACTTGCTATAGAAGTAGTCGTTGATGATGAGCCGATCCCCGGTGCCTTTGATGCCCAGTTCCAGACGGTAGCCGTTGCGTTTTACTTCCAGATCATCCGGGGTAATGTCAGGTGCCAGCATGATAACGTCTTGGCTGTTGGTCGCATCGTAGTCGTAAATGGTGTCCGTTCCATACCCACGTCCAAATACATAGGTATCGTTGCCGTAGGAGCCCTCAAGGGAGTCATTGCCCGCACCGCCATCCAGTTTGTCATTGCCGTAATCGGCATAGAGCAAGTCTGCCCCGTCTCCACCTTCGATTTGATCGTCGCCGGATTGAGCGTAGAGAGTATCATTTCCAGCCAGCCCTTTGATAAGGTCAGCGGAATCGGTTCCGTACAATTTATCGTCGGCTTCGGTTCCGAGTACGTTGTTCAGATTGGTGCTGGTATCGATTTTGCTCAAAATGATTGCGGTATCCCAGACTGTGTTATCCGCAAATTTGATCTGTTCGATTTCGTAGCGTTTTTCGCTGAAGAAGTTTTTGACGATAAGTTTGTCCGTTGTGTTGGTGATGATCAATTCCAGGTTGGAGCCTGCCCGCTTCACTTCGATGCTGTCGGGTTTGATGTCTGTACCGAATTGGATCGTATCGACCTGGCCCACGGTGCTGTCGCTGTCATAGATGGTATCAACGCCATAGCCCAGGTTAAACACATACGTATCGTTGCCGGTACCGCCGTCGAGGTCGTCCGCATCTAACCCGCCGTCGAGGGTGTCATTGCCAAAGGAGCCGTACAGTTTGTCTGCTCCTGCGCCACCTTCAAGTCGGTCATGGCCGCCTTGACCTTGCAACGTATCGTTACCGCCGAGACCAATCAGCATGTCGTTGGTTTCAAAGCCGCTGAAAGTGTCGTCGCCTTCTGTACCGACGATGCTGGTAAGGCGTTCAAGGATATAGGCAGTGTCCCATTCGGTGCCGTCCGCAAACTTGATTGTTTCAACCTCATAGGACTTGCCGGAGAAATAGTCACGGATGATCAGTTTGTCTTGGGTGTCGCGAACGAGCAACTCCAGATTGTTTCCGTTGCGCTTCACATCAACTTGATCCGGTCTGATGTCATCGGCGAATTGGATGGTGTCATTCCCATTGTTAGCGTATCTGCTTTCGTAATCGTAGATGGTATCAGTGCCGTTTCCACGGGCATAAAGATACGTATCATCACCTGAAGCACCTTGCAGAGAATCGTTGTCCGCGCCTCCGTCAAGGATGTCGTTGCCAGAACCACCGTAGAGTTGGTCTGCGCCTGCTCCACCTTCGAGTCTGTCGTCCCCGCCGTTTCCGTACAAGCTGTCATTACCGCCCAGACCGCTGAGTGCATCATTCGTGTCGAAGCCTCTGAGCGTGTCATCTGCTTCTGTCCCGGTCAAGCTGCTCAATTTGGTCAAAATGGTGGTTGCATCCCATGTGGTGCCGTCCGCAAACCGGATCATTTCTACTTCATAAGACTTGCCAGAGAAGTAGTCACGTATGATCAGCTTGTCAGTCGTGCCTTTGAGGATCAGTTCGAGGTTGTTACCGTTTCGTTTAACCTCGATATCTGCCGGGAGGATATCTGCACCCAGTGTGACCACATCGATACCGCCTGAACTGTAGTGATAGGAGTCGTACTCATTGATCGTGTCGACGCCATAGCCACGGTTGAACACGTAGGTGTCGTTGCCGGACCCGCCTTCGTTATCCTCACCGCCATCCAAGACGTCAGAATCGGAAGCACCTACCAATTTATCCGTCCCCGCTCCGCCTTCCAGTCGATCATTGCCGTAAGAGCCAATCAGCTTATCGTTTCCTTCAAAGCCTTGAATTGTATCATTCGAGTCAAAGCCGTAGATCGTATCATCGCCAGCCGTGCCATTGATCGTACTCAGTTTGGCCATTACAATGCTGTTGTCCCAGACCATACCGTTGGCGAACTGAATCGTTTCCACTTCATATTGTTTGCTGTTGAAGTAGTTGGAGACGATCAGTTTGTCTGTCGTGCCTCTGATGATGAGTTCGAGGTTATTGCTGTTGCGTTTCACTTCGATATCGTCAGGCATGATGTCATCGGCCAAACGGATCACGTCGACATTACCGGATGTAGAGTCGTTTTCATTGATAGTATCGATGCCATAGCCACGTCCGAAGAAGTAGGTGTCGTCACCTGTTCCGCCTTCAAGCGTATCACTGTCCGCACCACCATCAAGGGTATCGTTGCCGGAACTGCCGTACAGTTTATCTGTACCGGCACCACCTTCGAGTCGGTCATGCCCACCTTGACCGTACAGGGTATCATTGCCTGCCAAACCAAAGAGAGCATCGTTAGTCTCGAACCCATACAGGGTATCGGCACTCTCTGTTCCGTTGATCGCACCCAGTTTGCCCATGATCGTGTTTGCGTCCCAAACCGTCCCGTCTGCGAATTGAACACTCTCCACTTCGTAGGACTTGCTGGAGAAATATTCTTTTACGATCAGCTTGTCGGTGGTGTCCTTGATACCAAGCTCAAGATCGTTGCCGAGGCGTTTGACCGTCACTTGGTCTGGAAGGACATTCTCTCCGAACTTGATGGAATCGATGCCACCGTTGGAATAGTCATAATCGGTGATCGTGTCTGTCCCATAACCACTTCCAAAAAGGTACGTATCGTTCCCAGAACCGCCTTCAAGGGTATCGTTGTCCTCACCGCCATCCAGCAAATCGTCGCCGTAGCTTCCGACGAGCTTGTCTGTCCCTGCCCCGCCTTCGAGTCGGTCATTTCCATAACCGCCGTTGAGCGCATCATTACCGCCGAGTCCGCGAATATAATCATCGCTGTCAAAGCCATTGATTGTGTCGTTGCCCTCTGTACCGCTGATGCCGCCACCGAGCTTTTCGAGGATCGTGTTGGCATTCCAAACGGTACCGTCAGCAAATTTGAATTTTTCAATCTCTGCCGATTTGCTGTAGAAGTAGTTAGTGATCACCAGTTTGTCGGCAGTCTCTCTGATGAGGAGTTCCAGATTGCTGCCGTTTCGTTTGACTTCCACGTTAGCCGGGAGAATATCAGCGCCGAACGTAACTGTGTCGTCTCCGGAATCCGTCTCATTCATCGTATCCACACCATAACCGCGGTTGAACACATAAGTGTCATTACCAGCATTGCCTTCCAGGTAGTCGTTACCTGTACCGCCATCCAGGGTGTCTTGTCCCGAACCGCCGTAAATCTTGTCTGCCCCTTCGCCTCCTTCGAGTCGGTCATCACCCGCTTGACCGTACAGGGTATCGTTACCTGCGAGACCTTGGAGAGAATCGCTGGAATCATAACCATACAAGGCATCGTCGCCCGCTGTCCCAACCGTATTAGACAGTTTGGCAAAGATTGTATCGAAGTCCCAGGTAGTTCCGTCTGCAAAACGGAACTGCTCCACTTCATACGCTTTATTTTTGAAGTAATTTTCGACAATAAGCCTGTCGGAAGTGCCTTTGATCAGCAATTCTAAGTTGTCACCGCTGCGTTTCATATCAATTTGTTCCGGCAAGATGTCTTGACCAAACGTGACCATGTCGCTGTTGGTAAGCGAATTGTCTTCGTCGCGGATCTTGTCGGTCCCAAAGCCTCGGGTAAATACATAGGTATCGTTGCCGGAATTACCTTCCAGGTAGTCGTTACCTGTACCGCCATCCAAGGTGTCTTGTCCCGAACCGCCGTAAAGCTCGTCTGCCCCTTCGCCGCCTTCGAGTCGGTCATCTGCACCTTTACCATAGAGAATGTCGTTGCCGGCAAGACCGATCATCCAATCATTTACCCCGTCTTGACCGGACAAGGTATCGTCACCTGCTGAACCTGTGAGGTTGCCCAATTTGTCAAAAATTGCTTTTGCATCCCAGGTGGTTCCGTCGACAAACTGGATTTGCTCCACTTGATAGGTTTTGTCAGAGAAGAAGTCACGGATGGTGAGCTTATCCGTCGTGCCTTTAATGGTCAATTCCAGATTGTTGCTGCTGCGTCTCAGTTGAATGTCAGCCGGAGTGAGATCGTTGGCAATGCGAATGGTGTCTTTGTTGGCGAGAGCACTATCAGACTCGTATACGATGTCAGCCCCTGAACCACGCCCGAAGAGATACGTGTCATTTCCTTCATTGCCTTCAAGCGTATCGTTGTCAGTTCCACCATCCAGCACATCATTGCCAGATCCACCATAAAGCTTATCTGTGCCTAAACCGCCGTCAAGCTTGTCGTCTCCCCCTTGACCGTAGAGGGTGTCATTGCCCGCCAGACCAGAGATTACGTCGTCTGTCTCGAAGCCGAATAGTTTGTCATCCCCTACCGTCCCTGTGAGTGTACCCAATTTGTCGATGATATCGGCATATTGCCATACCGTACCATCTGCAAACTGAATGGTTTCCACTTCATAATACTTAGAGTTGAAATATTCGGTAACAATCAGTTTGTCGGTGGTTCCTTTGATGATTAGTTCGAGATTGTTGCCGTTGCGTTTGACTTCAATATCTTCCGGTTTGAGGTCGGAAGCAATCTGGATGATGTCTTGGTTGTCGTAGGACAGCTCATATTCATAGACGGAATCTTGACCATAGCCGCGTCCGAATACATAAATATCGCTGCCGGAACCGCCTTCGAGATAATCATTGCCAGTGCCGCCGTCAAGCGTATCCTTACCGTAGCCTCCGTACAGCTTGTCGGCTCCATCGCCGCTTAAGAGCCGGTCATTGCCGTAATCCCCATACAAGGTGTCATTGCCCGCAAGGCCGGAAATGTCGTCGTCAAGTCCTGTACCGTACAACGTATTGTCGCTCGCCGTACCGACGATTTGGTTGCGGATGCTGAGCATGTCTTTCGCTTTCCAAATCGTTCCATCAGCAAATTGAATGTTCTCAATTTCGTAGCGGACGCTATTGAAAAAGTCTTTGACAATCAACCTGTCACTTGTGCCTTTGATGATCAATTCGAGGTTGTTGCCATTGCGTTTGACCTCTACATCAGCCGGGGTCACATCAGGGCCCAGTTGAATAGTGTCTAAGCTACCCACTGATGGATCATGATCAACGATCGTGTCTTCGCCATACCCCTTGCTAAATAGATAGGTGTCATCGCCGTAGCCGCCTTCGAGGGTATCGTTATCCGCTCCGCCATCGAGCGTATCGTTGCCATAGCCTCCGTATAGTTTGTCGGCTCCTGCACCCCCAAATAGTCGGTCATGACCACTATTACCGCTAAGGGAGTCTACACCTGCAAGACCTGTGATGGTTTCATCCAAATCGGTTCCGGAGATGGTGTCGTTCCCCTCTGTACCTGCCAACTCGGTTACGGTTGGCTGTGTTGCCACCAGATCGATCACGGTACCATTGTCAAAACGAATCTTTTCAACTTCATTAGATTTGGAGTAGAAATGATTCTTGATGATCAGCTTGTCGGTGGTTCCCGTAATGGCAATTTCGAGATTGCTACCGTTGCGCACCTGTTGGATATCAGACGGCAAGATGTCTTCTTTCAACTGAACGGTATCGAGATTACCTGCGGTTGAATCATTATCATAGATGGTGTCAATGCCATAGCCACGGCCAAATACGTACGTATCGTTGCCATAGCTGCCTTCGGAATCGTCGTTGCCTGTACCGCCGTCTAAGATGTCTCTTCCATACCCGCCAAACAGATCGTCGTTTCCTTCTCCTCCTTCGATACGGTCGTTACCGTCTTGACCAGAGAGGATGTCATTGCCTTCCAAGCCTGTCATCACATCATCCATCTCAAAACCGGACAAATTATCGGAACCGCTTGTGCCTGTAATCGTGGTGACGGCCTGCAGAATCGTTTTCGCATCCCAGACCGTTCCATCGGCAAACTGGATTTGTTCTACGGTGTATTCATTGCCGGAGAAGTAATTGGAAACGGTCAGCTTGTCTTGGCTTCCTTTGATAATGACATCCAGCGAGTTGCTGCGGCGTTTTACTTCAACGTCTTGCGGAGCGATGTTAGCTGCTACTTGGATGATATCGACATTGGCAATCGTGGTATCGGATTCGTAGATCGTGTCTTCACCTGTCCCTCGTGTCAACAGATAGGTATCGTTACCGCTTCCGCCTTCGAGGTTGTCATTACCCGGCCCGCCATCTAACGTATCCGCTCCGTTGTCTCCATAGAGTCGGTCGTCTCCAGTGCCCCCTTCGATTCGGTCATTGCCATCCTTACCGTACAAGGTGTCATAACCCGCCAGGCCCAAGATGGTGTCGGAGGTGTTAAAGCCATACAGGGTATCATCATTCGATGTCCCAACTGTGCTGCTGAGTAATTCGCGGATGCGTTCCATCGACCAGACGGTGCCATCGGCAAATTGAATCTTTTCGATCTCGTAGGCGCTGTTATGGAAATAGTTATCCACGATGAGTTGGTCGGATGTGCCTTTAATGGCCAAGATCAAGCTATTTCCTGATTGTCTCACTTCGATGTCTTCCGGCAAAATGTCTTCGCCAAAACGGATGATGTCTACATTGGCAATCGTGGTGTCGTCGTCTTTAATGGTATCTACACCATAGCCACGGTTGAACAAATAGGTGTCGTTCCCATAGCTGTCCTCCAGATAGTCGTTGCCCACACCGCCATCAAGTGTATCGTTGCCATAGCCGCCGTACAGTTTATCTTGACCAGAGCCGCCTTCGAGCTTATCGTAGCCGCCTTGGCCATATAGGGTATCATTGCCAGCAAGACCTGTGATGAAGTCGTTTTGTTCATACCCGTAGAGGGTATCGTCGTTCGCTGTGCCGGATACGGTCCGAGTGCTGTCGATGATGGCTTTGGTATCCCATACGGTGCCATCTACGAATTGAATTTTTTCAATCTCGTACGATTGGCCGGAGAAGTAGTTTTTCACGATCAACTTGTCATCTGTACCGTTGATGGTGATTTCAAGATCGCTGGATTTGCGTCTGACGGTCAGGTCAGACGGTGCAATATCCGCGCCCATCAAGATGACATCGATGTTACCTACTGTGGAGTCAGCGTCGTTAATCGTATCGATTCCAGAACCACGGTTAAACAGGTAGGTGTCGTTCCCATAAGAGTCCTCTAGTGTATCGTTGCCCTCTCCACCGTCAAGCATGTCGTTACCATAGCCGCCCATTAACTTGTCCTGACCTGGGCCGCCATCGAGCTTGTCGTGACCGTCGCCACCATCAAGGGTATCGTTGCCTTCCAAGCCGCTGATGAGGTCGTCTGTCTCGAAACCATACAGGGCATCGTCATTCTCCGTTCCAGTGACGCGGCGTCCAGTTTCGGCGATTTGCTTGGTCGTCCAGATCGTGCCGTCTGCGAATTGAATTTTTTCGATCTCGTAGGATTTTCCAGCAAAGTAGTCTTTGACAATCAGCTTATTGGTTGTGCCTTTTAGGCTGAGTACGAGATTGCTACCGCTGCGGGATACGGTGACATCAGCAGGTTGGATGCCCTCTCCCATCCGGATGGTGTCCACATTGCCCACATAGGAGTCACTGTCGTAGACGGTATCGGTACCTGTGCCCAAATCGAACACGTAGGTGTCATTTCCGGAGCCGCCCTCGAGATAATCATTCCCTGCACCGCCGTCGAGGGTATCAGATCCATAGCTGCCGTACAGCATGTCATTACCGGCACCGCCATCGATGGTGTCGTTGCCGCTTCCGCCATCGATGGTGTCATTACCTTCCAGACCATAGAGCAGATCTGCCCCTTCAAAACCATACAGGGTGTCATCGTCGGCTGTGCCTGTGATCGCTGTGGTCATAGATTTGACCTTGGCTGGATCCCAAACCGTTCCGTCTGCGAACTGGATTTCTTCGATTTCATAGGTGTTGTTGTTGAAGAAATTCTGAATGGTCAGGTAATCTTCCGTGCCTTTGATATTGAGCTCAAGATGGGAACCGACACGTTTGGCCATCAAATCATTTGGTGTGATATCGGCATCCAGCTTGATGATGTCCTTGTTGGCAAGGGTACTGTCATTATCATTGATCGTGTCCTTGCCAGAACCACGTCCAAACAGATAGGTGTCATTGCCATAGCTGTCTTCGAGATAGTCATTCCCCATACCGCCTTGGAGCGTATCTGCACCATAACCGCCGTACAGCTTATCATTACCTGCACCACCGTCCAGCTGATCATTGCCGCCTTGACCGTAAAGCTGATCATTGCCTGCTAGGCCGCTGATGGTATCGTTTGTTTCATAACCGTACAGGGTATCATCGCCGTCGGTTCCGGTGATATTGCGTCCGGCGTCAGCGAGCAATTTTGTGTTGATGACTGTTCCATCTGCAAAAACGACTTTCTCCACTTCGTAAATACTGTTGCTGAAGTAATCTTTGATAATCAGCTTGTCGGTCGTTTCTTTGATGCCGATCTCCAAGTTATTGCCGTTGCGCATGACGACCAGATCTTGCGGTGTGATGCCTGCACCAAGCTGGATCATGTCGATGTTGCCAACTGTTGAATCGTTGTCATAAATTGTGTCAATGCCTGTACCACGGGTAAAGACATAGATGTCGTTGCCTGCATTGCCTTCGAGATAGTCACGGTTGAGACCGCCGTCCAGCGTATCTGCACCTGCTCCACCATACAATTTGTCTGAACCAGCACCACCGTCGAGACGGTCGTCGCCGCCTTGACCGTAGAGTTGGTCATTGCCACCCAAACCGCTGACCAGATCGTTAGTTTCGTAGCCATAGAGGGTATCGTCGCCATCGGTCCCGGTGTATTGACGGTTGGATCGGGCAATAGTTTTGGTATCCCAGATCGTGCCGTCTGCGAATTGGATTTTTTCTACTTCATTGGAGCTGTTAGAGAAATAGTCCTTAATCGTCAGCTTGTCGGTGGTGTCTTTGATCGAAAGGATCAGGTTGTTGCCGGAGCGGGTCAGCTGCACTTGTTCCGGTGTCACATCGGCGCCAAGCATGATCGTGTCGAGGTTACCAACGGTGGAGTCGCTGTCATATACCGTATCTGTGCCAGAGCCGCGCCCAAAGAGATAGGTATCATTGCCATAGTTGTCTTCGAGGTAGTCACTGCCTGCTCCGCCATCGAGAATATCGTTTCCGTATTCACCGTACAGCTTGTCATTGCCAGCACCACCGTTAAGACGGTCATTGCCGCTTTGACCGTAGAGTTGGTCATTGCCGCCGTTCCCGTAAATGATATCCGCTGTCTCAAAACCATACAGCGTATCATCATCCGCTGTGCCTTGCAACGCGCCGATTTGCGCTTTCACTGCGGAGACATCCCATACTGTACCGTCTGCGAATTCGAATGCTTCGATTTCATAGGTCGGGTTGTTAAAGAAATTTTCGATGGTGAGGCGGTCTGCACTCTCTTTGATCGTCAGGATCAGGTTGTTGCCGGAGCGCTTCACTTCGACTTGATCAGGGGTCAGGTCTACTAGTTGAACCTTGTCCCTGTTGCCTACGGTGGAGTCATTGTCGTTGATCGTGTCAAGACCCGTACCGCGTTCAAACAGATACGTATCGTTCCCGAAGCTGTCTTCCATCCTGTCGTTGCCCGTGCCGCCGACGAAGGTGTCATTGCCATCGTTGCCGACCAAACGGTCAGAGCCTGCACCACCGTCCAGGTGGTCATTGCCGTACCCTGCGTCAATCGTGTCGCTGCCTTCTTGACCGTAGATCATATCATTGGCATCGCTGCCGTTAAGGGTGTCGTCGCCTGCCGTCCCCACGATTCGGCTAGAACCATTCGCTATGGATTGGGTATCGATCACCGTACCGTCCGCGAACTGGATTTTTTCGATTTCATAGACAGCAGAAGCATAGTAGTTGCTGATGATCAGTTTGTCGTTGGTGCCTTTGATGCTAAGTTCGAGGTTGGATCCGTTGCGTTTGGCTTCGATATCAGCAGGAGTGATATTACTGCCGAACAAGATGGTATCCACATTGGCCACAGTGTCGTCTTCATCTGTGATCGTATCGACACCATACCCGCGTCCAAACACATACGTATCGTTTCCGTAGCTGCCTTGCAAGGTGTCGCGGCCTGAACCGCCATCCAGTACATCTGCGCCATACTCACCGTAGAGAGTGTCTTGATCAGAGCCACCTTCGATGTGGTCATCACCCGATCCGGCGGAAATGGTATCGTCACCTGCTAGACCCATGATATGGTCGGATTGGTCACTACCGTAGAGTCCGTCATCCAACTCGGTGCCTTTGATCACGTTGCGAATCTCATTAAGGTCTTTGGTGTTCCAGACCGTACCGTTGGCAAAGACGATTTGTTCCACGGCATTGGATGTGTTATTGAAGTAATCTTTGACGATCAGTTTGTCAGATGTCCCAGTAATCGCCAGTTCTAAATTGTTTCCGGATCGCTTGACCTCAATATCCTCCGGTTTTAGTTCAGCAGCCATCTGGATTTTATCGAGATTACCCGAGGTTGAATCAATGTCGCTGATCGTATCGATGCCGGAACCACGTCCAAATAGGTAGGTATCGTTACCTAAGCCGTCCTCGTAGAGATCATTGCCCGCACCGCCGTCATAAGTGTCATGACCTGCCCCACCATACAGCTTGTCATTATCCGCTCCGCCCTGAAGGGTATCATTCCCGTTGTACCCGTAGAGCGTATCATTACCTTCCAACCCTTCAAGGGTGTCGTCTTGATCGGTTCCTTTCAGCGTATCGTCATAGGCTGTGCCTGTTACCTGCGGATTGATCTCCAGTAAAGTGTCGATATCCCAGACCAGTCCGTTGGCGAATTGGATTTGTTCGATTTGAAATGCGCTTCCGAGGAAATAGTCTTTGATAATTAGTTTGTCAGAAGTGCCGCGCAGACTAATTTCCAAGTTATAGCTGTTTCGCTTGGCTGACACGTCGGCAGATGTGACAAATTCGTTCATTTGAATGATATCGAGATTACCTTCTGTCGAGTCATTTTCCACAAAGGTATCGATGCCATAGCCGTAGCCAAACTGGTAGACATCGTTGCCCGTACCGCCCTCAGCATAATCATTTCCGGAAGAGGTATCCAATATGTCGTGGCCTGCTCCACCGTACAGTTTGTCGTCTCCAGAGCCTGCTTCAAGCAGATCGTTGCCACCTTGGGCCATCAACGTGTCATTGCCGTTGTAACCGATAAGTACCTCGTCCAGATCAAAGCCGATAAGCGTGTCATCTGAGTCGGAACCCGTTATCCGGACTTGATCTTGGATAAGTTTTTTCAACTCGACGATAGTCCCATCAGCAAACTTGATGTTCTCGATTTCGTAGGAGCTGTTGGTAAAGTAGTTTTGGATGACGAGTTTGTCAGCAGTGCCGCGTACGGCAATCTCCAAGTGTTCACCATTACGACGGAACAACAGGTCGCGAGATTGGATCTGATTGCCAAGTTGAATTGTGTCTTTGTTGGCTACGCTGCTGTCTTGATCGCTAATCCGATCGGTGCCATATCCGCGGTCAAATACATAGGTGTCATTTCCGAAACCACCACCAAGAGTGTCTGCGCCAGCACCGCCATCCAATGTGTCTGCACCACTTTCGCCGTACAGCTTGTCATTGCCCAAGCCACCGGAAAGTTGGTCGTCGCCACTCTGTCCGTAGAGCGAGTCGTCACCCGCAAGACCAGCCAGCATGTCATTGGTATCAAACCCTGTAATCAGGTCATCACCATCGGTACCGACGAGTTGTCTTACATTGTCAAGCAATTGTGCGATCGGCAACAGTGTGCCATCCGCAAATTGCACCTGTTCGACTTCGTTTTTGATGTTGGCAAAATAGTCTTTGAGAACCAGCGAATCTGCTGTGTTCTTGATGAAAAGTTCCAGGTTGTTGCCGTTTCGTTTGGCCATTAGCTGATCTGCCGTGATGCCCTCGCCAAAACGGATGGTATCGAGATTAGCAGGCGTGCTGTCAGAATCAAACACCACATCATTGCCAAATCCTGGTTGAAAAACATACGTATCATTTCCGGCTGCGCCTTCCAGGTAATCGGTTCCATCCCCGCCGTCCAGCGTATCGTTGCCATAACCACCGTACAGTTTGTCTACACCCGAACCGCCATACAGCTTGTCATCCCCATCGCCACCGGACAATTTATCGTTGCCTCCGTGACCAAACAAAACGTCGTTGGCCTCGTAGCCGTTTAGCACATCGTCTCCCTCAGTTCCGTTAACGGCAAGGATATATTCTTTGATTGTAGCTGTGTTCCAGACGGTTCCATCGGCAAATTGAATTCGTTCGATTTCATAGTTCGGGGAATTGAAGAAATTTTGTACGATCAGCTTGTCTGTTGTCTCTTTAATCGACAACTCCAGATTGTTGCCGTTACGCTTGAGTGTGATGTGCTCTGGTGTAAGTCCTTCTGCCAAAAGGATTGTGTCAAGGTTGCCCGCAACCGTATCGTCGTCTTTGATCGTATCCACTCCGGCACCACGTCCAAACAGATAGATGTCATTACCAGAGCCCCCTTCGCTGTAGTCATTGCCGGCACCACCGTCAATCGTATCGTGGCCTGTTCCGCCATACAGCACGTCATTGCCATCTCCGCCGTAGAGCTTGTCGTTGCCGTTCTGACCATACAGCGTATCCGCACCTGCCAAGCCGCTGATCATATCATCGGTCTCAAAGCCGTAGATCTTATCGTTGTTTTCCGTACCGTTGATTTGGCGGGTTTCTTCAGACAAAGACTTGATATCCCTTATGGTGCCATCGGCAAACTCGATTTTTTCTACTTCATAGGCACTGCCGGAATAGTAATCCTTGATGATCAACTGATCCGCTGCACCTGCAAAAGTCAACACCAGATTCGTGTCGTTACGTTTCGCTGATACCGCATCAGGGGTAATACCTTCCGTAAATCGAATTTTGTCGATATTAGCAGGGGTACTGTCGGAATCATAGATGGTATCAACACCTGCACCCGGACCAAATACATAGATGTCATTGCCGGAACCGCCTTCAAGGTAGTCCTTTCCTGCCCCTCCAATCAACGTGTCGGCACCGGCGCCGCCATAGAGTGAGTCTGCCCCCTCCCCGCCATCCAGCTTGTCGTCGCCACTATTCCCTGCCAGTCTGTCGTTTCCGCCGAGACCGCTGATGGTGTCGTTGGTCTCGTAGCCATTGAGCGTATCATCGTCTTGCGTACCGGTAATCTGGCGGCTCATCTCGCTTGCGATCGCTTTGGTGTTCCACACCGTACCGTCGGCAAAGCGAATGGTTTCCACCTCATAAAAACTGCTCGTGAAGTAGTTTTGTAAAATGAGCTTATCCGTCGTCCCTTTAATAAGGAACTCCAAATTGTCCCCGTTGCGCTTCACAGTCAGATCTGTTGGCAAAATATCAGCAGCGATCAAGATGGTGTCGTTGTTCCCAACGGTGGAATCATTGTCGATGATGGTATCGACGCCCGCACCACGGCTAAACAAGTAGGTATCATTCCCGTATGAATCTTCAAGCGTATCATTTCCGAGCCCGCCATCGTGCGTATCGTTGCCATAACCTCCAAGTAGACGATCATTGCCCAAGCCGCCTTCCAGTTTATCATTGCCGCTGTTACCTTGGAGCGTGTCGTTACCCGCAAGACCGAGCAACAGATCGTCGGAATCAAAGCCATTCACGGTGTCGTCCTCATCTGTACCGATGATCGCGCCTGTCATTTTTTTCAAGGTTGCAACATCCCAGGTCTCACCTGATGCGAATTGAACTTTTTCTACCTCGCATCCTTTGCTGGAGAAGAAGTTCTCTACCGTCAACCGCTCGTTGGTCGCCGTGATGGTGAGAACGAGATTGTTACCGGAGCGACTCACATTGACGTCGGATGGCTTAAGAACGCCGGTGACCATAATCAGGTCAGTATTGCCTGTGGTAGAGTCAGATTCCTTGATCGTATCATGGCCAGAACCCGGTCCGAACAAATAGATATCGTTGCCGTAGGTGTCTTCAAGCGAATCGTTGCCTGGGCCGCCATCATGGGTATCATTTCCATATCCCCCGATCAGACGGTCATTCCCCGTACCACCTTCCAGTTTGTCATGACCGCTATTACCCTGGAGAGTATCGTTGCCGGCCAGACCCGCGATTACATCATTGGTCTCATAACCATTGAGCGTATCGTCGCCGTCTGTACCTGTGATCACACGACTTTGTTCTGCAAATGTCTTGAGATCAACCACTTGATCATCGCCAAACATGATTTTCTCAATTTCATAGCTGGTGCCGGAGAAGTACTCTTTTACAATCAATTTGTCCGTTGTGCCGATGATGGACAGCTCCAGGTTGTTGCCATTACGGATTGCTGTGACATCTGTTGGCAAAATGGATGCTCCCATCACAATCGTGTCGATATTGCCGAGTGAGCTGTCATTGTCATAGATGACGTCAACGCCAAAGCCACGGTCAAAATGATAAGAATCGTTGCCGCTCTGGCCTTCAAGCGAGTCACGTCCTGGGCCACCAATCAGCGTATCATTGCCTGAACCGCCGTACAGGGTATCATTGGCTACACCGCCGTCGATTTTGTCGTGGCCGCCTTGCCCGTACAAGGTGTCATTACCGCCAAAACCTGTGATGAGATCGGCTGTTTCATTTCCATACAGCGTATCATCTCCATCAGTCCCGGCAATAAATGTGCTCTTGTCAATAATCAGCTTGGTATCCCATACCGTGCCGTCAGCAAATTTGAGTTGTTCGATATTGTACTGATTTGATTTGAAATAATCTTTGATAATCAGTTTGTCTGCCGTACCTCTGATCGTAAGCTCCAGATTGGAGCCATTTCGAAACACTTCGAGATCAGTAGGCAACACATCTGCACCAAATTGAATTGTATCCACATTAGCAACGGTTGAGTCGGAATCATAGATCGTGTCGATCCCATAACCGCGACTGAACAAGTAGGTGTCATTGCCATAGGAATCTTCCAAATAGTCGTTGCCACGACCGCCATCATGCGTATCGGATCCATAACCGCCGTAAAGCATGTCCGCTCCTTCTTCACCGATGAGACGATCGTCGCCTCCTTGACCGCGCAGGGTATCATTGCCGGCGAGACCTGTGATCACATCGCCGTTCTCGGTACCGACGAGCGTATCGTCTTTTCCGGTGCCTGTAATCGCCGAGCACATCGCGCTAAGCGTATTGGCATCCCACGTGATTCCGTTGGCGAACTCTACTTTTTCGACAGCATACGAGGCATCACTGAAGAAATTCGTGATGATCAACGAATCGGTTGTACCTGTGAGGATGAGTTCCAGATTGGAGCCGTTTCGTTTGACCTGCACGTCTTCCGGCAGGATGTCTACAGCCATTTTGATGGTATCGAGGTTTCCCTGGGAAGAGTCTTGATCCATGATCTTATCTGTGCCGGTACCGCGTACGAACTGATAGATATCGTTGCCGGTTCCACCCTCCAGATAGTCATTGCCGGTGCCGCCATCCAGTACATCATTACCCGATCCGCCAAATAAGCGATCCCCATCTGCTCCGCCTGAGATAATATCGTTACCGCCATTGCCGGTCAGCGTATCATTGCCGGAGAGGCCCGTAATCAGATCGTCTGTTTCGAAGCCATTGATAACATCGTCGCTTTCTGTTCCTGTTAGAGTAGGCAACTTGCTTCGGATGGTTTGTGTATCCCAGATGACCCCGTTGGAAAATTCAATTTTCTCGATTTCGTTTGCCTTAGTTGAAAAATAATTTTTTATGATCAATTTATCCTGTGTATCTTTGATGCCCAGTTCAAGGTCGGTGCCTTTGCGGGACACCAATAGATCTTCCGGAACGATGCCGACTCCCATCAGAATGCGGTCGATATTGTTAGCAAGGGTGTCATTTTCAACAATCGTGTCAATACCATAGCCGTGATTGAACAGATAGGTGTCACTATCCGGGCCACCCACTAAGGTGTCATTGCCCTGGCCACCGTCCAGTTGGTCGTCACCCCAGCAACCGTTCAGTCGGTCATCGCCTTCTCCACCGGAGAGCACATCATCCTGTTCGTTACCATCGAGGGTATCATTGCCCGCATCGCCATGCAGAATGTCGTTTCCGAAGTTACCGATTAAATTGTCATCGCCTGCTCCACCGCTCATCCAATCTTCACGGACGCTACCTCGCAGAGTGTCTTGTTCAACTGTCCCTTTCACCACATTCATTCCGGCCGTATCAATGATCAGTGCCAATTCACGGTCAAGCTGGACAAAAGCCTGACGGAACTCAACAAAATTTACCCGTTTTTGCAAGTCAGAGCTCTTCACCATGCGCACAAACTCGCTCAGTGCCAGTTTCCCCGCCTCAGGGTCGGTTTCCAGTAGCGACATGATTTTCGTCTTTACCTGCCCCAGATCGCCTTGGAGTTGGCCGGTATCATCCCAGCGGAATGTAATCTCTGAATAGTAGTCACTGAGATGGGTGCTTACATTCAGACCGTTGTATACTTTTTCTTTGAGGTTCAGGTAGCCTTGCTTAAGTAAGTTGGAGGCAGGCAGGTTCGGATTTACTCCATCGACACCGACGAAGTCACGACCTAAAAATTGTTCGAGCACATGCAACTGACGTGCATCGATGTTTTCCCCTCGGCTACTAGGATCGATCTCGTCCGCGCCTGCCCACTTCATCAAGATTTGATCGACTAAGTTACTGCGTGTATACGGATCAGTCTCTTGCGTAAAGGTTTGAACCAGACGAGCCAACTCACCGCTCGTATCCAATGTCATCGCCTGATGCAAGGAGAGCACATTCCCCGCACCTTCCATATCCGGCAGCTTCTGAATATGTTCCGGGATTTCGACTTGTTCAATGGGTTCTGAATTGGCCGTATTGCGTTCGAACAGATAGTCTGCCATTTGGCCTGTTTGACCGTCTGCTTTGGTGAAGGTTCCGGTGCGCATCTTCGTGTTGCCACTTGCGTCTCTCTGGTTGGTAAACGTGTTGGAGATTGAAAGCGATGTGATGCCAATGTCGGTCAAACTGTGTAGTTCGTCGGTATCCACAAAGCCATTCAGGTTGCTGTCCTGCCAGACCCGCAACTGGGCAAAGGTTGAATCTGTGACCGTAATCTTACCGTCCTTGTTTTCATCTAATTCTGCCAGTGCTTGGAAACCACTGGAGGCAAAGGTGCCGTCTTTAAGCCGCGTGCGATCCCCAAAGAGCTCGGAACCATCCTGAATGTCTCCATCGTTGTTTCGGTCCAGTACCAGAAGACCATCATCCGCACTTACCCATCCAGTCTGCTCGGCAAATTTATTCTGATCGTGGTCAAAATATACACCTTTGTCGATGCTGATTGTCTCGGTACCGTCTCCATCCAAGTCGAGAATCAACGGGTCATAACGCGGAACCCGAGCCTCTGAGGCATTGTTAAAGATGTCGATGATATCCCCCAGATTCTTGGCAAGACCAGGTCGCAGACCTCTGACCAGCTTCTCTAAGTCATACGCTTCGAGGATCCTCCCGTTTGAATCAGCAAATTCGATAAGCTCGACACGTTTGGCAGGAGCCTGATAATTTTTGATCGTAATTTGATCGGATGTGCCTATGACACTCAACACCAGATTCTCTTGAAACCACCCGTCTTTTTCCATCCGCACTTCGATTTGGTGTTTGTCGATACCAAGCAGGCGGATCGTGTCTTTTTCCGTATAGAGGGCAAACAACGGGCTTGTCTCTTGGATAATGTCTTTACCGAAGCCAGGTTGGAATATATAAGTGTCCCACCCTTTGCCACCTTCGAGGATGTCATCGCCGCCTTTTCCGTAGAGTCGGTCGTCCCCGTCACGCGATTCAATCCGGTCGTCCTCTTCGCTGCCGATGATGACATCGTCTTTACCGTCTTTTGCGAAGATGAAATAACCATTCCCAACATAATGCTCGAAGAACACATCATTAAAAGGAATGATCTCCATTCCACGACCGCTAAAACCCTTAACGTGACCATCATCATCAAATTCAAAATTATTTAAACCATGATAATTCATGGAAGGAGATTGTACAAAAAGAGAAAAGGTGGAGGCAGTGGGATCAGGAGAAAGATAATTTCCCAAGATGTCAAGCGGACTCGCGGGCGGTGTAAAGATCGTGACTTTATCAAGATCCCCATGATACTCGCCTACCTTACGCAGCGTACCTACGTGAATAAACAAATGACCGACCAAGTCCTGTGCATGTACGTAATTAATAATTTTTTCGTTATATACCCCACTGTCATGCTTGCTTTGTTCATCATCGGAAAGCAGTTGGTATATACCCGGAGCGTTAAAGGTGACAGCCTTGGAATTGGATTTTGCTGCCATGTATTGTGCCAAAGCACCACCCAAGGAGTGACCGGTCATGTTAATCTCTGGGGGTTTTGCATCCGAACCTGGCGTTGTAATGATTAGTCCATGCTTAAACAGGACACGTTGGTGAAATTCCTCCAACTGCGAGATCTGGTCTCTAAGCCCTGCTACCCAACGGACTCCCAAACGTAAATCTTGGTAAACGTCACGAACGAGGTTGTCTAAACCTTGATCTGGCTCCGTACCACGGCAAGCAATAACGATTTCGCCTGAGATTTCGTTTCGAAAAGCAGCAGCGTAAAAACCTGTACTGCTGTTATCGTCTCCGACTTCAATCACAGACCAATTCGGTAAATTTTCAAACATTTGGCCTGGCGCTAATGTCTGGTAAGCCAGACCTGACATTATCAAATATTCTTTATCAGTTGCCATTTGTTTACCACCTCTCCCGTTTATTCATCAGGGCTTAAACTGTCTTACATCGTCGATGTTCACATACTTCGTGACCTGGTCTGCATGTTTGGATTCAAAATGGTAAAATTCGTCTCCTGCAAGCTTATCTGATAACGTTGGTTCAAACAGCGCTTGGGGAAAATAGGTCACACGAACCGAGGCCTTTTTTATATCGCGATTCAGTTCTTGCCAGTGTTTTACCAGGTTAATCATATCAGCACGATCCGAGTCACGGTTTGTTTCTGTCAAATCTCGGAACACATAGATATACAAATGACTACCCAGCACTTTTTGCGCCACATCGTGATCCGTAATTGACTTCCCAGACATTGGACCTCGGAGTTCCCCATTGGTAAAAACTCTGATCCTCATCACCGCTTGATCTGCATAGATATCATTGGCGATTGGCACCATCACTTTGTTGAGGGAATCGGCCAGATGAACCCCTGCATAATCGTCCTTCATCGTTCGATTAAAATCTTCAGTAACATCAAAAGAGAGCCATGTACGCGCCTTCGGATGGACACGTACGATATACTCCTTCGTCGCCCAGATTTGCGAACTGCCTTCAACAATGAACTCTTCCTTATACTTGTCTTGCAGGTAGTTCAGGGCTCTTTGTTCAACGTCTTTCAACACTTGTTTAGACGGAAAAAATACGGAACGATACACCCCCCATGTGAGAACATACGCTGAACTGGCAAGCGCTGTACCTAGCAGGATAACAATAAATCGGTTCATCTTATTACCGGGTATATCTTCCCCACTCTTAAACTTGCGTCTGGCCACCCAGCCTGCATCAATCAAACTGAGTAGCCAAATGACCGTAGCTACGTAAGGGATAAAACCAAGAGTCAAGAGCAATAAGATAAGCCCCACAGTATAAGCGACAATGAACAGTACACCTTTTACGTATTGCCGGTTATAAAACTGACCCGCTCCAGGAAAAAACAGTGACAGTAATACTGCTGGTAACACTTGTATCATCGTCTTTGTTTTCACGTCCCTCCCCCTGAATAAAAATAATTCTCATTGCGAGCCTATCGCGTAAATCAAAATCCCTAAGCAATCAGCGTGATCCCTTGGTTCTCATTCTTCATTGAGCCATTTTCAATAAAGTTAAATCTGAAATCTCGTAAGGAATGGGAATGTCGTCAGAAAAACGATGTGAGTCTCGTTGGACGGCTTATTCTTCCTGTTTTCTGATGGAGTTCGATATCTGGAATTCAAGCCAACTCTGCAACACCTGGTTACTTTCTTCATGGAGTTCCCGGAAGATAAATCTTAAGTTGAGAGGGGAATATTACGTTTGAGGAATATACTGATAAATAGTGTAGCAAAATATTCCAGTATGTCAAGCGTTAGGGAATCATGCTTTTTCTTGACTTCAAGTATTTGATTGGATACAGTTACTGTATTTTAGAAGTCCGGTAAAATCCTTGCCGAAAGCAACGGCACGGATGGACCAATGTTAAAACCCCAACAGGATTTTTATATCTACGGTGTAACGGTTCATCAAAAACGGCAAAGGGGAATGAAAAAGCCAAGGTCACGCTGCCTTGGCTTCGTTCCATCCTATCCAATCTGTTTCACCTGTCCGCCGCTTCGTCCTCGGGGACGACCGCGTCGTGCAGATGCTTCTCCAACTCACGGAGGTATTCTTCGGTCTGGGCCTCGCTCCACCGCAGGTGTTTGGCCATGTACGCGACGACGGGCTCTTTATACTGCCGAACCTGGGCGATGTTGAAAAACAGCGCGCCGGTGCGGCGGATGAAAAAGTCGACCGGCTTGACGGCCATCTCCTCCTCCATGGCGTAGAGCAGCATGCCGAGCCAGTCAAGCGCAAGTCCGCTGGCCTGCGGGTCGTCCCGATGCTCCGCGATCAACCGGAACACCCGGTCGACATTGGAGCCGTACAGCCGCGCCAGACGCTGTGCCTGCTTTTGCGACAGCCCCAGAGCCACGCCCTGCTCCGTCCTGGCCGCCACGAACGCGGGGAAGTTGGCTGAGCCGCCGACGTCGCCGCCGGAGATGGGCAGCGTTTTGGTCTGACAAGCCGGATACGCGCGTCCCGTCTCTTTGGACAGAAGGCTGGCGACCCGATCGACCACCACCTCCGCCATCTTGCGGTAGCCGGTCAGCTTGCCGCCGGCGATCGTGATCAACCCCGACGGCGAATGCCAGATCTCGTCCTTGCGTGAAATCTCCGAAGCCGACTTGCCTTCCTCGTAGATCAGCGGACGAACCCCGGCCCAGCTCGACTCGATGTCGGCTTCCGTGATGCGCACATCGGGAAACATGTAGTTGACCGCATCGATCACGTACCGGCGATCCTCCACGGTCATGCGCGGATGGGCAATGTCGCCGTTGTAAAAAGTGTCGGTCGTGCCCACATAGGTCTTGCCGTCGCGCGGGATGGCGAACACCATCCGCCCGTCCGGCGTGTCGAAGTAAATCGCCTGTTTGAGCGGAAAGCGCCCGGCGTCGATCACCAGGTGGACGCCTTTGGACAGTTGCAGAAACTTGCCCTGTTTCGAATTGTCTTTCTCGCGCAGGGTGTCCACCCATGGACCGGCGGCGTTGACCACCTGCTTGGCATAGATGCGATAGCTGGAACCGTCCAGTTGATCGACGGCGCGAATGCCTGTGATCCGCCCGTTTTCGTACAAAAACGCCTCCGCTTTTACGTAGTTGACAGCCGAAGCGCCGTGTGCGACCGCCGCCTTCAGCACCTCGATCGTCAAACGGGCGTCGTCGGTGCGGTACTCCACGTAGTAGCCGCCGCCCAACAACCCCTCCCGTTTCAACAATGGCTCCCGTCGGATCGTCTCTTCGGCGGTGAGCATTTTGCGTCGCTCGCTGCCTTTGACGTTGGCGAGGAAATCGTAGACCCTAAGACCGATCGACGTGCTGAATTTGCCGAATGTTCCCCCTTTGTGTATCGGCAGCAACATCCACTCGGGCGTGGTGACATGCGGCCCGTTCTCGTACACAATCGCCCGCTCCCGGCCAACTTCAGCCACCAGTTTTACTTCCAACTGTTTCAGATAACGCAGGCCGCCGTGCACCAGCTTGGTGGAACGGCTGGAAGTGCCTGCGGCGAAGTCCTGCATCTCGATAAGAGCGGTTCGGATCCCGCGCGTGGCCGCGTCCAGCGCGATGCCCGCCCCGGTGATCCCCCCGCCGATGACCAGCAAGTCATACGTTTGCTCGTGCATCTCCTGCAACCGTTGTTTACGCCATAAGCCGGAAAACGCTTGTGACATCACACATTCCTCCCAGTCGAACGCCCAGTTGACAAAAAGAAAGAGAGACCACGCCAAACACTATAGTCAACCTATAATGTAGGTGGTCTCTCCAGGTCTCCGGACGAAATATTAACTTATTTACATTTTATCACAACATCCACTCATTTGAAAGCCATTGCGGCGCGAACCGCTTTTTTCCACCCGGCGTACAACTCGTCACGTTGCGCATCGGACATGGTCGGTTCAAAACGGCGGTCGATGTTCCACTGGGTGGTGATCTCCCGCTTGTCTTGCCAGTAGCCGACCGCAAGACCGGCCAGGTAGGCGGCGCCAAGCGCCGTGGTTTCATTGACGACAGGCCGTTCCACGGGCACGCCGAGAAGATTGCTCTGGAACTCCATGAGGAAATTGTTCTTGACCGCGCCGCCGTCGACGCGCAAGGCCTTCAGCGAGATGCCCGAGTCGGCCTCCATCGCGGACAGGACGTCTTTGGTCTGGTAGGCGAGCGACTCCAGTGTCGCGCGGATGAAGTGTTCTTTGGTCGTACCGCGAGTCAGGCCGAACACGGCGCCGCGCACATCGCTGTCCCAGTACGGCGTGCCCAGTCCGACGAACGCAGGCACCACGTAGACGCCGTCGGTGGAATCGACACGGGTGGCGTATGCTTCACTGTCCTTGGCGTCTTTCAACATCCGCAGCCCATCGCGCAGCCACTGAATGGCCGAACCGGCGATGAAGATACTGCCTTCCAGCGCGTACTCCACCTTGCCGTCCAGACCCCAGGCGATGGTGGTCAACAGCCCGTGGTTGGAGGGCACCGCCTTTTCGCCGGTATTCATCAGCATGAAGCAACCGGTGCCGTAGGTGTTTTTCGCCATCCCCTGCTCGAAGCACGCCTGCCCGAACAGCGCCGCCTGCTGATCCCCCGCCACGCCGGCAATCGGCACTTCGTGGCCGAAGAAGTGGTAATCGATTGTGTGCGCGTACACCTCCGACGACGGGCGCACGTCCGGCAACATCGACTTGGGCACGCCGAGGATGTCGAGCAACTCATCGTCCCACTTCAGATCGTAGATGTTGTACATCAGGGTGCGGGACGCGTTGGAGTAATCGGTCACATGGGCGCGGCCGCCGGACAGTTTCCAAACCAGCCAGGTGTCGATCGTGCCGAACAGCAAATCGCCTTTCTCCGCTTTTTCCCGGGCACCCTCCACATGATCGAGAATCCATTTCACCTTGGTGCCGGAAAAGTAGGCGTCGATCAACAGGCCCGTCTTCTGGCGGAACAATGGGTCATAGCCTTTTTCTTTCAACTCGTTGCAGATGTCGGCCGTTTGCCGGGACTGCCAAACGATCGCATTGTATACCGGTTTGCCGGTGTGTTTGTCCCACACCACCGTCGTCTCCCGCTGGTTGGTGATCCCGATGCCGGCGATCTGCTGCGGTTTGACGTCCGCTTCCGACAGGCACGCGGCGATAACGGCGAGAATCGAGCCCCAAATCTCTTGCGCATTGTGCTCCACCCAGCCCGGTTTCGGGAAATACTGGGTGAATTCCTGCTGCGCGATGTGGACGATTTCCCCTCTGCGATTGAACAGGATCGCGCGGGAACTGGTCGTTCCCTGGTCAAGCGACAAGATGTAGGTCTCCATAATACCCTCTCCCTTTCTCTGAAATATGGCGGATGGCCATCAGGCGGCCTGCTTGTTTGCCTGCTGCCCTTCCTGTTTCATGCCCTTCAGCTTGGCGAGAAACAGGATGACAACAGTCGCCGCCAGGATATACCAGAAGCTGGATGTCAGAATGCCCTGGAACACGGCTTGGTAAAACAGTCCCCCGAGCGATCCACCAAGCAGCGGACCGACTACGGGAATCCATGCGTACCCCCAGTTGGAGTCGCCCTTGCCCGGGATCGGCAAGAGGAAGTGGGCGATCCGCGGCCCCAGGTCGCGCGCCGGGTTGATCGCGTACCCGGTCGTTCCGCCAAGCGAAAGGCCGATGCTGACAACCAGAAATCCGACGATCAACGGATTCAGACCTTCGGTAAACTTGTTGGCTCCGATCGCCAGAATGGAAAGTACCAGCACGAACGTCCCGATGATTTCGCTGATCAGGTTGGCGAACGGATAACGGATCGCCGGGCCGGTGGAGAATACGCCCAGTTTCGTCGCCGCATCCTCCGTCTCCCGCCAGTGCGGCAAGTAGTGCAGGTAGACGATCACCGCCCCGAGGAAAGCGCCAAGCATTTGCGCCGCGATATACCCCGGAACGTCCGCCCAGGGAAAGTCCCCTTTGAACGCCAAAGCCAATGTCACGGCCGGATTGAGATGAGCACCGCTGATCGTTCCCACCGCGTACACCGCGACGGCTACGGCAAGTCCCCAGCCCATGGTGATGACCATCCATCCCGAGTTGGCCGCGTACGACTGTTTCAGGGACACACCCGCACACACACCTCCCCCCAGAGTGATCAGGATCATGGTGCCAACCACTTCTCCCCAAAACGCCGACATACAAATTCCCCCTTTATTGGCCTTTATTAGATCGAATAAGTACGTGAGCGAAAGAAAAAGAGATCCACTTTAAAGCACCCTCCCACGGGAGGAACTTTTTCGTGGATCTCCATCTCTCCGTCACTGGTATTAACTTGATTTTCATGATAATTCGAAATGAAAGCGGTGTCAACCATTTTCTGTTTCAACGAAAAAAATGTTGCCACAACTCCCGGTTGGAGGTGGTGATCGCCGTCGCTCCCGCGCGCAACGCCTGGTTCACGTCGTCCACCGTGCGAATCAGCCCGCCGGCCAGGATCGGAATGTTCGTCTGCTCGAACACTTCGCTGATGATTTTCGGCATCGCGCCGGGCAGCACCTCGATAAAATCGGGCTGCGTCTTGGCCAACAGCGCGTAGCTTTTCTCCAACGCGTTGGTGTCCAGCAAAAAGATGCGCTGTATGGCCAGCACCCCTTTTTGCTTGGCTCGAAGAATCACGTTGGAGCGGGTGGAGATCAGCCCGAACGGTTTGATCTCCTGACACAGATACTCGGTGGCGTACTCGTCGTTTTTCAGTCCCTGAACCAGATCGGCATGCAACAGCATCTTTTTGCCGTGCCTGCGGGCGAGATCGAAGATGCTGCGCAACTGGCCGATGTGCGTATCGAGAAACACCCCGAACTCGTAGGGGCTCTCCAGTATCTTTTCAAAATCTTTCATGTGCCGTGCCGCAGGCAGGATCACCTGACCGTTGAAAGCCATTCTCTTCCGCTCCTCCCCTCACTCTGCACTTGCGATGAAGACAGCACATTTCTATCGGAAGGAAACCCATTGTCCACGGAGTGGAATCGTGATGTTGAGCGGTCGCAGGTTCAACGCTGCAACAGACGGCGCAGCTCGTCCGGCTGGTATCCCTTGACGGCCTGTCCGCCGACGACGGTAACGGGGACACCGAGGAAGCCGAAGCGCTCTACTTCCTGCTGATACTCGGCACGTTCCATCACGTCGCGCACCTCAAAGGCCACGTTCGCCTCTGTCAGCAAGGCCTTCACCATGTCGCACTCCACGCAGCCCTTGGCGGAATAGACGATCACCTGGGGCTGAAGTGCGGTCAGCATCTGGCGAACGATGGCAAACGAACGCTTGGACGCGAGCTTGGTAAACTCGACGAAGTTGACGTGCGCCGAGCCGTCCGCCTTGTCCGACATGGAGCGAACGATGACAAACGGAATCCCGTTCATCGCGCACACCTGGGCCACCGCCGCCCCCTCCATTTCCGTGCAGGCCGCCTGGAACTGTTCATAAAACCATTTGACTTTCTCCCGGTCGGCGACAAACTGGTCGCCGGAGAGAACGCGGCCGGTGAGGATCTGGACGCCTTCGCCGATTTGCCCGCCTGCCTGCACCGCCGCCTCGATCAGTTGCGGGTCGGCTTCCCACACCCACTTCTCGGTAAACGGAATCTGTCCCGGCGCGAAGCCGAGCGCGGTCACGTCCACATCGTGCTGCACGCAGTCCGTCGAGACGACGATGTCGCCGATATTCAAATCGGGGTGCACCGCTCCGGCCACACCGGTAAAAATCACCCGATCCACACCGAAACGGTCAATCAAAATCTGCGTGCAAACGCTGGCGTTTACCTTGCCGACGCCCGATTTGCACAGCACGACCGGCTGATTTGCGAGTGTGCCCTCGTAGTAGGTAATGCCCGCTTTCACGGTGGAGCGAGACTCGCCCATCGCTTCCAGATAAAGCGCGATTTCTTCGTCCATCGCGCCGATAATCCCGATTTTCATGCTGATCCTCCCGCTTTACTCGTCGTCCGCATGCGGCCGCGTGCTCTGCCGGTACTCGATCCGGTGGGGCAGGAGCACCACATGCTGTTCGACGTGTTCGTTGTTCATATACTTGGTCAACAGGCGCATGGCCACCGCGCCGATGTCGTACATCGGTTGCACGACAGTCGTCAGGCGCGGCCGCACCATCTCGGCGAGGCGCACATTGTCAAACCCGATGACCTCCATTTCGTCCGGCACGCTCATGCCGGCGTCCTGCACGGCGTGGATCGCCCCGATGGCCATCTCGTCACTCGCGGCGAACACGGCGGTCGGCCGCGCGTTCAGGCGGAGAAACTCGTTCATCTTGCGCAATCCGGATTCGTACCGGTAGTCGCCGTTGGCCACCAGCGACTCATCCGGCGACAGGCCGGCGTCGATCAACGCCTGCTTGTACCCTTCGTAGCGCATGATGCCGCCGAGCGGATCGGTGAGCGGACCGGTGATCATCGCGATCCGCTTGTGTCCGCGCCGGATCAGCGCCTGCACGGCGTCGTACGCCGCCTGGAAGTGGTCGATCGTCACCGACGGCAGCACGTTGTCCGGATCGCGCGTTGCCGCCAGCACCACCGGCACCGAAGCCGTGGTCAGGGATTGCAGGTGATCTTCCTTGATCTTCGCCCCCATGAACAACAGGCCGTCCACCTGCTTTTCCAACAGCGTGTTGATCAGTTGCAACTCTTTCTCCAGCCGCTGGTCGGAGTTGCACAGAATGATGTTGTACTTGTACATGGTGGCGATGTCCTCGATCCCCCGCGCCAGCTCGGCGAAAAACATGCTGGAGATGTCGGGAATGATCACGCCGACCGTCGTCGTCTTCTTGCTGGCCAGCCCTCTGGCCACCGCGTTGGGACGGTAGCCCAGCCGTTCGATGGCGGCAAGCACTTTTTTGCGCGTTGTGGGCTTCACGTTGGGATTCCCGTTGACGACGCGGGACACCGTTGCCATCGAGACGCCGGCTTCTCTCGCTACGTCGTAGATCGTAATCGGCATCGCGAATCACTCGCTTTCACCTATATTTTGGTTTTCATTAGTATTTTCATAAAGGTATAGGACATATGATAAGGGATAAATCTTGCGCTTGCAATCGGTTTCTTGTGTTTTTTGCTTCACTTTTTCTGCGTCTGCCAACATAAAAAACAGGCGGTTTTCACCACCTGCTCCTATCTGCGTTTCACCCGTCCGAATCCGCCCCACTTCGTTTTCGGCGGACTGTTGCTGCGCGGCGAGATGAAGGTGCCGGAACCCGGCTGCGGCTTGGGACTGTCGGTAACGGAACCGGAACTGTCCGGCGTGCGGATGATTGTCCCCTTGCTGCCCGTTGCGGGCGGGGTGACGCTGCCATTGCCCGATTGGTCCTTGTCTGTGGAACCGCCGCGCCGGATGATCGAGCCGGCCCGCTTGACCGTCAGCGGCGGATTTTCCTTCTTCTCCTGCACGGTGGGCGTGTGGTAGTCGGTCAGCGGCCGATAGATGTCCCGGGTGGTATAGCCCCGATACGTGCCAGGGTAATGCTTGTGGCTGTCAAACAAGTCGCTGAGCAGGCTGCCGAGGATGTATCCTTCCAGAAACGAAGGGTTGTAGTTCTGCCGGACGAACTCCTCGTTGTCCACCTCGATGAGGGTATCGCTCGGCTTTTGCGGGTCGCGCTGCAGGTGATACCATTCATCCGGGTAGACCAGGAACATCCGCTCCGGGTCGTCCTTGGACATTTCTTCCGGCTGGCGCTCGTCGGCCAGCTTGTGGGCCACCTGCGGAACGGTCTCGTTGGCGGCGCGGTACACCTTGGAAATCTGCGATCCGCTTTGCGTGACCGATTCCAGCGGATACGACGCGCTGACCGAATTGCCGCCGCAACCGCTGACCAAAAGGAACGCGACGGCTGCCGCCAGCGTCAGCTTGAGTCTTTTCTTCCACTGTTGCCGCATCGTATCCCTCCTCACGTTCCGCGAAGCACCTGCACGTCGGCCGGCAACACCGACTCGCCCTCGTACAGCATGAAGCGACCGTCCTGCCACTCTACGCGCAACAGCTTCCGCTCATCCGATTGAAACTGCCAGACGTACTGCTCGCCCGCCTGCGCGAACGGGGTTTTGCCGACAACCTGCACTGCACCGGAATACTGCTCCTCCAGATAATACACCGTCCCGTCCAGTTCGATCGTCTCCGGCACCTCGTTCGCCGCATCCAGCCTGCCATCGATCGGGCTGTACAGTTGATACCTGGTCTGCTCGCGTTCCTCCACGTGCAGATAGCGGATCGTACCGCCGTCCTGCAGGGTGAGCAAGATAGCGCGCCGTCCGGCGTTGCGCGTCCGGCCGACGACCTGGTAGGTGACGAGCGACACCTCCACCACATCGCCGGGGCCCAGCGTGAGAATACTTTTTTCCGGCTTGGGCGGCTCCGGTTTTTTAAACAGGTTGGCAATCCGCTTCAACAGTGTCATCATCGGTACTCCCCTCTAATCAATCGGGCAAACGGCCTATGCCGCTTTCGGCAGGACGCGCCCGCCTGTGCGGTTACGACTCGTACTTTTTCAGCAATGCGGCCAACTCGTCTTCGATTTCCTTGTCCTTGTTCAACTTGGCGATCTCCTCGTCAAGCGACTTGGCTTTCTGATAGATTTCGCCGCTGGCCTCGGCCTGTGCCTCCATCTGCATCACTTTTTCCTCCATCCGCTTCAATCCGGCCAGGGCGGTATCGGAGCTCATGCCGGCCATCGCCTTGTTGATGTTTTGCTGCGCTTTGGCCGCGTTGGCTCGGGCGACCAGCGTCTCCCGTTTTTCCTTCAGTTCGCTGATCTGTTTGCGCATCTCGGCCAGTTTTTCGCGCAGTTGGTTGGCCGTCTCCCGGTTTTTCTCGTAACTGGCCTTGTACTCCGCCATTTTCTGTTCTGCCGCTTTCTTCTCCTCCAGGGCGCGGCGAGCCAGCTCCACGTTTTTCGCCTGGGCGGCGATGTGGGCCTGTTCTTCCCGCTTCTTCACTAACGCTTCCTGTTCTTCGTAGAGTTGCTTGAATTTCTTCTCCAGCGCGATCTGCGCCGCCACGGCTTTTTCCGCTTCCTCCAGGTCTTCTTGCATGTCGCGCAGGTACTGGTCGGTCATTTTCACCGGATCTTCCGCCTTTTCAATCAACGCATACAGGTTTGCCATCGTCAGATCACGCAAACGTTTAAAGATCGACATGGAACATCCTCCTCCAGGATTGGGAAATGAGCATCTCGCTATGGTTATACGAACGACGGCGCAAAAGATTTCACCCAAATGTTGCCTGTGAACAATTTCACGCCAAACACGGGATATGTGTCGATTCAACACCCATACGGCGAAAAATGCTACGACATTTTGCACAAAAAGTTTGGCAATTCAGCAACGCGCCAGCGGCATTTTCGTGAACTATGGCAACTTTACAACGGGCCGAAAAAGTGTGTTTCGCGTCACATTTCCAGCGGATGCCGAGACGTACAGTGAAGGTGTAACCAGCAGGAACCAACGGAGCAAAAGAGCTCGTCCAGCCGGCAGACAAGATCTTTTGCATCCCCCTCACCGCGTTTCACAAGACGGAAGCCTCGATTCTTGTGAAAAAAATCACATTAACGATTGTACACAAAAATCCCCGCAACGAAAGGGTGAATGTTATGCGTAAGAGTAAACAGATTGTACTGGCAACGTTGGCAACGACTGTCCTTCTCGCCGGTTGCGCCACCGGCAAAACGGCGGAACCGGCTGCGGCCAAAGACCCTGCCGCCACGACGGCGGCACCTGCAGCGGCGGCGACAGACAAGCCGCACATCAATACGCCGCCGGTTCAACCGGTGATCAAGCGCGAAGGCAACATCGTCCATATCGAAATGACCGCCCAGGTCACGGACGTGGAGATTTCCAAGGGAGTCAAATACAACGCGTGGACGTTCAACGGCACCGCGCCCGGTCCGGTGATCCGCGTCAAGGAAGGCGACACGATCAAGTTCACGCTGAAAAACCTGGACCCGAACATCCCCCACTCGATGGACTTCCACGCCGTCCACGCCGCGCCGAGCAAGAAGTTCATCGATGTGATGCCGAATGAAGCGGGCACCTTTACCTATCCGGCGACCGATCCGGGCGTGTTCATGTACCACTGCGGCACGAAGCCGGTGCTGGCCCACATCGCCAACGGGATGTACGGAACGATCATCGTCGAGCCAAAAGGCGGCTATCCGACCGACAAACAGATCGACCGCGAATACACCATCATCCAAAGCGAGTGGTACAAAGAAAACAACATGAACTCGTTCCTCAACGATCAGCCGAGCTATGTGGTGTTCAACGGCAGCGACTTCGCTCTCAAAGACAAGCCGCTGTTGGCCAAAGTGGGCGACCACGTCCGCCTCTACGTCAACAATGTCGGGCCGAACCAAGTATCGTCGTTCCACGTGGTCGGCACCGTATTTGACACCGTCTACCTGGACGGCAACCCGAAAAACGTGCTGCACGGCATGCAATCGGTGCTGCTCCCGGCCAGCGGCGGCGCGGTGGTCGAGTTCACCGTCACCGAGGAAGGCGACTATCCGATCGTCACCCACCAGTTCAACCACGCCTCCAAAGGGGCCGTCGGCATCCTGCGGGTCACCAAGGACGGCAAGGACAACAACAGTGTGCAGATGAGCCACTGATCGCTTCCCGAATCAAAAAGCAGGCTTCCACCCGTGATGTCATGGGTGATGGTTCCTGCTCGCTCTCTTGACGACCAGCGAAGAAGTCGGCAGTGTCCGCTGCGAAACGCGACGCGGGCAGGGGGCCGAAGTCCCCGACAGGGGGAAACATCTGGGTGTCTCATGGAAGTGAGACTTGTGCCCCCTTTTCCCCCCGCGTCTGCGTTTCTCCGCTAAGTTGGTCGTCAAAGGAGCTCGCCTCGGCCCCATCACACCATAACTCGCACTTTTTATACAACTTGCATACATACAAAACAAACTCCCTCGTTGCCGCAGTTGGTCAAGACCCCATTTTGTAGACACTGAAAAAAACCCTAAGCGGCAAGCTGACGTCGGTACTCAACTGGCGTCAGCTTCTTAAGTTTTCGTTGTGGTCGACTTGGATTGTAAAATTGGATATATTCCTCACTTCGCCTTTGTGCCTCATCCACGGTTCGTATATCATAAGGGTAGAGCCCTTCCGTTTTGAGATGCGAGAAGAAGCTCTCCATAGAGGCGTTATCATAACAATTGCCTCT
>JBHGXV010000013.1:0-55150 GCA_041920505.1 Paenibacillaceae bacterium
GAAAATTCCCTACTGCTGCCTCCCGTAGGAGTCTGGGCCGTGTCTCAGTCCCAGTGTGGCCGGTCACCCTCTCAGGTCGGCTACGCATCGTCGCCTTGGTAGGCCGTTACCCCACCAACTAGCTAATGCGCCGCAGGCCCATCCGCAAGTGGTAGCTTGCGCCACCTTTCCGCACCCTCCCATGCGAGAAGGTGCCCTATCCGGTATTAGCATAAGTTTCCCTATGTTATCCCGGTCTTGCGGGCAGGTTGCCTACGTGTTACTCACCCGTCCGCCGCTGGAGTCCGAAGACCCCCGCTCGACTTGCATGTATTAGGCACGCCGCCAGCGTTCGTCCTGAGCCAGGATCAAACTCTCCAATAAAGTTGAACCATCTCAAAATAGAATAAACGCGAGCATGAATTCTATCCGGTTTTCAAAGAGCCATTCTACCAATCGCTCCGCATCGCAGAGGCGACGTTTATTAATATAGCATACTGATCTTTTGATTGCAACAGGAATTTTTTTGCGTTTTTTTACCGTGAACAGGCGGTGCAAACAACGGGAATGGCTGTCCATACTAGAAGAGAAACACGACAGTGCCGACCGAAACACCGCGGCGACCCGCGAGGAACCCATCTGACTGAACAAACGGGGGGGGAAAGTTATGTTGCGGATCGTCAACTACAACATTCACAGCGGAAGAGACATGTTCTGGCGAAAACGGCTGAAGCAGATGGCGGAGACGCTGCGCACACTTGACGCCGACATCATTGCCTTGCAAGAGGTGCACGAGAACAGCCGGGTTGGTTTTCAGGCGACATTTTTCGCCCGCGAACTGGCTCACTCGTTCGCGCACGGTCCCGCTCTGACGATAACGGACGGCTCTTACGGAAACGCCCTCTTAACCCGGCTGCCGATTCTCGATTGCCGGACCACTCCGCTACCGGCGAAAAAAGAACCGCGTGCGCTGCTGCAACTCACCCTTCACTGCGGCCCCGCCCTTGTGGACGTTTGGGTGGCCCATTTCAGCCTGGATCGCCGAAGCAGACAGCAACAGTTCGCCTGGATCGGCACGGAACTGGAAAAAAGGCCGCCAAGACCGCTGATTCTTTTGGGTGATTTCAACACAACCGCGCCGTCCCTGCCGCCTGGCCTGCGCGATTGCGCCAGAGAGAGGCAACTCGATTGGCTGCCGACATTGATCCCCTTTCGCAAACGGATCGACTACGTCTTTGTCACCGGCGACTGGGAGGTGCTCGACTACCGCCTCATCGACGTCCGCTGGTCGGATCACTATCCGCTGGTGGTCACGTTACGGCTGCTTGAACAGCCAGTTGTTCCAGCACAAACGACTTGACGTCGATCAGCCGGGCGGGCCGGGGAAACGGACGCGACGTACCGGCGATGACCAGCGGGATGAGCGAGTCCGTCTTGTGCAAGGAACCGTGACTGCCACCGCCGAGATGGGTGGGGGCACACTCGGAGACGAATTCGTACCCCGGTCTGGCCGTTATCACCACCACGGGATGATCCTGGGAAAACAACGCCCCGTACAACCTGGAGAGCGCGTCCGGATAGGCGTCGAAGCCGATCTCCCCTCGCTCGATCCGCAAGTCCAGCACTTCTCCATCCCCCTTCACCTCCCACTTAACGCCGTACCAGTCCCTGAATGGCCCGCCCTTTCGAAACGACAGCAGCGTCTGGGTCCCAGCCTTGCGCACATGTACCCACTCGTTCTCTTTCCAGGCCACCTGATCGATCCGTTCCTCCGCAGCCAACCTCTCGATAAGGCGAGGCTGGATCTCGGAAGCGAGCGGATAGAGATACGCCATCCGCTCGTTGTTGCAGACGACCAACTCGTCATCGGGCCGGACGGACTGGCCCAGCGGGTGAATCCGTAACCCGGCGAGCACATCGTCGAGAAAAATATTGTGGGACGCCGAACTGCCGATCACAGTCTGCCCGTGGTCGCTGATCAACAGAAAAACGTTTTGCTCCAACGCCTGCCGCCAGGAAGAAAACGTGTCCAGGAAGCGAACGAGCTGTTCGTCGACGGCGGCGAGATGGTCCTCGGCCCGGCTGGGCGTTTGATGGATTTTGTGGTCGTTGTCCGGCATGTAGACCAGGGTGAAATCAGGCTGCTGTCCGCTTTTGACCACTTCGATCAGCACGTCGATGGCGTGTGCGTCATTGATGCCGAACGAGGCGATCGGGGACTGCGACCAACTCCAGGGAATCGGCCGAAAAATGGACGGCTTCGCAAACGTTCCCATGAAAAAGACGGCAGGCCCGCTCACCTTTTTCGGAAAGCCGGAACCGAAAGACAAGCGCAACGGAAACGGCACATGCAGTTTGTGCCGCTTGTGGCCCCGGTGCGCGATCACGTTGATCGAACCTGATGTAAATCCATTTTCTTCTAATTCCTCGTGAATCGTTTTCACACGCCTGCTGAGATGCCGTTCGTTGAGATCGTACAACACATTGGTGGCACAATGTGTGATCCCCAGTGTCAAAACGGCCTGCGCGCTATTTATGTAGTTGATGATCTTTTGTTCCGAAGGGTCGTACCAGACGAGTCCCGGCACCTTGTGCTGATCGGGATAAACGCCCGTGATCAGAGAGCAGTCGACCGAAGCCGTCATCGTCGGAAACACGGTTACGCAGTCCGGGATGTACTGACCGTTCTCCAGCAAAAAGCGAAACCCCGGGGTTTTCCCTTGTGCCACACACTGTTCCAGCACGTCCGGCATCATCGAATCGATCAGGAAAAGCAGGACTTTTTTCATGACCCTTCCTTCCTTTGTCCGAGTATTGTGTTGGTCTCATTAGTGTTGGCGAACAAAAAAGAAACATGCCCGGTAAAATATGCGGCAGACGCAGCTTTTTCGCTGACCACAGAATGAAAAAAAGCTCCCGTCTCCCGTCAAGCAAACGGGGCGAGAGCCTTGTGTTACTCCTTCATGATTTGGTTGACAAACAAATCAATAATATAGGAAGCGATCGTCTCCCACTGACTGGCGAACGATTCTGACGGATCGATCGTCCAGCGCACGATCGATCCAGCGTAGACGGACATCATCAATTGACTGTGGCTCCACAAATCGACGCCGTCTTTCAGTTGACCGTGTTCGCGCGCCAGCAAGAACTGCTGATAATTGTATGCCAACCGCACCTGGTCGATTTTTTGCAGATTGGACTTCAGTTCCGGATACAAAAAAGTAAGCGACCAGATCTCGCGATGAATGCGGTCGGCGACGAGCGCCTTGAGACTGAGCAGAATCACCCGGCGGATGCGCTCCAACGGATCAGGCAAGGCGTTGAGTTTGTCAATCGTGTTGGCCGTCATTTTCTGATGGAAATGGGTGGCGACACGAATCAACAAGTCCTCTTTGTTTTTGAAGTACCAGTAAAACGAGCCTTTGCTCACCCCGAGTTGCTCGCATAACTTGTCGATGTGAACCCCGGACACTCCTTCTTCATGAATGACCTGGGAAGCGGCTGCGATGAAGGCATCGATCAATTCGGGTCTGGCTTTGGGCATTCGAGGTCGTCCTCCTTGTCTAGTTGCGTACAAACGTGAATGTGATCTGACCGCCTTGTTTGCCAAGCGTGGCCTTGCCTTGACGGACGTACGGCTCCACCGCCACGAACGAATCGTTAGCTTTGCCGCTTTCGCCCGCAAGCGCGGCGAGAACGCTGCCGCGAATCGAGACAGCGCCTTTGGCGTCTGTGGAAAACAGCGGACTTGAAAGGAAGAACGGCACGCCGTTGATCATGACTTCATCCGGATAGCTCTGGCGCAGTTCGATCTGTTTGACGCCAAGCGACACCAGGGCCGACACCACCTGCCCTACGTCATCAGCCGACTCGATGTCCGGCTTCAACCCGACATGATTGACCACGGTGTGATTGGGCGTAAAATATTCGTGCAAGGTGATCTTCAGCGCGTCGCCGTTTTCCAGCATCACCACTTGCTGGGCGCTGCCTTTGCCAAATGTCTTGGTGCCCACCAGCCGGGCGATGCCGTGATCGCGCAGCGCACCCGCCAGCAGTTCGGAAGCGGAAGCGGTCTGTTCGTTGACCAGAATCCGCACCGGATAGGAGACATCCTGCCCGTTGTGCACCCATGTCTCGACCTCAATGCCGTTGCGGTTGGTGGTGTACATCAATAGCCCCTCTTCCATAAACAGACTGGCGATGTCGCGAGCCGTGCTCAGATACCCGCCGCCGTTGTCGCGCAGGTCGATCACCAACCCTTTGAGCGGCGCCTTGCCCCGCGTCAATTCGCGCAGCTTGTCGCGGAACTGGTAGCCCGCTTCCGAGCCGAATGTGGCCAGGCTGATATAGCCGATATCGCCGCTGAAGCGATACCCTTCCGCCTCCGGAATCTCCAGCACGGCCCGCTTCAGCGTGAGCGTCTTCACCTGTTTTTGCGTCGGTTTGTAAATCGTCAGGGCAGATTCGCTTCCTTCCTCGCCGCGCAACAACTCGTACACCTGATCAAGCGTCTTGCCCGACAGCTTGACGCCGTCAGCGGCAAACAAGTAGTCACCCGGCTGAATACCGGCGAGCGCGGCCGGCGAGTCGGGGATCACGTCCCTCACTACCAGCGAGCCGTTTACGAGGCGCAGCCGAATTCCGAATCCGACCGATTCGTTATCCACATCGGCCTCAAACATGCGCAACTGCTCTCGGGTAAAAAACATCGTGAACGGATCGTTGAGCGTAGAGAGCATCCCCTGGATGGCCCAGCGGTTCAGCGTGGTCCAGTCAAGCGACTCCGCCTGTTGCCACTCTTCCAGCCGGCTTTCCATTTCGCCCAGTGTGTCATCCTCCGGGTAGTAACGCATCTGCACCTTTTTCGCGGCCGCCACCTGGTCGGCCACCTCTTTCAACGCTCCCTGCACCAACTGTTTCGGCTGCGGCTTGTTCAGGTGGTTCTCCACCAGATAGGTGTAGACCTGTTCCGTTTCCGCGAGCGGCGACTGGGTCTGCGCCTGGATCGGTGATGCCCAAAAAAGACTCGGCAACGCCACCGACAAAAGCACTCGTTTCCACACGTTCATCGCGATTCGACCGCCCTTTCCACGATGTCAAACGGATACGTCAGCGAGACGCGATCATGTTCGCTGTAGGTCTCACTGCCTTCATATACCACGTACTGTCTGGATTCGTACACTTCCTCGTACCGCCAGACCCGGCGAACAATCAGGCCGCTCTCGCGGTCAATATAATACTTGGTGACACAGGCGGGCACCTGTTTGACCCTTCCTCCCGCAAGCGAAAGCGACTCCGTCTTCTGCCGCAAGGCCTCGCCGGGAATCCATTCCGTGATCACGTCGAACGGACCGATCGTTTGCAGCACATAGCGGGCGTGCAGGGTGTGCAACCGGTCGTACACCTTGGTTTTGTCCACCCATTCGTGAATGTAATCCAATGACTCGTCACGGCTTTTCGTCCATTTGTCCGATTCGAAATCGCGCGAATAATCGATGCCGGTCTTGTCGTCGTTGTACATTTCCAGTTTTTCCAGCACCAGTTTGTCCGGAGACTGGAAATAGCCGGTGGTGTGGCTGATCCGCCGGATTTGATCAATCTGTTGGGTGTATTTGAACAGATAGCCGTTTAACATCGCCTCGCCGTCCGCGCGATACCCGCGGAGCGCGTCCATCCGCGCGAACGCTTGCTGCAGCCGGTCGGCGTACGTCTCCTGCCGCTCGATTCGTGTCAGTTCGTCGAAAAGCGCGTTGCGCAACTCGGCCGAAACGCCGTCCTCCGTTTTGGGGCGGGCCGTTTTGGCTTGCTGGAGCAGGTTCTTCGCCTCGTCCAAGTGGCCGTCGGCGATCAAGTAATACAGCGCGTTGAGCAATCCCTCTTTTACAGCGGTGATGGATTGGTAGCGCCGGATCGCCTCCGCAGTCTGCCCTGCCTTTACTTGCAGAGCGGCCACGTACAGGGAAAAGACCTGCCATTCCGGCGTCCCCTGCTTCAGCTTCGATTCATAAGCGGCGAGCCGCTTCAACGTTTTGGCGTAGATGTCGTCGTCGTCCTCGCCGATAAAGAGGGCGATGTCGTAGACATTGGCCGACAAGAGCCGCAGCCGGTCGGGGAGGATGACCTTGTCGTCAAAATAGGCGTCGATCGCGCGAAACGCCTCGTCCATGTTTTGCGCGGGCAAAGTGTCGGGATTCCAACTAAGATAGTAGTGGACGCCCACCTGGTTGGGAAAACCGGAGTCGGCCAACCGCTGCAGCCTCTGATAGGTGGACTGATCGTCTTCGTGATCGGCGATCGCCCGGACCGCTTCCAGATACGCCTGTTCGTCCGCGCTCGGGTGGTCCGTGTAGGCGGCAAACAACGGAAACAGGTCAAAAATCTGCGGCACCAGCGGAAATTTGCTGCCGTCCGCGTCCAAGAGCGGCAGGATCGGCGATTCTTGCAGGTAGTCGTTCAGCCGTTCGGCCAGCCAGGCTGCCTCTCCCCGCACAAGCACGTCCGTTGCTTCGCCAGGCAGCCACTGTTGCCCCCTGTCATTCGCCGCCTGTCCCGGCGCGTCCTGTCCGGCTGCCGCCGTCACGCCGTCGCTGATCCAGAACAGTTGCAAAAGCCTAAGAGCCTCCCCGTGCGTGATCGGCTGATCGGGCCGAAACAGCTTGCCCGGATACAACTGCTCCAGCGCGCGGGGCCCGTAGAGACGATCGTACACAAGCGAAACCCTGAGCACCGACGGGTACATCCAGTCCAGACGGTCCACGTCGGTGTAGGGCAGGTACGGCTCGGAAAAGCCTTCACCCCAGCCGTTCTCGTCGTGTTCATTCAAAAGCGTCAGCGTAGCCAACTGCTGCTCGGACCGCTGCAACAACCGGTCCAGCAGGACAAAAAATTCCGCGCGGGTCATCGCCCGCTCCGGTTGAAACATGCCGTTGCCAGTCCCGCGCATCAGCCCGTCTTCCACGCTTTGCAAGATCGCTTCTTTGGCCCAGTGTTTCTGAATATCGGCAAACGGCAGCGCCGCGTTGGTGTTGGCACTGACGCCGGCGGGCACAAGCAGCGCGCCCGCCAACAGCCAACCGGAAACTCTTCGTAGGTTTCTCACACAAATCCCCCTAAACGAGAATGCGTTCGCATTCGTCACAGTACACAAGCCTCTTCCCCGCCGCCTGGCCGTCTGCATCGCGTCCACTCCGCTCCCAGGCCGTTTACACAAACCGGAACGGATCGGTGTGCACCTTCGACGGGATCACTTCCGTCGCGTATCCGTTTCGGCGCAAACAGTCGCTGAGGTAGTTGGCCAGCTTTTGTTTCATGATTTTCTCAATGTTATGGCCGGCGTCGATCAGGTTCAGTCCGTCTGCCATCGCATCGTGCGCGGTGTGGTAGTAGATGTCGCCGGTAATCAGCACGTCGGCCCCGCGAAACGCCGCTTTGCCGACAAACGAGTTGCCGTCGCCCCCGACCACCGCGACCTTTTTCACGATTTCGTCCAGCGGCCCCACGACGCGAACGCCACGCAGCTCAAAGCGCTCCTTCACCAGAGCGGCCAACTCGCCCAGGGCCATCGGCGAAGGCAGTTTGCCAATCCGGCCGATGCCAAGCCCTTTCCCCGGCAAATCCAGCGCGTAGACATCATAGGCCACCTCTTCGTACGGGTGCGCCTGCTTCATCGCCTTGATCACCGCCGATTGTTTCGAGGCGGGCAAAATCGTCTCCAGGCGGACTTCCGGCACGCGCTCCAGCCGCCCGGTTTCCCCTATGTACGGATTTGTTCCTTCCAGCGGCAAAAAGGTGCCGACGCCCTGCGCCTGGAAGGAACAATGGCTGTAATTGCCGATCACGCCGGCTCCGGCCTGGGCCAGGGCGGACAAAACCGCGTCAGCGTGGTCAACGGGCACGTACACCACCAGCTTTTTCAACGGGTCGGTGTAACTTACGTCAAGCGGCTCCACCTCAACAAGCCCGAGCGCTTCGGCCAACCAGTCGTTGAGACCGCCTTCGGCCACGTCCAGATTGGTGTGCATCGTGTAGACGGCGATGTCGTGTTTGATCAGTTTTTCGTACAGGCGGCCCGCCGGAAGATCGGTGCGCAAGTGCTTGAGCGGCCGGAAAATCACCGCGTGGTGGGCGACGATCAGATCCGCTCCCTCACGGATCGCTTCGTCCACCACACTCTCCAGCACATCAAGCGCCACCATCACTTTTTTCACCGGCTTTTGCAGCGTGCCGACATGCAGTCCGATTTTGTCCCCTTCCAGGGCCAGGGCCTTGGGGGCCAGTTGTTCGGCATACTGAATCACGGTTTGTCCGTGCGCAAACATGCAATCACTCCTTCGATCCATTCCAGTTCGCGCCTGATCTGGCGCTGCCGCTCCCGCGTCTCTTCGCGGTCGGACGCGGTCATTTTCGCGAGAATGTGTCGCCATTTGGCCCGCTCCCGCTCCCATTTTTGCGCGAGTACGGGCGGCTGTACTTCCCACAGGTGCGGACCGATGCGGATCAATTCCTCAACCGACCGCTCCTTCCCCTTATACGGCGCCAGCGGTTCACCCGGCTCGGCGACGAGGATTTCGTAGATGATGCCGTCCTCCTCCAGAATCGCCTCATCCACGAGCTGCCAGCCGTTTTCCAAAAGCCAGCGGCGCACCACCTCTTCGCCGACGTTGGGTTGCAAAATCAGGCGGCGCACGCCCTCCAGCTTGGTTTTGCCGGCAGCCAGGATGGAAGCGATCAACTGGCCGCCCATCCCGGCGATGCAGATGACGTCCACTTCGCCTGCGGACAGCACGGCCAAGCCATCGCCTTTGCGCACCTCCGACCGGTCCATAAGGCCGAGCGCGGCAAGCTGTTTTTTCGCCGCCTGAAACGGTCCTTCGTTCAATTCGCCCGCAATCACTCTCGACGCGATCCCGTTTCGCAACAGGTACGCGGCGAGCAAGGCGTGATCGGAGCCGATGTCGGCCACCTTCGCGCCCGGCGGACAAAAGCGGGCAATCGTCCGCAAACGTTCCGATATCGTTATCGCTAAAGTCATCACTGATTCACCTTCCACCTGTGTCTATTCTACCCTATTTGTCCACGAAAGCCCATCCGCAAAAAACGAGAAAAACCCCCACCGTTCGCAAACGGTAGGGGTGGAACAGGCGCGTCAGCAGCCGATTTCGCGCGCAATCACCGTGCGCAGGATCTCCGACGTGCCCTCGCCGATCTCCAGCAGGCGGGCGTCACGGAAGAACCGCTCCACCTGGTATTCACGCATGTAGCCGTACCCGCCGTGAATCTGGATCGCCTGATGAGTGGCCGCCATCGCCACTTCCGACGCATACAGCTTTGCCATCGCCGCTTCCTTGGTGAACTTGCGGCCGTTGTCTTTCAGCCACGCCGCCTTGTACACCATGTTGCGGGCCAGTTCGATCTGCATCGCCATGTCGGCCCGCTTGAACTGGCTCGCCTGGAACTTGGAGATCGGTTTGCCGAACGCATGACGCTCCTTGGCGTATTGCAGTGCCTTGTCGTACGCCGCCTGCGCGACACCGACCGCCATCGCGCCAATCCCGATCCGGCCGCCGTCGAGCGTGATCAGAAACTGCTTGAACCCTTCGCCGCGCTTGCCGAGGATATTTTCGTCCGGCACCCGCACATTGTCGATCACCAGCTCGGTCGTGTTGGAACTGTGCAGACCCAGCTTTTCGTAGTTGTCAATCACGGTGAAGCCGGGAGCGTCCGTCGGAACGATAAACGCGGTAATGCCGCGCGAGCCCAATTCCTTGTCCGTGACGGCGGTCAAGGCCAGGAACTTGGCGTACGACGCGTTGGTGATGAAGCACTTGGAGCCGTTGATCACCCATTCGTCACCGTCTTTGACCGCCGTGGTCCGCGTGCCGCCCGCATCGGAACCCGCGTTCGGCTCGGTCAATCCGAATGCGCCGAGGCTTTCGCCGGAACAGATCTTGCTCAAATAGGTCCGCTTCTGTTCCTCCGTCCCGAACAACGCCAGCGGCGCGCCGCCCAGCGAGATGTGCGCCGAATACGTGATTCCCGTCGACGCGCAGGCCCGGCTCAACTCTTCGACGACGATGGCGAAACTGATGTAGTCCGCGCCTGCACCGCCGTACTCTTCCGGAAACGGCAGACCGAGCAGATTCAATTCCGCCATCTGTTTAAAAATTTCGACAGGAAACCGCTTGGTTTTGTCCCGCTCGTCCGCTCCGGGAGCGACGACTTCATCGGCAAATTCCCGGATCATTTTTTTCAGCATCAGTTGTTCTTGATTCAAATCAAAATTCATCTGTCACCCAACCTCCCCGTGATTGTAAGCGCTTTACCTCCTGGCCAAAAAGAAAATCTGCTTTCTGACTGAGCGTTTGCTCAGAATAGTTGCAATTTTATTATACACCAAATACAGGCAAGAGGGGAACAAAAATCGTTCCCCTCTGGTCAATGCACTTTGGCGATCCGCTCGCCGATCAAGTCGTTGTGGTACATCGCTTCGGTCTGCAACTGGATGGTGGTGTGCGCAATCTGAAACTCGTCGAGCAAAATACGTTTCAGCCGGTGCAACAAATTTGTCGCCGCCTCCATGTCCATGTCGGGAACCTGGATGTGGGCGCTGAGCGAGAGATGCTCGTTGGACAAGGCCCAGATGTGCAGGTCGATGACCGTAAGCACTTCCGGCTCCTGCGACAAGCGCACTTTTACCCGTTCGAGCGACACCCGGCTGGGTACCGCTTCCAGCAAAATGCGGCCCGCCTCCTTGGTGACCGCCCAGGCGTTTTTCAAAATAATCGCGGCAAAGACCGCGCTCAACAGCGGATCGACAAACGTCCAGCCGGTGGCGGAGATCACGATTCCGCCCAACAGGATGCCGAGATAGGAGAAGACGTCGCCGAGAAAATGGATGAGTGCGCTTTTGACATTGATATTGGCTTCGCCCTCTTTGAGCAACACGACGATCACAAACGTGCCGATGAGCCCGATCCCGGCCAGCCACAGCATGCCCACCGAATGCACCTCGACGGGATGGAGAAAACGGCGTGCCGCTTCGTAACAGATAAACAGCGAAATGCCGATCAGCGTCAATCCGTTGACAAACGCGGAAATGCTGCCGAAGCGGTGATACCCGAACGTATGCCGTTCATCGGCCGGTTTCATCGTCTGATTCACCGCGTACCAACTGAGCAGCAACGCAAACAGGTCGCTCAGCAGATGCCAGGAATCGGACATGATCGCCAGACTGTTGGTGACAAATCCGCCGACCAACTGGCTGAGAAACATCACGAAGGTGATGATGGCTGACAAACGCAACCGTTTTTCGTTTCGCTCTGTTTGGCGTATCGTCACGTCCGCCATAATGATCCCTCCATTCGCTCCCTATCTTACCCGTTTGCCGAAAAGAAAACAAGAGAAAACGAGAGAAAAAAAGCGATTGAGAGAGATAATGGTTATCAATCACTGAAAATCGGCGCAATTGATAACGATTCTGATTCTTACTGAAAACGAAAAACCGCCTCCCGGTCAGAGGCGGAGCCACTCGAACCAGGTGCGGCGGGTGAGGAAAAACAAGGCGGAACCGAGAAACACTTTGACAAACAGCAACAATTGAACCACATCGCGTCGGGCTTCAGGGATGTAAAGAGACGAGATCTCCGGGCCAAAGAGGTAGATCAGCCCGCAAAAGGCAAGGACGGCGGCGATTTGCCTCTGCCGCTCCTTCAGCAAAAAACCGCTGCCGATCATCAGCACGGCGAGCGGCAGCCAGTACAATTCCACCAACCACCAATGATAGTCGGCCTGAGCCCGCCCGGTCGTCACAACCCCGTACAAGGCACCCAGTCCGAGAACGCCGCAGTAGAGCAAGTAGGAAAACCGAAACATCAGCCCGTTGACGATCCACATCAGACAGACGATCAGAAGAAACATCAGCAAAGTCGACAGCGGCAGCCCTTGCTTTTGGATGATGAAAACGCCGCCCAAAATCAGCACCAAAAAAGCAGCGCCCAGCCCAAGATGGGTGAAAACTGGCGCGCGTCGCCGAAACAGCAACGCCAACAGGTAGAAAAAACCTGCCGTCCCAAGCAGAACGGCAATTTGCATTGGGGGGGCAAAACCGTTAAAATGAAAAGCAAGCAAGATGAATCCGGTTATCACACTGGCGCCGACGAACCAGGAGAGAATCATTTTCCAGGAAATGGACGAATATGCAGCACTCCCCCCTGCTTCCAACCCGTACCCGGCGGCTGTCTCATCCCCGCCCATGCCTCCGGCGCGCCGGTCACCCGCTTTTCCTGTCACGGCCGGACGATCTCCTTCCGTGTACAGATTCAATAAAAAGATGCAATAATGTTCAGGAAGCAGATGGTTCTTCCGCCAGGTTTCGATTTCGGCGATAATGATTTTCCTGCGCTGGTCCTGCAAACGCGCACCCTCCTTCACACACAAGCCGGACAAAAAAGAGAAAGGAAAAGCCTACGCGGCAGTCTGCACGACAAGACGTAGGCAAGCGTTCTCTTTCCTATATCGGTTATTCGAGAAAATCTTTTAAGCGTTTGCTTCGGCTTGGGTGGCGCAGTTTGCGCAGCGCTTTCGCCTCGATCTGCCGGATGCGCTCTCTGGTGACCCCGAAGACTTTCCCCACCTCTTCCAAGGTGCGGGTGCGGCCGTCATCCAGACCGAAGCGCAGGCGAAGCACGTTTTCTTCCCGGTCGGTCAGCGTGTCAAGCACGTCCTCCAACTGCTCCTTCAAGAGTTCGTAAGCCGCCGCGTCGGATGGCGCCAACGCGTCCTGATCCTCGATAAAGTCGCCGAGATGAGAGTCGTCTTCTTCCCCGATCGGGGTTTCCAACGATACCGGCTCCTGGGCAATCTTCATGATTTCCCGGACTTTTTCCGGGGTGAGATCCATTTTTTCCGCGATCTCTTCCGGCGACGGCTCGCGCCCCAGTTCCTGCAGCAGTTGACGGGACACGCGAATCAGCTTGTTGATCGTCTCCACCATGTGCACCGGAATGCGGATGGTTCGCGCCTGGTCGGCAATGGCGCGGGTGATGGCCTGCCGAATCCACCAGGTGGCATAGGTGCTGAATTTATACCCTTTGCGGTAGTCGAATTTCTCCACGGCTTTGATCAAGCCCATATTCCCCTCCTGAATCAGGTCGAGGAACAACATGCCGCGGCCGACATACCGTTTGGCGATGCTGACGACGAGCCGCAGGTTGGCTTCGGCCAGACGCCGTTTCGCCTCTTCATCCCCCTGCTCGATCCGTTGCGCCAGTTTGATCTCCTCTTCAGCCGAAAGCAGAGGAACGCGTCCGATCTCTTTCAAATACATCCGAACCGGGTCGTTGATCTTGATTCCTGGCGGTACGGAGAGATCGTCGAAATCAAACTCTTCCACATCTTCGTCCTTCAGCATCATCTCGTCGACGTCTTCTTCGCTGTCGTTGGTGACCTCGACGCCCTGATCCCCCAGGAACTCAAAAAATTCGTCGATCTGATCGGGATCCTGATCAAACCCGGAAAGCCGTTCCATGATCTCTTTATACGTGAGGACGCCCCGCTTTTTGCCCAGTTCAACCAACTGTTCTTTTACCTGTTCGATGGATGTAGCCTCCATGTCTGGGGTGATGTTCTGTTTGTTCATCTACTTTCCCTCCTTCCCCGGGAATGTTTATGATGCCTACCCTTCTTTTAAAGCATTTTCCAATTGAGATATCTTCATCCCTAACATGGCTGCCTGAAGGCCAAGGTGCTTGCGCGCCTCCTCGTCCTGCTCGTTTGCCCGCTGCGTTTCCAACAGCCGCAACTCTTCACGCAAACGCTCCAATTCGACGCGCTTCGGGTAGTTATTCACTTGTCTGATGCAGTCGGCAATCTCTTCGTCCGATACGTCTTCCTTGTACTCCATCATTGCCAATCCCGAGGCTAATTGCTTGCACTTGTCATCCGTAACATAATGGAAAAACTGACCGGGGTCTGCGGGGTGCCCCTCCGCATAGTACGCGTACAGGTACGCGGCCAACGCGCTGTGTTCGTCGACGTGGAAGTCGGCATTGCACTCAAGCCGTACGCGCTCCGCCACGTCCCGATCCCGCATCATGTAGTACAAGAGCATCCGCTCCGCCCTGACATGGGCCGGGGGCAGCGTTTTTGCGACCGTAAATTTGCCATTATTTATACTATTATTCCATGCCGGCGCGACTTTATCCCTTTGCGATGTTAATTTTTGCTGCTTGTACACTTTTCGCGCCTCTGCCTTGATCGCGTCCAGCGACAGGGAAAACTCATCCGCCAGTTGCCGTTCGTATACATCCCTCTCGACCGCGCTGTCGAGGCGCGCAATGATCGCCAGTGCCTCCTGGATAAACCGCGTTTGATCTGTCTCATCTTGTAGTACGCGCTTGCCGCGCAAATGTTTCAACCGAAACGCCGTCACCGGCATCGCCTGCAACAGCACCTGCTGGGAAAACGCCTCCGCGCCGTGCCGACGAATGTAGTCGTCCGGGTCCGTCCCTTCCGGCAACGGAGCGATTCGCACCGTGCACCCGGCTTGCTGCAACAGCTCGATCGCCTTGTCTGTCGCTTCCTGCCCGGCCGCGTCTCCGTCATAACAGATGATCACTTGCTCGGCGTTGCGGCGGATCAGCCGCGCCTGTTGCTCGGTCAGGGCGGTTCCCAGTGTGGCAATCCCGTGCAGAAAACCAGCCTGCCAGGCGGCGATCACGTCCACGTACCCTTCGAACAGGATCGCCTGGTTGCGCTTGCGGATGTGCGGACGCGCGCGGTGCAGGTTGAAAATGGTGCGGCCCTTGTTGAACAGGGGCGACTCCGGGCTGTTGAGATACTTGGGATGTCCCCCGTCCAGCGTCCGCCCGCCAAAGCCGATCACTTCCCCCTGCGAATCGTGGATGGGAAACATCACCCGTCCGCGAAACCGGTCAAAAATCTTGCCGTTCTCGCTCGCGGACAACAAACCCGCCTCCACCATCAACGGCAGGGAAAAATCGCGCTTTTCCAGAAACTGCGTGGTGAAATCCCAGGCATCCGGCGCAAACCCGATCTGATATTCGGCGATGGTCGCTTCGCTCACCCCGCGCTTGCGCAAATAGGTCAACGCTGCCGCTCCGTATGGCGTGGCCGTCAGGATGTGATGATACAGTTTGGCCACGAGACGATGCGCCTCATACATCGCCAGCTTCCCCGTGTCCTGCGGAGTCTCCTCGCGCTTCTGGAAAGCGGGGACGGCGATGCCGACCCGATCGGCCAGCTTGCGCAAGGCTTCCGGGAACGTCAAGTGCTCGATCTGCATGAGAAACGTAAACACGTCGCCTCCCGTGCCGCAGCCGAAGCAGTGGAAAAACTGCCGTTCCGCGTTGACGTGAAACGAAGGCGTTTTTTCCGAGTGAAACGGGCAAAGACCCACGAACGCTCGCCCGCTCTTTTTTAGCCGAACGTATTCTCCGACGACGTCGACGATGTCGACCGCGGCGCGAACCTGGTTTACAATCTCGTCTGAAGTGGGACTAGCCATCTGGTTCCACCTTCACTGCTGATTCGGACTATCCATTTCGACAAACGGTGTCGAAATTCCTCTTTTTTCGCATCAGAATTTATTGCTTTGTCTGGTGGCGGCGGATGATCTCCAGGATGATGTTGGCCGTCTCTTCCACCGCTTTGTTGGACACGTCGATCACCGGGCAGCCGATCCGCTCCATGATCTTGTGCGAGTACGCCAACTCCGCGTTGATCCGGTCCAGGTTGGCGTAATTGGCCTGCGCGGTAAGGCCGAGCGCCTTCAGCCGTTCGGTGCGGATTCCAGTGAGCTGTTCGGGATTGATCGTCAGCCCGATACAGCGTTCCGGCGGAAGCTGGAACAACTCCTCCGGCGGCTCCACCTCCGGCACGATCGGGACGTTGGCCACTTTCAGCCGCTTGTTGGCCAGATACATCGACAGCGGCGTCTTGGACGTGCGGGAGACGCCGATCAGCACCACGTCGGCGCGCAAGAGACCGCGCGGATCGCGGCCGTCGTCGTACTTGACGGCAAATTCGATGGCCTCCACCTTGCGGAAATACTCTTCGTCCAACCGGCGCACCAGTCCGGGCTTGCCCTTGGGCGGCACCTTGAGCTGGTCTTGCAAGGTGGTCATCAACGGCCCCATTACATCGACGATCGGCACCCCGGCTTCGGTCGCCTTTTTTAGAATGTACGACTTCAGTTCGGGGATGACCAGCGTAAACACGATCATCGCCTGCGATTCTTTCGCGGAGGCGACGACTTCATCGATGGCTTCCTTATCTTCGACGTACGGGTACTTGTGGACATCGATCAAATGATTGTCAAACTGACTGGCGACCGCGCGGACAACCAATTCTGCTGTCTCGCCGATCGAGTCCGAGACGACGTAGATGATTTGTCCCTGTTCGTTCGGTTGCATCCATTCTCCTCCTAAGCTAACGAATCCTGGCCCAATTCGACAAACGCCCGGGCGATGGTGGTCTTCGTCACACGGCCAAGCAACTCAAGGCTGCGGTTGTCCTGCTCGCTCGGCCGGACCACCGGCAACGAATCGATTTGGAAATCGATCAGTTTTTTCGCCGCCGCCAGCAGGGTTTCGTCGGGCGAACACGTGACGATGTTGGGCATGCGGGTCATGATGATGCTGACGGGGATGTCTTCCAGTGCTTTGTTGCCGAGGGAGGCGCGCAGCAGGTCTTTACGTGAGACGACACCCGCCAGGTAGCCTTTCTGATTGACCACATAGAGGGTGCCCACGTCCTCAAGAAACAGGGTGACGATCGCATCGTACACGGACGCCGACTCTTGCACGACGATCGGCAACGCCTTGTAGTCATTGACCAAAAGCTTGTTCAACCGCTCGCTGATGACGCTGGCCGTCGGTCGGCCGGCGTAAAAATAGCCGACCCGCGGTCTGGCGTCGAGATACCCGGACATGGTGAGAATGGAGAGGTCGGGACGAAGCGTCGCGCGCGTCAGATTCAATCGTTCGGCAATCTGCTCTCCGGTGATCGGACCTTCGTCCTTCACAATCTGGAGAATCTGCTCTTGGCGCTTGGTAAGTTCGATGATGGATCACCACCGGTTCTATACTTTTCTACCCATTAGTATTACTCTATTCCGTGTCGTTTTCCTGCATGTGATTGCGAAAAAGAAAACGAACCGCCTCCGCCGGACACGGAGGCGATACGTATGGGTCTTAGGCAAAAACCAGTTTGGTGAAATCGGCGAAACGGCGGATCGTCTGCGACAGGTTCGCCAAAAGAGCCAGCCGGTTGCGCCGGATGCGCTCGTCGTCCGCCATGACCATCACCTTGTCGAAGAACGCCTGGATCGGTCCCTGCAACGAAGCCAGCGTCGCAAGTACGCGGTCCAGTTGGCCGTTCGCGTACAGCGGCTCCAGTTCCCGGCTGACCGACACAAACGCCTCGTACAGCGTGCGCTCCACCTCTTCCACAAACAGCGCCTCGGCGATTTCGGTGTCGGTCGGGTCCGCTTTTTGGGCCAGGTTGCAGGCGCGGTTCAACTGCTCCACGGTCAGTTTGAAATCGTCCGCCTTGACGGCCTCCATCAGCGCCTTGGCCTTGGCGGTCACGTGCGGCACGACGGAAAGGTCGGCGGCCAGCACGGCGTCGATCACATCGTAACGGATCTGTGCCTCCTGCAATAGTGTTTTCAGCCGGAGGGCGAAGAAGTCGAACAAGTCCTTTTTCACCTCGTCGGCCGGTCGGGACGCGACACCCTGCTTCTGGTACGCCTCCAGCGCGATGTCAAACAGCGCGGACAGCGGCACGGTCCAGCCGCGATCAAGCAGGATGTGGACAATCCCCGCCGCTTGTCGGCGCAATCCGTAGGGGTCCTGCGAACCCGTCGGAATGATGCCGATCGAGAAACAGCCGACGATGGTGTCCAGTTTGTCGGCGACGCTCACCACGGCGCCCTCCACGGACGAGGGCAGGTCGTCTCCGGCGAAGCGCGGCAGGTAGTGTTCGAAAATCCCTTTGGCGACCGCTTCCGGCTCGCCCGCCTTGCGCGCGTAGTCTTCGCCCATGATTCCCTGCAATTCCGGGAACTCGTAGACCATGTGGGTAACCAGGTCAAACTTGGCGATGGCGGCAATCCGGTTCACGTTCTTCACCGCGTCGGCCGACAGCGCCAGCGCCTCGGCGACGGCAGCCGCGTTGCGTCCGATCCGGCGCACCTTGTCGCCGATCGTGCCCAGTTCCTCGTGGAAGACGATCGTCTCCAACCGATTCAGGCAGTCGTCGATTTTGAGCTTCTGGTCTTCCTCGTAGAAGAAGCGGGCGTCGGACAAGCGGGCGCGCAGCACTTTTTCGTTTCCTTTGGCCACGTTTTCCAGCGCGCGCTCATCGCCGTTTCGCACGGTGACGAAATGCGGCAACAACTCGCCAGCCTGGTTCTCCACCGGGAAGTAGCGCTGGTGTTCGCGCATCGAGGTGACCAGCACTTCGCGCGGAATCGCCAGGAAGGCCGGGTCAAACGAACCGGACAGCGCGGTCGGGTATTCAACGAGATGAACCACTTCGTCGAGCAGCCCTTCCTCCACCGGGATCTTCCAGCCGTGTTCCGCTTCCAGTTGTTTCAACTGATCGAGAATCATCCGGCGGCGTTCGGCCGGGTCTACCTGCACGTACTGTTCGGCCAGCGCCTTCACATAGTCGGCCGGTTGACTCAGCGCGACTTCGGTGCCGAGGAAGCGGTGGCCGCGGCTTATTCGCCCCGCAGTTACCCCGGCGATCTCCATCTCGATCACGTCGACGCCGAACAGGGCTACCAGCCAGCGGATCGGCCGGACGTATTTCAGATCGTGGGCGCCCCAGCGCATGTTTTTGGGGAAGCTCATCCCGGCGATCACGTCGCGCAGGCCGGGCAACAGGCCGGCCGTCGGCTTGCCCGCCTCGTTCTTGCGGGCGTAGACGTATTCGACGCCGTTGTATTCCTTGAAGTAGAGCTGATCCACATCGACGCCGTTGCTGCGCGCAAATCCCAGCGCCGCCTTGCTCCAGTTGCCCGACTCATCGACAGCGATCTTGCGCGCCGGTCCGCGTGATTCCTCATTGCGGTCGGCCTGTTGTTCGCTCACGCCGCTCACCAGGACGGCCAGGCGGCGCGGCGTTTCGTACGCCTCTGCCCGGTCGTAGGCAATCCGCTCGGTTTGCAGCCATTTTTCCACTTTCTCCTGCAACTGCGCCGCCGCTTGTGCGACGAAGCGGGCAGGCATCTCTTCGGTTCCGATCTCCAAGAGCAAATCACGTTTACTCATGTGCCGCCCCCCTTTTCAGCATCGGGAAGCCGAGGCGTTCCCGTTCGGCGTAATACGTCTGGGCCACTTCGCGGGCCAGGTTGCGCACGCGGGCGATGTAGCCGGTCCGTTCGGTGACGCTGATCGCGCCGCGCGCGTCCAACAGGTTAAACGTGTGCGAGCACTTCAGCACATAGTCGTAAGCCGGGAAAACGAGACGTTCGGCCATCGCCCGCTTCGCTTCCGCCTCGTAGGTGTTGAACAACTGGAACAGCATCGGCACGTCCGACACCTCGAAGGTGTACTTGGAGTGCTCGTACTCCGGCTGATGGAACACGTCGCCGTAGGTGAAGCCGTTTACCCACTCCAGCTCGAAGACGTTTTCCTTCTCCTGTATGTAGGAAGCCAGCCGCTCCAGGCCGTAGGTGATCTCCACCGCGACCGGATTGCAGTCCAGGCCGCCCACTTGCTGGAAGTAGGTGAACTGGGTGATCTCCATCCCGTCGAGCCACACTTCCCAACCGAGTCCCCACGCGCCCAGCGTCGGCGATTCCCAGTTGTCCTCGACGAAGCGGATGTCGTGGTCGAGCGGCTCGATCCCGAGCAGACGAAGCGAGTCCAGGTACAACTCCTGGATGTTGTCCGGCGACGGCTTCATGATCACCTGGAACTGGTGGTGCTGATACAGCCGGTTCGGGTTTTCGCCGTACCGTCCGTCCGCCGGGCGGCGCGACGGCTCCACATAGGCCACATTCCACGGCTCTGGCCCGATGCTGCGCAAAAAGGTCATCGGGTTCATCGTCCCCGCCCCTTTTTCCACGTCGTACGGCTGAACGATCAAACAGTTTTGTTTCGCCCAAAAGTTTTGCAGGGTTAAAATGATGTCTTGGAAAGTCTTTTTCATGGTTCGGCCCACCTCCTGAAGTAACAACGCTTGGCAAATCCTCGCTGATTCAGCAAAAAACCTCCCGCCGCCTACACTGTGTCAGCCACAGCGTAGGGACGAGAGGATTTCCCGCGGTTCCACCCTACTTGACGAATCAGCGCAGCGGCCGTTTCGTCCACTTTTGGTGCTCACATTGCTCCGGAACGCCGTTCATCGACATGACTACCGGGCTTCCACCCTCCCCGGTTCGCTACGCGAGAAAGCACGACGCCTTCTCTTTCAGCCAGCGGCCGACTACTCCTTTCCTTCACAGCAACAGTCGGTATCACATTTGGTACTTATCATAGCGAAAAGCATGACGGATGTCAATGCGCGTACTGTCCAGCAAGGCCCTCACATCCAGCCGGTGCACGTTCCATGATTCTTGCGTTTGGCAACGCGATCGCACCGCTGCCGTCAGACGTCCCGCTCACAACAAAATCAACCTTGCCTGTAACCCAATCCTCTGCGCCGCCGTTTCCATTCGTGCCGCATGCTGAACAGATGATGAGTGACAGTGACACCGCCAGGAAAACCAGGTATTTTTTGACATGGTTATCAACTCCTCTTGAATATGGTTGCGGAGTTGTCATCATAGTCAGCCTACAAACCCATGTTCTTGATCTGATCCAGAAACGCCCGACTTTTCAGCCGCAGATCGAGATGTTCGTCCAAAAAGCTGTGCAGCACGTGTTTGAGCTGGCTTTTTGTCGCCGGCTTCACCTCGATCTCGCCCAGCCGCGCGAGGTCGAACAACTGGAACAGCCGCAACAGTTTCCAGGTGACAGGCGCGACGGAAATAGCATGAGGGTCGCTGTGCAAACAGTCGGGACACAGCAACCCTCCCTGGGTGACGCTGAACGCATACGGCTCCCGTTCTTTGCCGCAGCGGGCACAGGCGTGAAGTTGCGGACGAATCCCGGCCACCGTGAGCATCTTGCATTCGAAAATCCGGCAGAGGATCTCCGGGTCCTTGCCTTCGTCCAGATAGCGAAACATATGCGCAATCAACTGAAACAGGTAGGGATTCGGCTCCCGCTCCTCGGTAAGCCGATCCAACAGTTCAGCCATATAGGCGGCATAGGCCGTCTTTATCAAATCCTGGCGCAGATCGCGGTACGACTCGACGATCTCGCCCTGCGACAGGTCGGGCATCCCGCTGCCCGGCCCCTTTTTGCACAGGTAATATCCGTGGGTAAACAATTGGGATGCGGCGGCCAGTCGGCTTTTCGGCTTTTTCGCGCCACGGGCCATGATCCCGATCTTGCCGTGTTCTCTTGTATACAGGGTCAGCACTTTTGCGGCTTCGCCATAGTCAACGGTGCGGATGACGATGCCCTCCCATTTTACAAGCATGCCTGCGATTCACCCAGCTCTTCCGGGGTGGAATCGGATTCGTTCGTCTCGGGATACTCTGCCGTTTGCAGGTGCTCCCGGTACAACAGATAGGCGTGGATGTCACCGGTCGAAGAGAAATATCTCCAAGAAAAGTCGCGAAGCACGATGCATCATCCTTTCCTGTGTCGGTTATCCACTTCTATCTGATAGAATCCACCCGCGCTGTTGTTTCTATGCCTTGGAATTATTGACACGCATAGCGTCAGTCTTCGTCGTAAAAACCGAAGTTGCGCAACAGGTGCTCCTGGTTGCGCCAGTCCCTTTTCACCTTCACCCAGATTTCCAGAAAGACCTTGTCGCCCATCAGCCGCTCGATGTCCATCCGCGCGCGTCGGCCGATCTCCTTCAGCATCTCGCCGCCCTTGCCGATCAGGATGCCTTTCTGCGAGTCGCGCTCAACGTAAATCGCCGCGTAAATGTAAAGCGTCCGGCCGTTCTCGCCGCGTTTCATCTCCTCGACGACGACGGCGATGGAGTGGGGCACCTCTTCGCGGGTCAGGTGCAGCACCTTTTCGCGAATCAGTTCGGCGACGACGAACCGCTCGGGATGGTCGGTCACCTGGTCGGCCGGATAGTACATCGGCCCTTCCTCCATCTCGTCGAAGATGGCGTCGACCAACGGACCGGTATTGTTGCCTTCCAGCGCCGACACGGGCACAATCTGTTTGAAGTCGTACAGCCGCCGGTACTCGTCGATGATCGGCAACAGTTCTTCCGGATGCACTTTGTCGATCTTGTTGATCACCAGAAAAACCGGTGTTTTCACCTGTTTCAGCCGTTCGATGATGTAGTCGTCGCCCGGCCCGCGCTTTTCCGTAGCGTCGATCACGAACAGGACAAGGTCCACCTCGTTCAGCGCGTTTTCGGCAACCGTCACCATGTAGTTGCCCAGCTTCGACTTGGGCTTGTGAATCCCCGGCGTGTCGAGGAAGATGATTTGCCCTTTCTCGGTGGTGTGGACGGCGCGGATTTTGTTGCGGGTGGTTTGCGGTTTGTTGGACATGATCGCGATCTTTTGGCCCACGATGTGGTTTAGTAGCGTCGACTTGCCCACGTTGGGGCGTCCGACGATCGCGACAAAGCCGGATTTGAACGATGTCTTGGTCTTGCTCTTGCGGTTATCCACGTAAATCCTCCTTGGAAAAAGCGCCCGGCAACAAGGCGGCTACGGTTGTTTCGACAGACTCTCCCTTGAGATTGGCCAGGATCACCGGCATGTCGGGCGGACACAGCTCGGACATCACCTGGCGGCAGGCGCCGCAGGGAGGCACCGGTTTGGGCGTGTCGGCGATGACGGCCAGCGCCCGGTACTGGGTCTCTCCTTCGGAATAGGCCTTGAACAGCGCCGTCCGCTCCGCGCAATTGCACAGCGAATAGGCGGCGTTTTCGATATTGCAACCCAGGTACAGCGCGCCGGACGCGCCGAGCAACGCCGCGCCGACAGCAAAGCGGGAGTACGGCACGTAGGCCCGTTCACGCGCTTCGCGGGCTTTGGCGATCAACTCTTGGTTATTCATGTCCATCCTCCTTTGACGTGTTGGCCGGAAACGGCGGTTCCAATGCGAACCGCTTCGGCAAAACGATTGACGCTTGGGCAAAGCCGCCGTGGCGTGCCGTCGGCCAGGCAACCCGCACGGCGCGATCTGAACGCGCCGTCAGCCCTGTCCGGCCAATCTGGCCAGAAGCGGCGGGCCAAACACGCACAAGCCGACAACCGCCGCCAACAGCGCGGCGATCAGCACGGCTCCGGCGGCGGCGTCCTTGGCCTCTCTGGCTTTTTCCCGCCACTCTTCGGTGACCAGATCGACGACCGCTTCGATCGCCGTGTTCACCAACTCCAGCGACATCACCAGGGCGATAGAAAAAAAGACCAGCAAAACATCGCCCCGCGGAATGCGCAGCCACCACGCGGCCGCCAGGGCCAGCACGGCTGCGACCGCGTGGATTCGCATGTTTCGCTGTGTCTTGACGGTATGTACGATGCCTGTCCAGGCGCAGGCTACACTGCGAAAGAAGCGGAGCGTTGTTTTCAAGGCATCTCCCTACCTCGTCAAGCCAATCGACTGCAAAACAGCTTCCTGGCGGCTGAACATCTCTTTTTCTTCGGCTTCGGTGCCGTGATCGTAGCCCAGCAGGTGCAAAAAGCCGTGCACCGCGAGAAAGCCCAGTTCCCGCTCGAACGAATGGCCGTATTCTTGCGCCTGTTGTTGGGCGCGGGGAATCGAGATGACGATGTCTCCGAGCATGTTGGGGACTTCGTCCGCCTCGGCTTCGTCGAAGAAAATCTCCGGCTCGTCTTCGCCGGTTTCGTTCATCGCAAACGAGAGCACGTCGGTCGGCCGGTCTACGCCGCGATACTGCTTGTTCAACTCATGGATGCGCGCGTCGTCCACCAGAGTGACGACCACTTCGCCGCTCACCTCTTCCGCGTCGGCGGCGGCCTGCAGGCATTTGCGGATCAGCGCTTCGCTCTCTTCGCCGATCGCCTCCGCCTGTTCGTTGATAATCTCGATGGTCAGCATCCACAACGTTCTCCTTTCCATACTGGCAGGGCGTACTTACTGGTAGGCGTGGTCGCCCTCGTGTTTGGCGTACGCCTCGATGATTTTTTGCACCAAGCTGTGCCGCACCACATCCGCCTCCTGAAAGCGGATGAAGGCGATGTCGGGGATCGGCCGCAAAATGCGTTCCGCCTCGCGCAAGCCCGATTTTTTCCCCTTGGGCAAGTCGATCTGGGTAACGTCTCCGGTCACGACCATCTTCGAGCCGAACCCGAGCCGGGTCAAAAACATTTTCATCTGTTCGGGCGTGGTGTTCTGGGCCTCGTCTAGGATCACGAACGAGTCTTCCAGGGTTCGCCCGCGCATATAGGCGAGCGGAGCCACTTCAATCAGGCCCCGTTCCATCATTTTCAGCACTTGTTCGGTGCCCAGCATATCGTACAGCGCGTCGTAGAGCGGACGCAGATACGGGTCGACCTTCTCTTGCAGGTCGCCGGGCAAAAAGCCGAGGCTCTCCCCCGCTTCCACGGCGGGACGGGTGAGCACAATCCGTTTCACTCTGCCGTTTTTCAAGGCGCTGACGGCCGTGACGACAGCCAGGTACGTTTTCCCCGTGCCGGCCGGGCCAATCCCGAAGACGATGTCGTGGCGTTTGATCGCCGACAGGTAGTGCCGCTGCCCCAGCGTTTTCGGCCGGATCACTTTGCCCCGATGCGTGCGGGCCACCTCTTCGTCGTAGAGGTGGAGCAGTTGCTCCGTCTCGCCTTTTTCGCAAAGTTGCATCGCGTAGGCCACATCCCTCTCCGACAGGGTAATGCCCCTGCGGACCAACTGCAACAGCACATCAAACAGGATGGCCAGCTTCTGCACTTCCTCCGGTTCGCCGCTGATGGCCAGTTCGCCGCTGCGAATGGCAATCCTGGTTGTCGTGTTCGCTTCGATCTGCTTCAGATAGGCATCGTGAGGACCGAACAACATCAGCGTTTCCGATGTGTCGGCCAGCGGGATTGTTACCTCTTCTCTGACTTGCAAAAGGTCTCCATCTCCTTAACCGTTCGCTTAGTTGGGGGTATCCGCGTCTTGGGGAGGAGCCGGAGGGAGCGCCACGAGCGGCCGTTCCTCGGCAATGTCCTCAATGACGGCGTAATGAATGCTCAAATAAACTTTACCATTCTCTTCTTTCACGTGCAAAACTTTTTCTTCCTTGACGCTGGCGTCTCCTCCCGCGCGCTTCAGCACGTCGTGGCGGGCGAATCGCTTGCCGATCTCCACTGCTTCCTCCCGGGTGAGGGTGCGCGTCTGCGGTCGGGTCTCGGACAAGGTTTCCACTTTCCAACCGACAGGGAAGCGGAAGCCGGCCACGTCCAGCAGGTACCGCTCTTCGCTCTTCTCCGCGCTGGCAAACGGCTCGAAGCGAAACGGCCAGACGCGGATGGCGTACGGGCCGGCCAACAGATAGTGCACCTTAAGCCGGGCGCCGGTCATGTTGTAGCGAGCCTGGGTAGTGGACACCGCCACGTTGGAGAGGTACCAGACTTCGCCCTGCACCTTGCCGCGGGCAGCCACCAGGCTTTGCCGCTGGTCGTTGCCGATGATGCCGGAAATCAGCACCTGACCTTTGTCCACAAACTGGTTGACGCTCACCATCGGCTTGCCTGCTTCGGCCAGGATGCTGTGGATCACCGCTTTTTTGCGGGCGATCAGGTGGCGCGGGCTCAGTTGCGGTTTCGGCGCAGGCTCGTTCTTTTCCACCACCTGGATAATCGCCTTTGTCCCCTGGATCTGTACGCCCACCCAGGATGCTTTCGGCAACAGCCCGAGCAGTTGTCGCTGCATGATCTGCGGTTCTTTTAGTTTGACCTTCCACGCCCCGGGTTTAATCCCGATTTTTTCAGCCGCCTTGGTCACTTCCGCTTCCGAAATCTGGTGCGTGCCCATCACCTCGACGCTCCAGACGAACGAGGAGAGCATGTACAATCCGATGAGAAAAAGAAGCACGCCCAGTGTGAATCCGGCCCGCAGGCGCATGCGGATCAGCCAGAACGGAAGGCCGTCCCGTTTTTCGACGTGGACGCGACAGCCTGTCTCACGCAACAACGGACGCAGGCGAAAGTAGTCGGACACGAGAATCTCGCACTGTCCGAGGTCAGAGCCGTGTTTGCGTATGTTCCAGAGGTGCAGGCCGTCGCGCACCGCCATGTTGATCAGACGCTCAAACCGTCTGCCGCGAATCGTGATGGTGATATGTCCGTTGATCCACTCTTTCATCATGTTCCGCATCTGTCCGTCCTCCCGTCACCCGAACTCAAGGTTTCTCCACGAACTTGACACCGGCAATCCGCCCCTCCAGCAAGACCTCTTCCGGCAGAATCGCCCGTATGACGAATTGTTCGCCAGTGACGATCAACTGTCCGTTGGTCAACAGCAGCCGAAGCTCCTTGTCGCTGAAGTGCAGGACGCCCCGGTGGTTTTCTATGTACATTTGCAAATGGCCGATCATGGTGATTCGCGGGACTTCCAGGACCACATCTTGCGGCAAATCCAACACGCCCACAGCCAATCGACGCAGGCGGCGGCTCCAACGTTTCATGGCGTAAGCCCCCTTCATTACGGCATTACGGCGCGCCGGCGCCAAACTCCCTCCCGCCAAGCTGTCCCTCTCTTTGCGAGCAACTGCTTTCTATAACCCTATGCAGGTGGGGGCGGCAATCATGCGAACAAAAAAGCGCCGCGCTCTCGGCCCAAAAGCCAAGAGGCGGCGCGTCGACAGCCGTTGCGCTGTCCCGTCCACTTTAGTCCGCTGTTTTGTTGTCTACGGCATCCGTCGCCTGTGCGGGGGCGTGAACGGATCTTTCGCCCGAGGCGGCGAGAAGATCAGCGCCCACTTCATGCCCTCCCGCGCGTTCCACCTTCCGTCGTAGTCGGTGTTGGGCTTGTTGGCGGGAGCGTCCGGCGTCGTTTTCACATCAGGCAAAAAGTCAGACGCGTCCCCGATTGTCGTCGGCGCGAACGACGCGGCCTCTCCGTCCAGGGCATAGCTCATCGGGCTGTCCGCTGGTTCAACGGGAGACTTTGGCTCCGGCAGGCGGCTGATCGGGGTGTTGTGTTGCCAGGAGGACTCCCCCTCCGCCATCGGCACGGCTGTCCGGCCCAAGCGGGGGATGCCGCCGCCCGAAACAGGCGTCAGCACATTGCGGCGGGGTGCGGACGAGGGGCGGCTCCGCCGCCCTCCCCCGAACAGCAGGTAGCCGAGCAGGAACAGGATAAACACCCAAAATTTCGATACGAGGACAATCGCCAAACCGATCAGGTCCAACAGCATATTGAACAGATCCATCGCCATTCCCTACTTCTTGTCAGGCTCGCTGTCTTTATGCCGCTCTCCCGATTGCCCGAACGACTGACGCATCGCCGTATCCGCGATAATATTTTGCAGATTGAAGTAATCCATCACGCCCAGCTTGCCGGAACGCAACGCCTCGGCCATCGCCAGCGGCACCTCCGCCTCCGCTTCGACCACTTTTGCCTTCATCTCCTGCACCCGCGCTTTCATCTCCTGTTCCAGCGCGACCGCCATCGCCCGCCGCTCCTCCGCCTTGGCCTGGGCGATGCGCTTGTCGGCTTCCGCCTGGTCGGTCTGCAGTTGCGCCCCGATGTTTTTCCCCACGTCCACATCGGCAATGTCAATGGAGAGAATCTCAAACGCGGTGCCGGCATCCAGCCCTTTGTTCAGCACGGTCTGCGAGATGCGGTCCGGATTCTCCAGGACGTCCTTGTGCTGGGTGGACGAACCGATGGTGGTGACGATCCCTTCGCCGACGCGGGCGATAATCGTCTCTTCGCCCGCCCCGCCGACCAGACGGTCGATGTTGGCGCGCACCGTCACCTTGGCTTTGGCCCGTACTTCGATCCCGTCCATCGCCACGGCGGCGACGACCGGGGTTTCGATCACCTTGGGGTTGACACTCATCTGCACCGCTTCCAGCACGTCGCGCCCCGCCAGATCAATCGCCGCCGCGCGTTCAAACCCGAGCGGAATGTCAGCGCGCTGCGCGGCCACCAGCGCATCCACCACCCGATCGACGTTCCCGCCGGCCAGGTAGTGGCTCTCCAACTGGTTGGTGTTAAGTTCCAATCCGGCCTTGCGCGCCTTGATCAACGGATTGACGATGCGCGCCGGAATGACGCGGCGCAACCGCATCGCCACAAGGGTGAGGATGCTGATCCGCACGCCGGACGCGAGCGCGGAAATCCACAGCATCACGGGCACAAACGAGAAAAACACCGACAGCACGACCACCACGACCAGAATCAAAAAAATCAACGGAATAAGCCCATCCATAAACATGACCATCAACACCTACTCCTTTTCATTCATTTCCTGTTTCTGCACGACCACCCGCGTGCCCTCCACCTGCACGACCACAACCGGTGTGCCGGGCGCGATAAAGTCGCCCACGCTCACCGCGTCGACGCGCCTTGCGCCGATTCGGGCGATGCCCGCCGGCCGAAGCGGCGTCAGCGCCACACCGGCTTCACCCAGCAAGTCCCGCTGGTCCTTGGGTGCCACGTACCCGGCTTCGCTTCGCTGTTCGTCGCGCAGGATCAACCGGTTCCAGACTCCTCTGGCACCGAAATACTTGGCGAGCACGAACGTCACCACAAGCGCTGCCAACACCGCGATCCCGAGCGATTTCAGCCCCTGCGCCGTATCGTAGGCGGCCAGCACCAGACCGCTGACGAGACTGAGGAACCCCAGCGCGCCGACGATACCGCCGGGCAGAAACAACTCCATCACCATCAGCAGAATCCCGATGACAAACAGGGCGATGTGAATCCAGCTCGCGAATCCGGCGACGAAATGGCCGAAAAAGTAGAGCGCAAAGGCCAACAGCCCGATCGTGCCGGGTACGCTGAAGCCTGGCACGAACAGTTCCACAACCAGCCCGACCAGCCCGACGACAAGCAACAGGCTCATCACCGCCGGACTGGTGACGATGCGCGCCACCTTCTCGCTAAGCGACGGCTCCAGTTCTGTCACCCGATCCGGCTGAATGCCCAGCGCGCGGTACAATTCCGCCTTGTCGGCGACAATCCGGTCGGCGTACCCCAGTTTCCGCGCCTGATCGGCGTCGAGCGACAAGACCGTTCCCTTCGGTTTCAGTCCGGGAAACGGCGTGTCGATCTCCACCATCGCCCGCGCCACGTCGGGATTGCGATTGTGCAGCTTGGCCGCCGCCACCATTTTTTCCGACCAGGCGGACATGAGTTTCACATCGGCGGCGTTGCCGACGCGGTCAATCGGAGCCGCCGCCCCCATGCTGCTGCCAGGCGTCATCACGATTTCGTCGGCGTTTAAGGCGATGTACGTCCCGGCGGAAAACGCTTGATCGTCGATAAAGGCCACCACATGCATCGGGGCCTGCCGAACGAGCTGCCCGATCTCGCTTGCCGCCTCCACTTCGCCGCCAGGCGTGTTGATATCGAGAATCACCAGATCGGCTCCCTGCTCTTTGGCAGTATGGAATGCCCGTTGCAAAAAGCTTTCCAGTCCCCGTTCGATTCCCTGATGGACGGGGATCACGACACCCTGTTGATACGATTGCGCTGCGCTCGCCGTTGCGGCTGCCGCAAACCACCACAGGCAGACCGCGAGAACGGACGCGCACCGCAACACCTTGGCAAGCAAGAGCGTCCCCCTCCTTTCTCTTTCCGCGTGTTCTTCCCGCACGGAAGAAACTACTAGGGTATACGAACCGGCGGAGGATTCGTTTCATTATTCCCGCCGCATCAACAGCAAAAACCCGGCTTCCGAGGAAACCGGGTTCGCTTTTGTTTTTTCGCGTTACGAAGGCAACTCTTCCGAAACGATCTTTTGCACGAGGGTGCCGTCGGCTCTGCCTTTTACCTTCGGCATCACCGCTCCCATCACTTTGCCCATCTCCTTCTTCGTGGACGCGCCGACCGCAGCAATCGTCTCGCGAACGAGTTGACGCAACTCGTCTTCGCTGAGTTGAGCGGGCAGATAGGAAGTGAGCACCTCAATTTCTTCGCGTGTTTTAACGGCCAGGTCATCACGACCGGCCTTTTCAAATTCCTGGAGGGATTCACGGCGTTGCTTTAACTCACGGGTCAAGATGGAGAGGATGTCGTCATCGGACAATGTGCCGCCCTTGTTGATCTCTTCGTTTTTGATTGCGGCTTTCACCATGCGGATAACGGAGAGTTTCAGTGCAGCTTTGTCCTTCATCGCCTGCTTCATATCTTGATCGAGCCGCTCCATTACACTCATGATGAGCCCTCCTGTATGTTAAAACTTGCGTTTGCGAGCTGCTTCGGATTTTTTCTTGCGTCGGATGCTTGGCTTTTCAAAGTGGCGGCGTTTGCGAAGCTCTGCCATCACGCCAGCTTTTGCGCTTTCGCGCTTAAAACGACGAAGTGCACTCTCCAAAGACTCGTTTTTGCGAACACGAACTTCTGCCATCTGTCTTCCCTCCCTCCGCTTGAAACCGTGGGACAACTGTTAAAGCACAGACTGTCAAACTACATTATAGGACAGATGGTATCCTTTGGTCAACCTTTGCCCCCATTCATCTCCCGCCAGTTTTTGCTCGAAACGCGAGTGATTTTCCTTGCCACACCGCCTATGCCGTGATAGCATGACGTCGAAAGCCGAAGGAAAAAGGAGAGATGCTCATGCATCCGATCTCTTTGCAGGATATGGCCCGGATGGCCGAAGGAATGCTTTTGGCTGGCGACCCTGCCGCGACCATTCGTTCCGTCCATTTTGACACACGCCAACTGGAAACCGAATCCCTGTTCGTTCCGATACGCGGCGAAGCCCGCGACGGGCACGACTTTTTGCTGGCGGCGGCGGAGCGAGGCGCCCGCGCCGCCCTCGTATCAGACCAAGCAAAGATTCCCGAGGGGCTGCCGGACGGATTCGGGCTGGTGCTGGTCAACGACACGCTGCGCGCGTTTCAAAAGCTGGCAGCCGCCTACCGCCGTCAGTTCGCCATCCCGTTCGTGGCCGTAACCGGCAGCAACGGCAAAACCACGACCAAGGATTTGATCGCCCATCTGCTGGAAAGCAAGCTGTCTGTGTACAAGACGTACAAAAACTTCAACAATCACATCGGCGTGCCGTACTCGCTCATGCAGATCGAGGAAAGCCACCGGGCGGCCGTCCTGGAGCTGGGCATGAACCACGCGGGCGAGATTGACCTGCTCGCTTCGCTCGTCAAGCCCGAGATCAGCGTGATCACCCATATCGGCGACGCACACATCGAATTTTTCGGCACGCGGGAAAAAATCGCCCTGGCCAAAGCCGAGTTGTTGCCGCATACCGCTCCCCACGGGCTGGTGCTCTTGAACGGCGACAACCCGTACCTGCGCCGGGTGGCCCACCTGTACCCGGGCGAGATTTGCTTCTACTCGACGGAAGGCCCGGCCGACGTCTGGGCACAACAGGTGACCACAGACGAAAACGGCAGCCATTTCACCGTCTGCTTCCGATCCGGGGAGTCGTTCGCCGTTTCCTTGCCGCTGTTCGGCAAGCACAATGTCGCCAACGCCCTGCCGGCCATCGCCGTCGCCCGCAGGCTCGGACTGTCGCCCGCCGAAATCGCCAGTGCGCTAAAAACCGCCAGCATCTCGGCGATGCGCTTCGAGGTGACGCGCTCGCCGGGCGGCTGCCTTGTCGTCAACGATGCCTACAACGCCAGCCCCTCGTCGATGAAAGCGGCGATCGAGACGTTTGCCGGGATTTTTCCGCAACGTCAAAAAGTGCTGGTGCTGGGAGACATGTTTGAGCTGGGGACCGACAGCAAGGAATGGCACGCCGACGTCGGCCGGTTCGCCGACCGGTTCCGCGACCACTTCCAACTGCTGGTCACCGTCGGCACCGACAGCCGCGCTCTCCATGAGGCCTACGGCGGCGCCAAGCGCCACTTCGACACCAAGGAAGCGGCCGTGGAGACGCTCGCTGCCCTGTTCGACTCCGAACACGCGATGCTGTTCAAGGCTTCCCGGGGAATGAAGCTGGAGACACTGTTGGCTGCGCTGCTCGGGTAGCAAGTGACTGATGAAACATCCCGCAAGAACTGCGCCCCTCCTCCTTCCCCCGTAAGCGAGTGAGGGGCGTTCGTTTATATGGCTCAAAGAGTTATAACAAAAAACTGTCACTTTCCATCGTTTCAGGTGTATGATTACTTTGAAAATATGGAAAGGAAAGGAAAGGGAGAAAATATGCGCGAGCCGTTTTTTGAGTGTGGGGACAGAGCCTGGTATGGGTCAAAATAACCGCAACAAAAACACCATGGCACCAATCGTTTCCATAATGTATAATATATTTCAAAATAATGAAAGTTAGGTGAATTGTATGAGTGAACCAATTTTTTGGGATATTGTCGGTCCGATTTCATTGATTCTCTTCGGCGCCACAATACTATTATCAATCATCGCATTTCGCCAAAAATCAATCCCGCAATTGTTTCTTTACATGGCAGTTGGATTCATGGTTTCTTATATCTCGGCATGGTCGATCGGGAAGTTTCTGGTGGCAGTACCGATCTTACAACTAGCCGGTGTGATTTACCTATATGTAAAAAGGAATGCATCTGCCTAAGAATCATTCACATCAAAAAGACACGAGCGTGCGTCGAAACTCGTGTCTTTACTCGCTTTTTGTAGAATGTCAAATACCTCTTGGAATGCAAGCTTACATTCCTAAGTGTTTAAATGTTCCTAGTACGTGGCAATGTCTAAGTCAAGTAAATCACTTGCTTCACCACTTCTAGTCCAATCTACGTAATAGTCAAATCCCCCAGTCTTATAGCCGTCGATTGTTAGGGAATGTGTAACATCTGTTCTTTTAGAGTTATCTAAGAAATCATAATTATGATAAGCAGCATAAGAGGAGCTGTGAACAGTCCTGCCTCCATCAATCGTACTTAGTGCAGTGTATTTATCACTGTCCACATACCAATGGGTATCAAATGCACTAGGATTTGCAGCCCAAGCAGACTTTGTTCGACTTACATATTTGGCTGTCGTACCATCAGCAGCCCAAGTCAATTGATGTTTGGACTCACACAAATCAGCACCAACAGGATCGTCAGTTGTTGCGATGACGCCTGCAGTGTAGTTTGTAGCTGCTGCTAAATTTGTTTTATCACCTAATACTTTATTGGAAGCGTTCTTCATTTTTATGAACTTTTCTTCAAACTGTTTTAGTTTATCACCTTTAACTTTGCTAATCTTATACGTGTGTTTTTTGGTATCAATTTGAATATGGTACGCTTTAAGTGCTTCTCCAGCATCTTTGTGCCCCTTAACCTGAATAACCACATTACCATTATCCTCGGTGTAAACAAACGTATGGAAAATATCCGCAGCAATTTCAGAGTCTTTGGTTGGTCTCAAATCATACTTTTTCGGACCATTCGCAGTATTATTAGCAAATGCCCCTACAGTCAGACTTGTAGACACGAAGCATGCCAAGCCCAGGGTACTCAAAATTTTTTTCATACCATCACTCCCATAATTTGTTATTAACACTATTTATTATGATAGTGCCCCTTCTTTTTGTCAATATTTTTCTATTATACTTAATATTTACAATAAGTTTAATATTGGTGATAATGTTTAAGATAAAGCAAAAGAACCAGCCTCTTCGAAAAGAGGTGGTTCTTTTGTTTGTACTTCGCCTTTGCGACTCTGTTCTTTCCATAGGCGTATCGCCTGAACATTCCCCTCAATCCAGCGATTCCGCCGCGACGATGTTGCGCTGCTTGTCTTCGTACCGCTCGATCGCCAACTGCACCAGCCTGTCGATCAGTTCGCTGTAGCTGACGCCTGCGGCACGGAACAGCATCGGGTACATGCTGTGGGGCGTGAAGCCCGGCATGGTGTTGATCTCGTTGATGTACAGCTTGTCGTTGGCTTCGTCCCAGAAAAAGTCGACCCGGGACAGGCCGGAAGCGTCGATCGCCTGGTAGGCGCGGACGGCCAAATCGGCAATCTGTTCCGCCACATGGCCGGGGACAAGCGCCGGGATCTGCAGTTCGGTCCCCGCCCCTTTGTACTTCGCTTCGTAGTCGTAAAATTCTTTGGCGGCAATCACTTCGCCCACCACCGAGGTGATCGGCCGTTCGTTGCCCAACACCCCGATCTCCAGTTCGCGCGCCTTGACAAAGGCCTCGACGATCAGGCGGCGGTCAAACCGGGCGGCCACCCGCAGAGCCTGAACCAGCCCGTCGCGGTCCTTGGCCTTGGTGATACCCACACTGCTGCCCATGTTGGCCGGTTTGACAAAACACGGGTAGCCCAGTTCCCGTTCGATCTCGGCAACGACGCCGTCAAGTTCGGCCTCGACGCGGGAGCGCAAGACGCCGATGTAGGCCACTTGCGGCAGACCGGCCTGGGCAAACACGTTTTTCATCATCCACTTGTCCATCCCGATGGCCGACGCCATCACCCCGGCGCCGACGTACGGCAGATTGGCCAGTTCCAACAACCCCTGCAGTGTGCCGTCTTCGCCGTTGGGCCCGTGAATCACCGGAAAAATCACGTCCACTTCGCCGCCCAGAGCCAACACCGGCGGCGTCTTCTTCTCCGACGTAGTGGGCAGACGGGACGCGCTCGCATCGCCGCTCTCAATCACATCGCCCGCCTTCAGCCTAAGCGCCTCGACGCTTTCCAGTTGCCCCGCGATCGGCGCCCCTTTCACCCAGCTTCCCTCCAGAGTGACGTAGACCGGGGTGACTTCGTATTTATCAGGATCGACCGCCTGCAAAATGGACATGGCGGTGCGCAGTGACACTTCGTGTTCCGACGATTTCCCTCCGTAGACAATCCCGAGACGAATCTTGCTCCCCATCCAGATAACTCCCTTCTCCTCTTCCAACGGCGCATTTGCGGCGCCGACGTCTTTCTATGCTATGCAATCCGCCCAGCGTTTGCGCCTGACTTTCTCCAGCATACAGGAAGCGTCCGGCTTTCACAAGAGGTCCCGGGTAACACCAAACCTGACAGCAGACATACCATGGTAGGAAAACCACCGTGCGCACGGACGACTGCGCAGCCGGACAAATTCGCCATAATAAGGGTACACGCCCCGCATGGGAACTTCTTCGCCAGGAGGGATTGCCATGAGAGATTATCTGCTCTATTGTACGAACTGTTCAACCTATACGCTGTTGCACAGTTACGACAAGGAAACAGGTACTTTCTTGGGGGAGTATTCGCTTTTGCACAATGAGTATACGCGTGACAGCGTCGTGTTGAACAAGTTTTTGCTCGCTCATCTCGAACATCCCCTGCGTGCCATCCCGTCGAAAACCGACGAGTACATGAACATCATCTGCACGGCCGCCCGCTTCCTGGAAAACGATATCGACAAGTACGTGGAGGAAAGCCTGGACAAACGGCGGTACGAAGAGCGTATCTTGCTGCATCAACGGGAGATCGGCCGGGTGCAGATCCGCATCGTCGAACATCTGCTGAAGCAAGCGTTGCAGACCGTCACCAACACCCCCGCCGCCTCGCCGGCCGAAGGGCAAGTGCTGCTCGGCCAGGAGTTGGGCATCAAGAAAGCGCTGGACGTGATCCAGCGCGTGCTTGCCGACAAACAGTTCGTCTGAAATGAGTAACAGCCGAAGGGGCGCGTCGTGAGCATCTCCTTCGGCTGTTTGTTTGTCCGGGGGACGTCAGCGTTGCGGCTGCGGCTCACGGCGCGAGGGTCGCCTACCTTCCTTGCCCTTGAGCCGCCGGTTGTCACGCTTGTGCCAGCCGCCCGGCCGACCGTCGCGGTGACGTGCCTTTTTCGTTCGAAGCGGAGCCTCCGGCGTCAGTTCGACGTGCACCCCGCTGGTCTCGCGGGTCAACAGTTTCAAGGCGGCGGCGAGCAAACGGTTGGAATCGTGTTCGTCCAAGAGGTCGTTGGCCAGCGGCAGATACGCATCCAGTCCGCCGCCTTCCATCGCCTTCAGCACGCTTTCCACCGCACCTCGCTGCAGGCCGCTGAGTGCATCGGCCAGGGTGGGCACCGGCCGCTTCGCCACCTTGAATTTGGTGATCCGCTCGATGAAGTGCAGGTGATCGACCTCACGCGGGGTCACCAGAGTGAAGGCCACGCCTTCCCTCCCCGCCCGTCCGGTACGCCCAACACGGTGAACGTAACTTTCCGGGTCCTGCGGGATATCGAAGTTAAACACATGGGTCACATTGGAGACGTCCAGCCCGCGTGCGGCCACATCGGTCGCCACCAACAGCTCGATCGTCCCCTCTCGGAACTTGCGCATAACCAAATCCCGCTGGTGCTGCGACAAGTCTCCGTGCAGTCCCTCGGCGAGATACCCCCGCTTCTGCAGACCGCTTGCCAGTTCGTCGACGCGCCGCTTCGTCCGGCCGAAGACGATCGCCAAATCCGGCCCCTCGATGTCGATCAGGCGGCAAAGCGTGTCAAACTTCTGCCGCTCCGGCACTTCGCAATAAAACTGGGCAATCGTCGGCCGCTCAACGATCTTCGGGATGACCGAGATATGTTTCGGTTCGCGCAGGAAACGGTCGGCCAGCTTTCGGATCGGCGCGGGCATCGTCGCGGAAAACAGCATGGTCTGCCGTTCGGCAGGGACGCGCTCCAGAATCGCTTGGATATCGTCGAGAAAGCCCATGTTCAACATCTCGTCCGCCTCGTCCAGCACCACCGTGTGCACGTCATTCAACCGGATCGTCCTCCGCTCCAGATGGTCGATCAGACGTCCCGGCGTGGCGATGATCACGTGCGGCCGGTTTTTCAGGGCGCGTATCTGCCGGCCAATGTCCTGGCCGCCGTAGACCGGCATGACCCTGACCCCTTTGTGCGCTCCCAGTTTCGACATCTCCTCTGCCACCTGGATCGCCAGCTCGCGCGTCGGCGCCAGCACCAGCCCCTGAATCTGCGCGCTTTGCACATCCACCTTCTCCACCAGGGGGATACTAAATGCCGCCGTTTTTCCCGTTCCGGTCTGTGCCTGTCCGATCAGATCGCGCTCCTCCAAGGCAAGCGGGATCACCTGTTCCTGAATCGGCGTCGCCTCTTCAAACCCCATTTCGCTGATGGCACTTGTCACCGAGTGATGTAACCCGAATTCGTAAAATGTTTTCATACACCTGCTCCTTTTTTTCGAAGTTCCGTCGTTCGATTTTATTGTCGTACGGCAGATATCCGTTAATTCCAGCCAAAACGTGCATAGACCGCAATTGTACCAGAAGGGAACGGAAAAAGACAGCAAAAAAGTGGCTGAGTCGAAACGAACAGAAAAAAAGGACTTTGCCAAGAAACATGGAATAGGTAATGTGCCGACCGGCACCATTTGACTATGTACCCGAGAAAGGAAGCCTAGAAATGATCGGAAGCCCGTTTGTTAACCATCACGTGTCTCCATATATTTCGTTCAGCCGCGAGGAGTGGGCCCAACTGCGGGCGTCGACGCCGCTCACCCTGTCCGAAGCGGAACTGACCAAACTGCAAGGGATCAACGAAAAATTGTCCATCTACGAAGTGTCTGACATCTACCTGCCGCTCTCCCGGCTACTCAATCTGTATGTGGCCGCCACCCAGGAGCTTCACAAGGCGGCGAGCGCGTTCCTCGGTGACAACACGAAAAAAGTGCCGTACATTATCGGCATCGCCGGCAGCGTCGCCGTGGGCAAAAGCACGACCGCGCGCATCCTGCAGGCGCTGCTCGCCCGCTGGCCCAACCACCCGAAAGTGGATCTGGTCACCACAGATGGCTTTTTGTATCCCAACCGCATCCTGGAAGAGCGTGGCCTGATGAAGCGCAAAGGCTTTCCCGAAAGCTACGACATCCGCCGCCTCATCCAGTTCATGGCCCAGGTCAAGTCGGGCCATCCGGAAGTGGTCGCGCCTGTCTACTCCCATCTGGCCTACGACATCCTGCCCGATGAGCACCAGGTGATCCGCCAGCCGGACATTCTGATCGTCGAGGGATTGAACGTGCTGCAAATCCCGCGTGACGACAACCCTCGCCACATCCCGCAGGTGTTCGTCTCCGACTTCTTCGACTTTTCCATCTACGTCGACGCCGATGAGGAAGACATCACCAAGTGGTACGTGGAGCGCTTCAAGGTGCTGCGCAACACCGCGTTCCAAAATCCCAACTCCTACTTCCACCGCTACGCCTCACTCACCGACGAAGAGGCCAACGAGGTGGCGCTCAGCATCTGGCGGGAGATCAACAGCGTCAACCTGTCGCGCAACATCCTGCCGACGCGAAGCCGCGCCCAGCTGATTCTGGAAAAAAGCTCCGATCACTCGGTGCAACGCGTCAAGTTGCGCAAACTGTGACAGACAATAATGAGCGAGCCTTCGCATCATCGGGAAGGCTCGCTCTTTTTGTGTTCAGTACGGCTCGATTTCTTCTCCCGTTTTCAGGTCGATTACGTTGGTGTTAACGCTCGGCACCCCGACAGTCTTGCTGGCCGGCGGCTCCTTTCCATGTTCCACCCAGTCGATCAACAGGTCGAACGCCTGGTGGACATACGGAAGAAGCGGCTGCAGTTCCTTGTCCGGATCGGCTGTGCTCCAGACGAGGCCGTCGACGTGGTTGCCCTTTTCCACCAGGTAGAGACGGTGCAGGTCGCCTTTACCGGCTTTCTTGACCAATGCCTCGTATGCGGTAGCGTGCACCTCGGGGAAAATCAGCGCGTCCCAGGTGCCGGAAAGCGAAATCAGCGGCGCGTTGATTTCGCCCGTGTTTCGATCTTCCGCACGTTTTGCTTCACACTGCCCGGACGTTTCCAGTAGTCGTAGTCCTTGAAGACATTGTCGTGCGACCGGTCGCGCACGCCCTCTGGCGTGAACTTCAGATAATCGCGCCAGTTGAGCCGGTTTGGCGCTTTGGGATCGAATTCGTCCCGGTAGATGTTGAGTGTGACGAACCAGTACACCTGATCGTGGTAGGCCCACAGTTTTTCCGAGCCCTTGGGCACCCCCGCACGATAGAGCGCTTCCCGCGCCCGTTGTTGTTTTTCGCCGCTTGCGTAAATCGCCGCCTCGGCGTTATTGACCACCTGGGTAAGCGAGGTGATCAGGTTGGGGTCGAAGGCCCGCCACAAGACACCCTCCCAATCCACCCCGCCGTCGAACAGGGCCGGTTCCCCGGTCAGCTTCGGATTGTCGTGCTCCAGCGCGTAACGGACAACGTACCCGCCGTTGGAGATCCCGATGGCGTAGGTGGGAATGGGGTGACGGGACGAGACGAGGCGGCTCGCCGGATTGTCCTTGTCATCCGGTTTGATCAGCCGGTCAGGGTAGTGTGTCGCCAGGTAGGCCTGCGCCGCCTTGGTGATCTGCCGGAAGCGCAGGTGCCATTCGGCGACGCTGTCTTCCTCAGCGACGAGCGCGTTCTTCACCTTGGCGAACGGATCATCGGGGTCGATCTCGCCCTGTGTGCCTTTGTCGATCGCGGAATAGGCGTACCCTTTGGCCAGGACGAAATCGCTGAACAACAGGTCGGTCGCCGTCTCGTTGCGCGTCGCCGGAATGCCGGCCACGACCAGTTTGCCGTTCCAGTCGTCAGGCACACGGATGACGAACTTGGCGTCGTCAAACATGCCGTTGATCTGGACGCCGGTCACTTCCGCCGGAGCGTACATCTTGTACCAGCCGGTGCCCGCATCCTTGCTGCCCCAGGCGTACGGCGCCAGGTTGAGATTGCCGTAGACGGTGGCGGCGTTGAATTGGGCCGGATTTTTGGTCGTCAGCCAGTTGCCTTCCTTGCCGTCAAACGTGGTGACCGTCACGCTGTGCGCCCCCGGAATCACCGGCGAATAGGCTGCTTCCGTCGGTTCCACTCCCCCGCCCGCCGCGAGTGGAAGCAGGAACGCCGTTGCAAGAACCATCGCCGTTACTTTGCGTTTCATCTGTCCATCCCCCTTTGCGAAAAAGTCTTCGGTCAGGTACTTTCTTGTGCAATTCCCGCGCCATCCGCCAAAGCCAGGCCTATCGCGCCCTGCCGGATCTAAATGTCGCAATTGTTTGACATATTTGTGTACAAAAATGCGACATGTTGCGTGTGGGCAACATGTCGCCATCTTATCACTTCCGGTCGCGCACCTCGAAAATCCCGAATTTCAGATAATGTCCCTCGTCGGCTCCGCTGATCTGCGGATGATCCTTGCCAGCGCCGCGCCATTCCACCAGACGCAAAATCTTCTTGGCGTCAAACGCGGCCTCCTGAATCGTGTCCAGAAACAGTTCGGGAGACATGTGGTAGGAACACGACGCCGTGACCAGATAGCCGCCCGGACGGACCAGTTTCATTCCGTGCAGGTTGATGTCCTTGTAGCCGCGCACCGCCCCTTTGAGAGCCGCACGCGACTTGGCGAACGCCGGGGGATCGAGGATGACCACGTCCCAGGAGCGGCCCGCGTCGACGCTTTCGCGCAGGTAGTCGAACGCATTGGCGACGACGAACTCGACGCGGTGCAAATAGCCGTTCATCGTGATGTTGCGCTTGGCTGTCTCGATCGCGTGCTCGGAGATGTCGAGCGCAGTCACCTTTTTCGCCCCGTGCTTGCAGGCGTTCAGCGTAAACGACCCGGTGTGGGTGAAGCACTCCAGCACCTCGGCTCCGTTCCAGTACGGGTTTTTCACCACTTTGCCCCGCCGGTCGACAGGTTTTACTACAGGCTCTCCCTGTTCGTCCAACAGCGGCTCCACGCCGGGGCGCAGCTTGCCAGACTTGTCGCGCAGCGGTTCGCCATCGGAGCCGATCGGCTGCAAGGTGATGCCGTGCCGTTCCCCCCATCCGGTCATCAGGGGAGCAATGGCCGCCCGGTTTTCCCGCTGGTCGTAGAAAAAGCCGGTCTTCTGCCCTTCGACGATGTCAACGAGGTACTTCAGCCCGTTCTCCTCAATCACCACTTCGCGGGGACACTCGCCGTAAAGGACTTCCTTGGTCTGCTCCAGCCCCTCCAGTTCGCGCACCGGCACGTCGTTGCGCAGGTAGATGCCTCTGGGCTGAAACACCTCGACGAGCGCCTGTTTGATCCATTCGCGGCGACGCTCCATGCCGAGCGAGAGGATTTGCGCCACCAGCACGTCGTTGTAGCGGTCGACGATCAGGCCGGGCAAAAAGTCGGCCTCGCCGTAAATCAGCCGGCAGGCCAGGGGGTTGTCGACGAACCGCTGGCGAAACGCTCCCGCCTCGCGGAAACGGCGAACGAAAAAGGAGAGGTCAATTTCTTCGTCAGGATTGTAGGTCATCACCCGCACGATGATCTGCGAGTTGGGATTGATGGAGCCTTTGGCGAGAAAATGTCCCTGGTGGTTGACCACCTCGACAATGTCACCCGGCGCGTACTCCCCCTGGATCTCCAGCACTTCCGACTGAAAAATCCACGGGTGTCCCGCTTCGAGGCGCTTCTTTCGGTGCTTGTGCAAAAAGACTTTTGCCATCGCGGCTGTCTCTCCTTCCAAGTCATGCTTGTCTGTGTACAGGCATAGCGTATAGTATCCTTTCAAAAAGGGGGATGTGTCCCGCGTGCGATGGGCGTATGATCTCCTGTTTCCCTTTGTCCTCGGACTCGGTTTTTTCCTGCTGGGTATGTATGCGATGCGCACCGGCTTTCACAATCTCGCCGGCAAGAAAATGGAGTCGTTTTTGGCCCGCTTCACGCGAACCCCTGCGCTCAGCTTCCTCTCCGGGCTGTTGGCGACGTTCGTGCTGCAAAGCTCCAGCGCGGTCACAGTGCTGACCATCGGTCTGACCCAGGCGCGCCTGATCAGGTTCGCCCAGACGGTGGGCATCATCCTCGGCACCAATGTGGGCACCACGGTCACGACGGAGTTGATCGCGCTTAGGCTGGAGGAATTCGCTGTGCCGATGCTTTTGATCGGCGCCGCCTTGTGGCTGATGCCGAAGCGGCTGATGCGCTGCGTCGGACTTGTCGTCTCCGGGTTCGGCCTGATCTTTCTCGGAATCGACACGATGCAAGTGATGGCCAAACCGCTGGAACACTCCGAAACGTTCCGAGCGCTGTTTATGGAAAGCCGCCACTCGCTGTGGACCGGGCTGGTCACCGGAACGGTGTTCACCGCGCTGATCCACTCCAGTTCGGCGACGACGGCGATCACGATGAACCTGATCGCCCACAAGGTGCTGTCGATGCAAACCGCGCTTGCCGTCGTGCTCGGCGCCAACGTTGGCACCTGTGTCACCGCGATCATCGCCAGTATCGGCACAAATGCAGCCTCCCGGCAGGTGGCCTGGCTGCACACGCTGTTCAACCTGGCAGGGGCGATCTTGTTTTTGCCGTTTCTCTCTAGTCTTGCCAGCACCGCCGCCTTTTTAACGGACGACCCGTCGATGCAGATCGCCCATGCCCAGACGATTTTCAACGTGGTGTGTTCGCTCGTCGCCCTGCCGTTCGCCTCGCCGATTGCCAGGGCGATCCAGTGGCTGATCCCAGAAAAAAAGTGAAGGTGCCACCCTTCACTTTTTCATGTGCGACGTTTCCTTTGTAGCAGACGCTGAGAGACTTGTCAATAGTTTACGGATGCAAGGGAATTACGTAAAACGAGGTGACGATCCCGGCCAAGATCATCGCCAGACTGGAGGCGGCCACCTGGGTCTGCGATTCGCCCATCAGGCTTGCCGTGCCGATGGCGTGCGAACTGGTGCCGACGGCGACGCCGATCGCCCAGTCGCTGTCAATCCCGGCGAGGCGCAACAGCGGCCGGGCGATGACGGCGCCGATCATGCCGGTGAGGGCGACAAACAGTCCGGCCAACGACGGAATGCCCCCGATAGATGTCGTGAGCTCCAGTGTGATCGGAGTGGTCACCGATTTGGTGAGCAAGCTTTTCATCAGCACCGGATCGCTCTTCAACAGCCAGGCGATCAGCCAGGTGGAACCGATCGAGACGGCGCTGCCGGCGGCCACTCCGGCCAGCACCGCCTTCCAAACGCCGGCCATTTGTCGCAGTTGTTTGGCGAGCGGAACGGCCAGGGCGACCGTCGCCGGGCCAAGCCAGAAGGTAATCCAGCTTCCGCCCTCGGCATAGGCCTGCCAGTCGCCGCTCGTACACTGCCAGACCACCCAGACCAGCGCGACGGCGACGTAAAATGGCTGCAACCGCGTAAACCTTCTGGCGATTTTTCGCGCCGCGACATATCCGGCCAATGTGACGACAACCGCTGCCGCGTTAAGCATCGAGAGCACGTCCTTTCGTCCCCGGCAGCACGGCCGGTTCGCTTCCGCTCTTGCGGCCCATCCGTTGCACGATAGCGCCCGCCGTCAGGATCACCAACGGAGTACCCAGAAACAACGACAGCACAATCGTCCACGGCTGCTGTCTGACCACCGCCACATACGGCACGACGGCAACGACAATCGGAATGAAAAACAGCAGCATGTGCGTAAGCAAAAAACGGCTTGCCTGTTCCACGGCGCTCAGTTTCACCCAGCCGACGTTGAGTGCCAGCGCAAGCAGCAGCATGCCGATCAGACTGCCGGGCAACGGAATGTGCCCCCATTTGTGAAGCGCCGCGCCCAGACCGTAAAACCCGACCAAGATAAGCCAGCCTCGCATGTGTCTCTCTCCTATCCGTCTTTCTTTTTGTCCTGATTGTAAACAATTCTGATAAGTATGACAACAAGCATCGGGGGCGGAAGGTTACGGCGGTATGTCCGTTTACTCTGTTTTCAGACGCTTGCCCGCCTTGGCTTCGGCGCCGGCCAACCGCTTAAGCAACGTGTCGCGCCAACTGGCGGACAGCGCTTCGACGTTGAGGATGCGTTTGATTGCCTCGGCGTTGTGCTGGTCGTGGTACATGATCTGATTGGCAAAGGCAACGGTTACCTGTTGGGGGTTCCGCTCCACAAGCCGGATCGGCTGGTCACAGGACACCATCCCTTCCCGCAAAACACGGAAGTAAAATCCTGTGTAGCCGGTGTTTCGCACCCGCAGAGGCAGATCGTCAACACCGTACCGCTTCGCCAGCTTGTGACAGGGCTGGCGCGGCTGGCTGACCTGCACCAGTGCCTCCCCCAACTGAAACACGTCGCCGATGCACACCTCGGTTTCCACCAGTCCATCCATCGTCAGGTTTTCACCGAACGCGCCGCAGGAGAGCGGCCGGTTGAGCGCCTGCTGCCAATACGGGTAATGACGGTAGGAATAGACGCACACCGCTTTGTCCGGACCGCCGTGATAGACCAGATCGGCCTGACCGTCTCCGGTGAAGTTGACGGCGGACAAGTACACAGGTTCTTTCACCGGCGTTTTGTAGATGCCGGTTTGAATCTCTTTTCCCTTGTCAACAATCGTCTGCGGCATTCCCACATTGATTGAGACGATGGGCGCGGACAGTTGCACGGGTGAAGCCTCCTTCATTCTCATCTTCGGTATGAAAAAACCTTGGCATCCATTTTGCCAAGGTTTTCCCGTTTTGTCCATCCGATTAGTAGCCGTTGCCTTTCGCCGTCTCGCCGGTGACAATGGCAATGCCGGCGCTGGCGCCGATCCGGGTGGCGCCCGCTTCGATCATCGCCAGCGCGGAGGCGCGGTCACGCACGCCGCCCGATGCTTTGACGCCGATGTCGGGACCGACGGTTTTGCGCATCAGTGCGATGTCTTCGACGGTGGCGCCCCCCGGGCCGAAGCCGGTCGAAGTTTTGACGTAGTCGGCGCCTGCCGCTACCGCCAGCTTGCACGCGGTCACCTTTTCCTCGTCGGTCAGAAGTCCCGTCTCGATAATCACTTTTACCAGCACGTCGCCAGCCGCCTCCACGACAGCGGCGATGTCGCGTTGCACCAGTTCCAGATAGCCCGATTTGAGCGCGCCGACATTGATCACCATGTCCACCTCAGTCGCGCCGTTGGCGATCGCGTCGCGCGTCTCGAACGCCTTCGTCTCCGGCGTAGAAGCGCCGAGCGGGAAGCCGATGACGGTGCACACCTTCACGTCGCTGCCCGCCAGGTTTTGCGCCGCCCGTTTCACCCAGGCCGGATTGACGCAGACAGAAGCGAAGTCATACTGTTTCGCCTCGGCGCACAGCTTGTCGATCATCTGTGCGGTCGCGTCCGGTTTTAACAGTGTATGGTCGATATACTTGTTGAGATTCATGCGTTCACACCTCGATTTTCAATTGAGCAAGCGCCCGTCGCAGGACGCTTTCGTTGTTCAGATAGCCCTCCGCCTGCTGCCGCTCCCACGCCTCGCGGGGCGGCAGCCACTGCACGGCATTGATCTCCTCGATCTGGGCGGTCACTTCGTCGGTCAGGGCCTCGACCAGGTAGTAGTGCACCTCTTTGTGGACGGTCTCGCCCGTTTGCGGGTGCTGGTACTGGTAGCGCACGATCTCAATCGGCGCGATCAGCTTGCCTCGCACTCCGGTCTCTTCCAGGATTTCGCGCAACGCCGTCTCCTCCAGCGTCTCCCCCGGCTCCTGTTTGCCCTTGGCCAGCGTCATCTTGCCGTAGCGGTCCTCAATCATCAACAACTGGATCTGCCCGTCACGTTTGCGGTACACGACTCCGCCTGCCGATACTTCTTTCATACGACCGTTCTCGCTAACGCAGGATGTTTCACGTCGTCGAGGACGCCGACAAGCGTGCCGTGGCAGTATTCGGAGCCCGGTTCGTCCAGGCGCACGCGGCAGACTTTGCCGATCATCTCTTCGCTGCCCGAAAATACCAGGTTCAGGTAGTTGTCGGAGTAGCCCATCAACAGCCCGCTTGCCGGATCTTCCTTATACGGACGCTCCGGGATCACTTCCAGCACGTCGCCTGTGAACTGTTTCGCGTAAGCCAGCGTCAACTCCGTGTTCAGTTCGATCAGCTTGGCCACGCGTTCTTTTTTCACCTCTTCCGGCACCTGGTCGGGCATCCGCGCCGCCGGGGTGCCGCTGCGCATCGAGTACGGGAAGACGTGTAGCTCGGCGAATCCGATCTCCTGGATGAACCGGTAGCCGTTGGCGAATTGCTCTTCGGTCTCGCCCGGGAAGCCGACGATCACGTCCGTGGTCAGGGCCACGCCCGGCAACGCCTCGCGCACCTGTATCATCTTCTCGCGGAACTCGGCCGTGGTGTACTTGCGGCGCATCCGCTTCAGCACCTCGTCGTCGCCCGCTTGCAGCGGCACGTGCAGATGGCGGCACAGTTTATTGGAGTGGTTGATGACGTCGATGACCTCGTCGGTGATTTGGCTGGCCTCGATGGAACTGATGCGGATCCGCTTCAGTCCCTCCACCTGATGCAGGTCGACCAGCAGTTTGGCCAGGTTGTAGTTTTCCAGGTCTTCGCCGTAGCCGCCGGTGTGAATCCCGGTCAGGACGATCTCCAGATACCCGGCCTCCACCAGCTTCTTCGCCTGCTCGATCACGCTCTCGGGTTTACGGGAACGCATCAGGCCGCGCGCCCAGGGAATGATGCAAAACGTGCAGAAGTTGTTGCAGCCTTCCTGAATCTTCAGCGACGCGCGGGTGCGTTCGGTAAACGAAGCCACGTCCAGCTCCTCGAACTCGCGCGCCTTCATGATGTTGCCGACCGCGTTGATCGGCGTGCGCTGGGCGCGGATCTGCTCGACGTACTCGACCAGCCGCTCACGTCCCTGCGTGCCGACGATGATGTCGACACCCGGAATCTCGGCGATCTCGTTCGGCGAGGTTTGCGCGTAGCAGCCGGTCACCGCCACGATCGCTTCCGGATTGCGGCGAATGGCGCGGCGGATGACTTGGCGGCTCTTCTTGTCCCCCGTGTTGGTCACGGTGCACGTGTTAATCACGTAGACATCAGCCGTCTGTGTCTCGAAATCGACCCGCTCATACCCCTGTGACTTGAACAACTGCCAAATCGCTTCTGTTTCATAACTGTTCACTTTGCAACCCAATGTATAGAAAGCAATTTTCATCATTGCTCTCCCTCCTTTCCTCCTGTCATTTCAAAATGGTACGACACTGCGGCGAGCACGTACTGGCTGGCGGTTTCGGTGCGCAGAATCCGCGGACCGAGCGATACCGGAATCGCCCCCGCCGCTGCGGCCGAACGCACTTCCTGGGGGGAAAATCCGCCTTCCGGGCCGATCAGCACCAAAAGGGAATCCCCCGGACGCAAGCGGTCCAGCACGTCCCGCAAGGTCGTCTGATCTTCCTGTTCATAGGCGATGACGCAGGCGTCATAGCGCTTGCATTCGGCGATCGCCTCGTCGAAACGGCGGACGGGCAGCACCTCGGGCAACACCGAGCGATGCGCCTGTTCGGCCGCTTCCTTGGCGATCCGGCTCCAGCGCTCCCGCTTCCTGTCTTCTTTTTTCGCATCCAGCTTGACGATGGTGCGCTCCGATTGGAACGGAAAAAAGGCGTGCGCCCCCAGTTCCGTCCCTTTCTGGATGATCCACTCCAGCTTGTCGCCTTTGGGCAAGCCTTGACCGATCGTGACACGAACCGGAAGCTCCCGCCGTTCGTCCAGCCATTCGACGATCTCGGCGCGCACTTGCTTGGCGGTTCGTTCGGTGAGGCGGGCCCGGGCGACTCGCCCCTGACCGTCGCTCACCAGAATCTCGTCGCCGATGTCGCCGCGCATCACGTTGGTGATATGGTGTACGTCGTCACCGGTGATGATGACGTCCTGTTCCGTGAACTGGCGAGGCTCGACAAAATATCGCTGCATGCCTCTAACCTCACTATTCTACTCTTTTTTGGCGATAATCGCTACCCAGTCGTCAATGGTAACCGTCTCAACGATTGCCAGATTGACCTGCGCCAAGGCCCCTTTCACGTCCGCCTCGCGCGCGCCGATGATCCCGGAGGCGATAAACAGCCCACCGGGGACGAGCACGCGGGCCACGTCAGCGGTGAATCGGATGATCACTTCGGCCAGGATGTTGGCTACCACCACATCGACCGGCCCGTCTACGCCGTCGAGCAGATTGTTCTGTTTCACCGTCACCTGTTCGCTCACGTGGTTCAGCTTGATGTTGGCCTGCGCCGAGCGCACCGCCACCTCGTCCAAATCCATCGCCAGCACCTCGGACGCGCCCAGTTTGGCCGCAGCGATGCTCAAAATTCCCGTGCCAGTGCCGACGTCATAGACGCGGTCCCCCGGCTTCAGGTATCGTTCCAGCGCGCGGATGCACAGCACGGTGGTGGGGTGGGTTCCCGTGCCAAACGCCATGCCGGGGTCCATCTCGATGATCAGTTCGTCTTCCCGGGCGGGCGTGTACTCCTCCCACACCGGGGTGATCGTGATCCGATCCGAAATCTGCACCGGTTTGTAATACTTTTTCCAGGCAGAAGCCCATTCGTCCTCGTGCACTTCCGTCAGCGTCACTGTCCCGGTGCCAAGGTCAAGCCCGTACAGGAGCAGTTCGTTGAGACGGGACTTGATCCCCTCCACCGTCTCGCCGAGGTAGCTGGTCACCGGCAGATAGGCCTTGACGTATACCCCTTCGGTCGGAAAGTCGTCAGGAGAGAGCTGGTAAATCTCGCCAAACGGTGTGTCCCAGTCGCGGTACAACACCTCCGGGTCTTCGATGACCACGCCGTTGGCGCCAGCTTCGTGCAAAATGTTGGATACCGCTTCGACTGCTTCCGCCGTCGTGTGGATACAAATCTCGGACCATTTCATCGAGCAACCCTCTCCCATCGCTGAAAGTCATGCAGGCGTCTTGCTACTCGCCGCGAAACGCCCGCTTCATTTTTTCAAAAAAGCCTTCGTCCTCGTGCGGCACCTCCACCGGCGCACCGTCGGAGAGGCTGGCGAACTCGCGCAACAACTCTTTTTGCCGCTCGGTCAGCTTGGTCGGCGTGACCACCCGCACTTTCACATGCTGGTCGCCGCGCCCGCTGCCGCGCAGGTACGGCACCCCCTTGCCGCGCAGGCGGAAAAATGTCTCGGTCTGCGTGCCGGCGGGGATTTTCAGCTTCACCCGGCCGTCGACGGTCGGCACCTCGATCTCGTCGCCAAGCGCCGCCTGGGCGAAGTTGATCGGCACCTCACAGTAAATATCGTTACCTTCCCGTTCAAAAAACTCGTGCCGCCGCACGCGCAAAATGACGTACAAATCGCCCGGAGGCCCGCCGTTGATCCCCGGCTCCCCTTCGCCGGGAACGCGCAGTTGCGCGCCGTCGTCCACCCCCGCCGGAATGTTGAGATGGATTTTGCGGCGAACCTTCATGCGGCCCGTCCCCCGGCACTGCGGGCATTTTTCCTTGACCACCTTGCCCTTGCCCTCGCACGCCGGACAGACGCGCCGGTTGACGATCCGACCGAACGGCGTGTTGGCCACGGTCTCCTGCTGACCGGTGCCGTTGCAGGCGCGGCACGTCTCCACGCCCGAACCCGGCTTGGCCCCGGAGCCGTGGCAGGTGTCGCACTCCGCTTCCTTGGGCACTTCCACGTCCGCCTCCTTGCCGAACACCGCCTCAAGAAAGTCGATCTGCAAGCCATACTGCAAATCGGCCCCTTTGCGCGGCGCGTTGGGATTGGCGCGTCGGCCGCCTCCGCCGAAAAACATGTCAAAAATATCGCCAAAGCCGCCCAGATCGGAAGCGTCGAATCCGCCGTACCCGCCGAAGCCCTGATTCGGGTCCTGGTGGCCGAAACGGTCGTAATTGGCCCTGCGCTGCGGATCGGAGAGCACATCGTACGCTTCTTTCACTTCCTTGAACTTCTCTTCCGCATCGGGCGCTTTATTGACGTCGGGGTGGTACTGGCGGGCCAGCTTGCGGTAGGCCTTCTTTATCTCGTCCGGGCTGGCGTCCTTGCTTACGCCAAGCACCTCGTAGTAATCCCGCTTCATGCGTAGAATCACTCCCGTATCAAAAACAATCAAATTTAACTATAGCACGCCGGTATCAAAGGTTCAATCGACGGGTGTGCGACGGAAAAAAAGCCAAAGTCATGCACATCTGACTTTGACTTTTCTTCGCTTCGGCTATTACTTCTTGTCGTCCACCACTTCGTAGTCGGCGTCAACGACGTTGTCTTTCTTCGCGTCGCCGCCGGTTGCGCCCTGCGCGTTTTGGGCCGCCTGCGCCGCTTGCGCCGCCTGCTCATACAGCTTGACGGAGAGCTGCTGCACCACTTGGGACAGTTCGTCCTTGGCGCTCTTGATCTCGTCGATTTTGCCGCCCTCAAGCGCTTTCTTCACCTTGTCCTTGGCCGCGTTCGCCTTGTCAATCTCGGCCTGGTCGATCTTGCCGGCGAGGTCTTTCAAGGTTTTTTCGGTGGTGAAGACGAGCTGGTCGGCTTCGTTTTTGATTTCCACTTCTTCCTTGCGCTTGCGGTCCGCTTCGGCGTTCATTTCCGCCTCTTTGATCATCCGTTCGATCTCCGCGTCGGACAGGCCGGTGTTGGAGGTAATGGTGATGCGTTGCTCCTTGCCGGTGCCGAGGTCTTTTGCCCGAACGTTCACGATCCCGTTGGCGTCGATGTCAAACGTAACCTCGATTTGCGGAATGCCGCGCGGCGCCGGCGGGATGTCGGTCAACTGGAAGCGGCCCAGCGTTTTGTTGTCGGCCGCCATCGGGCGCTCCCCTTGCAGGACGTGGATTTCAACGGACGTCTGGTTGTCCGCCGCGGTGGAGAAGATTTGCGACTTGCTGGTCGGAATCGTCGTGTTGCGCTCGATCAGCTTGGTAAACACGCCGCCCAGCGTCTCAATCCCCAGCGACAGCGGGGTAACGTCCAGGAGCACGACGTCTTTCACGTCGCCGGTCAGCACCCCTGCCTGCACGGCCGCGCCCAGCGCCACCACTTCGTCCGGGTTGACGCCTTTGTGCGGCTCTTTGCCGATGAATTTCTTGATCGCTTCCTGTACGGCCGGAATCCGGGTGGAACCGCCGACGAGGATGACGCGGTCGATGTCGTTCGGCGTAAGACCGGCGTCTTGCAGCGCCTGACGGGTCGGCCCCATCGTGCGCTCGACGAGGTGCGCGGACAGCTCTTCAAATTTGGCGCGGGTCAGGTTCATCTCCAGGTGTTTCGGACCGGTCGCGTCCGCCGTGATAAACGGCAGCGAGATCGTCGTGGTCAGCACGCCGGAGAGGTCTTTTTTCGCTTTTTCCGCCGCGTCCTTCAGGCGTTGCAGGGCCATTCGGTCTTGCGACAGGTCGATGCCGTGCTCTTTCTTGAACTCGCTTACGAGGTAATCGATAATCACCTGGTCGAAGTCGTCGCCGCCCAGACGGTTGTCGCCGGAGGTGGCTTTTACTTCAAAGAAGCCGTCAGACAGTTCGAGAATCGACACGTCGAACGTGCCGCCGCCCAGGTCGTAGACGAGAACGGTCTGATCCTCGCTCTTGTCGATCCCGTAGGCCAGAGCCGCAGCGGTCGGCTCGTTGACGATCCGAAGCACCTCGAGACCGGCGATTTTGCCCGCGTCCTTGGTCGCCTGACGCTGGCTGTCGTTGAAGTAGGCCGGAACGGTGATAACCGCTTTGGTCACCGGCTCGCCGAGATACGCTTCCGCGTCGGCTTTCAGCTTTTGCAGAATCATCGCCGAGATTTCCTGCGGCGTGTACGCCTTTCCTTCCAGGGTCACCTTGTGGTCGGTGCCCATCCAGCGCTTGATCGAAATGACGGTGTTGTCCGGGTTGGTGATCGCCTGCCGCTTGGCCGCTTCACCGACGATCCGCTCCCCGTTCTTGAACGCGACCACGGACGGCGTGGTGCGGTTGCCTTCCGCATTGGCGATTACGACCGGCTCGCCGCCTTCCATCACCGCTACGCAAGAGTTGGTTGTACCAAGGTCGATACCGATAACGCGACTCATCTTGACAGTTCCTCCTTACCTGATTGCCTGCAGAATAAATGGGTTATGCGTTTACTTTCACCATCGCCGGGCGTATGACCCGATCCTTGAACTGATACCCTTTTTGCAGTTCCTCGACAACGACGCCGGACTCGTACTGATCGTCCTGCACCTGCATGACTGCCTGATGGAGGTTGGGATCAAACGGTTTTCCGGCCGCCTCGATCGGGGTCAGCCCTTCCTGTTCAAACACCTGTTTGATCTGTCTGTACACCATCTCCACGCCCTGCAAGAGGGACTCGACGGTGAGCGTCTGTTTGTCGACGGACAGCGCCCGCTCGAAGTTGTCCAGCGCGGGCAGCAAGGCCTCGATCACTTTCAGCGAGGCGTACTTGGCCATATCCTCCTGCTCCTTGCGCACGCGGCGCCGCAGGTTTTCCATGTCGGCCAACGTGCGCAAGAGACGGTTGTGGTTCTCCTCCGCCTGCGCCTTCCAGCGCTCGGCTTCGGCCGCCCAGTCCGTCTCGGGTATCGTTTTTTCGGCAGAAGCGTCGGCCGCTTCGCTTTGCGCGGACGCGTCCGCCTGTGCTGACGCTTCGGTCTGACCGGCTGTTTCCGCCTGGTTGGCCTCGCTGTCAGCTACGGCTTTGGCCGCCTCCGTCTCCACTGTGGTTTTTTCTTCACTCAACCCAAAAACCTCCTCATCCACCATGCTTGCCTGCGTCCTACACTCTTCAGGTTTTCCCCATCTTACAAGCCTTCAAACTGCTGGGACAACATCTTCGACAAGCCTTTCGCCAGGTAGTCCAGCACGGTGATCACTTTGGCGTATTCCATGCGCGTCGGTCCGAGGATGCCGACGGTGCCCACCGGCTTGCCGTCCAGGTAGTAGGACGTGGTGACAATGCTGCACTGTTTGACCGCGTCCACGTCGTTTTCCTGTCCGATGCGGATCGTAAGCCCGTCTTCACGCGTGTTGAACAGTTGCACCAGTTGGTCGTTTTGCTCAAGCAACTCCAGGATATCCTTTACCTTGTCCACGTCCCGGAACTCGGGCTGGTTCATGATTTTGGTCACGCCGCGCAGAAAGACACGCTCCGACGCTTCCTTCGAGAGCGCCCCTTCCAGCTTCAGGAGCATCTCCTGATACTGCTCCACGTGGCGGCGCATCTCTGTCGCCACCTCCTGATGGAGCCGGGTGCGCAACTGGTAGAGCGGCACGTCGGCCAACTTGCTGTTCAACAGGTTGACCATTTTCTCAATCTCGGACGGTGAGATGCCGACAGGCAGGTCAATCAGCTTGTTTTCCACCCGTCCGGTATGGGTCACCACGATCGCCACCGCCTGGTCATCATTCAGCGGGACGATCTGGATGTGCTTCAGTCGATGTTCAAAGATTTCCGGTCCGAGCACGATGGACGTATAGTTCGTCATCTGGGAGAGAATCGCTGCCGCATGTTCAATCACTTGTTCCACATGGCTGATGCGTTCCGCAAACAGTTGCCGGATGTTGTTCAACTCCTGTTCGGACAGCAGTTGCGGTTGCACCAGGTTATCGACGTAGAAGCGATACCCCTTGGTCGACGGGACGCGTCCCGCCGAGGTATGCGGTTGCTCCAGATAGCCCAACTCTTCCAGATCAGCCATTTCATTGCGAATGGTGGCGGAACTCAAATGAATGTCCTCGCGCTTGGAAATGGTACGGGAGCCGACAGGTTCGGCAGAACGGATGTAGTTGTCGACGATCAGATGCAGAATTAAACGTTGACGGTCGGACAGCATATCAGTCTCGCCTCCCTTGTTAGCACTCCACACCATCGAGTGCTAAAGCATACTACTAAATTATCAAGGGACGGCCGATTTGTCAATCGATGGCCCTTTTGTCGGAAAAAGCAGGCAAAAATCGGGATCATGCCCCCCCATCCGGATTGGGGCAGCCCGGTTTTTCATGGAGAAAGGAGGACTTGACTCCCCCGAGCAGAATGATGAAAGAAACGGCTGAATGGGAGAGATGGCATTGGGCACTGATGTGAACATCGAACAGGTGACGTCCATGGAAGAACATATCGGCGAGCTTTCGGACCTCTTGATACGGGTCGTGGAAGACGGGGCGTCGATTGGCTTTTTGCCGCCGCTGAAACGCTCGGAGGCTCTGGCATATTGGGAAAGCGTATTGAGCCCTGACGTGATTCTGTTGGTGGCGAAACGAAATGACAAGATCGTGGGAAGCGCGCAGTTGCATTTGTGCACGAAGCCAAACGGCCGTCATCGGGCCGAAATCGCCAAAGTGATGACACACCCTGATTATCGACGGAATGGAATTGGCCGTTTGCTCATGCAACAGATAGAAGAAAGAGCGAAGCGGGAGGGGCGGTCGCTATTGGTGCTCGACACAAGAGAAGGAGACCCTTCCAATTACCTGTACACATCATTGGGGTTTCTGCAAGCGGGGCGAATTCCTGCGTATGCCAAGTCTGCCAACGGCGAATTGCATGCAACGATTCTCTATTACAAAATCCTCGGTTGAACTGATTTTTGAGCATGATGTAGACAAGTGCCTTTTTCATGGCCTGAGAATTGCGGTGGAACTCTGCAGTTTTCCGCCGCAATTCTCTGCACTTTTGTCTTGACATAAACACCAGGGAGCTGATCTAATACGAAAGCAATTGATGATAGCCCTCTGTGGACATATTCAGTATGTTTTTTTCGTCGGCACAAAAAAACAAGAAGGTTCCATTATTGTTTTTTACAACTACTTTATAATGCCAGAGATCTAACGTTTTTTCCGATTCTTTCTCCACTTTGACGATTAGACCTCGTCATATTCCGCTCCCTTACCCGCGTGAAAATACTTTTCAAAAACAGCCACATAGCACTTGTCCCCCTTCGTTACCAAAAAGGCGTAATTTCTGGGAGTATATAAATAAGGGGATGAGGCGGAACCAATCGCCACTACATCATCCGCGTGCAAATATTGTTTAATGCTTTTCGAATCAGGATGTCTATTCATATCGTCATTCCATGAAACAAAGAGGTAGGCTATAAACGTACCAATCAAGACAATCAGCAAGAGAATGGCGGCCAAGCTCCGGCTCGTTACTTTCTTTATCATGAATTTGTGTCACCCCCAAAAAATCAGATTTCAACAAAAAAACATCCCGCCGACTGATGATGTGCACCCCTTAGAATAGACATTGGAAAAACCCCCTTGGTTATCCGATGAAAATTCTAGGGGGTGCATTTGTTATGGCAATAAAGGGTCAGAAGTTCAAGAGCTATCCACATGAAATGAAAACGGAAGCCATTAGA
>JBHGXV010000015.1:0-34056 GCA_041920505.1 Paenibacillaceae bacterium
AAGGCGAATTGAGGAATATATCCAATTTTACAATCAAAGTCGACCACAACGAAAACTTAAGAAGCTGACGCCAGTTGAGTACCGACGTCAGCTTGCCGCTTAGGGTTTTTTTCAGTGTCTACAAAATGGGGTCTTGACCAACGCTGCAAAGGGAGTTTGTCATGTATATGTGCACGTATGCTTATTCGACAAAAAAGCGTGTAGACCTTTGTACCCCCGGTACTTTGTCTACACGCAAAGAGTCGAGCAGAATTACACCTCCATGATGATCGGCAGGATCATCGGGCGGCGGCGCGTCTGGTCGTACAGATAGCGGCCAAGCGCGTCTTTGACGTTGTTTTTGAGCAACGACCATTCGTTTACGTTTTCTTCCATGCATTTTTGCAGTGTTTGGGTGACGATTCGGTTCGCTTCATCAAGCAATTCTTCGGATTCACGCACGTAGACGAAACCGCGCGAGATAATGTCTGGGCCGGAGAGAATGGTTCCGTTTTGTTTACTGAGTGTAACGACAACTACCAGAATGCCGTCTTGGGAAAGCAGTTTGCGATCGCGCAAGACAATGTTGCCGACGTCGCCGACACCCAATCCGTCGATCAGCACGTTGCCCGCGTGCACCTTCGGGCCGTAACGCGCCTTGCCGCCGGAGATTTCGACGGTGTCGCCGTTGTCCAAGAGAAAGATGTTTTCCGGCGGAATTCCGACTTGCTCTGCCAATATCCCGTGCATCCGCAGCATTCGGTATTCACCGTGAATCGGGATAAAATACTTGGGCCGCATCAAGTTGAGCATCAGGCGAAGTTCTTCCTGGCTGCCGTGGCCGGATACGTGAACCGTTCCGTTCGGCCCGTGACCGCCGTAGATGACGTCCGCCCCCACGCGGTAGAGTTGGTCGATCGTCCGCGCAACGTATTTCTCGTTGCCAGGGATCGGGGTGGCGGCAATGATGACGGTGTCCCCCGGCAGGATGTCGATTTTCCGATGGGCGGATCGGGCCATCCGGGTGAGCGCCGACATCGGCTCTCCCTGACTTCCTGTGGACAGGATGACGACACGCTCGGCGGGGAGTTTGTTCGCTTCGTCCGGTTCGATGAGGACTCCGTTCGGGACGTGCAAATACCCGAGATCCATACTGATATTGACGACGTTGACCATGCTGCGGCCGACAATCGTCACCTTGCGATGATACGCAACCGCCGCATCAAACACCTGTTGGATGCGGTGGACGTTGGAAGCAAAGGTGGAGACGATGATCCGCCCCTGCGCCTTGTGGAACACGTCCTTGATCGCTTCGCCGACAGCGCGTTCAGAACCGGTGTACCCGGGCCGCTCGGCATTGGTGCTGTCGGACATCAGGCAGAGAACGCCGCGTTCGCCGATCTCCGCCATTTTGCCGATGTCGGCGATCTGGTTGTTTACCGGCGTCTGATCGAACTTGAAGTCGCCGGTATGCACGATCAGCCCTTCCGGAGTGTCCAGGCAGACGCCGACCGAATCGGGGATGCTGTGGTTGGTTCGGAAAAACGTGGCCTTGATCTTGCCAAGCTTGATTTCCGAATCCGCCGTAATCAAATGCCGCCTGGTCTCGTTCAGGATGCCCGCTTCTTTCAGCTTGGCTTCGATCAGCCCCAGAGTGAGTTTGGTTGCGTATACGGGAACATTAAGATGGCGCAGCACGTAACTGAGCGCGCCGATGTGGTCTTCGTGACCGTGTGTGATGATGATGCCTCGTACTTTGTCGCGATTTTCCTCCAGGTACGTGATGTCCGGTATCACCATGTCAATCCCCAACATTTCCTCTTCTGGGAATTTCAGGCCGGCATCGATGACGACGATATCATCGTCGCATCGCACCACGTACATGTTTTTCCCAATTTCGCCTACTCCGCCCAAGGCGAAAATGAGAATGCTGTGAGTAGACTTGACCAATAGATGTACCTCCTATATTTAGTTGTCGTCACACTCTCAAACAACCGCCCCAAATCACTTGGTTTTATTATACCCGATAGCAAATGCGGAAAACAAGCAAAATGAGCCATGGAACCCCATGGCTCTGGAAAAACGTGAAAACGCCTTGAGTTGATTGGCGATTGGCTAGGGAAGCAGCGAATGGACGAACGCCCGCTCTGTCTCGTTCAATTCGGCCAACGGCGGGCGAACGCCGCCGACCGGCACGCCCAGCTTCTCCAGGGCCACCTTGACCGGGCCCGGGCTCGGGTAGGCGAACAATCCTTCAAACACGCCCAACAGCTTGCGGTGTAACGCGGCCGCTTCGGCGTGACGTCCGTCGAAAAACGCGCGGATCATCTCGCTCATCTGGCTGCCCACCACATGACTGGCGACACTCACCACCCCTACCCCGCCGATGGAGAGGATCGGCAGCGTCAGACCGTCGTCCCCGCTGTACAGTTCAAATCCCTCCGGCGCGTGCTCGATGATGTGCGCCATCTGCGAGAGGTTGCCCGAGGCTTCTTTCACGCAGACGACATTGGGCAACTCGGCCAGGCGCAGGGTCGTTTGGGCCGTCATATTCACGCCGGTCCGACCCGGCACATTGTACAGCATGACAGGCAGCTTGGTCGATTCGACGATCGCCTTGAAATGCTGGTACAGCCCTTCCTGCGACGGGCGGTTGTAGTACGGGGAAACGAGCATCACCCCGTCCACCCCTGTCGCTTCCGCCTCGCGGGTGAACTGGATGCTTGCGGCCGTATTGTTGCTGCCCGTGCCTGCGATCACCTGGCAGCGGCCGTTCACGTAGCGAACGACGTGGCGAAACAGCGCCAGCTTTTCCTCGTGGGTCAGCGTCGGCGACTCTCCCGTGGTGCCGCTGACCACCAACGCTTCCGTCCCGGTAGCCAGCAAATGCTCGATCAGTTGCTCCGTCTTGTCAAAGTCGATCTCCAGCCGTTCGTTAAACGGGGTGACCATGGCGGTTACAAGCCGTCCAAATCGTGCCACTTCAAGATCCATCCTTTCTTCCATGCAAAAAGTATGCGCCGCCCAGATCCGTCAGCGGCCGTTGTGCAAACCGAATTGCTGGTGCAGGGCCCGAACCGCCTTGACCATGTCGGCTTCGCGAACCAGCACCCAGATTGTCGTATGCGAGTCGGCCGACTGCAGGATTTGAATGTCCTCGCGCGTCAGGGCTTCGACGATCTGCGCCATGACACCCGGCACGCCGGCAATTCCGGCGCCGATGACAGACACCTTGGCGCAGTGCGGCAACAGGTGCGGCTCGTAATCCATCCGGGTCAGGATTTCGGCCGCCTTGTCCGCCATGTGGTCGTGGACCGTGTACGCCACGCCGCGAGGATTGACGTTGATAAAGTCGACGCTGATGCCGTTGGCCGCCATCGCTTTAAAGACCTGAAGCTGCGTATCGTACTGCCCCTCTTTGGCAAACACTTTAATCTGGGTAATATTGGGGACGTGCGCGATCCCCATCACCAGCCGGTCGTTGACGTGTCCGTCCAGCCGTCCAATCTCCTGCAAGCTGGTGACCAAGGTGCCAGGATCGTCGGAAAACGTCGAGCGCACCCGGATCGGGATGTTTTTCTGCATGGCGATCTCCACCGCGCGGGGGTGAATCACCTTGGCCCCCAGATGGGCCATGTTGCAAATCTCGGTATAGGAGACGGTGGCAAGCGGCTGCGCTTCTTCGACGATGCGCGGATCGGCCGTCATAATGCCGTTCACGTCCGTGAAAATGTCAACCATCTCGGCCGACAGCGCGACGCCGAGCGCGGTGGCCGTCGTGTCACTGCCTCCGCGCCCCAGCGTGGTGATTTCCCAGTCGGCGGTCCGCCCTTGAAAGCCTGGGACGATCACCACGTTGCCCGCTTCCAGTTCCTGCAAAATCCGTTTGGGTTCGATCGAGTAGATGTGCGCGTTGCCAAAGTCGTTTGAGGTCAAAATGTTGGCCTGACCGCCCGTGAGAATCGTCGAGCGAATCCCGCGGGCATTGAGCATGCTGCTCATCACGCAGGCGGAGATGATCTCGCCGGTGTGCAGCAGCAGATCGGTCTCGCGCGCATCCAGTTGGTCCCCGTTCTCGCGAATCAGTTGCAACAAGGTGTCCGTCGCGTACGGATCTCCCTTGCGTCCCATGGCGGACACGACCACGACCAGCGAAAAGCCCTCCGCAAGCGCTTTTTCGATATGGCGTATCGCTTGAATCCGGCATTCGGCGGTCGTAAGCGAAGAGCCGCCAAACTTTTGGACGAGAATTCTCATGCAGCCTCTCTCCCAGGTGTTTTATCCTTTCAACAGCTCTTCCGCGATTTGAACGGTGTTCCATGCCGCGCCCTTGAGCAAGTTGTCGGAGACGATCCACATGTGCAGACCGCGCGGATGCGTCAAATCCCGGCGCACCCGGCCGACGAACACGTCCAGTTTCCCACTCGCTTCTGTCGCCAGCGGATAACGCTGCTCTTCCGGCGAATCCACCAGGACGACACCGGGCGCGTTTTGCAGAAGCTGTTTCACTTCAGCCAGATCGTATTCCTGTTTCAGTTCGACGTATACCGATTCGCTGTGACCGGTCACGACCGGAATGCGGACGCAGGTGGCAGCGACCTGAATCGACTCGTCGCCCATGATCTTCTTGGTCTCGTTGACCATTTTCATCTCTTCAAAGGTAAAGCCGTTCTCCGTGAAGACGTCGATTTGCGGAATCGCGTTGAACGCGATCTGGTGATGGACCGGCAGTTTGCTCACCGGCAGGATTTTCGCTTCCGGCGTCTTGCCGTCCAGCACGTCCCGGGTCTGCGTCAGCAACTCCTGGATGGCGGAAGCGCCCGCCCCGGAGACGGCCTGGTAGGTGGACACGATGATGCGCTCGATGCCAAACCGGTCATACAAGGGTTTCAAAGCGGCAACCATCTGAATGGTGGAGCAGTTCGGATTGGCGATAATCCCCTTGTGCTTGCGGGCAGCGTGCATGTTTACTTCCGGAACGACCAAAGGCACGTCCGGATCCATGCGGAACGCGCTGGTGTTGTCGATGACAACCGCCCCGTGCTCCACCGCACGCGGCGCCAACTGCTTGCTGACCGCGCCTCCGGCGGAGAACAGGGCGAAATCGATGCCTGCGAAGCTCTCCGGTTTCGCTTCCTCCACGACGATGTCAGCACCCTTGAAGCGGACCCTTTGACCGGCGGAACGGCCGGAAGCCAAAAGCTTCAGTTGGTTGACGGGAAAATTGCGCTCTTCCAGGAGAGAGACGATTTGTCTCCCCACTGCTCCTGTCGCCCCGACGACGGCGACATTTACCTTCATCTGGTTCTCCATCTTTGATCTCCTCCTATGCCACATAAGCCATAATCAGTAGTGAAATCTCTCGATCAGCATTGGCTGCAACTGACGGCCGTCCAGCGCGGCTTCGCACGTCTCCTTGATCAGGTCCATCCGGGCCACCAGCGAGTTGGGTTTCTTGTCGGGCGCGTCCTGACCGAACGGCACGAAATAAATGTGTTTCGCCACCAGAAGCTTGGCGATGTTGGCCACGTTCAACCCCAGCCCGTCGTTGGTCGAAATGGCGATGACCACGGGGCGCAGATTTCGCATCGTCGCCTTCGCCGCCATCAGCACGGGGCTGTCGGTGATCGCGTTCGCGAGGCGGCTGGTGCTATTGCCTGTACAAGGAGCGATGACCATCAGATCCAACAGTTTGGACGGTCCCAGGGGTTCCGCCTCCGGGATGGTGGAGATGATGTTCTCTCCGGTTATCTCGACCAACTGCTTTTGCCACTCCTCAGACGTGCCGAAGCGGGTGTCCGTCGTCATGATCGTCTGCGTCACGACGGGGATCACCCGCGCTCCCGCGTCAACCAGCCGCTTGATCTGCGGCATTGTTTCGGCAAAGGTGCAGTGTGAACCGGTCAACCCAAAACCAATCGTCTTTCCGCGCACATCGCTCATGTAGATTCCCCCTGATGTCTGGATTGTTCTGCGATCAGGCGGGACAGGGTGTTGGCGATAATCTGTCCGGCCGTCTTCGGTGCAACGATTCCAGGTAACCCGGGTGCCAGGAGGGCCTTGATCCCCCGCCGTTCGGCGTAGCGGAAATCGGTGCCTCCCGGTTTGGACGCGAGGTCGATGATAATCGCGCTCTGCGGCATCTGCGCGATCACTTCCGCCGTCACGACGAGGTGTGGTATGGTGTTGAAAAGGATGTCCACGTTGCCGACTTGCTGTTTCAGTTCGTCGAGATAAAAAGGGGTGAGACCCATCTCGTAAATGCGTGCTATGTGTTCCGGACGTTTTGCTCCTACGCGGACACGGGCGCCAAGCGCGTGAAGACTGCGTGCCAGAGACATTCCGACCCGACCGAGACCGAGGACGATTACCTGCGATCCGTGAATGGTAATGTCCGTGTTCTGGATCGCCATCATCAACGCGCCTTCCACTGTGGGAACCGAGTTGTAGATGGCGATGTCGTCCCGGTTCAAGAGTTCCACCAATGTAATCTGCTGTTTGGAGAGTAACGTCTTCAGGTAGGGTTTCGCCATGCCTGTATATACGACGCAGTGCTTTTGCAGGCATCTTGCATGCTCTTCAAGCAATTGCAATGGTTTTGAACAGAAGATGCTCTCGACGAAGCCTTTTTCATCAGTCCCGACGATGGGTAGGATCAGGGCGTCCACGTCTTTTAACACATCGCATGTTAATGGTTTTTTCGTTGCCCCTGTGAAACTGCTCTCCAGGTTGTCGAAGCCGATCAAGGTGACGACCGCGTCGAGCTGGACACACTTCTTGATCACTTCCAACTGCCTGGCGTCTCCCCCCAAAAAGGCAACATGTATTCCCGTTAGCATGCTGCGTTCCCCTTTCCAAACATTTTACTGCATGAAAATACGTAACGCAAAGGTTTTTCCGAGCACCCGGAATTCGTTGCGGTATACACCCATCCTATTCCGTCCCCCATCGTCTGGTGACTCTGCGGATCGCCCGCGCCGCTACTTGCGCGAGGCTTCGTTCGTCTGCCGATTCAACTCGACAATGATCATCTGCGGCCCGATCTTCAGGATGTTTTTCCACGGGATGACGACATCCTCCCGCCGCTTGCCGAAGCCGAAAAAGGTGGTGCCCGGCAGAATGATCGCGTGGATCTCCCCGGTCTGCGCGTTGATCTCCAGATCCGATTGGCCGATGACGCCCATCCGTTCCCCGTTGTCCAATCCGATAATCTCTTTTCCGCTCAGTTCGCTCAACCGCATGTCCCATTCCCCCTCTGGCTTGATCCTGCTTGCTATCTATACGCGAAAAAATCCGGCCTATGCCGGATTTTCGCCTTATAATCGGAATCGGGTTGTCGTCTCTTGCAGCTTTGCGGACAATGTGGCCAAATGATCTGCCGCCTCCAGGACGTTTCTGAGCGCAAGGATCTGTTCGTCGGTCGACGCGTTGACTTCTTCGGATGCCGCCGCCGTTTCCTGCGAGACGGCATTCATCTCCTGAATCGCCTGCACGACGTCGTCCTTCGCCTGGCTGATGGTAGCCATCTCGCCGGCGAACACGTTGACCTGTTCGACAATCTGTTTCATCGTGGTCGCGATCTCGGTGAAGGCATGTTCCGTGTCGCAAACGGCGGCAAACTGAACATCGGCGACTTCGCGGCCGCTTGCCGCCATTTCCGTAGCGGCGCGATGCGCTTCCGCCTGGATCGTCTCCACCCGTTGGCGGATGTCCTCGGCCGCGGCGGTGGATTGAGCGGCCAGTTTTTGCACTTCCCCGGCCACGACCGCGAACCCTTTGCCGTGTTCACCGGCGCGGGCCGCCTCGATCGCGGCGTTGAGCGCGAGCAGGCTGGTCTGGTTGGAAATTTGCGTAATCACGTCGATGATCACGTCGATCTCCTTGGCCCGCTCGTCCAGCGCGCGAATGGTCTCTTCAATCGATCCCATCACGCCCCGGCTTTGCTGCGTCTTCTCTTTCAACTGGTGAACCTGCTCCATGCCCTGCTGATTGACGCTCTCCATCGTCTGGCTGAGCGCTTTCATCTTCTGACTCGCCTCATTCATGTGTTCGATCGCATCGGCCAGGCGCATCATCTTGTCATTGCCTGACTCGGCGTTCTCCGCCTGGGAGACGGAACCTGCCGCCACCTGTTGAATCGTGCGGGCCACTTCTTCGCTGACGCGGGTCGTCTGCACGGCGGAGCTGTGAAGCTGCGTCGAAAAGGCGGACACGTCGCTGGCCGCGTGCACCACCTGTTGAATCAGGTCGCGCATCTCTTCCGTCATCTGGTTGAAGTAACCGGAGAGCATCGCCACTTCGTCTCGCCCTTTGCTTTCCACCTTCACCGTCAGGTCCCCTTTGGCGAAACGGCCCATGCTCTCCGCCAGGCGGGTGATCGGACGGCTGATCCGGCCTGCCCCGACGTAGCAAGCGAGCAACGCTACCAGCATGCTGACGCTGAAGATGGTGATCACGGTGTTGCGCATCGTGTCCAGCTTGGCGAACAACGCGTGCTTGTCAAAAGTTTGGCCGACAATCCAGTTCAAGCCGGGAATCTTGATGTACTTGAGCATCCGCTCCGAGCCGCCCTCGGCGTACTCGACCGTGCCGGAAGTCTCGGCGGAATCGTAAATCTGTTTGATGTACGGGTACTGATCCTTGACGTTTTTGCCCATCATCTCCGGGTACACGAGCGCCACCCCGTTGCCGTCCAGCACGAACAGAAAGCCGCCATACCCGGTTTCGGTTTTGCTCAAATCCTCTGTCAGCTTGTTGAGCGTAATGTCGGCGCCAACCACCGCGACCGGCTTTTTCGTCGCCGGGTCGAGCACGGCCTTCGCGGTCGTGATCACCACCTGGCCGTTGTCAGCGCTGATGTACGGATCTGACCAGATCGCCTTGTCAGGCGACTGGATGGCTTTTTGGTACCAGTCGCGCTTGCGCGGGTCATACCCGTCCGGCAGCTTGGCGTCGGGTTCGAGGAAAATTTTTCCGGTCTCGGTGCCGATGTACAGTACGCTGGTCGACGGATTCACCGTGCGGTATTTGTTGAAATTGTTGCGCAACACGTTCCAGGCATCCGGTTGGCTTACAATCTTGGCAGCGGCGTCCGTGCCCGCCCACAGTTCGACGCCTCGGGCGTAAGCGTCCAGATAAGACTGGATGGTGATGGCGGTATGGTTGAGCCCTGATTGCGCTGACTCCAGCACGTCCTGTTCAATCAACTGCCGCGATTGCGTGTAGTAGAAAAAACCGCTGACCGAAAACGAGACGGCCAACAGCACAGCGACAAAGATCATCATTTTGCTGCGAATAGAATGAAGTCCCATATTCGTCTCCTTATTCCATTATGTTGTGTGGCAGTGGTATGTTGCGTAAAAAAAAAACAGTATTGCGGCTTATTTCTGAACCATGCATAAAAAAGAAAAGATTCCCTATTGTTTACGCAATTGTTCCGGTAGAACCGAATCCGCCTGTGCCGCGCTCCGTCTCGTCCAGCTCGTCAACCAGTTTCAGCTCCGCCTGAAACACGGGCATAAACACAAGCTGGGCAATCCGATCGCCCGGCTTTACCACGAACGGACGCTCTTTGTCCAGATTGTGCAAAAGCACATGGATTTCGCCGGTGTAGTCGCTGTCGATCACCCCGACCGCGTTGGTCATCGACACGCCGTGCTTTAAGGCGTTGCCGCTGCGGGGAAAAACCAGCCCGACGATACCGGCATGCGGCATCTGCACCGCGATGCCGGTGGGCACCTTGGCCCGCTCGCCGGGAGCGATGACAATCTCCTGTTCGATGCACGCGGCCAGATCCAGTCCGGCGGAACCGGGAGTGGCGTAATAGGGCAGGGGAATCTCCCTGCCGATCATCGGGGAACAAGGTTTCACTTTTACTTGCAGATTGGCGCTCATATGCTTGTCTCCTCTTGTCGTGTCTGTTGCAATCTTTCCTGTTCGCTTACTTTACCAGAGCGTTGCGGTCCACGTTGGCCGGGAAGCCGTCCAGCGGACTTACCATCGCCAGGGCGAGTTTGGAGCGGAACAACTCCCGCGCGACAGCGACGATCGACTCGTTCGTCACCTTGTCGATCAGGGCCGTGATTTCGTCCAGGGTGAGGTGGCGTCCCAGCAGCAGTTCGTTTTTGCCCAACCGGTTCATCCGGCTGTTGGTGCTCTCCAGGCTGAGCATCAGGCTGCCCTTCAACTGCTCTTTTCCTTTGTTCAGTTCCTTTTCGGTGATGCCTTTCTCGCAGATGTCGTCCAGCACTTGTGTGACGATGTCAAACACCTGGCCCACATGTTCCGGCGCCGTTCCGGTGTAGATCGTAAACGTCCCCGACTCCTTGTACGCGGAGTGGTAGGAGTAGACCGAGTAGGCCAGGCCGCGTTCTTCGCGGATCTCCTGGAACAGGCGCGAACTCATGCTGCCGCCGAGGATGTTGTTGAGCAGGATAAGCGAATAAATCTTCTCGTGGCCGACGGGATAGCCGGGCAGCGCGATGCACAGGTGGGCCTGCTCTGTCGCCTTGTGCTGGGCAATCGCCTTGCCGACGAACGCCGGGGCCGCGACGCTGACAGGCACGCCGGGGCGGGCGAAGCCGGAAAACCGCTGCTTGATCGCTTCGATCAAACTGTCGTCGAAGTTGCCGGCGACGGTAATCACGGTATTGGCCGGCGTGTAACGGTCGTCGATATAGGCGAGCAGATCGTCCCGGCGCAGGCTGCGCAGCACGTCCTCGGTGCCGAGAATCGAGTAGCCGAGCGGATGATCGGCGTAGCAGGCCCGCGCGATCAGATCGTGGACGAGATCGTCGGGCGTGTCCTCGTACATCCCGATCTCTTCGATCACCACGTTTTTCTCTTTTTCCAGCTCTTCGGCGTCAAACACCGAGTGGAAGAACATGTCACTCAACACGTCCAGCGCAATCACCGCGTGTTGATCCAGCACGCGGGCGTAATAGCACGTGTATTCCTTGGAGGTGAAAGCGTTGACGTTGCCGCCGATCTCGTCAAACGATTCGGCAATCTCCTTGGCCGAGCGAGTCGCCGTCCCTTTAAAAAACATGTGCTCCAAAAAATGGGAGATGCCGTTGTTTTGTTCACTCTCAAATTTGGAACCGGTTCCCACCCAGATGCCGAGGGCCACGGAACGAACAGATGAAATCTTTTCGGTCACAATCCGCAGACCGTTCTCGCAAATATGTCGCTGAATCACTCAGATCCTCCTCTGTACGAAGCCAACTCTTGTGTACCCGGATAATGAAGATAAACATGAGAACACGTTTTTTACTATAGCAAAATTCACCTGCAATCACAATAAGCGGATGGTTGCGTCAGCGCATATCCAACCGGCTGCTGGACAAGACATCGGAGACGGTGGTCACCTTGAGTCCGCGCTGTCTGGCCATGATGAGCAACCTCTCCAGTCCCTGTGCCGAGGCGGCTGTCGGGTGCATCAGCACCAGGACGCCGTTGTCCAGCTTCCGCCGGACGCGTTCGATCAACACATCGACCGGAGGCTGCCGCCAATCGACGGTGTCGGCTGTCCAGAGAATCGTTTTCATGCCGAATTCCTTGTGCGCGATGGTAACCACCGTCTGCGAGTACGATCCGGATGGCGGGGCGAACAGGGTGGGACGCACGCCAAGCGTCTTCTCGATCACAGCTTGTGTCTTGCCGATTTCCTGGCGAATCCGATCGCTGCCCAGTTGACTCATGTCGGGATGGGAGTAGGCGTGGTTGCCGATCTCGTGACCGCGCGCATGAATCGCCTTCGCCAGATCGGGAAAGCGGCGTACCCACGAACCGTCCAGAAAAAACGTCGTCTTTACCTGGTACTTGTCAAGCGTGTCCAGCATCTTTTCCAGGTACTCGTTGCCCCAGGCGACGTTGATCATGAACGAAACGGCCGGTTTCTCCGGGTTGCCCCGGTAAATCGGCAGCGATCCCAACTGTTCCAGCGAGACGGCGGGCGGCTGTTCACGGTAGACCAGTTGGTCGGGCGTGCGCAACCCGGTGGACGTCATTTCCTTCAGCGTGGCGTCGACGTCGATCACCTTGCCGTTGTAGCCGGGGACGGCCTTCCAGATCGGATCGACGTAGGCGTTGATCGGCGCTTTCTCGTACGTTTTGCTCCATGCCTCGATCTGCTTGCGCAGGGAGCCCTCGTCCGCGCCGACCGGACGGTCCACCCTGGCAGCCTCGTGCTTGATGACGCTCACATACTGGTCGATCGGCCGCGAGTTGACCAATGCCGCGAGCAACAGTCCCCAGACCGCAACGACGACAATTCGTGTGCCGATGTGCTTGTTCACGCTCTCCCACCCTTTGCGATGACCTTCTTTGGTTAATGTATGAAACAAGCGTGGACGTTAGAAGCCCATCGGAGCAAAAGAAAAAAGCTTGCGCACGGAAGTACCCTTCTCGCAGCAAAGCTTTTTGGCGGTAATGATTATTCGGCTTTGGCCTGGGCGGCCGCTTGTTCTTTCAGTACGGCTTTGCGGGACAGATTGACGCGCCCCTGTTCGTCGATCTCGGTCACTTTCACCAAAATCTTGTCACCGACGTGGACGACGTCTTCCGTTTTCGCCACCCGCTCTTCCGCCAGTTGCGAAATGTGGCAGAGACCTTCTTTGCCGGCAAACAGTTCGATAAACGCGCCGTACTTTTCCACACGTTTGACCGTGCCGAGATAGGTCTGGCCCACCTGCACCTCGCGGACCAAATCTTCGATGATCTGTTTTGCCCGCAGGTTGGCTTCGTGATTGACGGAGGCGATGTAGATGCGGCCGTCCTGTTCGATGTCGATCTTGACGCCGGTCTCTTCGATAATCTTGTTGATGACCCGCCCCTGCGGCCCGATGACGTCGCGGATTTTGTCCGGATTGATCGTCATGGTGAGAATCTTTGGCGCATACGGCGACAGCTCTTTGCGCGGCTCCGGGATCGTCTCCAGCATTTTCTTTAAGATGAACAAACGTCCTTCGCGCGCTTGGGCCAGCGCCTGTTCGAGGATCTCGCGGTTGATCCCTTCGATCTTGATGTCCATCTGCAGGGCCGTTACGCCTTTGGCCGTGCCGGCCACCTTGAAGTCCATGTCTCCCAGGTGGTCTTCCATCCCCTGGATGTCTGTTAGGATTGAGAAGTTTTTGCCGTCTTTGTCCATGATCAAGCCCATTGCGATCCCCGCCACCGGCGCCTTGATCGGAACGCCTGCCTGCATCAGCGCCAGCACGCTTGCGCAGATCGACGCTTGCGAGGTGGAACCGTTGGACTCGATGACTTCGGAAACGAGCCGGATCGTGTACGGGAACTCGTGCTCCGGCGGGATGATCGGCTCAATCGCCCGTTCGCCCAGCGCGCCGTGACCAATTTCGCGGCGGCCAGGCGGACGCAGCGGACGTGCCTCCCCGACGCTGTACGGCGGGAAATTGTAGTGGTGCATGAAGCGCTTCGACTCTTCCAGACCCAATCCGTCCAGAATTTGCACGTCTCCCAGCGCCCCCAGCGTACACACGCTCAAGGCTTGCGTCTGCCCGCGGGTAAACAGCGCGGAACCGTGCGTGCGGGAGAGAATGCCCACTTCGCAGGAAATCGGACGAATCTCGTTGAGCGCGCGGCCGTCGGGACGGATTTTTTCCACCGAGATTAGGCGACGCACTTCATCCTTGACAATGTTGTACAGCACTTCGTCGATCATCGGCTCCTGTTCAGCGAACGCTTCTTCGCCAAGTTGAGTAAGGAAGTGCTCCTTGGTCTCGGCCTTGACGGCGTCGATCGCATCGGCGCGGGCCTGTTTTTCCTCCACGCGGATCGCTTCCTTCAGGCGCTCTTCGGCATAGCTGCGCACGGCCTGATCGATCTCGGGATCCACTTCGTGCAGGACGACTTCCATCTTCGGCTTGCCAATCTCCTCGACGATCTTCTTCTGGAAGTCGATGATCTGCTGCACCACGCTGTGGCCAAACATGATCGCTTCCAGCATCACTTCTTCCGGCACTTCGTTGGCGCCTGCCTCCACCATGTTGATCGCGTCGCGGGTACCGGCGACCACTAGGTGCATGTCGCTCTTTTCCGCTTGCTCCACCGTCGGGTTGATCACGAACTGTCCGTCTACGCGACCGACGATCACGCCGGCAATCGGCCCTTTAAACGGAATCTCGGAAACGCACAGGGCAGCGGACGTGCCGATCATCGCGGCAATCTCAGGCGAGCAGTCCTGGTCGACGGACAAGACGGTGTTGACCACCTGCACCTCGTTGCGGAATCCTTCCGGGAACAACGGACGAATCGGCCGGTCGATCAGCCGGCTTGCGAGAATCGCCTTTTCGCTCGGACGTCCCTCCCGTTTGATGAACCCTCCGGGAATTTTTCCGACTGCGTACAGCCGTTCTTCGTAGTTGACCGTCAGCGGGAAGAAGTCCAGCGGCTTCGGCTCCTTGGAAACGGTCACCGCAGAGAGGATGGCCGTGTCGCCGTAACGGACCAAGACCGAACCTTGCGCCTGTTTTGCCATCTTGCCAAATTCGAGCGTCAATTTTCGGCCTGCTAGGTCAAAATCGTATGTACGGTATTGTTGCTCCATGTGGCTAGCAGTCCTCCTTCTAAAGACGATATGTCCAACATGAATCATTTCTACTTTTATGTATTATTTCCTGCTGTCTCTGAAATAAAAGAAGTATAAGAAAAAGCGGGTTTCCCCGCTTTCTCATCGTGTCGGCCGATTAACGGCGCAGACCCAGTTTGTCCACCAGCGCGCGGTAACGGGCAACGTCTTTTTCTTTCAGGTAGTTCAACAGATTGCGACGTTGACCGACCATTTTCAAGAGACCGCGACGGCTGTGATGGTCCTTTTTGTGGGTGCGCAGATGCTCGTTTAAGTTGTTGATGTTTTCCGTCAGAATCGCGATCTGCACTTCCGGAGATCCCGTATCGCTTTCGTGCGTGCGGAATTCGTTGATCAGTTGCTGTTTGCGTTCTTGAGACAATGCCATGATGACTCACCTCCCTGTATCATCCCCGTCAGCCGAGTCTGCCGTCGGTGAGAATCGGTCAGCCAAGCTGCGGTTTTGCAACAATCGGATTATAGCACAGGCAACTGTGAAAAGTAAAGGAAAACAGCGGGGTTATTTCCAGACGGCAAACTTTTGCTTGGCCGCCTCCACGTCCCGGTTGATCTGCGCGATCAAGGCCTCGACGCCGGCAAATTTCTGCTCCTCGCGCAGGAAAAACAGAAATTCGATCTGCACCTCTTTGCCGTAAATCTCCTCATGAAAGTCAAACACATGCACTTCAAGCGACTTTTCCTTTTTTTCCAGCTCAAACGTCGGCTTGATCCCGATGTTCATCACGCCGAAATAGGCGCGGCCGTCAATGGTAAAACGCACGCCGTACACGCCGTTTCGGCCGATGAGATACGGCCGGCTGACCGCCACGTTGGCGGTGGGAAAGCCGATCGTCCGGCCCCGCTTGTCGCCGTGGACGACCACGCCTTTCACCTTGTACGGCCGGCCGAGCAGGTGCCGCACCTGTTCGACGTCGCCATGATGCAGGTACTCGCGGATGACCGTGCTGCTCACTTTTTCGCCGAGGCGGTTGACCGGCCCGACGATGTCGACGCGGTAGCGGCCGTCGCTCAACTCTTTGAGAGTCTGCGCTGTCCCCATGCCGCGATAGCCAAACGTGTAATCGAAGCCGACGACAATCTGCCGGGCCTCAAGCGGCAACAGGACCTCGTGGACGAAGTCCTCCGGGTAGACGGCAGAAAACGGCACGTCAAACGTCATGACGTAGACCAGATCGACGCCCATTTTTTCAAACTCTTCCAACTTGTCCTCAAGCGGCGTGAGATAGCGAGTGTAGCCGGTTTGTCCCAACACCTCGCGCGGGTGGGGATCAAAGGTCATCACGGCGCTCTTCCATCCGTTGGCTTTGGCCGCGTCGATGGCTGTCTGGATCACGCGCCGGTGTCCGAGGTGAACGCCGTCAAAGTAGCCGATGGCGATTGAACAAGGGGATGCCTCCACATCGGGCGGCAACGGGTACGAAAGCCGAATCGTTTTCACGTTCTCACCTCAAGACTGAAAAACTTTTTCCGCCTTGGCCACCGCTCCCCCCGGCCCCTGGCACACGCGGTGGACGCCGAGAAACTGGCCGGCCGCATACAGGCGCACCAGGCTTCCTTCCTTCAGCTTCACGCCGGGCAGAGTCGTCTCCAACCCGTTGAGCACCGCGTTTTTGCGGGTTGGCGGGATGTCGACGCGGGGCAAAAACGAAAGCGCCTCACCGGTTGCGACCAACAGCGGCGCAAGCGCTTCGCCGCGCGCGGCCATCGCTTCCAGCTCGGCAAGCGGCACGGCCTCTTCCAGCGTAAAACCGCCGCTTTCCACGCGGACAAGCCGGGTCATATGCGCAGGATACCCCAACGCCGCTCCCAGGTCAACACACAATGTGCGAATGTACGTACCTTTCGAACAGCGGCAATAAAAGGAGATCGCCACGTGATCGCCGTCCTGGCGAACCTCACGCAGGTCGAGGTCGTAGATCGTCACCCGACGGGGCTTGCGTTCCACCACTTCCCCTTGCCGCGCCAGTTCGTACAGCCGTTTGCCGTTTACTTTGACCGCCGAGTACATCGGCGGCACCTGGTCGATCTCCCCGAGAAACCCGGCCATCGCCGCCCGCACGCGCTCCTCGGTCACGGCAGAGGCATCGATCGCCCGGCGCTCGACGATCTCGCCGCTCGCGTCCTCCGTGGTGGTCGAACTGCCCAGCCGCATCACCACTTCATACGCTTTGGGCACCTCTTGCAGATATTCGACGATCCGCGTCGCCTGGCCGAGACAGACAGGCAGCACACCGGTCACCTCCGGGTCCAGGGTGCCGGCGTGTCCCACTTTTTTCGTGCCGAAGAGGCGCCGGACGCGTGCGACGCAGTCGTGTGAGGTCATTCCCGCCGGTTTGTGCAGCACCAGCACGCCGTGCGCGTTACTCATGCGCACTCACTCCAAGCTGCTCGCTGATTTTGGCCAGCACCTCGTCCGCCACACGGTCGAGCTCTCCCGTAATCGTGCAGCCCGCAGCACGCGCATGGCCGCCGCCGCCCAGGCTTTTGGCGATCTGGGCGACGTCGACGCGGCTGCGCGAACGCAATCCCACCTTGATCGTGCCCGGCTTCACTTCAGTAAACAACAGGCCGACCTCCACCCCTTCGATGTTGCGGCCGTAGTTGACCACGCCGCTGATGTCGTCGGAACCGGCCCGGGTCTCAAGCAGATCGGCGTGGCGGATTTTCATCGACGCCACCTGGTTGCGATGGGTCAGCGTAAGCGTCGGCAGCACGCGGCTCAAGAGCCGGACGTGCTCCACGGTGATCGCCTCCAGACAGCGGTCGGCGATCTCGCCGGGATTCACGCCGTACCGGAGCAGGTTGGAGGCGATCTCCATCACCCGGGGCGTGGTGTTGGAGTAGCGGAAGCCGCCCGTGTCGGTCAACAGGCCGGTGTAGACACAGGTGGCCAAGTCCCGATCCCAGGCGAAGCCCCCCGCTTCGATCAGATCGTACATGATCTCGGCCGTCGCCGCCGCGTCGGCGCGGATCACGTTGCACACGCCAAAGCGGTCATTGGTCGGATGGTGGTCGATGTTGAGAATCTGCGCTCCGGGCGCAAACAGATGCTGGACGTTGCCCATCCGCATCGAATCGGCCGCATCCACGGCGATCACATGGGTAAAGGTCTCGTCCAGCGGCTGGCGGGACAAGTCGACGATCGCCTCAAATCCGGGCAAAAACCCGAACTTGGCCGGCGTCTTCCCCTCATTGACGATCCGGCACGACTTTCCCGACTGCTTCAGCAACAACACCATGGCCAGGGCGGAGCCTGTCGTGTCGCCGTCCGGGCTGACGTGGGAGATGACGAGGAAGCGGTCGTTGTCGCGGATAAAGCGGACCGCCTCCCGCAAGGCTTGGCTGTATTCGCTCATGAACGGGTATCCCCTTCGTTGTTGGCGATTTCTTTTAACAGGCTTTCGATCTTGTTGCCGTAATCGATCGACTCATCCAGCTTGAACACGAGATCGGGCACGTGGCGCAGTTTGACCCGACGCCCGATTTCCGTCCGCAAAAAGCCTTTTGCCTTTTGCAGACCGGCCAGTGTCGTCTCCCGCTCTTCGGCGCTGCCGAAAATGCTGACGTACACCTTGGCCAGTTGCAAATCGCTCGTCACCTCCACGCCGGTGACGGTGACGAAGCCGATGCGCGGGTCCTTCATCTCGCGCTGCAACAGGATGCTCAACTCTTTCTTGATCTCTTCCGACACACGACTGGTCCGCGTTTTGTTCATGCTGACTTCACCTCCGAGTGCCTGGCGTCATGTCAGGCTTTGACTTCTTCCATGACGAACGCTTCGATGATGTCGCCTTCCTTGATGTCGCTAAACCGCTCCAGCGTCAACCCGCATTCGTAACCGGCCGCCACTTCGCGCACGTCGTCCTTGAAGCGCTTGAGCGTATCCAGCTTGCCTTCGTAGATGACCACGCCGTCGCGGATGAGGCGGGCGCCGGAGTCGCGGGTGATTTTGCCTTCGGTGACGTAACAGCCGGCGATATTGCCCACTTTGGACACTTTGAACACTTGGCGGATCTCCGCCTGGCCGATGATCGTCTCCTTGTAGACCGGATCGAGCATCCCTTTGAGCGCCGCCTCGATCTCTTCGATTACGTTGTAGATGACGCGGTGCAGACGGATATCGATCTTCTCCTGTTCGGCCATGTTGCGGGCGTTCGGTTCAGGACGCACGTTGAACCCGATGATGATCGCATTGGACGCGTTGGCCAGCGTGACGTCCGATTCCGTGATCGCGCCGACGCCGGTGTGGATGATCTTGACGCGGGTGCCGTTGACGTCGATCTTCTCCAACGCGCCGCGCAGCGCTTCGACCGAACCTTGCACGTCCGCCTTGACGATCAGGTTGAGTTCCTTGATGTCGCCTTCCTGGATGTGCTGGAACAAGTCGTCTAAGGTCACGCGGTTGTTGGCGCGGCGCTCCGACTCACGCTGTTTCGCGGCGCGCGCCTCGCCGATCGAACGGGCCTTCTTCTCATCCTCGAACACCATGAACTGGTCGCCCGCCTGCGGCACTTCGTTCAGACCGGTGATTTCCACCGGCGTGGACGGGCCGGCTTCCTTGATGCGGCGTCCCTTGTCGTTGACCATCGCGCGGACGCGGCCGTACGCGCAACCGACGACGATCGGATCGCCTACCTTGAGCGTGCCGTGTTGCACCAGCACGGTCGCAACCGGACCGCGCCCCTTGTCCAGCTCCGCCTCGACGACGGTGCCGCGGGCCCGCTTGTTCGGGTTGGCTTTCAACTCCTGCACCTCGGCCACCAGCAGGATGTACTCCAAGAGTTCCTCCAGACCGATCCGCTGTTTCGCCGAGATCGGGCAGAAGATCGTGTCACCGCCCCACTCTTCGGCGACGAGGCCGTACTCGGTCAGCTCTTGCTTGATCCGGTCCGGATTGGCCTCCGGCTTGTCGATTTTGTTGACCGCAACGATGATCGGCACATTGGCCGCCTTGGCGTGGCTGATCGCCTCAACGGTTTGCGGCATTACGCCGTCGTCGGCGGCGACGACCAGCACGGTGATGTCCGTGATTTGCGCACCACGTGCCCGCATCGTCGTAAACGCGGCGTGACCCGGGGTGTCCAGGAAAGTGATTCTCTTTCCTTTGATTTCCACCTGGTACGCGCCGATGTGCTGGGTAATGCCGCCCGCTTCGCCCGCCACCACGTTGGTTTGGCGGATCGCGTCAAGCAGCGTCGTCTTCCCGTGGTCGACGTGCCCCATGATGGTGACCACCGGCGGACGTTCTTGCAGCGTCTCCGGCGCGTCCACTTCTTCGATCGTCTCGAAGTTGGTCTCGTCGATAACGATTTTTTCTTCGACTTCCACATTGTACTCGGCGCAGATCAATTCGATCGCGTCTTTGTCCAGATCCTGGTTGATCGTCGCCATGATGCCCAGCATGAACAGCTTCTTGATGATCTCTGCCGGTTCCTTGCGCAATTTCTTCGCCAGTTCGCCCACGGTGAGCGATTCGGTGAAGGTGATTTTCGCAGGCAGCTCGGCGACGGCCGGACGCTGCTGCTGTTGGTGGCGGCGCTGGTTGTCGCCCTTTTTGTTGTTTGCCTTGAACGGAATGTTCTTCTTGTTCTCTTCAAAGGTTTTTTTGGCACCCGGGTTTTTCTTGATCTTCTCCCGTTTTTCGGTGGCCAGTTTGGCCGGAATTTTGACCTTATCTTCGAAATCGTCCAGATCCTTTTTGACGGATTCGTTCACGTTGGCCGCTGACTCGGTCGTCTCCAGTTGTTTTCGGTCCGTCTGTGGTGATTGACTTCTCATATCGCTCGCTTTTCGCTCCTGATTTCTCCCCTGGGATTGTTGGTGGCGGTTGTCGGGACGGCCGCCTTTGGACCGGTCGGCGCCGCGATCGTTCGGCCGGTTTGGCTTGTTAGGATGCTGCGACTGTCCCTTTCCGCCTTTTTGCGCCGCTTTTGTCTCGCCTGTATCCTTTTTTTCCGCGCTGCGCCCGGTACCGGCCGCCGTTTCCTGCGCCGGTCTGTCAACCGGACGGGCCGCGCCGGCGCGCAGTTTTTCCATGTGCCGTTCCACCTTGTCGATCATCTCTTGGTCCATAATGCTCATGTGGTTGGCCACATCTATGTTCAAACGTTTCAGCAGGGTAAGGATTTCTTTGCTGCTCATGTTGTGTTGTTTAGCGTATTCGTAAACGCGTGTCTTCATACAATCACCCCTTATGAATTAGGTGTGAAAAGGTGCTGCATGCTCCGGGCCAGCTTGGCGTCGGTGACTGCCACGACGACGCGCGCCTCCTTGCCGATGGCGCTACCCAATTCGTAGCGGTCGCCCGGCGAGACGCAGGGAACTTCATAGTGCCGACACTTGTCGGTGATCTTTTTGGACGTGTTTGCGGACGCGTCGGTGGCCAACAACACCAGTTTGGCCTGCCCGTTGCGGATGGCCGCCACCACCAGTTCCTCGCCTGTGACCAGTTTGCGGGCGCGCATCGCGAGCCCGAGCGTTTGCCCCCATTTCGCTTTCACTGGCCGACCATCTCCTGCCAGTTGCGGCGAAATTCTTCGTACTGTTCCTGGGAAATCGTCATGTTCAGGGCCCGTTCCAGCACTTTTTTCCACTTGCCGGAAGAAAAGGTATCCGGCGTCATGCACGTCTCCTGGCGGCAGACGTACGCGCCCCGCCCCGCCGCCTTTCCGGTCGGGTCAATCAGGATGCGTTCGTCGGGCGTGCGGACGACGCGCAGCAGTTCTTTTTTCGGCCGCATCTCCTGACATACGATGCATTTGCGCAAGGGAACCTTCTTTACCTTCATTGCGCATCAACATCCGCTGCCGATTCTGTCCGGGCGGCTTTCGGGTAGACGATACCCTCCTGTTCCGCCTGGCTTTCGCTCTTGATGTCAATCTTCCAGCCGGTCAGCTTGGCGGCAAGGCGGGCGTTTTGGCCGCGTTTGCCGATGGCAAGCGACAACTGGTAGTCCGGCACGATGACCCGGGTCACTTTTTCCGCCGGATTGACATCCACGTACAACACCTTGGACGGGGACAGCGCGTTGGCCACGTATTCCGCCGGGTCTTCGGACCAGCGGACGATGTCGATCTTTTCCCCTTTCAACTCGTTCACGATCGCCTGGACGCGCATTCCTTTCGGCCCGACACAGGCGCCGACCGGGTCCACCTCGGGGTTGATCGAATGGACGGCGATCTTGGAGCGGTCGCCCGCTTCCCGCGCCACCGACTTGATCTCCACGACCCCGTCGTAGATTTCCGGCACTTCCAGTTCAAACAGCCGCTTCAACAGGCCGGGATGGGTGCGGGAGACGACGATCTGCGGCCCCTTGGTGGTCTTTTCCACCTTGATGATGTACGCCTTGATCCGGTCTTGGGGTTTGAAATCGTCGGTCGGCATTTTTTCCGAAAGCGGCATGATCGCTTCCACCTTGCCGAGGTCGATGTAGTAAAAACGGGCATCCTGGCGCTGCACCACGCCGGTGATGATGTCTTCTTCCCGCTCGATGAACTCGCTGTAAATGAGCCCCCGCTCCGCTTCGCGAATCCGCTGCGTCACCACCTGCTTGGCGGTCTGGGCGGCGATCCGGCCGAAGTCGCGCGGCGTCACTTCAATCTCGACGATGTCGTCAAGGCGGAAGTTGGGATCGATCTCCTGCGCCGCCTCAAGCGAAATCTCCAGCCTCGGGTCGATCACGTCCTCGACCACCGTCTTGCGGGCGAACACCCGCACCTGTCCGGTGTGCCGGTTGACGTCGACGCGCACGTTCTGCGCGGAGTTGAAGTTGCGCTTGTATCCGGAGATCAGGGCGGCCTCGATGGCTTCGATCAGGATCTCCTTGGAAATTCCTTTTTCTCGTTCAATTTCATTCAGGGCGTCAATAAACTCGGCGTTCATGATTTCGTTGCCTCCTCCTTTCAACCTAAAAGACAATCGCCATGCGGGCCGTGTCCACCTGCTCCAGCGGAATGACAAATGTCTGTTTTGCCTCTTTCACCGTCAGGCGCTGGCCGTCAAACGCGGTCAGTTGGCCTTCGAACACGGTGTGCCCCTCCACCGGTTCCCTGGTGGTCACGTGCACGTGCTTGCCGATGGCTTTTTGGAAATCTTTTTCCTTGCGCAGCGGTCGCTCCGCTCCTGGTGATGACACTTCGAGGAAATACGCCGTCGGGATCGGATCTACCTCGTCGAGACGCGCGCTCAACCGCTCGCTGACGGCCTTGCATTCTTCGATGTCGATCGTTCCCGTCTCGTTGTCGATGAAAACGCGCAGAAACCAGTTGCTGCCTTCTTTTTGATATTGGATGTCCACCAGCTCCAGGTTCATCTCTTGGAGGATCGGAGTCAGCAGATCTTCTACGATTTGCGTCACCTTGCTCACGCAGGTACCTCCTTTTGCTCTGTGTGTACGTTTCAGCCAGAAAGAAAGAGTGGGTTTCCCCACTCTCGATCAGCGTGTATCACCAGTATTTCCAAAAAAATTATAACATAACAGGCACGCCTTGACAACCGCGCGGCGCCATTAAAATAGTGACAATTGATTGGATTCCGGAAGTCCCTTCAACGCTCCCTGCTCGTCCAGGTACTCCAGAATCGTCTTGGAGATGCGCGAGCGGGTGAGCAAGTCTTCCTTGGAGAGGAACTCCCCTTCCTCGCGCGCCTTGACAATGCTGATCGCGGCGTTGTCGCCCAGGCCCGGTAAGGAGTTGAACGGCGCGCGCAGGCAGTCGCCCTCGATCAAAAAGCGGGTGGCGTCCGATTTGTACAGATCGACGTTGAGGAAGCGGAAGCCGCGCTCCACCATCTCCAGGGCCATCTCCAGCACGGTCAGCAGGGCCTTTTCCTTGGGTTGGGCGTCGTGCCCCTTCTCCTCGATCTCCTCGATTTTTTGCCGGATGGCGGAGGAGCCCTTCACCATCAGCGGAATATCGAAGTCGTCAGCCCTGACGGTGAAATAGGTGGCGTAAAACTCCAGCGGGTAATGCACCTTGAACCAGGCGATCCGCACAGCCATCATCACGTAGGCGGTGGCGTGCGCCTTCGGGAACATGTACTTGATTTTCTGGCAGGATTGGATGTACCACTCCGGCACGCCGTTGCGTCTCATCTCTTCCTGATCCTCTTCGTTGACGCCTTTGCCCTTGCGCACCGACTCCATGATCTTGAACGCCCGCGACGGCTCCAGTCCTTTGTAAATCAAATAGACCATGATGTCGTCGCGGCAGCCGATCACTTCGGAGAGTTTGCAGGTGCCGCTTCGGATCAGCTCCTGGGCGTTGTTCAGCCAGACGTCGGTGCCGTGGGACAGGCCGGAGATTTGCACCAGTTCGGCGAACGTGGTCGGTTTGGTGTCCTCCAGCATCTGCCGGACAAACTTGGTGCCAAACTCGGGAATGCCAAGCGTCCCGGTGTTGGCGCGGATCTGTTCGGGCGTGACGCCCAACGCCTCGGTCGAACTGAAAATCGACATCGTCTTCGGGTCGTCCAGCGGAATCTTTTTCGGATCGATGCCGGTCAAATCCTGCAGCATGCGGATGACCGTCGGATCGTCATGCCCCAGAATGTCCAGCTTGAGCAGGTTGTCGTGGATGGAGTGGAAGTCGAAGTGGGTGGTGCGCCACTCCGATTCGCTGTCGTCCGCCGGGTACTGGATCGGGCAGAAATCCTCGATCTCCATGTAGTCCGGCAAGACGATGATCCCTCCCGGGTGCTGGCCGGTGGTGCGCTTGACGCCGGTGCAGCCGTTGACCAGCCGGGCGATCTCCGCGCTTCTTAACACCAGCCCCCGCTCCTCGGCGTACTTGCGGACGTAGCCGTACGCCGTCTTCTCCGCCACGGTGCCGATCGTTCCGGCGCGAAAGACGTTGTCAACACCGAACAATTCCTGCGTATACTTGTGCGCGCGCGGCTGGTACTCTCCGGAGAAGTTGAGGTCGATATCGGGTACCTTGTCCCCTTTGAACCCGAGGAAGGTCTCGAACGGGATGTCCTGCCCGTCCTTGGCGTAGAGATGACCGCAACGCGGACACTCTTTGTCAGGCAAATCGAACCCGGAGCCGATCGAACCGTCGGTGATAAACTCGCTGTGCTGGCAGTTGGGGCACAGGTAGTGCGGCGGCAGCGGGTTCACCTCGGTGATCTCCGCCATCGTGGCGACAAACGACGAGCCGACAGACCCCCGCGAGCCGACCAGGTACCCGTCACTCAGCGATTTCGTCACCAGCCGCTGCGAAATCAGGTATATGACGCCGAACCCGTGGGTGATGATGCTGTTCAGCTCTTTTTCCAGCCGCTTCTCCACGATTTCCGGCAAGGGGTCGCCGTACAGCCGCTTGGCCTTGGCGTAGCACATCCCGCGCAACTCCTCGTCGGCTCCCTCGATGATCGGGGTGTACAGCTTGTCCGGGATCGGGCTTACGTCCTCGATCATGTCGGCGATCCGGTTGGGAGCTTTGACGACCACTTCCTGGGCCGTCTCTTCGCCCAGGTAGGCGAACGCCTCCAGCATCTCGTCCGTCGTCATCAGATACAGCGGCGGCTGGTTGCCGGCGTCAGGGTCGCCCTGGGAGAGCAGGAACACATCGCGGAAAATGTCGTCCTGCGGATGCAGGAAGTGGACATCTCCGGTGGCCACGACCGGCTTGCCCAGCTCCTGGCCGATCCGCACCATCGTCTTGTGGTACTCCTTTACCGACTCAAGCGACGGGATGTTTTCGTTGCGCAACAGGGGCGCGTAGTGCGCGATCGGCTGCAACTCGATGAAATCGTAAAAGGCGGTGACGGCTTTCAGTTCCTCGTACGTCTTGCCGCGCAAGATCGACTGGAACAACTCGCCCTCCTTGCAGGCCGTGCCGATCAGGATGCCTTCCCGGTGTTTGACAAGCTGGCTGCGCAAAATGCGCGGTACGCGGTAAAACGTCTCGACGTGCGATTTGCTCACCAGTTTGTAGAGGTTTTTAAGCCCCGCCTTGTTTTGCACCAGCAGCGTGGCGTGAAACGGCCGGGAGCTTTTGTAGTCGGCCTGGGCGTTGCTTTGCACGTTCAGGTCAGACAGCGTGCGGATGTCGGCCTCCTTGAGATCCTTCAGCATATATTGGAACACATGGGCGAGGGCCACCGTGTCGTCCAGCGCGCGGTGCGCGTTGATCAACTCCACGTTGAACCGCTTGGCCAGGGTGCCCAGCCGGTAATTGCGCATGCCGGGATACAGCATCCGGGCGAGCGGCAGGGTGTCGAGGATCGGATTGGTCCACGGCTCCATGCCGATCCGCTTGGCACAGGCGTTGAGAAAGCCGAGGTCAAACTCGGCGTTGTGGGCCACCAGCACGGCGTCGCCCGCGAATGCCTTGAAGCGCGGCAGGACGGCGTCGATCGTCTCCTTGCCCTGAAGCATCTCGTTGGTGATCCCGGTGATTTCCGTGGTTTTGTCGCTTAAAGGGATTTGCGGATCGATCAGTTCGGTCCACTTGTCTACAATCTCGCTGCCTTTCATCTTGACGGCGGCGATCTCGATGATCGTGTTTTCCGCCGCGTTCAACCCGGTGGTCTCCGTGTCGAACACCACATAGGTCGTCTCTTCGTTGATCGGCCGGTCATTGACGCCGGCCGGATCGAGGTTGTAGACGATGTCGATGCCGTCCTCCACCACGTACGCTTCCAGTCCGAGGATGCACTTGATATTGTTCTTTTTGGCGATTCCGTACGCCTCGGGAAACGCCTGCACGACGCCGTGGTCGGTGATGGCGATCGCCTTGTGCCCCCACTTGGCCGCCGTCGCGATCAGCGACTTGATCGGGGCGACGCCGTCCAGCATGCTCATCGGCGTGTGGCAATGCAGTTCGACGCGCTTTTCCGGTGCGGTGTCCTTGCGCCCGACCTGCTCGATCTGGTTGATGTCGTTGGCCATCATCACCAGTTCGCGCATAAACGTGTCGTGCTGCACGCTGCCGCGCACTTTCAGCCACATCCCATCCTTGACCGCCTCCAGCAGCTTGACGTCTTCCTTGTCACGGGAAAACACCTTGACGCTGATGGAGTCGGTGTAGTCGGTGATGTTGAACGTCAGCAAGTGGCGGCCGCTTTTCAACTCCTTCACTTCGGCGTTGAAGACGGTGCCCTGGATCGTCACCCGCCGCTCTTCTTCCTGAATCTGTTTGATCGGCACCGGATCGTCCTTGATCTCGTAGCCGATCATGAGCGTCGTCACGGCATCCGTCTTTTCCTCCACGGCCAAAGCCGCCGCTTTTTCCGCCTGGGCGCTGATGACTTCCTGAATCAGCGCGCGCTCTTCCTCCTGCCGTTGTTCGAGGAAGGCTTGATACGTTTCGTCGGTCTCCTCGGCGGCAAACACGAAGCGCGGCCTGATCCCGGCGGCCTGGAAAAAGGCGTCGGCCAATTCCTGATCGGCCTTCTTCCGTTTGGCCATCTCCACCGCCATCTCGGTCGGCAAAAACAGTTTCACCTCTTGTCCGCTGATCTGGCGGCGGCCGGTTTTGATCGCGGAAGCAAGCGAATTCAGCTTGCCCTCCAGTTTATGTAACAAGATTTCCCAATACTCGTCGGCAATCCGCTCAAGCGGCGGTACCTGCACATACCGCAGATAGGCGTCCACCTCGGCAAGATGCGAAAACGTCTGCGTGAGCCGGGTCAAAAACGCCCGGTACACCTCGCCCGGAAGGAGCCGCCCCAATAGGAAGTGGAAAACCCATTTCCGGTTTTGCCGAAATACTTCCAGTTTTTCAATCTGTCCGCCGGAAAAGTAGCTCTCGCTCCAGTCTAGCGGTATCTCCATCTGTTTGAGCAACAGGGAAAATCGCTGCTGTTGTTCCTGTACCCGATCCATCGGGAAAAACCACCTCGTTTCGTTACCACCAGCGGTATCGTTGGCGCAACGGGTTGGCCGTCCGTTGCCTCGCGCGGGCAAAGCCGACCCGCAAACAAGCATGACGAAAAGAAAAAGAGGTACCCCGTGGAAAAGGAGTACCTCTATGGATTCGACAAAATCACCGGCGATTCCTGCTAGACATGGCGAACCGGCGCGGTTTCTTTACGGTTCAATTCGTCCAGCATCGATTTGACAAACTCTGGAAGTTTACCAATTTCCACTTCGTGCGTCTCGCCGGTGCGGCGCACGCGCACTTCAACAAGCCCTTCCTGCGCCTTGTCGGAGACAGTGATGCGCAGCGGCAGACCGATCAGGTCGGCGTCCTTGAATTTCACCCCGGCCCGCTCCGGACGGTCGTCGTACAACACCTCGATGCCCTCCTGGGTGAGCGCCTCGGTGATCTGTTCGCTCGCCAGACGCTGCTCGTCCACCTTGGCGTTGATCGGGATCACGTGCACGTGGAACGGCGCGACCGCAACCGGCCAGATGATGCCGTTTTCGTCGTTGTGCTGTTCGATCACCGCCGCCAGCGTCCGGGAGATGCCGATCCCGTAGCAACCCATGATCATCGGCTGTTCGCGGCCGTTTTCGTCGAGGAAGGTGGCGCCCATCGCCTTGGAGTATTTCGTCCCCAGTTTGAAGACGTGGCCCACTTCCACCCCCCGGGCGAAGGCAATCTTGCCGCCGCCGCGCGGGCACTCGTCGCCTTCGACGATGTTGCGCAGATCGGCGTAGCGGCTGACGGTGAAATCCCGGCCGGGCACGACGTGTGTGAGGTGATAGTCGGTTTCGTTGGCCCCCACGACGCCGTCGGTCACGTCCTGCACGTAGTTGTCGGCGATCAGTTCCACGTCTTTGCCATTGAGACCGACCGGCCCGACGAAGCCCGCGGGCGCCCCCGTCAGTTCGCGGATTTCCGCGTCGTTCGCCATCCGCACATGGGTGGCGTCATAGAGGTTTTTCAGCTTGACTTCGTTCAGTTCGTGGTCGCCGCGCACCAGGGCCACGACCAGTTTGTCGTCGACGCGGTAGACAAGCGTTTTGATGATCGCGGAGGCGTCCACGCCGAGCGATTGTGTCAACTGCTCAATCGTGCGCGCGCCAGGGGTGTGGATTTTTTCCATCGGCGGGACGTTGACGGGAGCGGCCTGTTCCGTTTTGCGGTAGACGACCTCGGCCTTTTCGATGTTGGCGGCGTAATCCCCTTCCGTCGCGTAGGCGATCGTGTCCTCGCCGATCTCGCACAAGGCCATGAACTCATAGGTGCCGGTGCCGCCAATGGAACCGGCATCCGCTTCAACCGCGCGGAAGTTGAGCCCGACGCGGGTGAAAATCCGCGTGTAGGCGTCAAACATGGCCTGGAAGCTCTTGTCCAACCCTTCCTGGGTCGTGTCGAAGGAGTACGCGTCTTTCATGATGAACTCGCGGCAACGGATCAGGCCGAAGCGCGGCCGTACTTCATCCCGGAACTTCGTCTGGATCTGGTACAGATTAAGCGGCAGCTTCTTGTACGAATTCACCTCGTCGCGGACCAGGCTGGTGATCACCTCTTCGTGCGTGGGACCCAGCGCGAACGATCGGTCGTGCCGGTCGTTCAGCCGAACGAGTTCGGGTCCGTAGGCCTCCCAGCGGCCGCTTTGCTGCCACAGCTCCGCCGGTTGCATCGCCGGCATCAGAATCTCCTGCGCCCCGGCGCGGTTCATCTCTTCGCGGACGATCGTCTGGATTTTCTGGATGACGCGCAACGCGAGCGGCAGATACGTGTAAATGCCGGACGCCAGTTGACGGGCCAGGCCTGATCGAAGCAACAGCTTGTGGCTCGCGATCTCCGCGTCGGCCGGCACCTCTCTTAATGTCGGGATGAGTAATTGACTTTGCTTCAACACCTGACTGTTCCTCCTTACCGAATGGCGACACTACGTGACATGCTTTCCATTATTTCACCATTTCATGGATTTCCTTCATCAATTCATCAAACAGTTCGTCTTCTTTTACTTTGCGGACAATCTCGCCGTTGCGGAAGATCAGGCCTTCGCCGTTGCCGCCGGCCACACCCACGTCCGCTTCGCGCGCTTCGCCCGGTCCGTTGACCGCGCACCCCATCACCGCGATCTTGAGCGGGGTCTTCAGATTGGCGACGGCGTCCTCCACCCTGGTCGCAAGCCCGATCAGATCAATCGCGCAGCGGCCGCACGACGGACACGACACGACAACCGGATCGTTGTTGACGATGTTGAGGCTTTTGAGGATCTGCTTGGCCACCTTGATCTCCTCGACCGGATCGGCCGTCAGCGACACGCGGATCGTGTCGCCGATGCCCATGGCCAGCACGGAGCCGATGCCCACCGCCGACTTGATGCCGCCGGAGAAGGCCGTCCCCGCTTCGGTCACGCCGACGTGCAGCGGATAGTTGCGCTTCTCGGCCATCAGCGAGTAGGTCTTAATCATCGTCGGCACGTCGGACGACTTGAGCGAAATCACGATGTTGTCGTAGTGGAGATCTTCGAGAATTTCCACGTGGTCCATCGCGCTTTCCACGATCGCTTCCGGACTGGGGTAACCGTACTTCTCCAGCAGCCGCTTCTCGACGGAACCGGAGTTGACGCCGATGCGGATCGGCACGCTCCGCTCGCGGCACGCTTCGACCACCGCCTTGGTCTTCTCCCGGGAACCGATGTTGCCCGGATTGATGCGGATTTTGTCAATCCCGCTCTCCAGGGCGATCAACGCCAGCTTGTAATCAAAGTGAATATCGGCCACCAGCGGAAGCGGCGAACGCGCCTTGATCTGCTTGATCGCCCGGGCCGCATCCTCGTTGACCACCGCCAGCCGGACGATTTGGCAGCCCGCCTCGTACAAGCGGTGAATCTCTGCCAGCGTGGCTTCCACATCCCGCGTGTCGGCCGTGGTCATCGACTGGATCACGACGCTTTTCTGACCGCCGATCTGCACGCCTCCGACATATACCGGTTTCGTCTCCTCACGTTTGTACACTTGCGGCACCTTCCTTGCCTGTAATCTGTGACTTGCTTGTCGCTAAAAGAATATCCGTTGCAAATCGTTCCACGTCACGACCAGAATCAACAACATCAAAAAGGCGAACCCGAGGAAGTGAACCATGCCTTCCTTGTGCGGATCGACCGGACGGCCGCGCAAGGCCTCGACGCCGAGGAAGACGAGCCGCCCCCCGTCCAGCGCCGGCAGCGGCAACAGGTTAAACAGCCCCAGGTTGATGCTCAGGACCGCTGCCCATTTCATCAGCACGGCGATCCCCTGCTGGGCGAACTCGCCGGTCATCTTGAAAATGCCCACCGGCCCGCTCAGCTCATGCAGTCCGACAGCGCCGGTAAACAGACGGCCGAGGCCGGTCAGCATCATCGCCGTAAACTCGTACGTGGAGACCGCGCCAAATTTGACCGCTTCCCACGGCGAGTAGGTGATCGGGCCAAACACCATGATCTTGCCCACTGTTGCCGCGCCGTTTTCGCTTTTCTCGCTGCCCACCTGCACCGTCGCACGCAGGCGTTGGCCGTTCCGCTCAATCTCAAACGGGAGTACCTTGCCCGGCGACTTGCTGACGATCTGCACGATGTCATCCCAGGAGGTCACCAGCTTGCCGCCGATCGCAAGCACCTTGTCCCCCTGCAGCAAGCCCGCCTGCGCCGCAGGGCCGCCCGGCTTCACTTCGCCGAGAACCGGTTGGTTGGTGGGCACTCCGAAGAACAGGCCAAACGCGGCCAACAGGACAAAGGCCAGCAAAAAGTTGGCCGCCGGACCGGCAAAAATCGTCCAGAACCTCTGCCCCACCGTCTTTCCTTTAAACTGCCGGTTGTAGGGAGCAATCTGCACCTCGTGGCCGGCAATGACCAGATGCGCCTGGGGATCGACCGAAAATGTCTGCTGTTCCCCGGCCACGTCCAGCGTGATCGTCAAGGCGTGTTCCAGGTCGTATCGGACCACGGTCCCCCGCACCAATCCCGCCCGGTCAAACCCCTGCCGGTCCAGAATCAACCGGATCACCCGGCCGCTCGCGTCTCTTTCCAGGGCGATCTCCATATGCGGTTTTAGCATGTCCAGTTCGGGATCTTCTCCCGCCATGCGCACCAGACCGCCGATTGGCAACAGGCGGATCGTATACTCGGTCTCGCCGCGCTTCAAACGAAAAATCTTCGGACCCATCCCCAGCGCAAACTCGCGGCAGAGAATCCCCGCCCGTTTGGCCAGGAGAAAATGACCCATCTCGTGCACCAGCACAAGCAGACTGAACACCACGACAATCGCCACGATCGAACCAAACGAATCCATGGTAGGTAACGGCAAAGGGAATAGCCACCTTTCCTTTTAGATTTTTACCGTTGCGACGCCTGCTCGCGCGCCCATTCGTCCGCCGCGAATATCGCCTCCAGGCTCGGATTGGCTTCGACGCGATGGCTGTCACAGACGCGTTGGACGATCTCTTCTATCGCGAGAAACGGAATCTCTCCCTGCAAAAAGCGGGCAACCGCCACTTCGTTGGCCGCATTCAGCACGGCGGGCAGCGTGCCCCCGGTCTTGCCGCATTCGTAAGCCAGCTTCAGCATGGGATACCGCTCAAAATCCATCGGGGCGAAGTGCAGGGTGCCCCATCTGGCCAAATCCAGCGTCTCTGTCGCGAGCGGCAGCCTTCCCGGATAACTGAGCGCGTACTGGATCGGCACTTTCATGTCCGGCGTGCCCAATTGGGCCATGACCGCCCTGTCTTTGTATTCTACCATAGAATGAACGACACTTTCATAATGAAGCACACATTCGATCTGCTCATACGGCATGTCGAACAGCCAATGGGCCTCGATCACCTCGAACCCCTTGTTCATCATCGTTGCCGAATCGATCGTCACTTTTGCTCCCATGTTCCAGTTGGGATGGCTGAGCGCTTCGCGAACAGTCACGCCGACCAGTTCGTCGCGTGACCGATCGCGGAACGAACCGCCCGACGCGGTCAGGATGATGCGGGACACATCCGAGCGCCGCTCTCCCTGCAAGCACTGGAAGATCGCCGAGTGCTCGCTGTCCACCGGGATAATCGTCACGCCCCGCTTGCGGGCCGCCTCGATCACGATATGACCGGCGCTAACCAGCGTTTCCTTGTTGGCAAGCCCGATCGTCTTGCCCGCTTCGATCGCCGCCAGCGTCGGCGCGACACCGGCGCTGCCGACAACGGCCGTCATGACGAAGTCGGCCGAGGGGTGGCTGGCCACTTGCATCAGTCCCGCCTCTCCGTAAACAATCTCCGTCTTGACGGCGGAGCCAAGCTCGTCGCGCAACGTTCGCGCCAATTCCTCGCTGGCGACGGAGACGATCTCCGGCCGATAGCGCGCGACCTGGGACGCCAGCGTCGACACGCTGGTTCCGGCCGCCATCGCCACCACCTGAAACGCTTCCGGATGCTGGTCAACCACCTCCAGTGTGCTAGTACCGATCGATCCCGTCGATCCCAAGAGCGCAATTTTCTTCACCTGGTTTCACCTCTGCCCCTCTGTCTTCTCCCGTCTCTCAAGCAGGATATGGCCATTGACGCTTTCCCTAGTGCAGTCCCATGAAATGCAGGAGAGGGAAAACAAATAGCCAACTGTCAACGCGGTCCAGCACACCGCCGTGCCCGGGGAAGATGCGTCCCGAGTCTTTTACCCCGAAATGGCGCTTGATCGCCGATTCAACGAGATCGCCCAACTGCCCGGCGATTCCCGTGACCAGTCCGACGCCAATCGCTTGCGGATAGGCAAGAAGCCCGGTAAACGCGTTGACGCCGATCACCACCGCAAGGGCGATGACCAGGCCGCCAATGGACCCTTCCACCGTCTTGTTGGGACTGATCGCCGGCCACAGTTTGCGTTTTCCGATCGCCCGGCCGACGAAATACGCCCCCGAGTCGGTCGACCAGATCCCGAGCAATATCATCAGGGTCAGCGAGAACCCGTCCGCAGCGTTACGGATGTCCCCCATGTACGAAAAGCCAAGTCCTATGTAGAACGCCCCGAGGATCGTCAGGGCGACGTGTTCGATGTGAAAGTGGTTTTTCCGCACAACGGAGTAAGCCAAGAGCAAAAGCAACACCGGCACCAGGACGTCGGCAAACGTCCCATCGACCGGATGCGCCGCAAACAGATACGGCCAGAGAATGCTACCCATCAACAGGTAGCCAAGCAAGCCGGCGAACCCGTACGGCTTGATCTTCGCCATGCGCAAAAACTCGTACAGGCCGATGATGGCCAACAAGCATACTAGTACGGAATACCAGAGCCCGCCCAGGTAGACAAACAGCAAAAAGAGGACGCCTCCTGCTATTCCCGTAATCAACCGCTGTTTCAAAACTGTTCCACCTCTTCGCTACACCGCGCCGTAGCGACGCGCTCGCCCCTGGTATTCGGCAATCGCCTGGTAAAAATGCTCTTTGGTAAAGTCAGGCCACAGCACGTCAGTAAACCACAATTCCGTATAGGCCATCTGCCACAGCATAAAGTTGCTGAGACGGATTTCCCCGCTGGTGCGAATCAGCAAGTCGGGGTCCGGCAAGTCGCCGGTGTAGAGATGCCGGGAGATCGCCGCCTCGTCAATCTCCTCC
>JBHGXV010000020.1:0-50849 GCA_041920505.1 Paenibacillaceae bacterium
CGCTTACTAGCCCCGCCCCCCCCCACCAACCGCCCGGCCGGTTGACGACCATGTCCGCCCCCCGCCCTTCTCTATGCGAGGGGCGGCCGTATTCCGCTTTACCGGATGGGGGATGCGGCGTACCGGCTGTTTTTGAACAGGATCAGCATCACGGTGATCAAAAGCGCGCCGAGGATGAACGGCGCTCCCGGATGCCAAGCGTAGACCATGCCGCCGGCGAGCGGGCCGAGGATGCGGCCGAGACTGTCCATCGAGCTCATCGTGCCGGACGTGACCCCCTGCCCCTGGCTGGTCCGCTGGGTGATGATCGCGGTGGCGGTGGAGCGGATCATGCCCTGGCCCGCGCCGAACAGCGAAAGCGAGAGGGCGAAGGTCCAGAAGCTGTGCGAGTACAGGATCGCCATAAAGCCGAAGGCGTACAGCATCAGGCCGACCGACAGGACGCCGGGTTCGCCCCAGCGTTTCACCAGCCGGCCGATCATGCCGCCCTGCACGGCGGCGGCGATGATGCCCATGACGAAAAACATTTCCCCCAAATCTTTCGGGGTCATGCCGTACAGGTCGTTGATGTAGAGCGCGAACGTCGTTTCCAGGCCGGAAAAGGCAAACGAGACCACGAACAGCAGGTTGTACATGAGCGCGAGCGAGCCGAACAGGGCGACGAACGGGTTGCCCCGGTTTTCCCGCGTTGCGCCGCTGCGCCTGTCTCGCGGCAAGCTCTCCGGCAGAACCGCCAGGACGACGAACAGAGTGAGCAGGGCGACGCCGCTGGCCGCAAAAAACGGGTAGGCGTAGTTCTGATCGCCCAGCACGCCGCCGATCACCGGGCCGAACACGAAGCTAAGCCCCACCCCGGCGCCGATCACGCCCATTCCTTTGGCCCGCTCCTGCGGGGGTAACAGGTCAGCCACCATCGCACTGACGGTGGGGATCGCCGCTGCCGAGACAATCCCCCCGAGAATGCGATAGAACAGCATTTCCGCATAGCTCGTCGACAGACCAAACAGGGCGAACGTCACTGCGAAACCGAACAGGCCGAAGAGGATGAGCGGCTTGCGCCCGATCCTGTCGGACAAACTGCCCCACAGCGGGGCAAACAGGAACTGCATGATGTTGTAGCTGGCAAACAGGGTGCCGAGTCCAAACGAGTCAACTCCCGCCCTTTCCGCGAAGTACGGCATAATCGGAATCATGATGCCAAAGCCGAGCATCATCAAAAACATGATGACAAACAACAGTCCAAGAACGTTTTTCTGCACGGGTAAAACCTCTCCCTCTGGGCCGAAGTCGTGGGATCGTTTCTTTTATTTTCACCTTACGGGAACCCCTGGGTGAAGTCAAGCGATGAGAGCGCTCAGCGGATAGGAGTGGTATAATAAAAGATCGGATACGTGTCAACGAGACCGTGACAAGCGGCAATCAAAGCCGTCAGAAGGGAGATCAACATGACGAAACAGATGGTGTACTATCTGGCGTGGCAGGAAGACGAATGGCTGGACGAGTTTCTCGACCGCTTCCCCAATGTGAACGCGCTGGTGCCGACCGTCAAGTCGCTGGAGCAGATCAAGGCACAGCGCGCGGGGGAGGGGGATCGGATCTTGTTGGTGATCAATCCGTCGGGCGAGCCACAGTTGACCCGGGAGTTGTTGCGCAAACTGTCGGAAGACGAAGCGCTGTCCCGCGAACCGCTCTATCTCGTCGGCGTGCGGCCGGACGAAGCAGCGGAGTGGCAGGCGGCCAGTCCGCACGCGCGGGTCGTGGTGATGGACAAACCTTCCTATGAATTTGACTTTGACAACGTGCTCGACCGGATGGAAGCGGAGTGGGAGGAGCAGGTGTGAGAGAGAAAGCGTCCGGCTTTGACCTGCAAGCGTTTCTACGCCGGTACGGCATCGTCATCTACACCGGCGATCCGGAAGGGGATCTGATTCTGATCGAGGACGAGATCCGCGAACTGAGGCAGCTCGGGATCATCGACAACGAGGAGTTTCTTTTGGCGATGGCCGCGCTTGGGCGGCAAAAGGCCCGCCTTGGGCAAAACAAGTTGTAACTGGTTCGTTAAGCTGTGTTATAATCACACTGCCAATAATACGCGGGGAGGATTTCTTTGATGACCATTCAAGAGACAGCCGTCGACCAACTGGCGATCAACACATTGCGTACCCTTGCCATCGACGCGATCGAGAAGGCCAACTCCGGACATCCGGGGATGCCGATGGGCGCCGCTCCGATGGCGCATGTGCTGTGGAGCCGCTTCATGAAGGTAAATCCGCACAATCCGGGCTGGATCAACCGGGACCGCTTCGTGTTGTCTGCCGGACACGGCTCCATGTTGCTGTACGCGATGCTTCATCTGATGAACTACGACGTCACCCTGGACGATCTGCGCAACTTCCGCCAGTGGGGCAGCAAGACGCCGGGCCATCCCGAATACGGTCACACGCCGGGCGTGGACTGCACCACCGGTCCGCTGGGTCAGGGAATTGCGACCGCGGTCGGCATGGCGCTGGCTGAACGTCACCTGGCGGCTACATACAACCGGGACAACTTCCCGATCATTGATCACTATACCTATGTCATCTGCGGGGACGGCGACCTGATGGAAGGCGTTTCCTCGGAAGCCTCGTCGCTCGCCGCCCATCTCAAACTGGGCAAACTGATCGTGCTCTACGACTCCAACGACATCTCGCTGGACGGCGAGCTGAGCCGTTCCTTCAGCGAAAACGTGGCGATGCGCTACCAGGCGTACGGCTGGCAGTACCTGCGCGTCGAGGACGGAAACGATCTGGCGGCCATCGAGCAGGCGATCGCCGAAGCGCGCCGCGACCTGGAACGTCCGACCCTGATCGAAGTGAAAACCACGATCGGCTACGGCAGCCCGAACAAGGGCGGCACGGCAGCAGCGCACGGCGCGCCGCTGGGCAAGGACGAGATCATCCTGACCAAACAGGCGTACCAGTGGCCGCATGACAGCGAATTCCACGTGCCAAAAGAAGTGAGCGCGTTCTACAAGCGACTGGCGGATGCGGGCAAAGAGCGCGAAGCCGAGTGGCAGCAGTTGTTCGCCGAATACGCCAAGGCGTATCCGGAGCTGGCCAAACAATTTGCCGACGCAGCCGAAGGCAAACTGCCGGACGGCTGGGACATTGAGTTGCCTGTCTACGAAGCGGGGCAAAAGCTGGCCACCCGCGCCGCTTCCGGCAACGCGATTAACGCGCTGGCCAAACGGATTCCGTACCTGATCGGCGGCTCAGCCGACCTGGCGCACTCCAACAACACCCTGATCAAGGACGGCGGCAATCTGCTGGCGGGCAGCTACGAGGGGCGCAATCTCTGGTTCGGCGTGCGCGAGTTCGCGATGGGCGCCGCGCTTAACGGGATGGCGTTGCACGGCGGATTGAAAGTGTTCGGCGGCACGTTCTTCGTCTTCTCCGACTACGTTCGTCCCGCTGTCCGGCTGTCTGCCCTGATGAAACAACCGGTCATCTACGTGTTTACGCACGACTCGATCGCGGTGGGCGAAGACGGTCCGACGCACGAACCGATCGAGCATCTCGCTTCGTTCCGCGCGATGCCGGGCCTCACCGTCCTGCGCCCGGCCGACGCCTGCGAAACCAACGAAGCGTGGCGCTACGCGGTCAGCCGCACCGACGAACCGGTCGTGCTGGTGCTCTCGCGCCAAAACCTGCCCGTGTTGGCTGAGACCAAGGAACGGGCCCGTGACGGCGTGAGCAAGGGGGCGTACGTGCTCGCCGACGCGGATAATGGCCAACCGCAACTCATCCTGCTCGCTTCCGGTTCGGAAGTCTCCCTGTGCATGCGGGCGCGTGAAGAGCTGGCCAAACGCGGCATCGCCGCGCGCGTCGTCAGCATGCCGAGCTGGGAGCTGTTCGAGCGGCAGCCGCAGGAGTACCGCGACACGGTGATTCCGCCGACGGTCAAAGCGCGTCTCGCCGTGGAAATGGCCTCCCCGCTGGGGTGGGAACGCTACACCGGCGACGGCGGGATCGTGCTTGGAATCGACACGTTTGGCGCTTCCGCACCCGGCGAGAAACTGATGCAAGAGTACGGCTTTACAGTGGAAAACGTCGTGGCCCACGCGGAAAAGCTGCTGAAAGAACGGGATTGACAAGCGTATGACCCAGTCTGTCCGGCGTGATCCGGGCAGGCTGGGTTTTTGCTAGGTTCTTTCCATTGGACAAGGCGCGAATGTTGTGAAATGATATAGAACGGGTGCAGCTTTGGCGGCAAATGAGGGGATTGGAACATGTGTTCGCTTTGTGATTCGCAACCTGTGCGATTCCGGAACCTTTTTTACGAACGGACCGTCTACATTCGTGGAGAGAGGATAGAGACCAGGAGGGAACAAATGACCCAAACCAAAAGAAAGACTGCGAAGAAAAACAGATGGCTGATGATTGTCATCGGGTTTTTCGTTTTTCTTGTGTTGAGTGTCATCGGGGGGTATTTCGCGTTACTCTACGCGGGAGAACAGATGATTGACATGCAGAAGCTGGAAGCGATCAAGATGGACGCTTCCGAATTGTACGATAAACACGGCAACCCAATCGGCAAACTGTCGCGGGAGACGAGGGAGTATGTGCCGATCACTGAAATCCCTCAGCACGTGATCGACGCGTTCGTCGCGGTGGAAGACAAACGCTTTTTTGAACACAACGGCATTGACTTGATACGCATCGCCGGGGCCATACTCAAGGACATCCAGTCCGGCGGCACCGTCGAAGGCGGGAGCACGATCACCCAGCAGCTTGCCAAAAACGTTTTCCTCTCTCAAGAAAAGACGTTCTGGCGCAAAACCAAAGAGGTCAGCATCGCGATCAATCTGGAGCGCAAATTCTCCAAGCAGCAGATCATGGAGATGTATCTGAACAAGATCTACCTCGGGCACGGGGTGTTCGGCGTGCAGGCCGCATCCGAACTCTACTTCGGCAAAGAGGTGCAGAAGCTGGACGTTGCCGAGGCGGCCATGCTCGCGGCGATTCCCAAGGCGCCGTCCACCTACTCGCCGTTCGCCCATCCGGACAAGGCGAAGGAGCGGCGCGACACCATCCTGCGTCTGATGGCCGAGCAGGGATACATCACCCTGGATCAGAAAGAAGTCGCCCAAAAAGAGCCGCTTCCCGAGCGCAGCGGATCTGAAGAAGAGGAAGGGCTCCCCAAAGGCTATCAGGCGTACGTCGATTACGTCGTCCGCGAGGCGGAAGAGGAGTACGGCATCAGCGAAGACATGCTGTACCGCGGCGGCTGGAAAATCTACACCGCGCTCGATCCGAAGATGCAAGACGCGATGGTGGACGCCTACGACAATCCGAAGCTGTTCCCCGCAGGCGGACCCAAGCGGCAAGTGGAAGCGGGCATGGTAGTCGTCGATCCCAAGGACGGCGGCATCGCCGCCATGATGGGCGGCCGCGACTACAAGCGCAAAGGCTTCAACTACGCCGTTGACACCAAGCGGCAGCCCGGCTCGGCGTTCAAGCCGCTGGCCGTCTACGGACCGGCGCTGGACACGGGCGACTGGACGCCGAATTCGCTGTTGAGCAACCGGAAACAAAGTTTCGACGGGTATCAGCCGGAGAACTGGAACCACCGTTACAGCGACCGCGTCCGTATGTACGACGCCGTCAACCAGTCGCTCAACGTGCCGGCCGTCTGGCTGTTGAACGAGATCGGGCTGAACAAAGGGCTCGAATACCTGAAAAAGTTTGACATCAACCTCGACCCGGAAGACCGCAACCTGGCCATCGCGCTGGGGGGGCTTCACACCGGCACTTCGCCGCTGAAGATGGCGCAGGCCTACACCGCGTTCGTCAACAACGGCACCATGGTCAAGGCGCACGCCATCGTCAAGATCCAGGATCACGACGGCAACAACGTCGTCACCGCCGAACCCAATGAGGTGCAGGTGCTGTCGCCCAGGGCAGCCTGGGAGATGCACACAATGCTGATGGGTGTCGTTGAGACCGGGACAGGGAAAGCAGCCAACATTGGCCGGCCGGTGGCGGGCAAGACAGGAACCACTCAGTCGCCGGTGGGCGAGAAACTGCATGTCGACGCCAATCTGGACGCGTGGTTCGTCGGATACACGCCGGAGTATGTCGGTGCGATCTGGATGGGCTTTGACCCCGAGGACAAAGATCACATCATGCGTTCCGGCAGCGCCGTGCCGTCGAAGCTGTTCGGCGCCGTGTTTCGCCAAGGGTTGCGCGGCGTCAAGGAACACGACTTTACGCCGCCGCCCGGCGTGGAAGTGCCCAAACCGCAGCCACAAATGGCGGCTCCGCAAGCCACGGCGGTGCTGGCGATGGAGAACCAGCAGCCGAAGGTGGTCATTAACTGGACGGGCAACGAAGGTCTCGACTTGACCTATGACGTCTACCGCTTCACCGACTCGCCGGACAACAAAGAGAGAATCGCGACCGGGCTCAAAGAGACCACGTTCGTCGACCCGCTCACGCAGCCGGTAATCTACAAGTACATCGTCGTTCCGCGTGACGCGCAGGGCAACGAGGGGCCGCCCTCCAACGTGGCGGAAGTGGATATGTCCCAACTGGATCAAATGCTGAAGGACGCCCAGCAGCACCACGAGGAGAATCCGCCAGACGGCACCGTGCCCGCCGACGGCGGACTGAACGGGCAACCGGGCGAACCCGGAACGGACAACGGCGATTCCGACGCGAACGGCGACAACCAAGGGTCCAATCAGGGGAACCAGGGCGCTCCCGGCGACTCGGATAAGCCGCCGGCCGACATTCCGCCTGTGGGAGGCTCCCAGCCGCCAGACAGCGGCCAGTATCAGCCGCCGGCGACAGGCACCCCGTCGTCTGAGCCGTCCGCACAGGATCAACAGGCTACCCGACTGGCGCATGTGCCGCACGTCGGCAGGAAGCATTAGGAACGGCAAGTGAAAAAATGGAAAAGGGGACAACGGTCCCCTTTTCCATGTAAAAAAAACAGCCTCAAACCCGTTGTCTGCATGGTACAATAAGGTCAACACAGGCGAAATGGTTTCAGAAAAGGGCGTCGACGACAGGAGGGGGATTCCATGTCTGATGTTGTTCAACAAGACCTGAAGGAGTTTTTTGCGGAGAAACTGCGACAAGCCAAAGTCCACTTTGAGCGGGCCCTTGACTGCAAGCACACGGACTTTGACGACCTGTACCCATACATGAACGAACAGCCCCAATTCTTCTGGTACAAACGCTACGTCGCCTGGTCCGAATTGTTGACCGTCGTCAAACTGGCGGAAGAGCTGAACATCGATTGGAAACCGCAGTTTACAGAGCGACAAATCGGGTATATCACCGAAAAAGTGTTGCAGGGCAAAGTGCTGGACAACTGGTACCCGGACGGAGACAACAAGCAGGAAGAGACGTTGAGCCAGATGGAAGAATGACGAAGAAGCGGCCATAAGGGCCGCTTCGTTTTTTGCGCAGTCAATGCAACCAGCGGTAGACGACGTTCGGCGTCTCCTCATCCGGTCCGGCGGGAAGCAGAAAGCGGGACGGATTGGGCCAGAAGCGGAGCGGCACCTGTCTTTCGGAAATAATCACGTCGGTGCCGGGAGAGACGAACGAGTACAGTTCCTCCACGTCCGGATTGTACAGCCGGATGCAGCCGAGCGACTGGGCCTGACCGATGCTTTCAGGCCGGTTGGTTCCGTGGATGGCGTAGGACGCGTTGGCGAAGATCATGCCGCGCGAGCCGTAGACGTGATCGTGCCCCTGGGGCCGGCTGATTTTTTGCAGGATGGTAAAGTACCCTTCCGGCGTCAACCGCTCCTTGCCGATTCCGATCGGGTAGCGGCGGACGGGGTGTGACCCGCTCATCAGCGTCAGCGTGTAGGATGACTGGTAAATGTAAATTTGCAGCGGTCCGAGCGGAACAGAAGGCTCCGGGTAATCGGGCAGGGGCACGACATTGCGCATGCTGGCCCAGGCCTGTTCGGGGCGAAACGCCGACGGGTTGTAGGTCCAGTCGCGGGGTACCTGGCGCGCGGGCGAGCCGTCGGCTGCCCTGTTTGCCGCAACGGCGGCTGGCGCGGCGAGAGCCGGGATGGCCGATAGCGCGTTGGCCGGGTACGGCTGGGCCAAGTCGGACAGCTTCTGTGGCAGCCGCCCGGTGCGTTGATAGGTGCGATAGACGGCGTTTCGCAGCGTCAACACCTGTTCCAGCACGAGCTGTTCCTTGGCGAGAGCCGTCTTTGCCGTTTGCACCGCCGGGTCCTGGCCGCAAACGCAGCCGGACGGGAACAGGCGCTTGGAGAGAAACGTCTGTTTGCGCGGGTCGTAGACGAGCACGCCCCTTACCTGTTGCGGGGCGTAGAACAACAACGGGGTATAGAGCGGAACGCCGTCCGCCTCGGGCACCAGCAGGAGCGTATACGGCGCCGACAACGCGGGACGGCGGGATTTGGCGAACTGTTTTACCTGCGCTTCCAGCGCCTGGTTGGACAAGCCGTCCGGTACGGCGATCACTTCCGTGTGCATCGGCGGACCGTGCAAGCCGGACGTCTGGGAGGCAACGAGCGGGTCGGATGCCGGTTGCGGCCAGACGAACAAGCCGAGCCAGAAAGCGAGCAAGCCGGCGATCCGTCGCGTCCGTTTGAGCACCGTCGCCCGCCGCTTTTTGCGCAACAGGGCGTGGTAGGCTTCTCTCGCCTCATCCGCGTACGCGTCCGTCTGGTTCACGCGCATCGCCTGCCGGTAGGCGGCCAACGCCCTGTCTTCCTGTCCGCGCCGCTCCCATTCGCGGCCGAGCGACAGCCAGCCGATCGCCGCGTCCGGAAAATGTTTGGTCACATAGCGGCAAAAGGCCAGCTCGTCCTGGTCGGGATACTGGAGCAGAAAGGTGGCTTTCGCTTGCAAAAAGTCGGCCTTTTTCACCGCGACACCTCCTCTTTTTCAACATCGGTATCGATGGGAGGATTTGTTAGAGGATACGTCACGGCTGTATCGGCCATGTTTCAGGGCAGGTAAATCGCTTCGGTGCGGTAGATGCGCTGGCCGCGTTCGGCGAAGCGCTGCTCGTATTCGGTCATCACGTTGCCTTCGGCGAACGGCGACTTGTGCAGGTCAAACGTGATGTGGCGCAAGCGGAACCCCTCGTCGGAAAACTGGTTGAGCGAGAATTCGAACAGGCCTTCGTTGTCGGTCTTCAGGTGAATCTCGCCGTGCGGTTTAAGCACCTGTTTGTACGTCTGCAAAAACGTGCGGTAGGTGAGCCGACGCTTGGCGTGCCGTTTCTTCGGCCAGGGGTCGCTGAAGTTGAGGTAAATCCGCTCGATCTCGCCTTCTTGGAACAGGTCGGACAAGAGAGCGGCGTTGTACTGCACCAGGGCGAGATTGGGGATCGCCTGCTGTTCGGTGCGTTGCGCCGTCCGATAAAGCACTTCCGCTTTCAACTCAATCGCGATAAAATTGACACCAGGGCAGCGCTCGGCCAGGGTGGTGATGAACCGCCCCTTGCCGCTGCCGATCTCGGCGTGAATCGGGTGATCGTTGCCGAAATACTCGCGCCAGCGCCCTTTGTAGGCGGTGGGATTCTCGACAAAAGTCGGGTATGTACGCAGCATCTCTTCGACGCCGGGTATGTTGCGCAGTCGCATGAAAACCTCCTTGGTTCCTTCATGGGGATGCAAATCTTTTTTTATACTATCAAAAATTTTCCGTTCGCAGAAGCGTTCGCGCGCGATTGGACGGGATGAACGTTCCGGCGGCGCGGCATTTGGGGAAAAGGGGCGAAGCACGTGGCATTTCAACTGAACCGAGACGAATTGACGAAAAACGGACGGGTCATCCTGGGCGAGTGGGTGAAGGGCTCGCTCGACCAGCTTGAACGGGCGATCCAACGCCTGGAACAGGAGACAGGTAGCGTTGGCAGGATTGTCCAGCGCGGACGGGTGGTCGCCCTGCGCGCGACGGATGCGTCGCGGCTGTATTCGGCGTTCAAGGCGGCGCTGTATCTCGGCAAATATGACGACATGGACAACACCGACCGCTTTTTGAGCAAAATGGTGAAGGCGCACCACTCCTACGAGCCGATCCGCGGCGAGTTGATCCTGTTTTTGTTCATCGGCGTGGGCAAGCCGGTATACGACCATCTCGTCACCTACACGGTCGGCCGTCCGTCGCGGATCGCCGGCGGCCAGCGGGCCAACCTGCCGTGGGGCTACGAAGTGCCGGTGGAAGCGAAAAACCCGCAAGCCTACATCGAGCGGGCGATGCCGCTGATCCGCGAAGTGGTGGAGCTGACCCGCCGCGACGCGGACAAGCCCTCCGAGCAGTTGCAGGCGGCCCGTTCGCTGTTGCCGGTCGGATACATCATGCCGCCGTTTTTGCTGGAGTTCAGTGAGGAAGCCCTGATCAAAAACGTCTTCCGCCAGCGGCTGTTTGAGCGCGGCGCGCAGGGAGCCACCGTCGAGGTCGTCTCCGACATGTGGGAATGCTGCTGCGCGCTTGATCCGGAAAAGTGGGAGACGCTCAAGGATTACCACGGCCCGCACACCGTCGCCTGGGAAAAGGCGATGCGCACCTTGCGCGACAAGCGTCTGACACTGCAACAATTGCTGGAGATGGCCGGCAAGGACCCGGCGCGCACCGACTGGCGCGAACTGGATTTGTACGAACTGTTGATGCAGACGGTCGGCAAGGAAGCGCCGACCATGTGGGAAAAAATGAACAAATGACGGGGGGAGAAACGGTGAGGACACTTCGGGTGTTTGTCTACGGCACCCTTCGCGAGGGCGGCAGCAACCGCCGTCTGGTGGAGCCGTACCTGTTGACGTCAAGACCGCACGCGGTGCCCGGCAGATTGTACGATGCCGGTGACTATCCCGCGCTTGTGCTGGATGAGCGCGAGACGGGGCTGGTCTTTGGCGAGGTGCTCACCGTCACCGAGGCGGCGTTGGAGCCGCTGGACGAGCTGGAGGACTATTTCGGACCGGGGCATCCGGACAACCTGTACGATCGGGTACAACTGGGCGACGGCGTCTGGGTCTACGTCTGGCCGCAGGAGAAGGCGGACGCCGCCCGTCTCCCGCTGATCGAGGGCGGCGACTGGATCGGCTACGCCGCCAGCCGAGGGCGGAGGTTGTGAGAAAGCTCACTTCACAAATGCCGCACATGGTGTAGGATGGGTCTTGTCCACATTGCCCACGTGCCGCGCCATAGAGAGGAGCCCGCTTTTAAGCGGGCTCCTTTGTCATGCCTGGATGGTTGCCTAGATTTTCATGATGCCGCCCATGCTGGCGTTGGTCACCAGCTTGGAGTAGCGGGCCAGATAGCCGGTTTTCACCTTCGGCTCGAAACCGGGCCATTCCGCCTGGCGGCGCGCCAGCTCCTCGGGCGAGACGTGCAGGTGAATCGAGCGTTCGGCGATGTCGATGCTGATGATGTCGCCGTCCTGGACGAAGGCGATCGGGCCGCCCTCCGCCGCTTCCGGCGAAACGTGGCCGACGCTGATGCCGCGCGACGCGCCGGAGAAGCGGCCGTCGGTGATCAGGGCTACTTTGGTGCCGAGCCCCATGCCGACGATCTGCGAGGTGGGGGCGAGCATCTCCGGCATGCCGGGGCCGCCCTTCGGCCCTTCGTAGCGGATGACGACGACGTGTCCTTCTTTTACCTTGCCGCTGGCGATGCCGGCCAGCGCTTCCTCCTGCGAGTCGAAGCAGATCGCCGGCCCCTCGTGCCGCCTGATCGACGGATCGACGGCCGCCGACTTGATGATCGCTCCCTGCGGCGCCAGATTGCCAAACAGCACGGCCAGTCCGCCTTTCTCGCTGTACGGGTTGTCGAGGCGGCGAATCACGGTTTCGTCCTTGATCTCGGCATCAGCGATGTTTTCCGCCAGCGTCTTGCCGGTGACGGTGATCCGCTCCAGATGCAACGCTCCCGGCTTTTTCGATAGTTCCTTCAGGATGGCGGAGACGCCGCCGGCGCGGTGGCAGTCTTCGATGTGAAAATCGGACGCCGGGCTCAGTTTGCACAGGTGCGGAACGCGCTCCGCCACCTGGTTGATCCGCTCGATCGGGTACTCGATGCCCGCTTCATGAGCGATAGCCAGGGTGTGCAGCACCGTATTGGTGGAGCCCCCCATCGCCATGTCCAGTGCGAACGCGTCGTCGATCGCCTCCGGCGTAACGATGTCGCGCGGCTTGATGTCGTGCTCAATCAGGTACATCAACGTGGCGGCAGCCTCTCGTACCAGCTCGCGCCGCTTTGGCGAGACAGCCAGGATGGTGCCGTTGCCGGGCAGGGCCAGTCCCAGCGCTTCGGCCAAACAGTTCATCGAGTTGGCGGTGAACATGCCGGAACAGGAACCGCAGGTGGGACAGCCGTACTGTTCCAGTTCGCTCAACTGCCTGTCGTCAATCAGGCCCGCCTGGTAGGCGCCGACGCCCTCGAAGACAGAAGCCAGCGAGATGCTGCGGCCGTCGCTTGTTTTGCCGGCCGCCATCGGACCGCCGGAGATCATCACCGTTGGAATGTTGACGCGAAGCGCCCCCATGATCATCCCCGGCGTGATCTTGTCGCAGTTGGGGATGCAGATCATCCCGTCAAACCAGTGGGCGGCCACCACCGTCTCCAGGCTGTCGGCGATGATCTCCCGGCTGGGCAGGGAGTAGCGCATGCCGATATGGCCCATCGCGATCCCGTCGTCCACGCCGATGGTGTTAAATTCAAACGGCACGCCGCCCGCCTCGCGGACCGCTTCCTTGACGATCCGGCCGAATTCCTGCAGGTGGACGTGTCCGGGAATGATGTCGATATACGAGTTGCAAATGGCGATGAACGGTTTGTCGAAATCTTCCTCCCTTACCCCGGCGGCGCGCAACAGGCTGCGGTGCGGCGCGCGGTCAAACCCCTTTTTGATCATGTCGCTTCTTCGTCTGGTCATGGTCTCGTTACTCCCTCCCGAAAATCAGCGGCGAATTCTTTTCCCCCTATCTTACCACCAGGAAAGAGTACCGAACAACCAAAACAGTCTGAACATTCGTTCAGAAAACCAGACAAAGCGGCGGGGGCGGGAAAAACGGGGGCAAGCCCCGATGGCAACAGACGGAAAACACATGCGTCAAACCGCATAATTAAAACATAGTTTTGAATAAAAATACAAACAACCACATATGTCTACTTTGTTCTATTGCAGTATTTTCGCTGTTCTACCCACACGCGCCAACGCTTTGCAAGATAAAAGTGATGAATAAATACACAATTGCAAAATAAGTCAGAAAATAATTTGTAACCGCTTTCAAATGCTAGAGTGTATAGAAAGGAATTTACGGTCGAACAGGAGGAAGAGCTCATGCCAACAAGATGGCCGTATCTGATGCTGATCACGGCGGCGGTGTTTTGGGGCGGAAATTTTGTCGCTGGCCGCGCCGCGTTAAACGAACTGCCGCCGTTTACGCTGGCTTTGCTGCGATGGATCGCAGCGCTGCTTGTGCTGTTGCCGTTCGCTTGGGGCGATCTGAAAAGGCACGGGCGGGACTGCCTGCAACGGCACGCCAGTGCGATCGTCGGCATGGGATTTTTGGGCATCGCGGGGTTTACGGCCGTCGTGTACGTGGCGATTGAACATACGACTGCGATCAACGCCGCGATTCTGTCCTCGTGGTCGCCGATGATGATCGTGATCGTCTCGTTTTTTGTGCTGGGCGAGCGGGTGTCAGTCGGTCAGTTGGCCGGTTTTGTGCTCTCGTTCGTCGGCGTGATGTGGATTGTGAGCAAGGGCAGCCTGGCCACTCTGGCCCACTTCCGGTTTAATCCGGGCGATGTGCTGATGCTCGCCGCCAATCTGATCTGGGCGTTTTACTCGATCATCGTGCGCAAGTCGGCAAGCCAGATGCCCGCGCTGGTAAACTTCACCCTGACGATTGCCACCGGCCTCGTCTTCCTGTTGCCGGCGGCCGGATGGGAGTTGAGCGTGCGCGAGGTCCATCTCTTTCGGGCGGACGTGCTGCTGGAAGTCTTGTACCTCGGTCTGTTTGCGTCCGTCGTCGCATTCCTCTGCTGGAACATGGCGGTTCGCGAACTGGGGCCGAGCAAGGCGTCGCCGTTTCTCAACCTGGTGCCGCTGTTTGCCACGCTGTTCGCTGTCGCATTCCTGGGAGAGAAGGTGCAGGTGGCCCAGGCGGCGGGCGGCATGTTCATCCTCGCTGGCGTCTATCTGTCGTTTCGGACGGGGCGACGTCTGGCGCATTCGGGCAACCGGCAACCATCAACTGTGCGCGAAGCCGAACTGAACGCGTGAAAACAAGCTCCCGTTGCGCTAGAATAGAGTGGAAATGAATGGTGCGCTGTGGAGGAGGAGCAGATGATCGACGACATCAAACAGGTGCTGGAGACGGGGAGCGACGAGGAGCGGGAGATGCTTGGGCTCGCGCTGCAAGCCATCCGGCAGAAGCGGGAGCGGGGCAGCGCCTACCTGTCCGGCATGCTGGGCCTGGACGGCCGTTTTCTCGACGACAAGACCTATCAGTTTATCGTGCCGATCACCCCGTTCATGTACAATCCGCTCGGGGTGGTGCATGGAGGGATCACCGCCACGCTGATCGACTCCACGATGGGATCGATGATCAACCGGTCGCTGCCGAAAGGGCAATACTCGGTCACCATCGACCTGAAAATCAACTACATCCGCCCGGGAAAAAGCGGCACGCTCCGCTCGGAGGCAACGATTCTGCACCGGGGGCAAAAACTGGTGGTGTGCGAGGGCAGTGTGTACGACGACCGCGACCGGCTGCTCGCGCACGGCACCGGGACGTTTATGATCCTGGGCGAGCCGCAGGCGGAGTGAGCCTCGCTTGGGACAAGCACGCAAAAAGCCTCTTGCACGCGAAGGAAAGCGTGAGAGGCTTTTGCCGCTTCGGGGCCCATGCGGCGTTCGCAAGCGGCGTATGCCGCGCGGGGTTTTTACCGCCGTCAGGAAATGGCAATAAGTCCGCTGTATCGGGCGATGTACTGCAACATTTTTGAAGAGAGCGGCACGATGAATTCCGCGTCCTCGCGCTCGGTCACTCCCGAACGGGTGACGATCCGGGCCCACTTGACGTTGATTTTATAGTAATCGGAGGCAAACTCCGTCTGGATCAGTTCGGATTGATGGCGGAAGGTACAGTTGCGTGTTTCCAGCGTGACGGGAACCATGCTGACGATGTCGTGCAAAAACAGGTGATAGGTGACGTGCGGCTTTTGGAATACCAGTTCCTTGCTGGTGACGGAGCAGCCCAGGTTCCGGTTCATCTGGGTCAGCTTCAGTTCGCCTTCCAGATGTTTGAGGCGAATGAAATCGCTGTTCATCTTGCGAACCTCCTTTTGGATATCCATCGATCCTTCTATCATATTCACGGCGGCGCAAAAGCACAACGGTAAATTCGGGAACCCGCTTTTTCCCGTGTGCGGCGCACTATTGATCTTGGGCGGTTCATTCGGTACGATGCTTATACACCAAGATTGAGACACGATCCATTTCTGGTATGACCAAGGGAAAAAAGGAGTATCAAGACATGCTGGAGATCGCCAAACAAGCCGCCCGCGAAGCAGGCGCGTATCTGAAACAACGCTTTTCGCAACAGTTGATCCCCGATCTGGAATCGCACAATGACGTGAAACTGCCGGAAGACAAGGAGAGTGAGCGGCGGATTATCGAGGTATTGCACCGCCATTTTCCCGATCATACGATTGTCTCCGAAGAGGTGGGACTGGTTCGACGTCAGGACGAGTACGTCTGGATCGTCGACCCGCTGGACGGGACCAACAATTATTTCATCGGCTACCCCTATTTTTCGGTCTCGATCGCGCTGCAGCGCGGGGATGAACCGGTGCTCGGCGTAGTCTACAATCCCATCTCCGAGCAAATGTTTTGGGCGCAGCGGGGAGAGGGAGCGTATCTTAACGGAAAACGGCTGTTTACCGGCAAGCGGACGGAGCTTTCCAAAGCGGTGGGCACCTATATCCGCGGACGGGACTCGCTCACCCGAAAGGAGGAGTTGGCGTTTACCGAACCGCTGGTGCTAAATACCAAGCGGCTGATGCGGACGATTGCCCCGGCGCTGGACTGGTGCCTTTTGGCCCACGGATGGGTGGACTACATCGTACATCATCGTTCGGGGATCATGGACGTGGCCGCCGGCATGCTGATCGCCCAGGAAGCGGGGGTGTGCGTCACCGACTTTGCGGGAGAGGTCTATCGGCACCGGCCGTACGATCCGGATCACCTGCCCAATCTGGTGGCGACCGGCGGCCCCTTGCATGAGGAGATTCGCAAACTGATCAAGGAGTAGGGCCGATGAACAAGGACACGCTTTCATCGATGATTGAGGTGGCCACGCCCATTCTGGACGCGCTGCACGACGGCCTGGTGATGATCGACGCCAGGGGAATCGTGCGTTATGTGAACGAGGCCAACACGCGAATCACCGGTCTGACCCGCGACGAGGTACTTGGCCGGTTCGTCACCGACGTTGTCCCGTACTCGCGCCTCTACGACGTGCTGTCGACAGGCAAGCCGCAGACGGGGGTGCGTACCCGCGTGCGCGACCGCGAAGTGCTCTCCAACATCGTCCCGTTGCATATGGGAGGCGAACTGGTCGGAGCCTTGTCCGTCTTTCGCGACGTGACGGAGGTTCGCCGCCTCACCGAACAGTTGCAGGTGGCGACGGAGACGATCCGCACGATGCAGGCCCAGGTGCTGGGACAGGACGGCGTCGTCTTCGGGCATCACCCCTTAGGCAAGCAGGCCTGGCGGCTCGCGGAAAAGGCGGCCTTGATCCCCTCGACGGTGCTGTTGACCGGCGAGAGCGGCACCGGCAAAGAGGTGATGGCCCGCTACATCCACACGCGTAGCGAGCGTCGCGACAAGCCGTTTCTCGCCGTCAACTGTGCGGCGATTCCCGACGCGCTTCTGGAAAGCGAGTTGTTCGGCTACGAGGAAGGCGCGTTTACCGGCGCGAAAAAAGGCGGACGGCCCGGCGTGTTTGAAATGGCCCAGGGCGGCACGCTGTTTCTCGACGAAATCGCCGAAATGAGTGTCCATCTGCAGGCCAAACTGTTGCGCGTCCTGCAAGATTACACGGTGAAACGGCTGGGCGGCGGCGAGGAGCGCAAGGTGGACATCCGGTTGATCGCCGCCACCAATCGGGATTTGGCGGCAATGGTGAAAGCGGGCGGGTTTCGGCAGGACTTGTATTACCGGCTGGCCGTCTTCCCGATTGCCTTGCCCGCCTTGCGCGAGATACGCAGCGATGTGCCACTGTTTGCCCAGTTTTTTCTGGAAAAGGCGAAGCGCAAGCTGGGCAGGCCGGACGTCAGCTTGTCGCGGCGGGCGATGCAGGCTTTGGAGCGGTATGATTTCCCCGGCAATTTCCGCGAGTTGGGCAATCTGCTGGAACGGGCGGTGGCACTCTGCGACGGAGTGCTGATAGACGCCGAAGACCTGCCGCTTGGTCGCGGTGCCGAGACGAAGCCGGACCGCTTTTCCGTCGACTTGACGAAACGGCCGCTGACGCTGGCCGAACTGGAGCAAGCCTACATCACCCGGCTGATGGCGGAGGTCCCCGGCAAGACGGCGCTGGCCCGGCGGCTGGGCATTTCCCGCGCGACGCTGTACCGGAAGTTGCGGGAATACGGCCTGGACGACTTTGTTGATTCAGAATGAGACACGGCAAGCGGTTGGGGCCGGGTTTTTGTCTTGTTTTGAAACGTTTGGTTCGGGATATGTCTGAAATGGAAACAAAAAGACGGACAACATGCGTGACGCCAGACCCGTATGCGATGGAGCAGACGGGTTTTTTCGTGGTAAAACCGGGCTGTTTTGCCGGTGGTGCTGTCCGCCAGAATCCCGGAGTGGCTGGCACGGAGTTTGCTTTAGGGATTGTAGCGAACACTGCCTGTAAGGAGGATTCGGACATGGAGAAACAGTATCTGGCGGAACCGTACAAGATCAAGATGGTGGAACCGATCCGGCTGCTTCCGCGCGAGGAGCGGGAGAAGCGCATCGTGGAGGCAGGCTACAATCCGTTTTCACTGCGTTCGGACGACGTGTATATCGACCTGTTGACCGACAGCGGCACGGGAGCGATGAGCGACTATCAGTGGGCCGGGCTGATGCTGGGCGACGAGTCGTACGCCGGCAGCCGCAACTTCTACCATCTGGAGGAAGTGGTGCGGGAAATCATCGGCTACCGCTACACGATTCCGACGCATCAGGGGCGCGGCGCGGAGCAGGTGTTGTTCCCGCTTCTGCTGGATCAGCCGGGCAAGGCGGCGCTGGGCAACATGCACTTCGACACGACCAAGGCGCACATCGAACTGGCGCGCGGCCGGGCGCTCAACTTCGTCATCGAGGACGCGTACGACACGGCGACGCCGCATCCGTTCAAGGGCAATTTTGATCTGGAAAAACTGGAAAACTACCTGAAATCGACGCCGAAAGATGAGATCGGCTTTATCCTGATCACGATTACCTGCAACAGCGCGGGCGGCCAGCCTGTGTCGATGGCCAACATCCGCGCGGTCAGCGAGCTGGGGCGCGCTTACGGCGTGCGCGTCTTTTTCGACGCCGCCCGCTTCGCGGAAAACGCCTACTTCATCAAGCGGCGGGAGCCGGGGTACGCCGACAAGAGCATCAAGGAGATCGTCCGCGAGATGTTCTCCTACGGCGACGGGCTGACGATGAGCGCGAAAAAGGACGGCCTGGTCAACATGGGCGGGATGATCGCGATCAAGGAAGACGAGGAGTTGTACCAACTGACCCGTTCGATGGTGGTGCCGTACGAGGGCTTCCCCACCTACGGCGGGCTGTCCGGCCGCGACATGGAGGCGCTGGCCCGGGGGCTGACGGAAGTGGTGGACGAAGCGTACCTGGCCCATCGCATCGGCCAGGTGGAATTGCTGGGAAATTGGCTGGACGAAGCGGGCATCCCGATCCAAAAGCCGGTCGGCGGCCATGCCGTGTTCGTCGACGCCAAGCGGTTTCTGCCGCACATCCCGTTTGACCAGTTCCCGGCCCACGCGCTGGCCGTGGAGCTGTATCTGGAGGCGGGCGTGCGCGGCGTCGAGGTGGGGTCGTTTTTGCTCGGGCGCGATCCGGAGACGGGGGACAATCTGGAGTCGCCGGTCGAATTTTTGCGGCTGACCATCCCGCGCCGGGTGTACACCGACAATCACCTGCGGGTGGTGGCCGAGGCGCTGAAAAACATCTACGCCCGCCGGCATGAGGTGCGCGGCCTGCGCTTCACATATGAACCGAAGATTTTGCGCCACTTTACCGCGCGTCTGGAGCCGGTGCCGCTACCGACGCAGGTGTTGGGCGAGTGACGCCTGTCGTTTGGCAACCCCCTGTCCCGCCGGTACGCGCCGGACAGGGGGTTACGTTTCTTTCTCCCAGCGGAAGTGGAGCGGATTTTTTGAACACCACAACAGGATGGTGCCTTTGACGCTCTGGACGACCAGCACGGCGCGGCAAATCGGGCAGACTTCCAGCGGCGGTTTACGCACGGACATCACCTCGGCGATGGATACTCTTTCATTATACAACGGGGAACGGATAGTATGTAAGAAAAAGTGACGCCAGATGTGAATTGTCTGGTCAGTCCCCTGCGCCGAAGTGGCGCAAGCGAAGCCGGACGTCTTCAGGCACGAAGAATTCAGCTTTGCCGCACGCGAGGCACACATAGGTTCTCAGCCGCAAGGTGCCTTTCAGCAAATCTCCAAACTCTCCCAGGAACAGGTTGCTGAGCGTCGACGAACGCTGCAACTCTTCTTCCCCGGCAAACATCATCTCGCGATCGCAGCGAGAACAGATCACCGGCTGGTTGGTTGTGTCAGCGGAATCCGGCTCCGCGTCGCCGGGCAGCGCGTCCGTACGGGGAAAATCGACGATCTGATTGTCGCAATGGGGACAAAACGGCTCGTTTTCGTTGATGATTCCGCGACACCAGGGACATTTCATCCTAAACGCCTCCCTTCGTGATTCTCGGAACCAGCCATGCCAAGACACGGCTGGTTTCGGATGGCAGCAAAATGCGAACGGGCTGGCCCGACAGGTGACTGTCTAGGCACAGCCCGTGTTTTCTGGCTTTGATGCGATCAGGTTGACAGGGCAGGGTTAGCGGGAGAAGACGATGATCGCTTGTTTCACTTCCGCAAGCCATTTGACGTCGGCGCCCAGTTCGCTGCTGACGAACCGCAGCGGTACGTACAGCGAGCCGTTTTGATTGGTGACGGCAACCGGCAGCGTCTTCAACTGGCCGTTTACCTTGGCTGTTTTGCTGCCTGCCACCAGTTCAATCCGTTTGCCGTCTTTGACGAAGATGGCGGTTTTTGTCTTGGCGTCGTAGTCGATGGTCGCGCCCATTGCCTCGCCGATGAATCGAAACGGCACCATCGTCGTGTCGTTTTGTTGCAACGGACGGATATTTTTCACCTGTTCGCCATTGAGCGTGACGGTTTTGGCCTTCAGATCGAGCACGACGGTTTGCGTGTCAGATTGTTTCAGTGCTTTGAAGAGGAAGCCTTTTTCGTTGAAGGATTGGATCGCGTTCTTGTCTTGTTTCAATTGCTCCAGCGTCACGGTTTGGTCGTCGGACGGATAGGCAAACGAGGTCGCCTTGCCGTAGTTCCAGAGGTAGGCGTCCGCCTCAAGCCCGACCGAAATCGGCGTGGTGATGCCTTTGGCCGGAGCGACGATGGAAAGGTTCAGAGTGCTCGTGCTGCGAACCGGCAGCTTATTGCCGTCGATGTAGTAGTCCAGCTTCAGCGTCAGGGAATCGAGCCCCTGCGCTTTGGCCAGAGCTACGATCTGATCAGGCGTGTACGTCTTCTCAAACTGCTCAATCGCCTGTTTTGCTTTGACCAGCACTTCATCCACCGTTTTCTCCGGATCAAGCACGATCGGCAGTTGTTTGCCGTCCGGCGCGTTCTCCTTGGCGAATGCGACAATCTCACGCAGCAGATCGATGGCGAAGCGGCGCGCCTCCTGATTGGCGGTGAGGTCTTTCGCCGTATACAATGCCATGTTGATCAATTCTTTGGTGTCCAGCGTGATCGTCACGTGTGTCGCGTTGACGGTTTGGCCGTTCGGCAGCGTCACCTGCTCGCTGCCCAGGTTTTTCGCCTGCGACAGCTTGTAGCCATACTGGGAGATGTAGGTTTTCAGGAACTGGATCGTCAGGTTGTTGACTTTCTCCTGGAATTCCTTCAGTTTCGCCGGATCGATCCCGCTCTCGCCGGATAGTTTCGGCATGGAGTTGTCAATCACCAGGTATTTGGCGTCCAGCGGCGATTTCAGGTACAGCTTGTTTTCCGCAGTCAACAGTTCCAGAGACGCCTTTTGCTCTCCTGTCCACAGGTTGTTGTCACGCAGCGGCTTGTCATCGTTGGCGGTGATCACCATTTTCGCATGGTTGAGGTCAAGGGAGCTGCCCTCAATGGTCACACCGGCCTTGAGCGCGTTGATGACGCTGAGCGCATCGGCAGGGGCGTTAGCCGTTTTGGCCAATTTGTCCAAATCGCCCGTCAATTTGACCGTTTCTTTAAAGTCGTAGTTGGGGCTGTCCAGGGTCTTGAGTATGGAGTCCCGGACCAGCGACGCTTCTCCCGAGCACCCGGTCAACACCAACAGGGCAGCGAAGAGAAGCAATCCAACTTTTTTCCACATGTTTCTCCTCTCCTTTGCTTCATGTAATTTTTGGAACGATCATAATCTTCGACAAAAATGGAGATATTCCTGTCGTCGTTCCTGTTCAACCGCGAAAAAATCGGTTCGTCAGGAATATACGGGAAAACCCAAAAAAGGTTTCGCCAAATTCCGAAAAAAACCACAAGTGGCTTTCATCCGTGGTAAGATGGAAATGATTAGCCTAGTCGCAGAAAGAACCCAAGTATGGAGAAGGAAAGGACGTTGCATCATGTGGATGTGGCTTCAACGACTGATCGAGCGTTTGCAACCAGACAACCGGGAGGCATCCGGACGCCGTCCGCACGTGTCGTTGACGTCGGCCCGCTCGCTTAAGGCGAGGGCGAAAAACATTTATCCGCGCGAACGGCAACGGCAGGAAGAGAGCGTCAGGGAGCGCACTCCCGCCCGCGGCCGGTTCCGCTTCCCTGTGATTCCGGATCAGCCGAAACAGAAGGCGGAGCGGCCGGAACAACTCCCGCACACGCCGTTTGAGATATACAAGCAGACGCAGGAACAGGCGGAACAGTCGGTTGCGCCTCAACCGCCCGCTCTGTTTTCGCAGACTGTTCAACCCAAACCGCGTGCGGCCGAATCGAGGCGGAAAGATGGAGAGAGTGACAAACGCTCGTTTCGGCCCACGGAAATTGTTTCGCCGATCTACGGCAGGATCGATCCAAACGGTACGGCACGGGATCGCGTCAGCGCAAAAACAGCGGCCGACGCGGGCACGTCCCGTCGCGAGGCCGAGCGGATGAGCAGGACGGAAGTGGAACCCTCCGGCGCGCCGGTCGCAAAACAGGCGGCCTTAGCTGAAACACGGGCGGTCACAGTCGAGACATGGGCGGTTACAGCCGAGACACAGGCGGACTTAACCGAGACACAGGTAGCCGCAGTCGAGACACCGACGGTCGTAGTCGAAACACCGACGGCCACAACCGAGACACAGGCGGTCACAGTCGAGACACAGGCAGACGAAGCCGTGTCCCTGACCGCGCCAGCGGCCCCAAGCCAAACAGTTTGCGAACCGGAGCCGCAGACTGTGTTTGGCCCGGAGCCGCAACTGGATACGTCCGCTGTCTTCCAGGCGCCTAAATTGTCCGCGCAGAGCGGACGGTCTCTGGAGGTCTCGGGCGAACCCCTCGTTGGCGGGCATCCGTCCTATGAAACCAGCGAAACCAGCCCGCAGGCGGACGCTCTTGCAATGAGCTTCCCGCAGCCGGAGCGCCCCGGCATGAATGTTGAGGCCGATTGCGAACAAGAGCGGCATTTTCCGGCTGAACCGGCCTCCCGGGAGGAACCGAGGAAGCCAATGGAGTCAATGGAACCTCGTTATCAGTTCCCGCCGCTCTCTCTGCTGGACGAAGCGCCGCCGATGGCAGACGATTCGACGGCGCATACGCTGGAACAAAAGCGGCTTTTGGAGGAGACGCTGGCCAACTTCAACGTCAGTGCGCAGGTGGTGGGCATCGTCAAAGGGCCGACAGTCACCCGGTTTGAACTGCAGCCCGCTCCCGGCGTCAAGGTAAACAAGATCACCAGCCTGTCCGACGACATCAAGCTGAACCTGGCGGCCAAGGACATCCGCATCGAGGCGCCGATCCCCGGCCGCAACGCGGTCGGAATCGAGGTGCCCAACTTGAAGAGCGAGCCGATCTTGATCCGGCGCATCCTCGGCTCGGACAAGTTTCGCAACCATCCGTCGCCGTTGGCCGTGGCGCTCGGCATGGACATCGGCGGGGAGCCGATTGTCGCCGACATCAAGAAAATGCCGCACGGCCTGATCGCCGGCGCGACCGGTTCGGGCAAAAGCGTCTGCATCAACTCGATTATCGTCAGCCTGCTGTACAAGGCGACTCCCGAACAGGTGCGCTTGCTGTTGATCGATCCGAAAATGGTGGAGCTGGCCCCGTACAACCATCTGCCCCATCTGGTGACGCCGGTGGTGACGGACGCCAAGCAGGCGACGGCTGCGCTGAAGTGGGCGGTGGAAGAGATGGAGCGGCGCTACGCCCTGTTCGTCGACGCCGGTGTCCGCGACATCGACCGGTACAACAAGACGACAGGAGAGACCCTGCCGTACATCGTGATCGTCATCGACGAGTTGGCCGATCTGATGATGGTGTCGCCGCAAGACGTGGAAGACTGCATCATCCGCATCGCGCAAAAGGCGCGCGCCTGCGGCATTCACCTGCTGTTGGCCACGCAGCGGCCGTCGGTCGACGTGATTACCGGCAACATCAAGGCAAACGTGCCGACGCGCCTCGCGTTTGCGGTCTTTTCCCAGATCGACTCGCGCACGATTCTCGACCAGAGCGGCGCGGAACGGCTTTTGGGCCGCGGCGACATGCTGTTTCTGGAAAGCGGCGCGGCGCCGATCCGGCTGCAGGGGAACTACGTTTCCGACGAAGAGATCGAGCGCGTCACGGAAATGGTCAAACGCCAGCGCCAGCCGGAATACGTATTCAGCAAGGAAGAATTGGAACAGTCGGTTCAAAGCTACGACATGGGGGACGATCCGCTCTACCACGAAGCCCTGGTCTACGTCGCTGAACAGGGGCAGGCGTCCGCGTCCGCGTTGCAGCGCCGCTTCCGCATTGGCTACAACCGGGCGGCGCGGCTGATCGAGATGATGGAAGCGGTCGGTCATGTCGCCGGCCAGAGCGGCGGAAAACCGCGCGCCGTGTTGATCACCCCCGAAGACGCCCGCGCGTTGGCCGAGGGCAGCAGCCTGTTGTAACCGATATCGCCAAAAGCCGCTGACGAGCGAGGAGGAGAGCTGCCATGTCCGTCAATCCGTTTGCGAAAAAGTACCGACCGATCACAGACGAGCTGGTGCTGTTCAACGACGAGTATTACCTGAGCGTCTGGAAGCTCCCGTTGGATGGGCTGGATCAGGATGAGATCGCGTCTTTGTTCGATACCTTGTACGCGTTTGAACACCCCGATATCGAGATGGAAATCGACGTCTCGGAAGAAGCGAAAGGGCAATGGCATGTGCAGTTGCTGGTGCCGTACATGCTGACTTTGGCCGACGCGGCGATCAGGCGAATGCGGCGGGGAGCCGAAGCTCTGTGCGACTACCTGTCGGAGCGGGGCGTCATCGTCACCGCGCAAGCGTTGAAGGGCGAAGAGATCCTCGCGTACGTCAAGCGGTACAATCCCGATGTCCATGTCGAACAAAACGCCTGATTCCACAGACCGGCCTTTCTGCGTGCAGCGAAGGCCGGTTTGATGTTTCCGCCAGGGGTTCATAAACGGGGCGGGCGCTGGGAACGCTGTAAAACACCCCCAGTCGTCATACCCGCCTGTTGGATCGCCGTCGAGTTGCGGGGCGGCAGCCCGCCTCCTTCGTCACGGGTTGGACAGCCTGGTACGGTGGTTCTTTCTGTTCTATGCAGAATGGCAAACAGATGGTACACTTCAGTTAGACAAACGATTGGACCTGCTTCACTGAATGAGGCGGCAGAGGAGGTGCCAAGATGGAGTACGGGGAAAAGATCAAGCATCGGCTCAAGCGCATTGAGGGACAAGTACGCGGTGTCCTCAACATGATCGAAGAAGGCAAAAACTGCAAGGAAGTGGTCAGCCAGCTTACGGCGGTCCGCTCTGCCGTTGACAAGGCGATTGGCGTGATCGTCGCGTCCAATCTGGCGACATGCGTTCGCGAGCAGATCGAACAGGGAAAGGACGCGGACGAGATTTTGAACGAAGCGATCGAGCTGTTGGTCAAAAGCCGGTAAGAAAACCCGGCGTTTGCCAGGGGCAACCCGCAGCAGATCACCCCACAGGGTGAAGCGGGTTGCCCTTGTGTCGTTTGGCAGATTGCGCGCCGGTAATCTCTTTACGTCCCGCCCGCCGATCCGGTATACTGAAATCAATCATAAAACATCATTTCGTCTGGTGAAACAAATCGGCGAAGAAAGCGGGTGAAGCCGTGGAAGAGCAAAAATCGACCGTCCGCGCCGTCGAACGCGCGCTGGATATCCTGTTGTGTTTTACGGACGCTACGGATCTGGGGCTGAGCGAGATCGCAAACCGCATCTCCCTGCACAAAAGCACGGTGCACCGGCTTCTTTCCACTTTGGAGAGCAAGGGCTTCGTCATCCGCGACCCGGAGACCGAGAAATACCGGCTTGGCTTTCGCGTCTGGGAATTGTCCGCCAACCTGACCCAGTCGGATGACATGGCCAGCATCCTTTTGCCCGAAATGGAGCGGTTGCGCGACATGCTGGGCGAGACGGTCAGTTTGTACGTGCGCGACGGAAACGAACGGATTCGCATCCAGGCCGTGCAGAGCAACCAGCCGATCCGCCGCGTCGCTCCGGTGGGCGCGCGTCTGCCGCTTGCCGTCGGCGCGTCCAGCAAAGTGCTGGTGGCCTACGCCGACGAGATGGTGCGCGAGCAGATTCTCGCTGACCCTGACTGGCCGGACACGGTGGATCGCGAGACGTACCGGCAGCAACTGGAGCAAATTCGCCGTCAGGGATACGCCACCAGCGTTGAGGAACGGGAAGCGGGGGCAGCCGCCGTCTCAGCGCCGATCTTTAACCGGCAGGGAAAAATTGTCGCCGCTCTGTCCGTCTCCGGCCCGGCCAACCGGTTGACGCCGGAAAAAATGACCGAAATCGCCGGTCCGGTGATCGAGTCGGCGTCTCGCATGGGCAAGATGGTGAAGTAATCAGGACCCGCCTGGCACAGCGTCAGCTAGCCAGCGGTTTTTTTGCTGTGATCAGGTTCTCTTCTCATCGATGCCCCCTTCGACGATAATGGAGGAGAAAACCAGCCAAAGGGAGGAGACAAGGTGTACATAGGGAAACTGAAGCAGATCGTCCGCCATCCGGTCAAGTCGTTTCGCGGCGAGAGCGTCTCCACAACGCGTGTGGAGACGTACGGACTGTACGGCGATCGGGGACATGGATTTCTCCTCAGCGCCGAGCCGATTCGCTACCTGACAGCGACGCAGGTGCCAGAGATGATCGGTTTCTCGGCGGAGTACATGGGAGAAGAGAGCACCGACCGGTTTCCGCAAGTGCGGGTGACCACGCCGTCCGGTCACGTCTATAGCTGGGAGGACGAGCGTTTGCGGGCAGAAATCGAGCGGCTCGCCGGACGGCCGGTGACGCGCGTGTCGTACACGCCGCTGCACATCCCGACGGGCGCCATCGAAGAAGAACACCTGTTAATCACCACCGACGCGTCCATTCGCAAGCTGGAAGAGTGGGCAGGGATGCCGCTTGACAATCGCCGCTTCCGTTCCAACCTGCTGATCGAACTGGCAGAGGACGCCCCGTTTGCCGAGGATAGATGGATCGGCAAGCGGCTGCGCATCGGCGATGTGGTGATTGACGTGAAGCGCCACTGTGAGCGTTGCCCGATTATCACCATCGATCCGGACGATCTGAACAAGACGCCGACGCTTTTGCAGACGCTGATTCGCGAGCGACAGAACCGCTTTGGCGTCTACTCGTCGGTCGCTCGGCCGGGACAGATCGGCGTCGGCGACCTGGTCTTTCTGGAAGATTGACGCACAAAAAAGCAGGTAGGCCCGGTAAATCCGGTGCCTGCCTGCTTTTTTTATGGGGGGTTACAAGTTAGCCCACTTTCACTTGGTTTTCGTCCAGCAGTTGACGCAGAACCGTTTGCAGGATACCGCCGTTGCGGTAGTAGTCCACGTCCACCAGACTGTCGAGGCGGACGATCACGTCGAATTCGAACGTGCTGCCGTCTTCGCGGGTCGCTTTTACCTTGACGGTTTGGCCAGGCTGGATATTGTCGCCCAGGCCTACGATGTCAAAGGTTTCCGTACCGGTGATGCCGAGCGATTTCCAGCTGTTACCTTCGGTGAATTGCAGCGGCAGAACGCCCATGCCCACCAGGTTCGCGCGGTGAATCCGCTCGAAGCTCTCCGCGATGACCGCTTTGATGCCGAGGAGGAAGGTGCCTTTGGCCGCCCAGTCGCGGGAGCTGCCGGTGCCGTACTCCTTGCCGGCGATGACCACCAGCGGAGTGCCTTCCGCCTGGTATTTCATCGACGCGTCGTAGATCGACATGACTTCGCCGGTCGGCAGGTACTTGGTTACGCCGCCTTCGGTGCCCGGGGCCACTTGGTTGCGGATGCGGATGTTGGCGAACGTGCCGCGCATCATCACTTCGTGGCTGCCGCGGCGAGCGCCGTAGGAGTTGAAGTCTTTGCGCTCCACGCCCTTGGATTGCAGGTAGAGGCCTGCCGGGCTGGTCGGCGAAATGTTACCCGCCGGCGAGATGTGGTCGGTGGTGACGGAATCGCCGAGCAGAGCCAGTGTTTTCGCGCCTTTGATGTCGCTGATGCTGCCGGTTTCGCCGGACAGGTTTTGGAAGAACGGCGGCTCCTGGATGTAAGTGGAGTTCGGGTCCCACTCGTACAGGTCGCCTTGCGGAGTCGGGATTTTGTTCCAGCGTTCGTTGGCGGTGAAGACGTGTTCGTATTGAGCGCGGAACAACTCCGGATTCATCGCTTTCTTCATCGCTTCGTTGATCTCTTGCGGCGTCGGCCAGATGTCTTTCAGGTAGACCGGCTGGCCGTCCTTGCCGATGCCGATCGGTTCGGTCGCCAGGTCGATGTCAACCGTACCTGCCAGCGCGTAGGCGATGACGAGCGGCGGTGAAGCCAGGTAGTTCGCTTTCACCAGCGCGTGGATGCGGCCTTCAAAGTTGCGGTTGCCGGAAAGCACGGCCGCGACGGTCAGGTCGTTGTCGGCAATCGCTTTGGCCACTTCGTCCGGCAGCGGACCGGAGTTACCGATACAGGTCGCGCAACCGTAACCGGCGACGGCGAAACCAAGCGTTTCCAGCGCGTCCATCAATCCGGCGTCGATCAGGTACTGGGTGACGACGCGGGAGCCCGGAGTCAGCGAGCTTTTCACGTAAGCCGGTTTGGTGAGACCTTTTTCGACGGCTTTTTTCGCCACCAGACCTGCGCCCAGCATGACGCTCGGGTTGGAGGTGTTGGTGCAGGACGTGATCGCCGCGATCACGACAGCGCCGGTTTTCAACTGGCTCTTTTCGCCGTTCGGATGAACCACTTCCACCGTTTTGGCGATCTTGTCTTCGCTCAGGCCGAAACCGCCCTTGTCGATCGGCGTGCGCAGGGTTTGGTTGAACGATTCTTTCATCGCGGTCAGTTCGACGCGGTCTTGCGGACGTTTCGGACCGGCCAGGCTCGGTACGACCGTGGACAGGTCGAGTTCGATCGTGTCGGAGAAGACCGGGTCCGGCGTGTCGTCGGTGCGGAACAGACCTTGTGCCTTGGTGTAGGCTTCGACCAGACGGATCAGTTCTTCGCTGCGGCCGGTTTGACGCAGGTAGTTGAGGGTTTCTTCGTCAACCGGGAAGAAGCCCATGGTTGCGCCGTACTCAGGCGCCATGTTGGCAACCGTTGCGCGGTCGGCCAGCGAGATGTTGGACAGGCCCGGGCCGTAGAATTCGACGAATTTGCCGACAACGCCTTTTTTGCGCAACATTTGCGTAACAGTCAAGGCCAGGTCGGTCGCGGTGGCGCCTTCGGCCAGGCTGCCGGTCAGCTTGAAGCCGATGACTTCCGGGGTGACGAAATACATCGGTTGACCCAGCATGCCGGCTTCCGCCTCGATCCCGCCGACGCCCCAGCCGAGTACGCCGAGACCGTTGATCATGGTGGTGTGGGAGTCGGTGCCGACGAGCGAATCCGGGAATGCCACCAGTTCGCCGTCCACTTCGCGGGTGGCGACAACGGTAGCCAGGTATTCCAGGTTTACCTGGTGAACGATACCGGTAGCCGGCGGAACCGCGCGGAAGTTGTCAAACGCGGTTTGCGCCCAGCGCAGGAAGCGGTAGCGTTCCTCGTTGCGCTCAAATTCCAGCGCCATGTTGGTTTCCAGCGCGTCTTTGCTGCCGAACGCGTCGACCATCACGGAGTGGTCGATGACCAGGTCAACCGGCACGAGCGGATTGATGCGTTTCGGATCGCCGCCGTTCTTTTTCATCGCGACGCGCATGGCGGCCAGGTCAACCACCGCCGGAACACCGGTGAAGTCTTGCAGCACGATGCGCGCCGGCATGAGCGGCACTTCCTGGTTCTCATCGCGGCCTTTGGTCCAGTTGGCCAGTTGTTGCACGTGTTCTTTGGTGATGGCGCGGCCGTCGAACTGGCGAACGGCGGCTTCCAGCAGAACCTTAATGGAGAACGGCAGTTTCGACACTTCGCCGAGCCCTTGCTCTTCCAGTCCTTGCAGGCGGTAGTAGGTGTATGTCTTGTTGCCGACCTGCAACGAGGACTTTACGGAAAAAGCGTCTTGTTTAGCCATTGTCATGACCTCCTTTATTCATAAAAAAATAGTGGGAGGAACAAAACTTGTTTCACCTGATGAAACGTTGTTTCGTTCTTTACTAAACACATTATACTCGATTTGACGGGTGTCGACCAGCCATTTTTCACATAACGTTCAAAAGTTCTGTTACGCTCCGATATATTTTGCGTGCAATGTGCGTGCGAGGGTGACGTCGTCCGTTCCCTGCACCAGCACCCGTCCGTCGGGAAAGACGACCAGGGTGTGCGGCTCGATCTGGAAGCGGAGCAAAAATTTGTTTCGCTCCACTGTGCCAAGCGGCGACAGGCGCTCTGCCAGCCGGTCCAGGTCGAGGCGCGCGTCTTCGCCCGGCGTGATCTGGACGGTGTCGCGTCCGCACAGCGAGGTGGCCATCCCTTCCTGCGTCTCGGGGGATAGGAACGAAAATTCCCGCTTGCCGCAGGTGGGACAGTCGCTGCGCCGGGCGCTGGCGACGCGGATTTGCCGGTGTTCGTTGGCCCACACGTCGAAGTGCTCCAGGTGGGGATTGTAGGCGTCGTCCGCTCCGATCAAGAGTTTGAACGCCTCCGTCGCCTGGTAGGAGGCGACGATATGGATGATCGGGCCGATCACGCCCGCAGTGTCGCAGGTGGGAGCGTCCCCCGGCCGGGGCGCTTCCGGAAACAGGCAGCGCAGACACGGCGTCACACCCGGACGGATCGCGGTAAACATCCCTTTTGCGCTGACCGCGCCGCCGTACACCCAGGGAATCCCGTGCTTGACGCAGACATCGTTGATCAGGTAGCGCACCTGGAAGTTGTCGGTCGCATCCAGCACCAGGTCGACGTCACTGAGATGTTGCTCGGCGTTGAACGGCGTCAGGTCGGCCACGATCGGCTCGATCGTCACCTCGGAGTTGATCCGGCGCAGTTTCTCGTACGCGGCGATCGCCTTGGGCAGATGCTGGCGGGCGTCGTCCTCGTCGTAGAGCATTTGCCGCTGCAGGTTGCTCGGCTCGACGAAGTCGCGGTCGATCAGCCGCACGAAGCCCACTCCGGCGCGAACCATGTGGTTGGCCAGGACGGTGCCGAGCGCGCCCATGCCGACGATGGCCACGCGGCTGGAGAGAAGCCGCTGTTGACCGGTTCGTCCAATCGGCGCGAACAACAGTTGCCGCGAGTAGCGTGTATCCAAGCAGAACCGCTCCTTCCGCTTTAGGACGGATCGGCGCTCGCCAATGGATTCCACGGGCCAAGCTGGTGCCCTTTCCATTCGCTGCCGTCTTCCCAGATTTCTTTTTTCCAGATCGGCACGATCTGTTTCAGCCGTTCGATCGCGTACCGGCCAGCCTCGAAGGATTCGTTGCGGTGCGGCGTGGCCACGGCGATCACCACCGCGATCTCTTCGATGGCGAGATCGCCGACCCGGTGGTGCATCGCCACCTGCGTTCCCGGCCAGCGCTGTTCGATCTCCTCGGCGATCTGTTTCATTTTGGCGATAGCCATCGGCGCGTACGCTTCATAGGAGAGCGAAACGGTGCGCTGACCTCGGGTGAATTCCCTCACCGTGCCGACAAAGGTGAGCACCGCTCCGGCGTTGGGATTGGACACCAGCCTGATCAGCTTGTCCGCGGAAAGCGGCTGGTCGGTGATGCAAAAGCGCGGCTCTTCCCCGCCGCTTACCGGCGGCAGGATGGCGATCTCGTCGCCGGGGCGGATCGGCGTTTCAGGCGTCGCGTACTCCTGGTTGAGCGAGACGAAGCACGCGTCCAATAGCGTCGCGAGCGACGGGTATTGCTCGGCCAGGGCGGCCAACAGGTCGCGCACGGTCGCGTCGTCTGCAAGTTCGACGGTGACCTGGCGCGCGCCGGCCCGCTCGGCCAGACCGGCGAAAAGCAAGATGTTGCACTGCATGGCGATTCCTCATTTCTGTATAACGTTCTTCAGGTATTCAGATGAAAGGAAAACTCTCAACCTGACCATAACACAAAAGCGCAGGAAGTGCCAATCCACGCTGGACGGGGATTGATTTTCCCGTACCGGTGGGGTAGGGTAAAGAAAGAGCGAAGCGGGGGGTGGCAAGATGACGACAGAGCGTATGGTGGACCGGTTCGGGCGGACACATGATTACCTGCGGATTTCCGTCACGGACCGCTGCAACTTGCGGTGTGTCTACTGCATGCCGCCGGAGGGCGTGGAGTTCCAGCCGAGGGAAAATATTCTCCGCTTCGAGGAGATTGCCGAGGTCGTGGAAGTGGCCGCAAGCCTGGGCGTTCGCCGCTTGCGCCTGACCGGGGGGGAGCCCTTGGTGCGCAAGGATATCGAGAAGCTGGTGGCGATGCTATCGGCGATTGACGGCATCGAGGACATCGCGCTGACCACTAACGCCATCTATCTGGCGCAAAAGGCCAAGGCGCTGAAAGAAGCCGGTCTGACTCGCGTCAACATCAGCCTGGACACGATGAAGCCGGACCGGTTCGCGCTGATTACCAGGGGCGGCGATCTGTCCCGCGTGCTCGCGGGGCTGGAGGCGAGCCTTGAGGTCGGGTTTTCCCCGGTCAAACTGAACGTGGTGCTGATGAAAGGGATCAACGAGGACGAGATCGACGACTTCCTTCGCATGAGTGTGGAGCGCCCGGTCAACGTCCGGTTTATCGAATACATGCCGATCGGTCACGACAATGACGAGTGGCGGAACAAATACCTGCCGTTGTCGGTCGTGCTGGAGCGGGCGAAAGCGCTCGGCTTGCCACCCGTGGAGGCGGACAACGTGTTTGGCAACGGTCCGAGCCAGAACTTCCGCCTGCCGGGGGCGCTTGGCACCATCGGCTTGATCCATCCGGTGAGCGATCACTTTTGCGGTAACTGCAACCGGTTGCGGCTGACGGCGGACGGCCATCTCAAGCCGTGCCTGTACTGGATTGACGAACTGAACGTCCGGCCGCTGATCGGTGATAGGGAGGCGCTCAAACAAATGTTTTTGCGGGCGCTGGCGATCAAGCCGGAGACGCACGAGATGGCCCAGGCCCTGGAGCGGCAGGCCCAGAGCCACACACCGACCCATCGGCGGATGTCGCAGATCGGAGGATAAAGCGAGATGAATGCGAACGACCAATTGACCCATTTTAACGAACAACAGCGGGCTCGGATGGTGGACGTGTCGGATAAGGCCGTCACCCACCGCGTCGCCGTGGCCCGCAGCCAGGTGAAGATGAAACCAGAGACCCTGGCCCGCATCCGCGAAGGCAGCGTCGGCAAGGGAGACGTGCTGGCGGTGGCCCAGGTGGCGGGGATCATGGCGGCGAAAAAGACGTGGGAGATCATCCCGATGTGCCATCCGCTGCCCTTGACCGGCATTGACATCCGCTTCGCCTACGAGGGCGACGACACGCTCGGCGTCGAGGCCACCGTCAAGACGACCGGCCAGACCGGCGTGGAGATGGAAGCGCTGACGGCGGCCAGCGCGGCGGTGCTCACCGTCTACGACATGTGCAAGGCGATGGACAAGGGGATGGTGCTCGGCCCGACGTACCTGCTGCGCAAGACCGGGGGCAAGAGCGGCGACTTTGTTCGTGCGCAGGAAGTATAGACAAAGTCCGTGATGTCATGGGTGATGGTTCCCGCTCGCTCTCTTGACGACCAGTGAACGTACTTTTTCTACAACTTCGATTGATCAATATGCAGGCTTCCGGCCTGTGGAAACACTGGTTCCTTGCAGAACCAAAAATGAAAAAGAGCGGTTTGTCATTAATTCTGTACTCTTGGTCTCAAGCCAAGAGTTTTTTCCGTTTGGCGAAAAGCGGGACGGGCCGGTTTTTGTCTCACGATAACGCGGAGTTTTGGGCGACAAACCGCATTACCCTTTCACGGGTGAGCGGTTCACCGTGCCCGTGAATGTACCAATCAACAGACTCGTCCCCTACCTGCAACAGCATGTCCCATGAAGGCTTGTCGTCCGGTTTTCTGAGGTGAATCGGCGGCGGGTAGAAACAATCGCCCAAAAACAGAACCCCTTGCTCCGCTACCTTCACGGTGATGGAATCCTCTGCATGTCTTCCGCTCACATGTTGCAACTCCAGCGTGATCCCTTCCACGTGAATGCTCATCGCAGTAGAAAACACCCGGTCCGGCAGAACCAATCTCCACTCTTCCCAATTGTCGACGGCCATCAGTTTTGCCCGGTTTGAGCGCTCCAATCTGGGGTTTTCCCGCATTTCCCGCAACAGGTATTCAGGTCCCCACGGAATGGTTGCCGCCTCTTTCATCCGCGCCCGACACGTTTCGTGAGCGATGACTTCGGCGTCGAAGACGCAACAGCCAAAGGTATGGTCCCAGTGATGGTGTGTGTAAATCACGGTGGAAACGGGTGGAGCGCCCATGCTGTCAAGTGAACGTTGGATCGCTCTCGCATGAGCGGGACCATTTCCGGCATCGATCAGGATGGTCTGACTTTCCGTAACGATCGCCCCTACCACGGGTTCGATCCGGTCGGGTTTTCCGCAAGGGTATACCCAGACGTTTTTCGTGATCTGTTGGAAAGCGGTTTCGCTCCTGTCCATCTTTTTGACCTCCATTCATGTATAAGGATATCTCGCTTGCGCCAAACGGTAAATGGGGCTGTTCCAATTTTGGGAAGTAAGTGACTGACAATCCCGCGTCCACCATGGCTGCCAATTAGGAACGGCTGACGCAACCGGAAAATACCGCAGAGATATTTCTTGCGACGAAATAATTCGTGTGCCATAATCTTTCGTGTAACGAAATAATTTGAGGAGGAGCCCATGGAGTCATTGTCCCGGTTGCCTGAACTGTTGGCAAGGACAAACAAGCTGTACATCAGCATTTTGACAGAAGAGTTGGAAAGGTGGGGCATTACCAAACCGCAGATTCTCGTCTTGGAACAACTGAAGGAAGGACCGCGAACGGTGGGGGAAATCAGCAAGCGGGTCGACCTGTCGTACAGCACCGTCTCGGGGATCATCGACCGGTTGGAGCGGGCCTCCATCGTGGTACGCAAACGGGATGAAAAGGACCGGCGGGTCGTCTGGGTTTCGCCCGTGGTAAACATTCCCGATCTGCACGACAAGTTCCCTTTTTTGCACCAGCGGTATTACGATGAGATGTTTGCCGGAATGACGGACGAAGAAGCGGCGCAAATCTGCCAGTCTCTGGAGTTGTTGGCCCGCTATCTGGAGAGGAAGCGAGCCGCTTTGATGCAGGAGAAAGGGAGTGAGCGTACATGAATCTGTCCGGCTTTTCCATCAAACGGCCGGTCACGGTGTTGATGCTGGCCGCCGCGATTCTGATTTTCGGGTTTGTCTCGTTGCCCAAACTGGCGGTCGAGTTGTATCCCGAGTTGAACCTGCCGGTGGCGGTGGTCGTCACCACCTACCAGGGAGCCGCACCGGCGGAAGTGGAGAAACTAGTCACCAAGCCGATCGAGGAAGCGCTCGGCACGGTGGCCAACGTCAAGCAAATCACCTCCAACTCCATTGAAGGAGCGTCGCAGGTGATCGTCCAGTTTAACTGGGGCGTGGACATGAACCAGGCGACACTCAGCATGCGCGACAAAGTGGATCTGGTGCGGGGCCTGCTTCCCGACGGGGCCGGATCGCCGCGCATTCTGAAACTGGACCCGAACAGCATGCCGATCATGACGCTGTCGCTCTCTGGGGAAAAGGACGTGGTCAAGCTGAAGTCGCTGGCTGACAACGTGATCAAGCCCCGGCTGGAGCGGATCGACGGAGTGGCTTCTGTCGGAGTGAGCGGCGGCAAGGACCGGGAAATCGAGGTGACGCTCAATCCCGACAGAGCGGCGGCGTACGGAATCGGCCTTGATCAGATTCAGCAGGCGCTCTCCGCCACCAATCTGTCCGGCTCTGCCGGCGCTGTGCGCGAAGGGGACCGCAAGCTGAACATCCGTGTGCAGGGCGATTTTGAAAACGTCGGCGCGATCGCCGACACGCCGATCCGCGTTCCCGGCGGCAGCATTCCGCTGAAAAGCATCGCCGACGTGAAAGACACGTATAAACCGATGACACAAAAAACGTATCTCGACGGGTTGCCCAGTGTCGGGTTGTCTGTGACCAAGGCGTCGGGCGGCAACACCATCGAGGTGGCCGACCAGGTGAACCGCGAACTGGCGGCGATTCAGAAAGAACTGCCGAAAAACGTGAAGCTCACCACGATTCTCGACGCGTCCCAGTTCATCAAGGACTCGATCTACACCGTGGGCGAACACGCGCTGATCGGCGGTCTGTTTTCCATTTTCGTGCTGTTCCTGTTCCTGAACAGCTTCCGGTCGATGGTGATCGTGGCGATCGTGATCCCGATCTCGGTCATCGCCACCTTCTGCCTGATGTATTTTACCGGCCAGACGATCAACCTGATCTCGCTCGCTGGGTTAACCCTGGGGCTGGGGTCGCTGGTCGACTTCGCCGTGGTGATTTTGGAAAATATCTACCGGCACCGGCAGGAAGGAAAAGGCATGGTGGAAGCGGCCCGACGCGGTTCGCGCGAAGTGGGCACGGCGGTCATGGCCTCGGCGCTGGCGCAGATCGCCGTGTTCCTGCCGATCGTCTTCGTCGAAGGGCTGGCCTCGCAATTGTTCGGCCCGCTGGCGCTGACCGTCGTCTTCTCGCACATCGCGGCGCTTCTGGCCTCGCTGATGCTGGTGCCGATGCTCAGTTCCCGCTGGTTGAAGCGGCTGCCTGACGAGGAGATCTACCATTCCGGCGCCTATCGGGGCTTCAATCCGGTCATCTGGTTCAATATCGGCTTCGCCAAACTGGCGCGGGGATACGGACGCCTGCTGCGCTGGGCGCTCGGTCACCGCAAGACGGTGTTTGCCGTCACGCTGGCCCTGTTTGTCGGCGCGGTCTCGCTGACCGGATTTGTCGGCGCCGAATTCATTCCCACACTGGACCAGGGGAAAATCACCGTCGACGTGACCATGCCCGGCGGAACGATGCTGGAGGAGACCGGAAAAATCGTCTCCGAAGCGGAAGCCGTCGTGAAACAGGTGCCGGAATTGCGGCAACTGTACACGTCAATCGGCAGCAACGGCGCGCCGGCCATCATTGCGGCCGCCACGGCCAACAGGGCGCAGTTGCAAATCGACCTGGTGCCGAAGACGGAACGCCAACGCACGACCGATCAGGTGATCGAGGAACTGCAAAAGAAACTGAAAGCCATCCCCGGCGCGGAATTCGAAGTGAATCAGACGGACCAGTCGGGCGGCCCGCAGCAGGCTCCGCTGGAGATCAGTCTGCGCGGCGACGATCTGGCCGTGTTGGAAGACATCAGCAGCATCATCGCCGGGGAAGTAAAAAAAGTGCCCGGCACCCGCAACGTCACGACGTCGCTCGAAGAGACGCAGGATGAAGTGGAGGTCGTGGTCGATCCGGAAAAAGCGAGCCTGTACGGCCTGACCACGGCGCAGGTCATCTCCGGCGTCCGCACCGCGTTTGACGGTCAGACCGTCACCAAGTACCGCACGGGAGACGACGAAATCGACGTGCGGCTGAAACTGCCGGACGCCTACCAGAACGACAAAAGCTTCCTTGACCATTTGCGCATCACCACGCCAAGCGGCGCACAAGTGGCGCTTGCCTCTGTCGCCCAAGTGGTGCACAAGGACGTGCCCCGTCTGATCAAGCGGGTGGACCAGACGCGCGAGGTGACCATCTCAAGCGACATTGCCGGACGCGACCTGGGATCGGTGTCGCGGGAGATTCAGACCAGACTGATGGCGCTGCACCTGCCGGACGGCTATTCCATCGAGTACGGCGGACAGAGCAAGGAGATGATGGAATCGTTCGGCAGTCTGGGGCTGGCGATTATACTGTCGATCGTTTTGGTCTACATGGTCATGGCCAGCCAGTTTGAGTCGCTGTTCAGTCCGTTCATCATTATGTTCTCCGTGCCGCCGACGTTTATCGGCGTGGTGGTCGGGCTTCTGGTCACCGGCAAATCGCTCAGCGTGCCTGCGTTGATCGGCTACATCCTGTTGATCGGGATTGTCGTCAACAACGCGATCGTGTTGATTGACTATGTCAACAATCTGCGCAAAAAAGGCATCGAGCGCAACGAGGCGATTCTGCAGGCCGGCCCGCTGCGGCTTCGGCCGATCCTGATGACCACCCTGACGACGATCTTGGCGATTACGCCCCTGGCGTTTGGCGGCGGTTCCGGGAACGAGTCGCAGGCTCCGATGGCGATTGTCGTCATCTTTGGTCTCAGCTTCTCCACCTTGATCACCCTGGTGCTGATCCCGGTGGTCTACACTTGGTTTGACGACCTCGGACGGAAGCTTCGCGGATTTCGTCTGCGCAAAACGAAACAGAACGGGCCGCTCGCACAAGACGTGCGGTTGGCAGAGTAGGGAGGTACGCGTATGAATTGGAAATGTAGCGGGATCGCGCTGATCCTCTCCGCCGCAGTGGCATTGTCCGGCTGTTCGCCGCAACAGGCGGCCGCGCCGCAGCAAGCGGACACCGGCGCCCCCACACCGGTGCAAGTGGAAACGGTCAAACCCGGCTCGGTGACCAACCAGGCCGGGATTTCGGGCAAACTGGCGCCTAATACGGAAGTGAAAGTCTCGCCGAAGGCTAGCGGCAAGATCCAGTCGCTCAACGTGACGCTGGGGCAGCGGGTGACCAAGGGACAAGTCTTGTTCACGCTGGACCAAACCGACCTGGCCAACAGCGTCAAGCAGGCCGAAGCCGCGTACCAGGTGGCCCTGGCCAATCTCAACCAGAGCGGCACCAACTCGTCGCAGGGATTGGCCCAGGCGAAAAGCAATCTCGTCCAGGCGGAGCAGGCGCTTGCCGACGCCAAACGCAACGCTGAACGGATGAGACAGTTGTACGCGCAAGGGGCCATCTCCTCCCAGCAACTGGAGCAGGCCAACACGGCGCTGACCAATGCAGAGACGGCGTACGCCAACGCGCAAACAGCCCTGGCCGCGGCGGAAAAAATGCCGACGGTGGGTGTCTCCGAAGCTTCGGTCAACCAGGCGCGCGTCGCCCTGCAAAACGCGCGTGAGCAGTTGGCCAACGCCACGGTGAGGGCGCCGATCTCCGGGTACGTCTCCCAGGTCTCGGGAGCGGTGGGCGAAATGGCTTCGCCGCAAGCGCCCGTGGTCGTCATCGTGTCCATTGATCCGCTGAAGGTCAAGGTGAACCTGTCCGAGCAGGAGATCACCACGGTCAAGCCGGGCACCAAGGTAACGATCGAGTTGCCCGCCCTGCAAAAACAGGTGGAGGCGTCGGTGACGGCCACAAGCCCGGTGATGGACCCGCAGCTCAAGGCATACCCGGTGGAAATTTCCATTCCCAACCCGGATCGGACGCTCAAGCCTGACATGGTGGTTAACGTCAAGTTCCGTGATCAGGCCAACCGCCAATCCCTGGTCGTGTCTCGCAAGGCGGTATTTGACGAGGACGGCAAGCGCTACGTCTACAAGCTGACCGGCGATACGGTGAAAAAAGTGGAGGTGGCAACCGGCGAGGAGTCGAGCGATCTGATCGAGATCACAAAAGGACTCGCCAAAGGCGACAAGGTGGTCGTACGCGGTCAGACCCTGTTGCAAGACGGCGCCAAGGTGACGGTGCAAACGGAAAACTGAGCGCAAAAAAAGCGTTGACAGTATGGTCGTCTGCCCGTTAGTATAGGGAGTAACCTGTTGACAACCGCATAGTGTGTTCACACTTATCCAGAGAGGCGGAGGGACTGGCCCGATGAAGCCCGGCAGCGGGTCTGGTTCGCGCGTAGCGCGGGCGAGACGCTGTGCCAACTCCAGCAGGAATCTTCCTGACAGATAAGGCCGGTTTTGCAAACACACCCCCTTCTTCTGTACGGAAGAAGGGGGTTTTTGCTATCTTTCGCCTTCGGACTCTCCCGCACGGATCAGGGAGGGAGAAGGCCACGGGACCCGTTCCCCCGAATGTACGCTGAAAGGATGGACAAAGAAAGATGCGCATTCAACCCGCTTCCATGATGAACCGGTTGCCCACGCAGTTTTTCTCCACGCTGGTGGCCAAGGTAAACAAGGTGATCGCCGAGGGACACGACGTGATCAACCTCGGGCAAGGCAATCCCGATCTGCCCACACCGCCGCACATCATCGAGGAACTGGCGAAACAGGCGGCCGATCCGCTCCACCACAAGTATCCTCCTTTTCAGGGACGGCGCGAACTGAAACAGGCCGTCGCCCACTGGTACCGGCAGGAATTTGGCGTCACGCTTGACCCCGATGAAGAAGTGGCGATTCTGTTCGGCAGCAAAACCGGACTTGTCGAAATATGTCAAATATTGCTTGATCCAGGCGACGTGGCGCTGGTGCCTGACCCCGGGTATCCCGACTACTGGTCCGGTGTCGCCATCGCCGACGGGCGGATGGTCATGATGCCGCTTACGGCGGAAAACGGGTTTTTGCCCGATTACGGCCAGCTTGCCCCGGCCGATGTGGAAAAAGCCAAGCTGATGTTTCTCAACTATCCAAACAATCCGACAGCGGTCAACGCGCCGCGCGAATTTTTCGAGGAGACGGTTCGCTTCGCCCGCCGCCACGAAATCGTCGTCTGCCACGATTTTGCCTACGGGGCGATCAGTTACGACGGCAAGAAACCGGTCAGCTTCCTGGAGGTGGATGGAGCCAAAGAGGTGGGGGTCGAGTTTTACACCTTGTCGAAAACCTACAACATGGCTGGCTGGCGGGTTGGTGCCATGGTGGGCAACCGCGAGCTGGTACGGCTGATGAACACGCTGCAGGATCATTATTTCGTCAGTCTGTTCGGTGCCGTGCAGATGGCCGCCGCCCGGGCGATGACCGATTCGCAGGAGTGCGTGCGGGAGTTGGTCGCTGTCTACGAGAGCCGCCGCAATGCGCTGTTTTCGCGACTGGAGGCGATCGGCTGGCGGGCGCGGCCTTCGCAGGGGTCGTTTTTCGCCTGGCTGCCCGTCCCGGCCGGCTACGGTTCGGCCGAGTTTGCCGACCTGCTGCTCGACCAGGCCCGCGTCGTCGTCGCGCCGGGCGTCGGTTTTGGCCCGAGCGGCGAAGGGTACGTGCGTGTAGCCTTGCTCACTTCGGAAGAGCGGTTGACGGAAGCGGTGGATCGCATCGCCCGTCTCGGGCTGTTTCGGCAAAGCGGGGTCCCTTCCCCGTAACCACGGGGAGGGACCGAACAGTCTCGACGTTTCACGTGAAAAAGACAGTCAATTCTGTTAATTTTTCTGAGCAGTCTCCCTCCATTCCTTGTGAGCGGACAAAAGTTATCGGTACGGGAGTATTGTCAAAATGGACTGGGAATGATAATATTTATCAATAAGAATGATTTCCATTCTCAATTAGCTGTGACTCCATGTTTGTTCGCATACATAAGGAAGAAGAGGAGGTACCGAAGATGTCTGCCATACTCGTAATCGGAGGCGACCGTTTGGGCAATATTGTCGATTTGCTGCAGGAGATGGGGTTTGCGGAAATTCACCACGTGACCGGGCGCAAACGTTCCGAGACGGGTGTCAAAATCCCCTCCGGCACCCAACTGATCCTGGTACTGACCGATTTCGTCAATCACAACCTGGCCAAGACGGTCAAGTCGCAGGCAAAAGAACGCCAGTTGCCCATCCTGTTTTGCAAGCGGTCGTGTGCGGCGATTCTCCAGTCCTTGCAAAAAGTGGCATCGTGAGCGGCGTCCAATGCCGCTTTTCCCTGGTAATTGTTGAAGAGGCAAAGATTCGCTCATAGGCGCAGTTCGGCGCGGAGATGATAAGAACGGGCTTTTATGCAAAGGCCCGGGAGCTTGCCATGAAATTGCCGTAAGCGGAGGGAGCTATGGAAAAGCGGAACCATCTGGACGAGTTGCCGATCGCCAACCTGAACGACAAGCAATTGGAAGTGTTGCGCAATGTGGAACAGCGCCTCAATCAGGAAGGCAATCCTGTCTATCTGATCGCTTTTGAAAAACAACAGTAGTCCCGAAAAGAGAGCGGACCCCGCTGTCGCCAAGGGGTCCGCTTTGTGCTGCGCGCCTATCCCAGATAGAGAAACGGGCGCAGGTACGGCTTGAGCGAATCGATTCCGATCGCGAAGCCGAGGCATTGGCTGGACTGGATGATAAAAGCGTTGACGCCGATGACTTCGCCGTGCAGGTTGATCAGCGGGCCGCCGCTGTTGCCGGGGTTGATGGCGGCGTCGGTCTGCAGGACTTCGTCGTAGACGCGCCGCGCCACCTGTAGCCGCCGGTTCTTCGCGCTGATGATGCCGGCTGTAACGGAGTTTTCCAGGCCGAGCGGAGCGCCCACGCTGATGACCCATTCGCCCACCTGCACGTCGCGGGAATGGCCCAGGGGCAGCGGGTGAAGACGGCGGTCCGCGTCGATTTTGATCACAGCGAAATCGCGGGTGCGGTCCGAGTGGACGCGTTTGGCCTCAAACACCCGTCCGTCCCACAACTTTACGTAAATCCCTTTTGATTTGCCGACCACATGTTCGCTGGTCAAGATGTACCCCTTGGGGTGACAGATGAAACCGGAGCCGAAACTGCGCTCGTTTGTCCCGTCGTCGAGGGTATTGCGGCCGAGAAACTCCTGGATCAATTGGTTCAGGTCGGGGGAACTCGCCGTATCTTCGGTGAGAATCGAGACCACCCCGTCTTTGATCTGCTCGACGAGGGGCACGAAAAAATTGAACGGGTGCAGGCTGCTGCGCACGGCGTATTTATGCTTGACGAGGCTGGACATTTTTTTGCGTTTCACCAATCCATCCCCCTACTGTGCTAGGTATGTATCATCTTATGGTTATCAGCGGGGAGAGGGACGCCCATTTCTCCCGATGCCGCGTCGCGCTGGGCGGGACGAGTTGACACGTTGTCGGCGCGTTTGTAATATACATATATGGGTATATGTATCATACCCGTTGAGAGGAGGAAGACGCATGGCGAAGATAGATGTAACGGATCGTACTTTTTCGTCCGTCATCAGTCAGGATGGCGTTGTTCTGGTTGACTTCTGGGCGCCGTGGTGCGGCCCCTGCCGGATGCTGTCACCGGTTCTGGACGAGGTGGAACGCCAGCTCGGCGACCAGATTACGATTGCCAAGCTGAACGTGGATGACAATCCGGCCACCGCCGCCCAGTTTGGCGTGATGAGCATCCCGACGATGAAGATTTTTCGAAACGGGATCGAAGTGAAGACACTTGTCGGCTACATGCCGAAGGAGTCATTGCTGCAAGAGCTTGGCGCCGTGTTGTAAGCAACGGACCGCCAGGAAAGCGGAACGCTCGCTTGACACAGAAACAGGACCTGCGGTTTTGCCCGTCGGTCCTGTTTTGTTGTTTTTCGCGATGGTTGTCATGCAAAAAATGGATTGAACAACGGTGCCATACGAGAGAATGAAAAAATTGCCGGTTTATGATATAATAGTGAAATACCAACGATAACATGTTTATCACGGTTGTGACAGTCAATACAAACGATTCTCACTATCGGCAATGAAGTTGGAGGCATGTACCTAATGGATGTGAAAACGATTATTTTAGGGGTTCTCAATTACGGAGAGATGAGCGGTTACGATATCAAACAGTTCTTTTCCACCAATATCAGCTTTTTCTACGACGCCAGCTACGGGGCGATCTACCCGGCCCTGCGCAAACTGGAGCAGGACGGCTACGTGACCAAACGGGAGATTGTTCAGTCGGGCAAGCCCAACAAAATCCTGTACAGCATCACCGAAGAAGGCAAACGGCTGTTTCAGGAGGAAATCAGCACGCCGTTTCAACCGGCTCTGTTGCGCTCCGACATGCTGGTGAAGATCTTCTTTGGCGGCCTGCGTTCGCCCGAAGAACGGGATTCCCTGCTCACCAATGGACTTGCCTTTCAGCAGCGGTTGCAGGCGCAGATGAAAAAAGCGTACGCCAACCTGGACGGGGAGTTGGACGAGTACCAGAAGCTGTGCTGGGAGTACACGCTTCACCACCTCGAATCCACCGTTCAGTTTTTGGAAAAGAAACAAGCGGAGATGGAGCAAAAGCGCGAGGTGCGCGTCTGAGGCCTCGCCGCGCTCCCAAGGAAAAAGCAGTCGTCTCCTGTTGGGACAGGGACGGCTGCTTTTTTGCCATTATCTCAGATTTTCGGGGTTGAGGCACTCCAGTTCCGGCACGACGAAACGGCCGTCTTTGCGGATCAGGCGGTCGTCGAAGTAAATCTCTCCGCCGCCCCACTCCGGCCGCTGGATGCAGACGAGGTCCCAGTGAATCGACGACTTGTTCCCGTTGGGAGCTTCGTCGTAGGATTGGCCGGGAGTGAAGTGGAAGCTGCCGTCGATCTTTTCGTCGAACAGGATGTCTTTCATCGGGTTCTGGATATACGGATTCACCCCGATGGCGAATTCGCCGACGTAGCGGGCACCCTCGTCGGTGTCGAAAATCTTGTTGATCCGCTCGGTGTCGTTGGCTGTGGCTTCGACAATCTTGCCGTTTTCAAAGCGCAGTTTGATGTTGTCAAACGTGAAGCCCTGATACGGTGACGGCGTATTGTACGAGATCGTGCCGTTGACCGAGTTTTTCACCGGGGCGGTGAACACTTCTCCGTCCGGAATGTTGTACGACCCCGCGCATTTGATCGCCGGGATGCCCTTGATCGAGAAGGTGAGATCGGTGCCCGGACCTGTGATTCGCACCTTGTCCGTCTTTTCCATCAACGCGACCAGGTTGTCCATCGCTTTGGCCATCTTGCTGTAGTCGAGCGTGCACACCTTGAAGTAAAAGTCTTCGAACGCTTCCGTGCTCATGTTGGCCAATTGGGCCATCGACGCGTTCGGGTAGCGCAGAATCACCCATTTGGTTTCCGGAACGCGCACGTCCAGCACCGGCCGCTGGAGCAGGCGGGTGTAGAGGCTCATCTGTTCGCTCGGCACGTCAGAGAGTTCGCTGATGTTGTTGCCGCTGCGAATTCCGATGTAGCAGTCCATTTTTTTCATGAACGCGACCTCGGCTTCGCGCATGACGGCCAGTTGTTCTTCGGTGATTCCCATCAACAGTTCGCGGTTGATGACCGGATCAATCAACTGGACGTACGGATTGCCGCCAGCCGCGTACACTTTGCGAATCACCGCGTTGACCAGCTCGGGAACATTGCCGATGGCGTAGATCAGCACGTTTTCACCCGGCTGGACGCGGGTCGAGTAGTTGACCAGGGTATCGGCCAACTGGTCCAAACGAGGGTCTCTCATCTTGGTATGTTACCTCACTTTCGCTGGCATTCTTTTCTATTATACACCAAAAACGCGAAAAGTAGCGAAACCGCAACATGAAAAAAGGGTTGCCAGAGGCAACCCGCGCGACCGCGCGCCTGCAGGATTCGGTTGTTCCCAGTATACGCGCCGACTGTGATGATTGTGACAGTGGTTTGCCAACCGGACCGATTGCGTCAGGCGGGAGGGGGCCCACCTAATCGTCATCAATCGTCGGCGGCACCGACGATGACCAGCAGGATGAACAGCACCAGAATCAAGCCGAAATCGTCGAAGCATCCGTTAAAAATACTGCTCATTCACACATCCTCCTTTAGGTTCATCTGGGGTTACACCCATAACATATGGGAGAGCGGCGGAGGTGGGAACGGCGTCTGCCCATTTTCTCAGACGTTCTTCCGTTTATGATTCAGAAAACAGGGAAAAGCTAGAGGATACGAAAACCATGATTCAAAAAGGATGATGCGCATGAGAAGATCTCTTTCCCTGATGCAGCCGCAGGAAGAATTGTCGATTACGATCACTGTCGGCGAAGGATTCAAATCGATTGTGTGGAAGGCACAGTATGACATGGACTTCAACACGGAGTGCCTGTTCTGCTTCTCCGAACAGATCGTCGGCTACCGTGTCGAAGACGAGCACGGACACTCCGGCAAGGTGGCGGTGTGCCCCAAGTGCGAAAAAGTAAACGCGGTCTACACGTAACTCGCGGTAAGACCATCCCCATCCCCTCGTTCGGGGATGGGGATTTTTCGTCGGTGGCGAAAAGACGGCTGGCACTGCATCCACCAAGTACCACAGCCGCGAAGGGAGGATTTCCGTGCCGGTGCGCGAATGTTATGTAAGGATGTGACGAGGGAAGAGGAGAAGGGAGAAATCATTCATGCAGAAGAAATGCAGCCGCTGTGGAAGCTCGATGAGCGTCATGCTGCGCAACGTCGTGTATCGCAACCGCGTGAAGATTCGCAATGTGCCCGTCCATGTATGTACGGACGAGGAGTGCGCCTATTCCCAGGTGGTTGAAGGATGCAAGGAAGAGTTGAAACAACTGATGAACGATCTCGGCGAAACTCCGGCGCGACAAGAGATCGACTTCAACCAGGTTTCCCATTTTTCCGATTTGTTGGTGCTTTTGAGCGGCCCTGCTGACGAAGTTCTCTTGACGCGGGCGGCAGAAGAGCGCGTCAACGAACTTCTGGATCTGTTTTTGTTGGTTCAATCGCTCGGCGACACCCAGTGGATGAAGGAGATTCGTCAGCGTCTGACACAACTGATGCAGCAGTCTGCCAACTAGTCCCGATACATACCGGTCGATCTGCAGACGAACAGCATGGGAAGCGCACCGTCAGGTAAACATCGCTTCCCGCAGTCTGTATAATAGACCGTATGGAGGAGGTGACAGGGTATGGCAGCGTTGATTCAACTTCAGTCCATCGAACAATTGGAGCAGTTCATAAGCCAACCTGGCAAGCGGTTGCTGTTCAAACACAGCACGGTTTGCCCGATCAGCGACGCGGCCTATAGGGAGTTTCAGGCGTTTGTCGAGACAGAGGCGATTCCGGCGGCGGTGATCCTGGTGCGCGAAGACCGTCCGGTTTCCAACGAGGTGGAAGCCCGCTTCGGCGTCAAGCACGAATCGCCGCAGGTGTTTGTGCTTGAAGACGGCGACGTCAAATGGCATACGTCTCACTGGAAGATCACGCAACAGGCGATTCGCGAGGCGGTCACGTCCTGACGGTTGCCTGGAATAAACCTGGCGCGAGACCCAAAACGGCTCTTTCCCGCACATGGGGAAAGAGCCGTTTTCTCGTCTGTCGTCCTATTCCCAGAACAGTTGTAGCCGGTCGCCGCTTTTCAGTTCGCTGTGAAACGACGCCGGTTCGCCGTTGATCAGGGTGTGAAGTTGCGATACGCCGGGCTTGTCCGGTTGTTCCGGGGAAAACTGGATGTAGCGGAAGACGTCGCTAAATACCGGAGCGGGGCCGGGCACCGCCTTGACGACGATGGTGGCGCCGTCGCGCACCGTGTCCTCGACGGTGGCCGGCGCTCCGTCCATCGTGATCGACATCTGCCCCAGCGGGAGCGTGACCGGCTGATCGTTGAAGTAGACTTTCATCTCCTGCTGCACCCAGCACTCCGGCGGGATCACTTCGCCGATAGTGGGCAACGGCAACACCTCCAGCCGGTAGGTAAGTCTGTCGCCCGACCGGATGGGGTCGGACGGCTGGGCTGGCTTGCCGTTCAGTTCGAGGCGCAGTTCGCTTCGGGGAAGGGAGTACGTGCGCTCGTTCACCCGGAAGTGGTAACGCCCCTCCTCTTCCAAGCCTCCTTGCGGCCATGCGCCAAGCGCCTCCAGCACCTCGGCGACGGTGCGAGGCAGCCGCAACGTCACCTGGTCGCGGTCGGCCAGCGGGGCGTCAAGCGGACGGGGTTCGCCGTTGACCAGGGCCACTTGTCCGAGCGAGAGCGGCTCCCCGTTGCAGAAAAGTGCCAAAGACTCCGCCTCGTCCAGCAGGTCGCCCACCACGGCCCGCGCTTCCGCTCCGTCCTCGCCCGGCACTGCCGTGATCCGGTCTCCGTCGGCGAGCGGCGCGTCCAGCCGGGTCGGCTCGCCGTTTTGGGTGAGCACGGGAGCGGTGCCGTGGCCGCCGGGAATGATCCGCAGCCGTCCGTTCACCGTGAGCGTCATCGCCATGCCGGGACGGCCGTGCAGGCGGCGGATGTCCAGCCCGGCCGCGAGCAGGGCGTCGCCGACCGTCATCTGCCGCAGGTCGAAGATCCGCACCGGCGTCTTATTGACCGTCACCGTAACGTATTTGAGCGGATGGCGTCGGGCCGCCACAGCGATCCCCACCGGGGTGACGAACTCCGGACCGTTGATCAGGGGATGGCTGCCGACGAACTGGCGGATGGCGTCGGCGCCGCGCACCGCCACTCGTGCAGGCGGCAGTTCCAGCATGGCCGCCACTTTTTCCGGCAGGTTGGGCGTCAGGCTGCCGCCGCCGATTAGCATCACTGCCTGCGGCGGCTTGCCGTTCAGTTCAAGAATCTTGGCGGCGATGTTTTGCGCCAACCGGTTGATTTCCCCGTCAATGGCGGCGATCACTTCATCCCGGGGCAAGGTGTGTTCCACGCCGAGAATGTCCTGAAACGATACGGTGTCGCATGCGGCGAGCGAGCGTTTGACCTCCTCCGCCACCGGAAAGTCAAGCAAAAACGCGTTCATCAGCGCGTCGGTGATCTCGTCGCCCGCGATCGGCACCATCCCGTAGGCGGTAATCGCTCCGTCCTCGGTCAGGGCGACGTCCGATGTGCCGGCCCCGATGTCCACCAGGGCGATGTTCAACCGGCGCATCGTCGCGGGGATGAGCACGTTGATGGCGGCGATCGGCTCCAGGGTGAGCGCCTGCATCTCCAGGTCGCACCGCTTCAGCGCCGCCAACAGGGAATCGACGACGACGCGGGGGAGAAAGGTGGCGATCACCTCGACCCGCGCCTTGTCGCCGCGCTGGTCGATCAGGCTGCCGATCACTTCGTCGTCCAGATAGTAGTTGACCACACTGTAGCCGACGCAGTAGTAGCGGGTCGTGTCCCGCTCGTTCAACTCCTGCGCCAGTTGCGCCTGCGCTTCCTGTACGGCGGAAAACTCCATCGTCAGTACGTCATCGCGGGTGAGTGGGGCGCGGTGGGTGATGTCGGTTTCCACGCTGACGCGGCGGGTGCGCAGCGAACGGCCGGCGGCGGCCACCGCGACATGGGTGAGCGGGCCGTGCTTTTCACTCAGCCGTTGCTTGATCTGGCCGATCACCTTGGCGACAGCGATGACGTCGTGAATCTGGCCGTCGAGCATGGAACGCTCGTCGTGTTCCTGGATGGCGCAGTCGATCACGCGAAACTGGTCGCCGTCCGGTTCGACGATCAGGCCGACGACGCTGCGCGTGCCGATGTCCAACGCGAAGATGGGTTCGTGCATCGGTTCGTGCAGATGATGATGCGAATTGTGTGACAACGTGCGGTCACTCCTTCAATGGGGAATTCCTCGATGGCTGTCCATTTATCTCTATCATAAATACAGTTCGGGACGCGGTCCCGAAAATCCTGTCGAAAAATGGGAACTTTTGCGGAAGCCAGGGGAGATGAAACCGCTTCCCTGTTTTGTCGCACATCACTTTCGCGCTTTTTGGCGTTAAATTGCTGACAAACCAGCCGCAATCCTTTATAATAATCCCTAACTTTACGGAAACCGTCAGCGGATCTTCGCAAGGCGTTCCCGTTCCAGCATTTTTGAGAGAGAGTTTCTAAGGGGTGGAGACAGATGAGCAACGAACAAGTAGAGGCGATACGCAAACAGGTAGACGAGATCAATCTGCAAATTCTGCGCCTGATCAACAAACGGGCGGAACTGGTGCAGGAGCTGGGAAAAGAGAAACTGAAGCAGGGCGTGAACCGGTTCGATCCGGAGCGGGAGCGGCAAATGCTCAACCTGATCGTCGAACACAACCAGGGGCCGTTTTCCGACGACACCGTGCGCCACTTGTTTAAACAGATCTTCAAAGCGTCGCTCGACCTGCAAAAGGACGACAGCAAGAAAGTGTTGTTGGTCAGCCGCAAGAAAAAGGCGGAAGACACGGTTATCACCATCAAGGGTGTCGAGTTTGGCGGCGCAAACCCGATCATGATCGCCGGTCCTTGCTCCGTGGAGAGCTACGAGCAGGTGCGCGCCGTGGCCGAAAACCACGTGAAACAGGGGCTGCGCGTATTGCGCGGCGGCGCGTACAAGCCGCGCACCTCGCCGTACGACTTCCAGGGCCTGGGCGTTGAAGGACTGGAGATCCTCAAGCGGATCGGCGACGAGTTCAACCTGGTGACGATCAGCGAGATCGTCAATCCGGCCGACATCGAGATGGCCACCCGGTACATCGACGTCATCCAGATCGGCGCGCGCAACATGCAAAACTTCGAACTGCTGAAGGCGGCGGGCCGGATCAACCATCCGATCCTGCTCAAGCGCGGCCTGTCGGCGACCATCGAGGAGTTCATTTACGCCGCCGAATACATCCTCTCCGAAGGCAACACGCAGGTGATGCTGTGCGAGCGGGGCATCCGCACGTACGAAAAAGCGACCCGAAACACGCTCGACATCTCGGCCGTGCCGCTGTTGAAGCAGGAGACACACTTGCCGGTGTTCGTCGACGTGACGCATTCCACCGGCCGCCGCGACCTCTTGTTGCCGACGGCCAAGGCCGGACTTGCCGTCGGTTCCGACGGGATCATGATCGAAGTGCATCCCGACCCGGACGTGGCGCTCTCCGACGCGAAGCAGCAGGTGACCATTCCTCAGTTCAACGAGATTCTCGAACAACTGCGCGCATCCGGCCTGTACAAGGACGAACGGACTGTCGTCAAGCGCTGATCGCGCGATTTCACCTCGGTTTCTACAGGTCGGAGGCCTGTAAAATGACAAACTCCCTCTGCCGACTGTGATGTGCACCCCTTAGAATAGACATTGGAAAAACCCCCTTGGTTATCCGATGAAAATTCTAGGGGGTGCATTTGTTATGGCAATAAAGGGTCAGAAGTTCAAGAGCTATCCAC
>JBHGXV010000024.1:0-76661 GCA_041920505.1 Paenibacillaceae bacterium
AAGGCGAATTGAGGAATATATCCAATTTTACAATCAAAGTCGACCACAACGAAAACTTAAGAAGCTGACGCCAGTTGAGTACCGACGTCAGCTTGCCGCTTAGGGTTTTTTTCAGTGTCTACAAAATGGGGTCTTGACCATGGCGCGGCGGGGTGTTTTTTTTGGCTGGTGAGGCGGCAATATTTATTGGTGAACCCGCTTGTCTTGTCCTATAATGAAGACGAGGTGAGGCGGGATGAGTGAAGAGTTGTTGCAACAGTTGGTTCGGATGGTGGCGGAGAACAACAAGATCATCAAAGAGTTGATGGCCGAGGTAAAGGATTTGCGCCGGGATGTCGACGAGTTGAAGCAGGATGTGGCCGTGCTGAAACAGGATGTGGCCGTGTTGAAGCAAGAAGTTGCCGTTCTGAAGATGGAAGTCGCGGTGCTCAAGCAAGAGGTCAGCGGACTCAAGCAGGAGTTGGCCGAATTCAAGGAAGAGATGAGGCTGTTCCGCGACGATACGTACGCGCGGTTTGACCGGATGGAAAAGGAATATCGCTATGTACAGGCCGACATTGAATTTGTCAGCAAACGACTCATCGATCACGAACTGGAAATCAACCGCCTGAAGACAGTCGAACAATCGTAAAGAAAAACCGGCGAGTCCATTTCGCCGGCTTTTTTTCTGCTGATTGTGTTATTGTTCTTCTTTCGCCTGCTCGGCCTGCGCGGGCAATAACAGCGCCAATACCAGGCCGGCCAGCGCGGTAAGCAGCATTAGCAGGAAGACGCCCGACAACCCCGCTGCCGTCCCTGCCGCTCCATAGCGATGGAGGTACATGTTCAGCCACGCGCCGAGGATGGCGACGCCGACGGTCTGCCCGACCGTCCGGACGAATTGCAGCGATCCGGTAGCCACTCCCCGTTGCTGCCAGGTGACACTGCTCTGCACAGCGATAGTGAGCGAGGTGACGGAGAACCCAAACCCGGCACCGAAGAAAAACAACAAGACCGGGATCGTCCAGGCCGGGCTCTCTGGTGTCAACAGCGCCAGCCACGTCGTCGAAGCGGCGAGCACCGCCATGCCGATGACCGCCACCCGTTTGTATCCAGCCTTGAGCAACAGTCTGCCGCCCAGCGAGGAAGCAAGCGGCCAACCGATCGACATCGGCAAGAGGGCAAAGCCCGAGTATGTCGCCGAGTGCCCCTGAATCTGCTGAATCCACAACGGCAGATAAGCGGACGATCCGATCAGCACCGCCCCCTGCATGAACGAGACGGCTTCACTCACCGCAATCAGCCTGCGCTTGAACAACGCGAGCGGCAACATCGGAACGGGCGCCCGCTTCTCCACGGCGAGAAACACGGCAAACAACACCGCGCTCGCCGCCAGCAACAAAGCGTCGGTCAAACGCCAGTCGTGCTCGCCGCCCGCCAACAAGGTGTAGAGAAACAGGCCAATCGACAGGGTAAACAGCACGGCACCCAGGTAGTCGATCTGAACCGCTTTGGGCACCATGCGCTCGCGAAACGACCGCACAATCAGCAGGATGGAGATCAGACCGACCGGAACATTGATAAAAAAGATCCAGTGCCAGGAGACGTAATCGACAAAAAAGCCGCCGACCAGCGGTCCGACGATCCCGGCGACGCCCCACATCGCTCCGAACAGGCCCATCAGTCTGGCCCGTTCTTCCTGTGTGAAAATATCTCCGATAATCGTCAGGGTGATCGGCTGCACCGCCCCGGCCCCCAGTCCCTGCAGACTGCGGAAGATCATCAACTGCATCATCGAACCGGACAACCCGCAAAGGACGGACCCGACGAGAAACAGGGTGGTGCCGAACAGAAACACCCGCTTCCGTCCAAACAGATCGGCCAGCTTGCCGTAGATCGGCGTGGTGACTGCCGCCGTCAGCAGGTAAATCGAAAAGACCCAGGAAATCAGTTCACTTCCCCCCAGGTCGCGTACGATCGTCGCCATCGCCGTACTGACGACGGTGGTATCGATCGCGGTCAGGAATGTCGCCACCATCAAGGCGACAATGATATTCCGTTTTGAACCTTCCATATCGCTAACTCCTTTGGTCGTGATCATTGCCTTCCTATTCTACCACGCCCTGTCACATTTTCTCTATCAATCAGGCGTCCCCGTTGGCAAACAGCCTGACGAACTCGTCGGGCAACGGTATGGCCCGCCGCTCTTTCGCGTCTATCATCACCATGGTCACGTCCGCGTCGGACACCAACTCCTCCCGCTCGTTGTACAACTCGTGACGGACCACGAAACTTTTGTTCCCGATTTGCGACAGCTTCGACACGATTTTTACCCGCTGGCCAAGACGCAGTTCCCTGCGGTAGTTGATGTTGATATTTGCCACGACCGGCAAGATGCCCAGGCGGCGCAAGACGTCCATGGTCAGACCTGTCTCGGTCAGCCATTCCACCCGGCCCCACTCCATGTACTCCAGGTACTTGGCGTTGTTGACATGGCCAAGCGAGTCGATCTCCGTGGAACGGACGGTGGTAAACAAGACATGTTTCATGGGCTCCTTCTCCTCTTCCTCTTTTTCTCAAGTATAGCGTATACTTGTTTGTGAGTGAATATTCATTCATGATGATTGTTAGGCCGAATGTTTCGATCGTGCCATTTGTTACTCCATGCTCTATAATGGTACATAATGACATGACCACATGAAAGGAGCTGTCTTCATGCCGCTTCAAGCGCTGCTTCCCGTCTGGCGCAAGGCCCGCGAACGCTATCAGGAGGTTCTGAACACGATCGAACCGGAACACCTCACGTGGCGGCTTGCGCCCGGGTCCAATTCCATCGGCTTTCTCATCCGTCACATTGCCGAAGTGGAATATGCCTTTGCCCGTTTCTTTTTCGACAGACCGATTCCCGAGGACGTCAAACTGACCACGGTCGGCCCGGTCAAAGACCAAGGCATCTACACCGATCTGGCTGATCTGCACGCCTTCCGCGGACGCTCCCACGCCTATCTGCTGGAAGCGCTGGAGTCGCTTCCGGCCGACAAATGGGACATACCGGTAGAGACGCGGATCGGCACGATGACGCCGCGCGAAGCGCTGGGACGGCTCACGTATCACACCGGGTATCACGCGGGACAGATCGGTCTGATCCGAAAATACGGCGAGCAACGCTAATCCCGGTTTTTCTTCTCGCCAGAACGCTTCAGGAGGTGGCAATGATGCAACACAACCGCTTTGAATGCGATGTGCCCGACTCCCTCCTCTCCTAGTCGGACGGGACGGAGTTTCTATGATTCCCCCGGCTCGGAGACAGACACCTTGATCCAACACACAATCCGGGAGGGTCTGTACTCATGAAAAACGATTTGAAACAACAACTGCTCGGCGGCCTGCTGCTTTCTCTTGCCGCCGCCATCTGGGGCGGGGTGTATGTCGTCAGCAAGGTGGTTCTCGACGTGGTGCCACCCTTTCTCCTTCTGGAGATTCGCTTCCTGATCGCCCTGTTGGTGCTGGGCTCGATCGTCGTGGCCCGTAAATCCTACGTCGCCCGCCGCGATTTGCCGGCCATGATGCGCATCGGCTTCGTCGGCGTGACGATCTCGATCGGCGCACAGTTTCTCGGCACCAAACTCTCGTCGGCGCACATGGGCGCCTTGATCACATCCGCTTCGCCGGCATTTATCGCCCTGTTCGCCATCTGGCTGTTGCGCGAAAAGCTGTCGCTGTTTCAGGTGACCGGCATCGTGCTAGCGACGCTCGGTGTCCTGATCGTCGTCGGCGTGCCGGATGAGAGCGATGCCCAGTCTTCGCTTATCGGCAACCTGATCCTGCTGGTGGCGGCGGTCAGTTGGGGACTCTACACCGTGCTGTGCAAACGCTGGACGGCCACCTACTCGTCACTGGTGGTGACCACCTACGCCGCCCTGTTCGGACTCTTGTTTACCAGCCCGGTGATGGTCTGGGAACTGGCCACCACTCCGGTCAACTGGTCATTCGGCTGGGGCACCTGGGCGGGCATTCTCTACCTTGGCGTCATCTCCACGGCTGGCGCGTTCTACTTTTGGAACAAAGGGTTCGAACTGATGAACGCGGGCAGCGCCGCCGGCTTCTTTTTCATCCAGCCGATCGTCGGCGCCTTCTTCGGCTGGTTGCTTTTGGGGGAACACCTGAGTTTCGGTTTTTTCGTCGGTGCATGCTTTATCCTGATCGGCGTCGGCCTGTCCAATGTGAAAAAACAAACGGCCCAGCCGTCCGAGCAAGAGGCGGCGGGCAAAGCGGGGTAAACCCCCGCATACGATTACGAAAGACCGGGGCAACACGCTGTTGCCGCCGGTCTTTTTTTGCCAGAATCGGGTGTGTCATGTCATCATGGTATGCCCATAAAAAAGGCGGCTACACATGCGTATAGCCGAGGGAAGGGTCCCTAATGAAGAAGGTATCCATATTGTAAAACTAGAAAACACGGATGTCCACCCTCCGATCGGGCTATTGGGTCAGCTGTCCGGCAAAGGAAACCGCTTCCTTGCGTTTGACCGCCCCGACCGCCTCCCACAGATAGAGCGAGACATAGCTACGGTACGGCGCCCATCGCTCGCCCAGCCGCCTGATTTCTTGCTCGTCCGGCTTTTCCGCAAGCCCGTACACCAGTTGGATGCCGTTGCGCAAGCCGATGTCGGCGGCGGGCAACAGATCGGGCCGCCCCATGCCAAACATCAGCAGACACTCGACCGTCCAGCGGCCAACGCCGCGCAACGGCGTCAAATAGGCGATCACCTCTTCGTCCGTCAGATGGGCCAGGCGATCGAGCTCAACCTTCCCGTCCACCACGGCTCTCGCGAAATCAATGATGTACTCCGCCTTGCGCTGGCTGAACTGCTGTTCGCGCAACCGCTCGACCGACAGCCGGGCAATCGCCTCCGCCGTCGGGAAGACGAGATAGCGGTTGCCCTCCTCGTCCTCGATCTGATCTCCGGCCAACTCCAAGAGACGGCGCGTCAGCGTCGCGGCAAACGCCAGGTTTACCTGCTGTCCGATAATCGTCCGGGTCATCGACTGGAACAAATCCGGGTCCAGCAAAAAGCGCAGGCCGCGAAAATAGCGAGGCAAGTCTCTGAGAAACGCGTCATGTTCCATATGGGCGTACAACGGCGCCAGATCGACATCGGCGCTGAACATGTGGCGCACGGCGGCGAGCAATTCCGCCTGTTGCGCGGGCGCAAGCGGTTCGGTGGTGCTCACCTGCATGCGCGGCGCCTCTGTTCCGCCGGCAAACCGCAGGGTGATAAGCACCGGCTTTCCGCCAAGGCGAAACGCCCGGCGAATCGTATTCGTCTCTGGTTGGACGCGAAGTTGCGGGTCAGGGTGGGTCTCCAATCGGCGCAACAGTCGCTCAAACGAGTACGGCGGCTTCATCTCGATGGTTGCGCTAAACATTCAATCCCCTTCCTCTGCGCTGGGTTGTTCCCCTCATTATAGCGCGTTTGCGGCCGCCAGATAAACAACTCCTTCCCCACCGTGTCCTCTGGCGGCGGCAAAGCCGCTGTCGCACGCAGACGAAAAAACCTCCCGGACCAGATAGCAGCCCGAGAGGTTGGGAACACGTTTGAAACAGAAACATTACTTGCTAAAGAGCCCTTTGAGCACAAAGGCCACGTTGGCCGGACGCTCGGCCAGACGGCGCATGAAGTAGCCGTACCAGTCGTTGCCGTACGGCACGTAGACGCGCATCCGGTAGCCTTCGCGCGCCAACTCCACTTGCGACTGTGGCCGAATCCCGTACAGCATCTGGAATTCGAACTGGTCGCGCGGAATGTTGTACTCTTTTTCCAGTTGTTTCACATAGTTGATGATATGGTCGTCGTGCGTGGCGATCGCGGCGTAGTTGCCGTTGAGCAAATGCTGCTTGATGATTTTTTTGTAGTTCTCGTCCACGTCCGCCTTGTTCGGGAAGGCCACATCGGGCGACTCCTTGTACGCCCCTTTGACCAGGCGCAGATTGACGCGTTTGTCCTTCAGCTTCTCGATGTCGGCTTCGGACTTATACAGGTATGCCTGGATGACGGTGCCGACGTTGTCGTAGTCCTTCAGCAGTTCGTCGAGGATCTCCAGAGTAATCTCGTTGTGCGCATAGTCTTCCATGTCGATACGCACGAAGTTGTTGCCGTACTGCTTGGCCGCGTCCAGAATCCGGCGCATGTTGGTCATGCACAGATCGCGGCTGATGTCCAGGCCAAGCTGGGTCATCTTCAGCGAGAGGTTGCAGTTCACCCCTGACTTATGGATCGCTTCCAGCGTTTTGATACAGTAATCAGCCGATTCGTTTGCCTCCTGTACGCTGAAAACGAACTCGCCCAGGTGGTCGAGCGTGCACAGCAGTCCTTTTTGGTTCAGCTCGCGAACCGTCCGGATCGCCTCTTCGATCGTTTCACCGGCAACGACGCGGCTTGCGCCGAAACGCAGCCCCCATTTTTTCGCCGCCGCGTTTAACGCCTTGTTTTTGGAAAGGAACAGGAAAAAGTCTTTCATCAGTTGTTCCATCGTTCCGTGTCTCCTCCTCATGTCCATCTGCTTACTCTTACTAGCAGAAATCATGCCAACCAATATGGGGACGAACGTATCGACAACTTCCGCCAGATCCAAAGAAAAAATTTTACACTTATGTACAATCACGTGTTCAATATTGTACACTAATGAATAAACAAAACGTTTCTCTCTTAGGATGTGATCTTTTGAAACCGTTATTCTCTCCGCAGACCCCGTTGCGCCATCTCGCGCGTCCGATCCATGCTTCTGTCGTTATCGTACGCGAGAACGAGCGCGTGCGTGTGCGTACCCCCGAAGAAGGCGAGTGGTTGGCGCTTCCGGCGGACAGCGCCGCCTCGCTGGCAGAGGCTTGTGCCGCACTGAGCGAAGCGCGGGTTTCCGCCCAAGCGTACTGCGGTCTGGTCGTATTCGATGAACAAGGGGAAGCGATCGGCTGGATCACACTTCCCGAACTTCTCGGCAAATTGACCGAAGTGGCGTGCAACCAGGCGGTGCTTCTGGACACCTTGTTGGATACGATGAGCGAAGCGACGACGATCGTCGACAAGACCAACACCGTGCTTTACTGGAACCAGGCGGCGGAGAAAATCTACGAACTGGCCCGCGCCAAGGTGGTGGGCACCTCGCTGGACGCCCATTTCGCCAGCGAGTCGATCCGGCTGAAGGACGCGCTGGCCCACGGCACGTCGGTGCAGCGGGTCTACCACGTGCCCCGGCCCGACCACCACGTGCTGATCAACTCCGCGCCAATCCGGCAGAACGGGGAGATCATCGGGGCGATCTCGATCGAACAGGACATCACCGAACTGGTCCGGCTGAACGAAGAACTGGCAGACACGACGGCCCACCTGCGCAACTTGCAGCAGGAGATGAGCCGCTTCCAGGCGACGGACGACCCGTTTTATCCGATCAAGGGCCGCTCCGCCCCTATCCAGGCGGCGATCCAGGCAGCGAAAAAAGTGGCGCAGACCGACGCCACCGTGCTGTTGTACGGCGAAAGCGGGGTGGGCAAGGAGCTGTTTGCCCAGGCGATCCACCGGGCCAGCCGCCGACACGAAAAACCGTTCATCGCCATCAACTGCGCCGCCATTCCGGCCGCCTTGTTCGAGAGCGAACTGTTCGGCTATCAGGGCGGCGCCTTCACCGGGGCGGAAAAAAAGGGCAAGCCCGGCAAACTGGAGATGGCTCACGGCGGCACGCTTTTTCTCGACGAGATCGGCGAACTGCCGCTGGAATTGCAGGTGAAACTGCTGCGCGCCCTGCAGGAGCGGCAATTTTACCGCGTCGGCGGCACCGAGCCGATCCGCGTCGACACGCGGATCATCGCCGCGACCAACCGGCACCTGGAACAGATGGTGGCCGAAGGCCGTTTCCGCGAAGATTTGTATTACCGGTTAAACGTGTTTTCCCTGGAAATTCCGTCGCTGCGCGAACGGAAGGCGGACATCCCCGAGCTGGTGCAACTTTTTTTGCAGGAGTATTCGGTGGCCCACGGACAACCCCTGCCTCGAATGATGCCAGAGGTGATGCAGGCGCTGCTCGATTACAGTTGGCCCGGAAACATCCGCCAGCTTCGCAACGTCATCGAACGCCTGTGCATTCTGCAGGAAGACGGCGTGATCCAGTTGGAGCACTTGCCCCCGGCGATCCGCTCGCACACGCCCGGCACCCCCTCAAGCTTCCCGCCCTTTGGACAGACGCCTTCGGGGTTCATGCCCGCTTCGCAAGCGGCTTCAGGCTTGTCCCCGGCATTTGCCGTGCCGCCGCGAGCGTCGGCGGGTGACACTCCCGTCGCCGCAACCGAGGAAGAGCGGGAGCGGCAGCGGATTCTGGCGGCACTGGACCGCACATACGGCAACAAAAAAGCGGCCGCGTCCCTGTTGGGCATCTCGCGCGGCACGCTGTACAACAAACTGCGCAAATACGGGTTGGACGACCACAAATAACCGCAAAAAAGCCTCCGGGGGACGCGGAGGCTTTTTGTGGTTTCACCCGTCGGCCTAACCTAATAGGAAGACGATGGATCGTACAGCGGATCATAAGGAGCCTGGTAGGCAGGATATCCGCCGTAGTAGGGATACGCCGGATAACCCGGATACGTCGGATACTCCGGATACGAGTAGCGCGGATGGTGATGGTAAAACAAGAACGGCGTCAGGGCCAGCAGCGGAAGCAGCGGGTTGATGTGGTGGTGATGCCCTCTGCTGACAGGCACGAACGGATGTGCAGGGGTCCACATCGTCGGCGCAATCGGCTCCGATTGATGGGATTGCTCTTGTTGACTCAATGTGATCACTCGCATTCTCGTAGGATGTTCACACTGATACTGTATGTGCGTCCGCCCGGAAAGTGAGGCCCCGCGCCGAAAAATAGGCTCGTCTGCGGGTTTACTTCCCTTTTCGCAGTTCCAGTTGCCGCTTCAATAGATACTTGCGCAAGGTATGCAAGTCTTTGCCGGAAATGCCGGTGATTTTGCACCCGTGCAGGTATCCGTTGTCCTGTTTGACATGCACCACTTCCAGATGGGAGCGGATCGCCTCGTCCTCGCGATTCCGTCCGTACAATTCCGTGTAAAAGGTAAGCGGCGTCTTCTCCGGCAATGGCCGATCAAAGCGGAAGGCGACGCCGCCGAGGCTGATGTTGACCACTTCGACTTCGGGATCAAGCGTGTACCCTTTTTCCTGCTGCATGTGCGGCAGGCGGATCCAGCCGGGAACGCTCACGTCGAAGCGCGGATAACGGCGTCGCCCTTCCCGGTATTCGACGACGCTCAACGGGTTAAACAAAATCAGCCGCTTCGCCTCCTTGGCCAGCACGACTCCCTCGAATGTGTACAGTTCTTCGTAGTTGCGGGTGATCATACACCGCACCGGATCGCCGACCGACACTGCCACCGATTCGGAAAAATCGGCGTCGACGATGTCTCCTTCCTCGTAGGTAACGTTTCCCTCGTACATCTTTTTTCCAAGCTGAATCTGAATAATGCTCTTCATCTCAGCCCCTCCGGCTCCCGTAATCGTTGCTGTAAATTTTATACCCGTTCCTGCGAAATCCAATCCCGTTTCCGCGAAAAAAAGGTATAATAGGGACATTGCTCGCAAGGAGGTTGATTTCCTGATGACACGCTATCAACTGGTAACGCTCGGCTTGGCCATTGCCGTCGCCGCCAGTCTGGTCGGCATCGGCATCTCGATCGGCGAAAAAAGCCTCGTCGGCATCATCATCTGCGCCGTGGCTGCCACCCTGCTGATGGGCGCCGGTTTTATGTACAAGAAAAAGCACCTGCGCTAACGCCGGACAAGCAAACTGTTGAGATAAAACAGAAACGGCGTGACGCCGCTCGCCTGCCGCATCAGTTTTTTGGCGATCGTGTAGATCTGCGGCTGGCGCCGGTTCACCTTGCGATCCGCCAGGTAAAAAGCGACCAGCCCGTCGACGATCATCCGGTGAAACGCCGGATTAGGCAGACGGCCGACGCTTTCCTTGGCCTGTTGGACGAAAAACTGGAGGCGATCCAGCGCTTCCTCGTCTGAGCGGTAATAACTGACGAAGTTGAGGTCGCCGCCTGCGCGGTCTTCCTCCAGGTCGATCAGATAGTCCAGCAAAATATGCAATCCGCAAATCCACGGAAAATAGGCGGAATCGATTGCGGCGATCTTTTGGCTGTCCAGCCTGGGCTCGGTCGCGAGCGCGAACAGGGCAAAAATCCCGATCGTCGAACCGGTGACGGCGGCGAACTCCTGCCAGTAGAGCTCTGGATACGAAGGCCGATACTGTTCCCACCAGGCGAGCAGTTCGGCCTCTCGTTTGTCGTGGGCGATGTGCTTGTACACCTGCAAGTCGCTGTACAGCCTGGACAACGTCAACGCGCGCCGCTGGATCGTCGCGTACGAGGGCAGGGTTTTGATCTGCTCCTGACAGGTGCGCACCAGCGCGGCCAGGAAACCGCCGTCGTCCTTTTCTTCGCGGTAGCGGTAGTAGTCCCGCACAGGGGCGTCGGGTGTCAGCGCGTCCTGCATCGACAGATGGAGCTGGCGGAAATCCTGCGGATCAAGCGACGTGCTGCGGTCACAGAGATTGTCCAGATAGTCGCTGATCGTCTGGTAGGCGACGATCAGCGGAACCAGTTTGTCGGCGTAGGAGATCACCTGCGCCGCATAGACCGCTCCGCCCTCGCAATGGAATTTTTTCGTGTCCATACTTGCCAAAGCCTGTTTGCGCAATTCGGAATCCGGAATCTCCCCGGCTCGTTTGTACCAGGCGGCGAATTCCCGTTCCAACAGGGGCTTGACGTAGCGGTACACCCGGTAGAGCAATTGCCACGGATGCCGAATCGGTTTCACGTTCACGTCCCGTTCCTGCCTTTCACGATGGATTTCCCCCTCTTTCGCACATTTCTCTATATCTTATCTTACCATAGATTGGCGATTTCTTTCCCTTTGTTCCCCGGTTTGTCATCGACGGCGCCATTCGCGAAATTCTGACACGCGGCGACGCCGCCAAGCCAAAGGAAACGAAACAAGCTGACGCCGGTGGAGTACCGACGTCAGCTTGCAGGTGTCTACTCAAATGGAGATTGACCAGCCCCGAGGGACTTCGTTTATTCAAACAGGTTGCATTTGCTTGTAATAATACTCGTCCCTGATAATTTCTGCCCAATATTTAGGGGGATAGTGATAAACATAATCAGGATCCTCTTCAAGGCGTCGCAAGAAGGACGAATGATCAAATACGACCTTGAAAGTCTCAGGAAAAAAAAGAGTTAACTCGTCTAAAATTTTCGATATAAATTTATGATCAATTTCGTTCATTTGGTACATAGCGTTGGCACCTCCTAAAAGGACACCATTTTGTAAGATAAACTTATTATACACCCAATAGCCTCTTTTGTATGCAATGATAATTGATTTTGGGTCAAATCCATAGGAGTAATATTGCGTACAAATTCATCAAGTTTGTCTTCGTCATAATTCTCAAGAGCATGAAAAAGTTTTCTGCCGCCATCTGCCATGTATCCACAAACATAGTGATAATCGTGTTTACATTGTGGATGTAACCTACAATTCGCGATTAGCTTCCCCCATTGCCTGTTTGGCTCATGTAAAACAAGGCCATGTAGTCGCTTAAGTCTGTCTAAATCAAGCCGTACAGTAACAATTGCAGGAAAATCTTTTCTAAATGTATCGTTTGCCTTTCCTCTCGCCCATCGTACAGCTTGATGAAAGTTACTGGTTAAATAAAAACCCTTACCGAAATCAGGAGTGGTAACATTAGCCTCTAAATTGATACTTCTACATACACTTTTCGCATTTTGATATGTCGTTCCATGGTAACATTCTTCAAATAGCTGTAACACTATTCATTTCCCCAATATATTAGTCTTTATGAAGAAAATTTACCACATTTTTGGCGATCCGAGAATATTGATAATGTCGGCAAGGAACATTATTCCTACCAAAAAATTTTCGTCCATTAGGATAATGCGTTAAGACGAAACAAGCTGACGCCGGTGAGTACCGACGTCAGCTTGCAGCCTGTATCAGGTGTGTTTCCAGCGATCGAGCGCCTCCCGCTTCAGACGTGTCCAGCTTTCTTCCTGCTCGATCAACCCGTCCTTGAGCAACTTGCCGAGCGCGCGCTTGAACGCCGCCTTGCTCATGCCGAACGTATGCCGAATCACGTCCGGTTGCGTGTTGTCCGTGTACGGCATCGCGCCGCCCCGCGCGGCCAGATAGTCAACCAGCCGCCTAGCGTCGGCTTCGTACTGCTTTTCCTTGCGTTCCCGCATCGAGCCGTTCAGCCGTCCGTCGTCGCGCACATAGCTGACGCGGCAGCGCACCGCCTGTCCCAACCTGAGCGGCTCCGTCATCTCGTCGCGGTGGATGAACAAGATGTGGTTCTGTTCGGTGAAGACCAAGGCCCCGGCGCCAAGCGTCTTATACACCACGCCGTCCACCCATTGATTCAGCATCTCCCGTCCGGCCGCATCGGCCATCGACAGAATCGTCTCTTCGCCTGCCGGTTCGCCGAGCAGGCGGCCGTACTTGTCCCGCTTCAGCGTCACCAACAGGCGATCGCCGGGCTTGGGCCACTCGTGCCTGAGCTTGGGCAAATCGTCGACGAACACCAGCAAATCGCGGGCGATGCCGTTGTGCAAAAAGACCCCCAGCTTGGGCGCCACCTCCACCACGTCGAGCCAGCCGTACTCCCCTTCGCGGACGAAAGGTTGGCGCATGGTCGCCGCCAGCCGGTCTTCGTGGTCGTTGTACAAAAAGACCTCGACACGCTCGCCAAGCGTAAGCGGCCGTGTCGCCTCGTTGCGGTGCAACAGCACGTCGACGCCATCCTGGCTCAAGAAATAGCCGAAGTCGCTCTCCCGCGTCACCGGGAGCGAAACGGTCATCCCCGCCCGCAGCGGGCCTGTGAGCAGGTTGGAACCTGTTTTCGCCGCCCTCCCCTGTCGTCGCGCAACCGTCCGGCCCAAGCCTTGTTTTTTTCCCGGAGCAAACCGGCCGCTCACCTGTCGGCCGGATGCAGGGCGACCGGCCAATCCCCGGCGGTCGCCGCGTCCTGATGTCATCCTGGATCACTTCCTTGTCTTTGTTCGTCCGTTCAACATGCCCGCACGAACGAACGCTCATGAGGCTGTTTCGCCCCTACTTCGTAAACTGGCGGCTCAGGTTGGCCATTTCAATCGCTGCCGTCGCCGCTTCCCATCCTTTGTTGCCTGCCTTGGTGCCGGCCCGTTCGATCGCCTGTTCGATGCTGTCCGTGGTCAGCACGCCGAAGATCGTCGGCACGCCGGTGGACAGCGAAATGGAGGCGACCCCTTTGGCGCACTCGTTGCAGACATAGTCGAAGTGCGGGGTTGAGCCGCGAATCACCGCGCCCAGCGTAATCACGGCGTCGTAGTTCCCCGACTCCGCCATTTTTTTGGCGATCAGCGGGATTTCAAACGCCCCCGGCACCCAGGCCACGTGCACGTCCGCTTCCTCCACACCGTGCCGCTTCAGCGCGTCCAGCGCCCCGGAAACCAGCTTGCTGACGATAAATTCGTTGAACCGGCCTGCGACAATCCCGATTTTTAAGCCCGTGCCCACCAGATGTCCTTCGAAAATACGCATGTGTCTCGTTCACTCCTTGATAATCTGGAGCAGGTGCCCCAGTTTGTCGTGTTTGGTTTGCAAATACCGCCGGTTCTCCGGGTGGCTCGGCACCTGGATCGGCACCCGTTCCACCACTTCCAGGCCGTAACCGTTAAGCCCGCGGATTTTGCGCGGATTGTTGGTCATCAATAAAATTTTGCCCACGCCTAGATCGCGCAAAATCTGCGCGCCGATGCCGTACTCGCGCAAGTCGGGCGGGAAGCCCAGCTTTTCGTTGGCTTCGACGGTGTCGTAGCCTTCCTCTTGCAGTTTGTACGCCCTGAGCTTGTTGATCAGACCGATGCCGCGCCCTTCCTGGCGCATGTACAACAGGACGCCTTTGCCCGCCTGTTCGATCTGCTGCAGGGCGGCGTGCAACTGCGGGCCGCAGTCACAGCGGAACGATCCAAACACATCGCCGGTCAGGCACTCGGAGTGTACGCGCACCAGGGTGGGCTCGTCCGGCCGAATCTCTCCCTTGACCAGGGCCAGGTGTTCCTTGTCATCCACCTGGTTGGTGTAGGCGGCTATGCGGAACGAGCCGTACTCGCTCGGCAGGGTGACTTCCACTTCCCGCTTGACCAGGCATTCGGTCCGCGTGCGGTAGCGGATCAGCGCTTCGATCGAGATCAGCTTCAGGTCGAAGCGGCGGGCCACCTCGACGAGTTGCGGCAGCCGGGCCATCGAGCCGTCTTCGTTCATGATTTCACAAATAACCCCGGCCGGATAGCTGCCGGCAAGCCGCGCCAGGTCAACGGCCGCTTCCGTATGGCCGGCGCGCCGCAGGACCCCGCCTTTTTTGGCGATCAGCGGAAAAATGTGCCCCGGCCGGCGGAAGTGGTCCGCCCCTTTGCTTTCGTCGAGCATCGCCAGAATCGTCTGTGATCGCTCAAACGCGGAGATGCCGGTGTGCGTGGTGATCTCGTCGATCGACACGGTAAACGCCGTTCCCTGCTTGTCGGTGTTCACCTCGACCATCGGCTTGAGGTTCAACTGCCGCGCCCGCTCCTCGGTGATCGGCACGCAGACCAGTCCGCGTCCATGCGTCACCATGAAATTGATCATCTCCGGCGTGGCCGCTTCCGCCAGGCAGACGAAATCCCCTTCGTTCTCGCGGTCCTCGTCGTCGACGACAATCACCGGCTTGCCGTTTTTCAAGTCTTCCAAGGCTTCTTCAATGGTGTGAAACATCCTGTCTCCCCCTCGCTGCCTAATCTGGTCACGCGAACCCGTGCTCGCGCAGAAAATCGATCCCGAGCGACTCCGCCCGCTGCGGTTGTCCTTGCGTCACCGGCCCGAGGAGCAGTCGTTCGATGTACTTGCCGATGATGTCGCACTCCAGGTTGACGATGTCTCCCGGATACTTGTCCCGCAAGTTGGTATGCCCCAAGGTGTGCGGGATGATCGAAATGGTGAACCCTTCGCCTGTGGTGTCGACGATCGTCAGGCTGATCCCGTCCACGGTGATCGAACCGCGCGCCACCATGTACCGGTGCAGGTCGCGCGGCGCCTGGATGTGGAACAACACCGCGTTGGCATGCGGTTCCCGCGATAGGATCACCCCCGTGCCGTCTATGTGTCCGGAGACGATGTGGCCGCCGAACCGGTCTCCCATCGCCATCGCCCGCTCCAGGTTGACCACCTGTCCGCGCTTTAGCCGCCCGAGGCTGGTCTTCTTCATCGTCTCCGGCATCACGTCCGCGGTAAAATGGGTGGACGTGAACGACGTCACCGTGAGACAAACCCCGTTGACCGCGATGCTGTCGCCAAGCCGGACATCCTCCAGCACCTTGTTCGCCTGAATCAACAGCCGACTCCACTGGGCGCCGCCTTCGATCGCGGCCACACAGCCCAATTCCTCCACGATGCCTGTAAACACGGCTGTCCGCTCCCCCTCTCTACTCGAACTGCGGATAGCCGACAATCCGCAAATCTTGTTCGCTGATCCGCTCCACTTCGATGTCGCGCAAGGGGATCGCGTCCTCCATCGACAGGATGCCGCTGCCGCCAAACGGCGTCGGCGCTCCGGCTCCGCCCACCAGTTTCAGCGAGACGTAGCTGATTACCTTGTTGATGGCACGGGCGGCGAGAAACGCCCCGTTGATCGCCGCGCCGCCCTCGACCAACAGCGAGGTGATCCCCCGCTGGCCGAGCGATTGCAGCACGCTAAGCACATCCACCTTGTCGCTTTCGTCCAGCCTAATCACCGTGACCCCTTTTTCCGCCAACGCCTGCTGTTTCGCAAGCGGCGCGCGCTCAGTCGTGTACACCCAGGTGGGGGCGACGCCGTCGTTGACCACGCGGGCGGTCAACGGTATGCGCAGCGTGGTGTCGAGGATCACCCGCACCGGATGGCGGCCTTCCCCCTCCATCCGTACCGTCAATGCCGGATCGTCGGTGATCACCGTGTTCACCCCGACCAGAATCGCGTCGTACTGGTGGCGCAGGATGTGCACTTCTTCCCTGGCGGCCGCACCGGACACCCAGCGGCTGTGTCCCGTCTCGGTAGCCACCTTGCCGTCCAGCGTGCTCGCGGTCTTCACGGTCACGAACGGCCTTTTGGTGGTGATGTAGTGGAAAAAGATTTCATTCAACTTGCGCGCCTCCGTCTCCAACACACCCACCGTGACGTCCACGCCGGCTTCGCGCAAGCGGCCCACGCCCCGCCCGGACACCTGCGGGTTCGGATCCAGCGTGGCGACCACGACGCGCGACACACCCGCCTGAACGATCGCCTCGGCGCAAGGGGGCGTCCGCCCGTGATGACTGCATGGCTCCAGCGTGACGTACAGGGTGGCGCCCCGCGCCTTTTCCCCCGCCATGCGCAGCGCGTGCACTTCCGCGTGCGGTTCACCCGCCTTCAGGTGGGCACCCAGGCCGACGATCGCGCCGTCGCGAACGACGACCGCCCCGACCACGGGATTGGGGCTGGTTTGTCCCGCCGTACCGCGCGCCATCTGTAAGGCCAACGACATGTAGTCCACATCGCGCATCCCGGCCACACCCTTTCCATTGGATTGGTTATTTCTCATTATACACAATGTTGACCATGACGCCCACGCCGGAAGTGTCCCGGCAAAGGTGAAAGACAGCTTGACGATTTTTACACCTGCTTTACCACCGCGCCTCAAAACCATGGTAAAATAGACAAGTCTGCACGGCTTGCACATACACATGTGTTGTCCGGGTTTCTTTGGGACCCGGGAGAATCATCTGCGATGGGAGCGAAACGCGATGTTGGAATACCTGGAATCCATTTTTCTTGGCATCGTCCAAGGCTTGACTGAGTTTTTGCCGATTTCCAGTACCGGCCATCTGGTTCTGTTCGGGAAAATGTTCGGGCTGCGCGAAGCGGGACTCTTGTTTGACACCCTGCTTCACCTGGGCACGCTGGTCGCGGTGATCGTCGTCTTTTGGGAGGAAGTGAAGCACATCCTGACGCATCCGTTCAGCCGCCTGAGCCGCCTCCTGATCGTCGGCACCATCCCGACCGCGATTATCGGCTTGTCGTTCAAGGACTACTTCGAGGAAATCTCCCGCACCGGCCAGACGATCGGCGTGGAATTCATCGCCACGGGTCTGATCCTCTGGGCGGTGGAGTCGATGCGCAAGGGGCACCGTTCGTTCGAGCAGATCAACTACACGGACGCCCTGATCATCGGCACCCTGCAGGGCGCGGCGATCCTGCCCGCCATCTCCCGTTCCGGCCTGACGATCGCGGGTGCCTTGTTGCGAGGCATCGACCGCGCCGACGCCGCCCGGTTCTCGTTCCTTTTGTCGTTGCCGGCGATCCTCGGCGCCGTGGTGCTGCAAACCAAGGACTTGGTGGAACAACCGCCGGAAACGGCATTGTTTCTGCCGATGCTCGCAGGCACCGTGTTTGCCTTCCTTTCCGGTTATCTGGCGATCCGCTGGATGCTTCGGCTGATCAGCCTGGGCTCGATGAAAGGCTTCGCCGTATACGTCTGGGTGCTCGGCGCGGGCATCATCACCCTGCAGTTGTTGGGCAAGTGGTAACAAGTCATGACAAAACGCTTCCGAGTCTCCCGCACAGGCGGAGAACCGGAAGCGTTTTTGGTTGATTGCGTCACGGCCGGATAAACATCTGGGTCCAATAGGTTCCGTAGCTGCCCCCTTTGGCGTAGCCGACGCCGATCTGCGTAAACTGGGGATTCAGGATGTTTTGCCGGTGTCCGGGGCTGTTCATCCAGCCGCGCATCACATCGGCTGCCGTCTTCTGACCGGCGGCGATGTTTTCCCCGGCGCTTGTATAGCTGATGCCAAATGACCGCATCATCTGAAACGGCGAGCCATACGTCGGCGACTGATGGGAAAAGTACCTTCGATCCCGCATGTCCTGCGACTTGATCCGCGCCACCCGCGCCAGTTGCCAGTTGGCCGCAAGCGGCCGCAGCCCCCGATTGGTCCGCTCCCGGTTGACGAGCGCGACCACCTGGTTCTCGATCGCCTTGACTGCGCTTAAAAGCGGCACGGTCACCTTGTTGCCGGGATAGATCAGATGAGGATTGGCAAACTGCGGATTGGCCCGAATGATCTCGGAAAGCCCCACCTGGTACTTGACGGCGATCTTCCACAAGCTGTCGCCAGGTTTGACGATATAGACATCCGTGTCAGGGGCCGGTTGGGCCGCTGCCGCGAAGACCGTGCCCCCACCGCTTCCCAGCGGCGACAGGACGGCCAGCATAACGGCGACAGACGAGAGCAGCGCCTTGTGTAGTTTCCTCAAGGTTGTTGCCCCCTCCCCCCGTTTTCCACCCGCCGTCTGGCCGCCAGCTTCAGCGCGAACAGCGCCGCCGCCCAGACAGCCGTGGCGAGCAGGGTGGTCGACAGCCAGGTGGGGGTGCCCAACAATAGGTACAACGCCGCATGGGCGACGAACACACCCAAAATCCACGCGAACAGGTTCATCTGCTGAAAAAACGTCCAAAATGCGTTCATCTCTTCTGCCTCCTGTGACATTCCTCCCTACTGGTATTGCCACAAGAGGCCGCTTTTATCCCTGTGGCCGCTGCACGAGAAACCCGAACTTCTCCAGGATTTCCGCCAGTTGATCCAGCGGCGTGTTGGCTACCTGCGCAAACATTCGCCTCGTCCTTATGTGAATGGCGTCGGGGAAATCTTCGCGCAACTGGGCGCGCAACTTTTTGCCGCTGTCGTCTTCGTCGGTGAAGACATAAATCTCCGCTTCGGCGCCGATCTGGCGGTGGAGCCGGTCGGCCTTGTCGCTGCTGTAGGTTCCGTTGGTGCAATAAATCGGAACCGGTTCGGCCAAAACCCGAAGCAAACGGTCCCGATCGGTTTTTCCTTCGACGATGATTACGCGCTCCTCCACGGTTGAACGCTCCCTTCAGCCGTTGTCCCATCTGCTGCGATTTTCTTTTAGTATACCAAATCAAGGGAGAGTGGAGGTTTCACTCTTTCTTCCTGATTGAACTTTAGATTCGTCAACGAAGACGATCTCTATCCGCCAGGAAAAGGTTGGAAGGCACCTATTGACAAAAAGCGAGAAAGAAGATTAAAGAAAAGAAACGATCAGACGATAGCGGGTCAGCCTTTGGGACGAAACACGGCGGCGGCGAAAAAGCCAAATACAATCGCCGCTGAAATCCCGGCGCTCGTCACTTCGAAGATGCCGGTCAACACTCCGATCACGCCATGTTGCTGCGCCTCGGTCATCGCTCCGTGCACCAAGGCGTTGCCAAAACTGGTAATCGGCACCGAAGCGCCGGCGCCGGCAAATTTGATCAATGGTTCGTACAGACCGAGTCCGTCCAGCACCGCGCCGGTGACGACGAGCGCCGTCATCGTATGGGCGGGTGTCAATTTCACCACGTCCATCAAAAATTGACCGACGGCGCAAATCGCCCCGCCGACAAGAAAGGCCCACAAAAAAATCATCGCACTCTCCTCCTTACTCCGCTTCGATCGAGACAGCGTGGGCGACGCAAGGAATCGTCTCCTTCTGCTGGTAGCTAATCGGCGAGAGCAGGGCGCCGGTGGCGATCACCAGAATGCGCTTCCACTTGCCTTCGCGCATCCCGTTTAGCAGGTGGCCGTAGGTGACCGTGGCGACACAACCGCACCCGCTGCCGCCGGACCAGACGTTGGGATTGTCACCGTAGATCAACATGCCGCAGTCCACATAACGCTCAAGCGGCACGTGCAGATGGTGCTTGGGTAACAGCTCGGACAAAATCGAGTGGCCCACTTTTCCCAAATCGCCGGTCGCGATGAGATCGTAATAATCAAACGGCAGCCGCCGGTCGCGAAAATGGGCCTCGATCGTGTCCAACGCGGCCGGCGCCATCGCCGCCCCCATGTTGAACGGATCGGTCATCCCCATGTCCACCACCCGGCCGATCGTCGCCGAGGTGACACAAGGCCCCTGTCCCGACGCGGCCACAACCGCAGCTCCCGCCCCGGTCACTGTCCACTGCGCGGTCGGGGGCTTTTGCGAACCGTATTCCGTGGGATAGCGGTAGTGCTTTTCCGCCGCGCTGTTGTGACTGCACGTGCCAGCCAACACATAGTCCGCCGAGCGGCTGTCGACGATAAGCGACGCCAGGGCCAGTCCCTCCATCGCCGTCGAACACGCGCCGAACAGGCCAAGAAACGGCACTCCCAAGGTGCGCGCCGCAAAATTGGATGAAATAATCTGGTTCATCAGGTCTCCGCCCAGAAAGAACTGGATCTTGTCCTTCGTCAGACCCGCTTTTTCGATCGCCTTGTCGCACGCCTCTTCCAGCAGCGCCTTCTCCGCCTTTTCCCAACTGTCCTGATTCATCATCAAATCGCCGTGCAGGGTGTCGAAATCGTCCGCCAGCGGCCCTTTGGCCTCGAATGGTCCACCGATGGCCGCCGCCCCGATGATCGTCGGCCTGCCGGAAAACACCCATGTCTGATGCCCTTGGCGCATTGTTTCACCCTCCCAGCGTGATCAGTGTCTTCAACAGCCCGATGACAAACGCGGCAAACACCCCGAACACGATCACCGATCCGGCCAGTTTGAACATGTTGCCGCCGACACCGAGCACAAAGCCCTCGCTGCGGTGCTCGATCGCTGCCGACGCTATCGCGTTGCCAAACCCGGTCACCGGCACCACTGTTCCCGCGCCTGCCCATTGCGCGATCCGGTCATACACCCCAAGCCCGGTCAGCAGCACGGAGCCAAAAATCAGCACCGCCACGGTCGGATTGGACGCCGATTTTTCCGAGAAGTGAAAGACGTGGATAAACATCTCTTGCACCACCTGGCCGATCACGCAGATCAGTCCGCCGACCGCATACGCGCGAACGATGTTGCGAACGACGGGCCGTTTTGGCTCATGCCGTCTGGCCAAATCCTGATACTGCTGCTGTGTGATCGTCAGCTTCTGCTTTTTCTGATTTGCCATACCACCATCTCCCGTTGTCTATCGCGTCAACAACGGCGTGACCTCATCGATCACCCGCTGCAAGCGTTCCGATTCCGCTTCGTACAACTGCTTCATCTGTCTGTTTTGCGTGGACAAGGCGAACAACTCCAGATCCGCCTGGCATTTTTTCAGCGTCGCGTAGGTCAGCTTCAGCGTCTGCGGCTGGGGCACCTGAAGCTTGTCATCGTACAAGTCCAGGTACAACTGGCCATCCTTGTCCACCTGGCCCAGATAGACGTTTTCCAGCGCCACTCCGGCTTTTTCCAGCTCGGCCTTCAGCCAGGCGCGGTTCAGACCAATCGTCGCCAACGGTTCATCCATGATCTCCCCATCCATAATGACGGATTGCGGTTCTTTCTCCGGCGCCACCGCCAGGTTGAGATGCCTGGGCGTGAGAGGCTGGTTCTGCGCCTTCAACAGCACGCTGACCTGTCCGTTCGGCTCCATTACGGCAAATTCCACGTCGGCTACCTTGAACGCGTTTTTCAGCCGTAACTGTTCCATCAGTTCTTCAACGGACATGCGCTCTTTTTTCAGATTGTCTTCGAGAATCTTGCCGTCTTTGACCAGCACGGTAGAATTTCCGTCCACCAGATTGCGGATCGCCTTGCTCTTGAGTGCCAGCCACCCCATCACCACGGGAAACAGGGCGTAGATCGCCATCGCGATCAGGCTGTGGTACATCGGTCCGTCCATTTCAGTGGCCATAAACGCCGCCATCGAACCGACCGTAATGCCGACGATGTATTCAAAAAACGTGATCTGCGACAGTTGCCGTTTCCCGATCAGCTTGGTCAGCGCGAACAGGTAGACGATAGAGATAAATGAGCGGATCACGATATTTGCCCAATCAGGCATGACATGTTCCTCCTCTTAGACGACACCGGCACGTAAAGGGAGCGAGACAGCACGGATAAAAAAGGGGAAGAGAGAGCGATCCTCTCTCTGACCCGAAGTGATGATGTCAGAACCCTTGGTACTGCGGTTCTTCGTTTTCCAACTCTGTCACGCGCTGTTCCAGCGTGTTGACAATCGACTGGGTGGTTTGCGCCGCTTGCGTGTACAGTTGTTTCGCCTGCTGGTTTTGCGTGTTCAGAGCGAACGACTCCAGATTCGCCTGCGCGCTTTTCAGACTGGCCAGCGTTTGTTTCACCTGATTTGCCACGGTCATCGCCTGTCACCTCCTTGCTGTCATATAGAATCCGCCAAAAAACGGTTGCTATTCAAAGACAGCGCGAATATTTTTCGCCCGGTATGCTCACGCCTTTCCTTTCCGGCAATTTCCTGTTATAGTAATAAAAAATTTTGAACGATAGGGAGGTTTATATCGTGCCCGCTTTCCTCTGGCACAACCGAGCGTTCGTCCGGCTGTGGCTGGCGCAGGTCGCCTCCAACGTGGGCGACCAGTTTTACGGGATCGCGCTGCTCTGGTACCTCTTGCAGCAAACCAAGTCTCCCTCCGCGCTCAGCCTGGTGAGCATTCCGGACATGGCGGCCGGATTTCTGTTTTACCTGGCCGGGGGCATGCTGGCCGATCGGCTCAGTCCAAGGCGGTTGATGATCGGAGCCGACCTGGCGCGAATGGCGATCGTGCTGGTCGTGGGCACGATGGCCCTCTTGCGTGTCGACCAATTCGCCTGGTTCTTGCTCGCCCAGTTCGGCATCGGCATGTTTACCACTCTGTTCCACCCGGCCCGCACCGTCGCCCTGCGCACTGTGTTGCCGCCCGGGTCGCTCGGCCAGGCCAACGCGGTGCTGGACACCACGTTTCGCACAATCCGCATCGCCGCACCGATGATGATCGGAGTGCTCGCCTCCGTTCTCCCGCTGGCTGTGCTGTTTTACGCCAACGCCGCAAGTTACCTGTTCTCCGCTCTGTGTGTGCGGTCGATCCGCCACCCGCTGCGCGATGACTCACCCGCTTTTGCCGCCGCTTCTGCGCTGACGTTTCGCCAATACTGGATCGATGTCCGCCAGGCGACAACGGAAGTGTGGCACAAACGGATGCTGTTTTACATCCTGCTGTTCGGCAACATGGGATACCTGGTCTGGCAAATATGTTGGACCGTCGGGTTTCCCGTATTGGCCGACCAACTGGGCAAGGGGGATGCCGGCATGCTGGGGACACTGATCGGCTTTTACGGCGTGGGCAATCTGGTCGGCAGCCTGTTGATGACCCGGATCACCTGCCGCAATCCCCTGCTGTTCATCCTGGCAGGCTGGATGTGTCAAAGCGTCGGGTACCTGACGCTGGCGTTCAGCGGGTCACACCTGCCCGTCGTGTTCGCTTCGGCGGCGATGGCCGGTTTGGGTGGCCCGGTGATCGGCATCCCGCTCGTCACCGCGATCCAGACGGAAGCGGAGACGGGCAACACCGGCAAGATATACGGGCTCAACATGCTCGGCTACACCTGGTTTTCCATTCTCTCCAGCACCCTTGGTGCGCTCTGGCTTGGCCGCTGGCCGATCGAGCGGCTGTTTGCGGCAAGCGGCCTGTTCTTGCTGGCGATGACGGCAACCGGCTACTTCCTGGGCAGACGGGAATGGAAAACCACAAAGGAAGACCAGCCTGTTTCCTTGTAGGAGAAAGGCTGGTCTTTTTTTCAGATTTATGTCAGATAACATTACACGAATACAAAAAATTGTTGCATGACGTCTTTCAACGTCATATAATCTTACATAAATACACAAAGAGAGTAACCATACCTGACATGAAAAGGAGTGGGGAACGATGATCTTGTTGGCTGGTGAGCCTGCCGTTTCAGAGGTCGCCTCCGCGGTAGATGCCACGTGGGTGATGATTGCGGCTATTTTGGTCATTTTTATGCAAGCGGGGTTCGCCTTGCTTGAAACCGGTTCGACCCGGATGAAAAACGCGGGGCACGTGGCGGGCAAAACCATCCTGACCTTCGGGATTTGCAGCCTGGCCTTCTGGGCGCTCGGTTTTGGCCTGACTTTCGGCAACGGCAATTCGTTGATCGGATTGACCGGATTTTTCTTCAACGGCACGGAGGAGCAGGCAAAAGCGGCGTTTGAATCGCTTTCGTACACGACAATTCCTGCCGGTATCAAGTTTCTGTTCCAGTTGGGGTTTGTCGGGGTCTCCCTGGCGATCGCCTGGGGCGGGTTCGCGGAACGGGCCAAATTGTCCGTATATTTCGTCTTCGGCGTATTGTTTACGGTCTTGATTTACCCTGTCGTCGGCCACTGGGTGTGGGGCGGCGGCTGGCTCGCCAAACTGGGCATGCAGGACTTCGCCGGATCGACCGTGGTGCATCTGCAAGGGGCGGTTGCCGCGCTGGCGGCCACGATCCTGTTGAAGCCGCGAATCGGCAAGTACAACAAGGACGGCTCGTCCAACCTGATCCCCGGACACAACCAGGTCTACACGGTGCTTGGCGTGATGATTCTGTGGGTGGGCTGGTTCGGCTTCAACGCCGGATCGACATTCGGGTCGCTTTCCGGATTCTTCGGCTATGTGGCCCTCACCACCAACCTGGCGGCGGCGGCCGGTGCGGTGGCGGCATTGGTGATCTCCTGGGCCGTGATGGGCAAGGCGGACATCCCGAGCATGCTCAACGGTGTGCTGGCCGCACTGGTGGCGATCACTGCCGCGTGCGCGTTCGTCGAGCCGTGGGCCGCGATCGTGATTGGCGCAATCGCCGGCATCATCACCTTCTACACCGCGATTTTCTTTGACCGAATCGGCATCGACGACCCGGTCTTCGCCTTCTCCGTGCACGGCGTCGCCGGGATTTGGGGAACCCTTTCCACCGGTCTGTTTGCCACCCCCGAACTGGTGGCACAAACCGGGATCGGCGCACCGGGCCTGTTCTACGGCGGCGGCTTCCACCAGTTGGGCGTACAGGCGCTCGGCGTCTTCGGCGCTTTCGTCTACGTTTTCCTCGCCTCGTATGTGGTGCTTGGGATCATGAAAGCGACAATGGGCCTGCGCGTCACCGAAGAAGAGGAGGTGGTCGGACTCGACCTGAGCGAACACGGCGGCTACGGCTATCCCGAGTTGCTGGTCACAGCCGGCCATTCGCTTGAGAAGACAGGGGCAGTCTATCGGGAAGGCGGGGATGTCTCTGGGAACGCATCACATTCTCTTACCTGATCAGTCAAAACGAATCGCCCGTGCGCGCCAATTCGGCGAACTGGCGGCGATTCACCGCGAACTGGCGGAAGTCGTGCGGGCGGCGGCCGAATGGGACGCGTTCGCGCGGCTCACCGGGCCGGTGAGCGATTCGCACGAACAGATCACAAGACAGGTCATCAGGCTGTCCGTGGAGAAGACGGCCGCTTCCGGCATGGGCGAACCGCCCGTGCCGTACGCATTCGTGCTCTTCGGCAGCGGCGGGAGGAAGGAGCAGGCGCTGATCAGCGACCAGGACAACGGGCTGATCTATCAGATGCCGGACGGGCTGGACGCAAACGAGCGGGAGCGTATCCACCGCTACTTCGAACGGCTGGCCGACGTCATCGTGCACGGAATGGAGGCGGTCGGCTATCCGCCCTGCCGGGGCAATGTGATCTGCTCCAATCCGCGCTGGCGGGGGACTCCCGCCCAGTGGAAAGCGGCGTTTGACAACTGGCGGGACGTCCCGAGTTGGGAGCATGTGCGCTACCTGCTGATGGCAGGCGACGCGCGGCTTCTCGTGGGCGATCCCGCTCTGTTTGCCGAAGTGAAAGAACATTACCACCAGACGTTGGCCGATCATCCCGAACTGATCCCTCGGCTGGTCAGCAACACCTTGTACCACCGGGTGCCGCTCGGCTGGTTCGGACGCCTGTTGGTGGAGATCCAGGGCAAATACAGCGGCGCCGTCAACATCAAGAACGGCGTCTACCTGCCTTTTGTCAACTGCGTCCGCCTCTGGTCGCTCGTAGCCGGCATTCGCCTTACCCCAACGCTGGAGCGGCTGGATGCGCTGCGGGAGCGGCAGATCTGGCCGGAAGAGCTGTGCCGGGACGTGGAACAACAGTTTCGCAACATTCTCACCCTGCGCCTGATCGCGCCGCTCCACTGGCAGGACGGCGACTATGACAGCAACAGCTACCTGAAGCTGTCCAAGGCACCGCACGAACTGCGGGCGGCGTTACAGGCGATGATGCGGCTCGCCTTGCGCTTGCAATCGCTCACCTCCAGCCGGTACATGCGCTGATCGCCGGGCCTGGTTTTCCCTTCAAGACTTGTCGGGCCCGAGGATTTGGATGGAAGGAGAGCTTTGATGAAACCAAACTGGAACGCGTTTCAACGCATGTGGAACCTCTATCGGGAACGGGGCGTCCCGCCGTCGTTTTCCTCGGCGGTTGTAGAGAACGATCCGCAACATCTCGCGTTTTTGCGCTCGATGACCAAAGCGGTGCAAAACGCCGACAGCGCCGACCTGCCGCTCGACGGTCTGGAGGTGGTGGTCGTCGACCTGGAAACGTCCGGGTTTCACTCTCGCCAGGGAGACGAGATCATCGCCATCGGCGCCGTTGCCGTTTGCGGCACAGAGGTGCGCCAACAAGAGCGTTTCTCCACCCTGGTCAATCCCAAGCGAAGCGTTCCCGCTCACATCCAGGCGCTGACCGGCCTCACGCAGGCACAACTGGATGCGGCCCCTGATCTGGTTCTGGCGCTCTCCCGCTTTTTTCAATTTGTCGGCAACCGCCCGCTCGTCGCCCACCACTCGCGGCATGAGCGCGACTTCTTGCAGGCGGCCCTGTGGAAAACGGGGCGCACCAAGCTGGCCCACCGGCTGATCGACACGATGCTGTTGATCCGGTTGTGCGAGGGGCCGCTGGGTGACGCTTCGCTGGACGCCCTGTGCAAGCGTCACCAGATTGCCATCGGGAAACGGCACGACGCCTACCACGACGCGCTGGCCGCCGCCCGGCTGTGGGCGATCTACGTTGAGCGGGCCTTGCAAAAAGGCTTCCGCACGTTGCGGGAAGTCTACCAAGAGGCGGGAAGCTGGTGACTTGTCCCACGCGACGACCGTTCAGGAATCGGCAATAAACGCGTTGCGCACCCGGCCCCAGAACGGCAGTTTCTTGTAGCGGGCGAACTTCACCTTGTCGGTGCCAACCCGGCAGGTAATCGAGCGAACCTGCTTCCACACGGCCTGGTCGCGGTCCAGTCCGATCAAAATCTCCGGATTCATCACGATCAACTCCACCTCGTGATGTTTGGGCAACACCAGCGAACAGTTGATCGTCCGGTAGGTCTGGTTGTTGATCGAGGCGATCTCCGACAACTGGATCGCTTCGATCGACGGATGGACAATCGCTCCGTTGACCGCCTTGTTGTAGGCCGTGCTACCCGACGGCGACGAGACGATCAGGCCGTCACCGCGAAACGTCTCGAACTCTTCTCCGTTGATAAATACGCAGACGACCAGCGTCGACAACGTGGCGTTGCGGATCACCATTTCGTTGAGCGCCCAGAAGGTGCGCGTCTCGCCGTCCCGCATGTGAATCCGGCATTGGACGGTCGGATATTCCGCGATGAACGGGTGGGGGTCCTCCAGCGCCGCGACGAACTCATCCAGTTCGTCCGGCCGCCAGTCGGCGTAAAAGCCAAGGTGGCCGGTGTGAATGCCCACATAGGTAGGCTCAACCCCGAATTCGTGCACCGCCTCCAGCAAGGTGCCGTCTCCGCCGATGGACAGCACCAGATCGGGTTTCTCCTTTGGATCGGTGACGAACCGGTAGTTGCGTGTGGGGCTTGCGGACAGTTTTTCCTTCAACGCCCTTTCCACCTGGCGCGTGTAGTCGTCGTTGCGCAAGACTGTTGCAATCTTCATCTAGCTTGTACCCTCGCTATTCGTCTGTGGCAAAACCACGTGTCATCTCTCTTGCTACCCCCACTATACCACAGTTGCGCATCCGCCGCTCGCCCTGCCAGCCAAAAGTCTCCCGTCCCGTCCGTTTTTGCCGAAACGGCTCCGTTCGGTTTCTTTGAAAATTTTACATTTTCTTACAAAACAAAAAGGGCGGGCTTCTTCACACCGGGAAATCCCGCCCCGTTCCTTGCGTCAGCCAATCAGGCTCTCCACCCGGCGCACGACCCGCTTCGCCTGCTCCGCCCAGAACGGATCGACGGGCGCGTCTTTGTCAACCGGTTCTTGAAACTGATTGACCAACGGTGCGACGGTTTGACTGGCGAAATAGCCAATGGTTGGATCGTTGCCCGTCTGATAGACGTGTTTGAGCACAAACGGCGTGCCAAACCGGATGCGGGCCTCGGCGTTGTCCAACTCGCCCTCGGTCACCTCAAACGGCAGGCGCAGGTAGACCATGGCCTTGTCATCCAGTTGCTTGTCGAAAAAGCCCCGGTCGTACTCCCAGTTTGCCAGCGTAAATCCTTCCGGCGCAAGCGCTTGCCGCACCTGGCCGAACGTGCTTTCTCTGCCTTCCAGGCTGCTTGCTATCGGTTGCATCTCGATCCCCTGCCTTTCGTCGTCTCTTATCAGTGTGCGACAAAAGGCGGGGGCGTAGTCGCTGTCAGGAAATCTGGATGCCGGGGTTGGCGGGCTGAATCGCCAGCGGCACAACGTCCTGGCCATTGTCCTCGTTGTCGGCTTTCTCCGCAAACAAACGAATCTTTTGCAGGCTGACGAATACCGTGTCACCCGGCTGCAGGTTGAGCTGCCGGTAGCGTTCGTCGCTGATCTCCGCTTCCACCAGCTCCGCGTTGTCGCGGCGTTTCAATTCCAGCCGAACCACCGGGCCCAGGCGATACATGCGGGCAATCGTCGCTTCGATCGCGGACGGGTGAACGGGTGCGGCAAAAAGTTCAAGCTCATGCGGCCTGATGTAACCGACGGCTGGCGATCCCGTCGCGGCGGTTTCCGCCGGGGCGATGCCCGCCCGTCCTTCCCACTCCCCGCCGCGAAACACGTTGACTCTCCCGAGGAAACTGTACACAAACGGATTGGCCGGCCGATGGTACACCTCATCGGGCGTTCCCACCTGTTCAATCCGGCCGTTGTTCATCACGACGACGCGGTCGGCCACTTCCAGTGCCTCTTCCTGATCGTGCGTGACGAACACGCTGGTGATGTGCAGATTATCGTGGAGTTGGCGAAGCCAGCGCCGTAACTCCTGGCGCACTTTGGCGTCCAGTGCTCCGAACGGTTCGTCCAGCAGTAGCACCTGTGGTTCTATGGCAAGCGCTCTGGCCAGGGCGACACGTTGCCGCTGTCCGCCCGACAGTTGGGAAGGGTAACGCGATTCCAGTCCCTCCAACTGGACGAGTGCAAGCAAGTCCCTGACCCGCTCGCGAATTTGCTGTTTCGACGGGCGGCTTTTGCGCGGACGGACTTTCAGGCCGAAGGCGATGTTGTCGTACACCGTCATGTGCCGAAACAGCGCGTAGTGCTGAAAGACGAACCCGACCCGGCGATCACGCACACTCGCGCCGGTAACCGCCTGATCGTCAAACAGAATCGTTCCGCTGTCCGCCGCTTCCAATCCCGCAATCAACCGCAAAAGCGTCGTTTTGCCCGATCCGGACGGCCCGAGCAGGGCAACCAGCTCCCCTGTCTCGATTTTAAGATCGATGTCGCGGACGGCCGCGCTCGCGCCGAACGTTTTGCGAATCTGTCGAATCTCGATACTCATGGCGATTCTCCTTTCATCTGCTGATGGCATCCTGTTCCCGTGCGAGCAGCCGCTCGGTTTTCCATTCGACAACGCCTTTTACGACCAACGTCACCAGCGCAAGCACGGCGAGCAGGGACGCGACGGCGAACGCGGCGGTAAAGTTGTATTCGTTGTACAAGATTTCCACGTGCAGCGGAACGGTGTTGGTCAAGCCGCGAATGTGGCCGGAGACCACCGACACCGCCCCGAATTCGCCCATCGCCCGCGCGTTGCAGAGAATGATCCCGTACAGCAAGGCCCATTTGATATTGGGAAGGGTCACCCGCCAAAACGTCTGCCACCCTCCCGCGCCGAGCGAAACCGCCGCTTCCTCTTCATCCGTCCCCTGTGCCTGCATCACCGGAATCAGTTCGCGGGCAACGAACGGAAAGGTGACAAACGTTGTCGCCAGGATAATACCCGGCACGGCAAACACAATCTTCAGCCCGTGCTCCGCCAGCCACGGTCCGAACAGCCCCTGCGTGCCGAACAAGAGCACGAAGACCAGCCCGGAGATGACAGGCGAGACGGCAAACGGAATATCGATCAAGGTGAGCAGCAGTTCTTTTCCGCGAAACCGGAACTTGGCGGTTGCCCATGCCGCCGCCACCCCGAATACGGTGTTGAGCAAAACGGCGACAGCGGCCGTCACCAGCGTCAGCCGAACCGCCGCCATTGCCTCTGGCTCGCGGATGGCGTCCAGGTAGGCCGCCGCCCCTTTTCGAAACGCCTCGGCAAAGACGGCGACCAAGGGAACAATCAATAACAGCACGAGAAAGGTCAAGGCGCCGGCGATCAACAGCCAGCGAACCCATCCCGACTCCGTCAGACGAATCATCTCTCTCCCTCCCGGTCAGGCAAGTCTTCGTTTTTGCCAACGCCACAACAATCCGTTGATGACCAGCAGCAACACGAACGAAACGACCAGCATCACCACGGCGATCGCGGTAGCGCCCGCGTAATCGAACTGTTCCAGTTTGGCCATGATCAACAGCGGGGTGATCTCGGTGCGCATCGGCATGTTGCCGGAGATAAACACGACCGACCCGTACTCGCCGATGGAGCGGGCGAACGCCAGCGCGAATCCGGTCAACAGCGCGGGAACGATCTGTGGCAGAATCACCCTGGCGAACGTTTGCCACCGGTTGGCTCCCAGCATAGCCGCCGCCTCTTCCGTTTGCTTGTCGATCTCTTCCAGGACCGGCTGGACGGTTCGCACGACGAACGGCAGACTGACAAACGTCAGCGCAATCACCACTCCCAGGGGCGAAAAGGCGGCCTTCACCCCGAAAAGACTGAGGTAATGGCCAATCCAGCCGTTCTCGGCGTATATCGAGGTCAGCGCGATCCCGGCCACCGCAGTGGGCAGGGCGAACGGCAAATCGATCAAACCGTCGACGATCCGTTTGCCGGGGAATGAATAATGGACCAGCACCCAGGCCAACAGCAAGCCAAATACCGCATTGATCGCCGCAGCGATAAACGCCGCTCCAAAGCTGAGTTCATAGGAAGCCACCACCCGCGGGTCGCTCACCGTTTTCCAAAATTGTTCCCAACTGAGCGCGGCTGTCTTGAGGAACAACCCTGCGAGCGGAAGCAGCACCATCAGGCTTACGTAAAACAGGCTGAACCCGAGCGTCAGGCCAAATCCTGGCAAGACGCCGCGTTTGCGCACCAACGCCATTCCCTTCCATCCTTTCGCTTTTCTTGTGTCGTTACTGCCTCCATCCTAGCATCAGTCAAGGTTTGTAAATCTGGTCAAACACACCGCCGTCGGCAAAATGGGTTTTTTGCGCTTTTTGCCAATCGCCGAACAACTCGTTGATGGTAAACAGCTCGATTTTCGGAAACTGGTTGGCATACTTGGCGGCAACAGAAGCAAGCCGTGGACGGTAGAAGTTTTTGGCGGCTATCTCCTGCCCCTCTTCGGAGTAGAGGTATTCCAGGTAGGCTTGCGCGACGTTGCGCGTACCTCGTTTGTCGACCACCTTGTCAACCACTGTGACCGGCGGTTCCGCCAGAATGCTCACCGACGGGGCCACGATCTCAAATTTGTCGCTGCCGAATTCCTTGAGCGCAAGAAACGCCTCGTTCTCCCAGGCGATCAGCACGTCGCCGATTCCCCGCTCGGTAAACGTGGTGGTCGCTCCCCGCGCCCCCGAGTCAAGCACGGGCACGTTTTTGAACAACTTGCTGACGAACTCCTTGGCTTGCGCCTCGTTGCCGCCGTTGTGCTTCAACGCGTATCCCCACGCGGCCAGATAGTTCCAGCGCGCGCCACCCGATGTTTTCGGGTTGGGCGTGATCACGGAGACGCCCGGTTTGATCAGATCGTCCCAGTCTTTGATCCCCTTGGGATTTCCTTTTCGTACGAGAAACACGATCGTCGAGGTGTACGGGGAACTGTTGTCAGGCAACCGTTTCTGCCAATCGGCCGGAATCAGGCCGGTTGTGGTCAGTGCGTCAATGTCGTACGCCAATGCCAGCGTTGCCACGTCCGCTTCGAGACCGTCCAGGATCGCGCGCGACTGCTTGCCGGAACCGCCGTGCGACTGTTTGATCACGACATGCTGTCCGGTTTTTTTCTCCCAGTACGCGGCGAATTTCTCGTTGAATTCCTGGTAAAGCTCGCGGGTCGGATCGTACGAGACATTAAGCAGTTCCACCTGTCCCCCCTGTCCGGAAGCCGCCTGAGCCGGCGCCGCTTTTCCGCCGGACGCGCTGCCGCCATCCCCGCATCCCGTCAGTCCAAACGCCAAAACCCCCGACAGTATCCATCCCAGCCAACGTTGATTTCGTTTGAACATCTCTCTTCACTCCTTTTATCTTGTATCCGGTCGGCCGGGAATGCAAAAAAGCCCCCGTTTGCCCGCAGGTCAATCTGCAAGGAAAATGGGGGCCTTCGGTCGTCCGATCGGCCAACAGGTATACGTACTGTCATTTTCGCTCCGATTTGGTGTCCGTGCGTCCGGTTGCCTGCGACAAGCGCTCCAGGGGGAACCGTTGTTTCTCAGTGCGTTCAATCTGCGTGATCTTCGAGTCATGCACGATAATCTGTACGGAGCCGTACTCCAGGCCGTCCAACGCTCGAAGAATACGCTCAATCCAGGGATCTGACAACCAGTCATTGCGATTGTTCGGCAAGAGCTACCCCTCCACTCGTTTCCGCATGAAGTTTGTTTTCCAGCAAATCATTCAGGGTGGTGCGGTCCAACACGTGGGCAACGGTGTCGCGGACCAGCGCCCACAGCGGCTTTAACAAACACCCGGACTCCAGTTGACACGCTTCGTACGCGGTGACACTGACACATCCCATCGGGGCCACCGGTCCTTCCAGGCTGCGGATGACCTCGCCCACTGTCAGTTCCTCGGGTGGCGTGCGCAACACATACCCTCCGCGCGAGCCCCGCTTGCTCTTCACAAACCCGTGCATTTTCAACTGCAACAAGATGTGCTCCAGGTAGCTCACCGGCACCAACGTCCTCTCGGCGATATCCGCGATCGGCAGGACTTCTCCCCTGCTTTTCCCGAGCACGAGCAACGCACGCAGCGCATATTCGCCTCTGCTGGAGATCTTCATGTGTCCTCCCCCATCCCGATCATATCGACTCAATTAGTCGAGATTCACACAGGCTGCAACTGAACAGCGGGATTCTGTATGTTTACAGCCTAATCAAATTATTCCGATATGTCAAGTATGAATTAAACATCGCCAGGTTTGTTGCAACCGCCATTTCTCCCCTTCCGCCCGTTGTTCCACTGTAGCCTATGCGCCGGGGAATCGTGGCGTTCCACCAAATTCGCTACTTTTGCCCCAGTTTGCCAATCCTTCCGGGCGGGAAAAGAGCAGTGACACCGTTTCGAGAGGAGAGCAGCCATGTTCAGACACCGAAGACTACTCCTGTACTTTCTCTGTTTGCTCGTACTGGTTCCGACGTTTTCCGTCACCCACGCGTTCCGGGCAGAGGCTCCTGCGCGCGAGGATTCCGCTTTGGATGCGGAGACGCTGGTCGGGATGGAAGACTTGTACGCGTATGTGAAACCTTTTGCCCAACCGGCGGCACAGCCGTCCACGGCGAAAAAAGTATTCGGGTATTACGCCGAGTATTACAGCGGGGACACGCATTCCTACCAGTCGCTGTTGCACAACCGCTCGATTGTCTCCGACATCGGGATCGTCAGCCTGAACGCTTCCGCTGACGGTTCGCTCAGCGGCAAACCGCCCGCCAGCGCCCTCACGCTCGCCCGAACCGAGGGGATTTCCGCCTATCTGTTGGTGACCAACCACGGCCAGCAGGCATTTGACCGGCAGATCGCGCACGCGATTCTGACAAACGATTCGGCCAAAAACAAATTGCTCAACGGTTTGCTCGATGCCGTGAAGCAAACGGGAGCAAGCGGCGTCAATCTCGACTTCGAGAACGTGCCCGCTGCGGACCGGGACAAGTTGTCTGTGCTCGTCGGCGATCTGGCTGACCGGCTCCACCAGACCGGCAAGAAACTGATCGTCTCCGTCCCGGCCAAAACCGCCGACGATCCGCGCCAAAGCTGGACCTACGGATACGACTACGCCGCCATCGGCGCCAAAAGCGACTACGTGCAAATGATGACCTACGACGAACACGGTCCCTGGATGGAAGCGGGTCCGGTGGCCTCGTACCCGTGGGTGGAGAGTTGCGTCCGTTTCGCGGTGAGCAAAATCGCCGCAGGCAAGCTGTTGCTGGGCGTCCCTAGCTACGGATACGAGTGGAGCGAACAAGGGAACCGGGCGATCCCCTACCGCGACCTGCCTCGGCTGATCGCCGACACCGGCGCCCAGGTGCAGTGGAGTGAAGCGGCCAAGTCGCCGTATCTCACCTATCAGAAAGGAAACGCGCATTACACGGTTTGGTTCGAAAACCAAGACAGTCTCAAAGCCAAGCGGGCCTTGGCCGACACATACGGACTGGCCGGTTTCAGCGTCTGGCGGCTCGGCCTGGAAGACCAGACGTTCTGGAAGGCGCTATTGCCGTAGCAATCAACTCCTTTTTCTCACGCTGGCCGGAATATCCTGGCAGTTCGTACCAGGCAAATCCGCCGAAAAAATAAAACAGGCCGACGAACGTTCAAACGTCTCGGCCTGTTTGTGTTCAGGCGAACCGGCCCGGATCAAACGGCACAAGCGGCTCGCGCCCGCCTGTCGTAATCCAGTCGGCCATGATTTTCGCCGTATACGGGGAGAGCAGAATGCCATTGCGGAAGTGGCCGCTGGCGAGCGACACGCCTTCCCAGCCGGGCAGCGGTCCCAACAGCGGCAAGCCGTCCGGGGTGCCTGGGCGAAGTCCCGACCAGGCTTGCAGGAAGGTCGCAAAGGCAAGCACCGGCATGTACGGCAAAACGCCGTTCAGCACCGTGGCCAGCCCGCCCGCCGTCACTTCGCGGCTGTACCCGGACTCGTCCTCGGTCGCCCCGAGGATGATCCGTCCGTCCCGTTTGGCGACAATGTACCCGTCCGCGCCAAAAATCACACGGCGCAGCCGCAGTCCCTCGGACGAGACGGCCGCCACCTGGCCGCGCACCGGGCGGATAGGCACCGACAACCCCAGCCAGCCCGCGATCAGGCCGGCCCATGCTCCGGCGGTGATCACCGTCTGATCGGCGCTCACCGGCCCATTGGTCGTCACGACCCCTGAGACGCGGCCGTCGCTTGCGATCAACCGGGTGACGACCGCCCCTTTGATCAAGCGCACGCCGCGCGCCCGGCAAGCGGTGATCAAGGCTTGCAACAGCATCCGGTTGTTGATGTGCCCTTCGCCGGGGGAGTAGATCGCCGCCGTCGCGGTCGGCGCAAGCAGCGGCTCCAACTCGCGCAACTCTGCCGCCCCCATCCAGGAAACGTCGTATCCGGCGGCGTGCTGCCAGCGGTACTTCTGTTGCCACTGTTCCGCTTCCGCATCAGAGAACGCCACCGTCAGCACGCCGTCGAGCGCCAGTTGCGGATCGATCCCGCTCTCCGCGATCAACGCTTCGGCCCACGCCGGATACATGGCGAGCGAGGCCATCCCCGCGTCAAGCAGCGGCCCTGGTTCCTTGAACTCCTTGAGCGGAGCCAGCATGCCCGCCGCCGCGTTGGACGCCTGGCCGCCCCACTCTCCCTGATCCAGAAGAGTCACCGATACGCCCCGCCGCGCCAGTTCGTACGCCAGACTGAGTCCGATAATTCCTCCGCCCACGATCAAACAGTCGGTTCCCTTGCTCTCCACGTCTCTCTCCCCTTTTTCCCGCTAATCTTCGTCTTTGTAGTCGTAGCTTTCGGGAATCGGCTCGAACTTCTCCGCTTCCTCGAATGCTTTGAGCTTTTTGATCTGTTCCAGATGGTGGTTGAACTGTTCCTTGTTGATCAGGTATTCTTCGCCGTTGTGCACGGCGCGGATGCGTCCTTCCGCGATCTTTTCCAGGATAAACGACTCCGGCAGATCAAGATAGGCTGCCGTCTCTTTTACCGTCAAATACATTTAGTTCCCCTCGCGCAGCCGCGCTTCCAGACGCGCTTTCTCCGCCTCGAAGCCAGGCTTGCCCAACAAGGCGTACATGTTGGCTTTGTACGCTTCCACTCCCGGTTGATCGAACGGATTGACGCCCAGAAGGTAGCCGCTGATGCCGCACGCTTTTTCGAAGAAGTAGATCAACTCGCCGATGTGGTAGGCCGACACCTCCGGCAGTTCGACGATCAGGTTGGGCACGCCGCCGTCGATGTGGGCGAGCAGCGTTCCTTCAAACGCTTTTTTGTTGACGAAATCCATGCCCTTCCCGGCGAGGAAATTAAGCCCGTCCAGATTTTCGGCGTCTTCCTCGATGACGATGTCAGCCGCCGGTTTGACCACGTGCAGCACGGTCTCAAACAGGTTGCGCATCCCGTCCTGGATGTACTGGCCCATCGAGTGCAGGTCGGCGGAAAACTCGGCCGACGCCGGAAAGATCCCTTTGCCGTCCTTGCCTTCCGACTCGCCGTACAGTTGTTTCCACCACTCGGCGAAGTAACGGAATTGCGGCTCGTAGCAGACCAGAAGTTCGGTCGTTTTGCCTTTGCGGTACAAGGCGTTGCGCACGGCCGCGTACTGGTAGCACTCGTTGTCGGCGAGGTTGGGATGGAGGTACCGCTCGCGCGCCGCCGCTGCACCGGCGAGAAGCGCGTCAATGTCCGCGCCGCTGACGGCGATCGGCAACAGGCCGACCGCCGTCAACACCGAGTAGCGTCCGCCCACGTCATCCGGGATGACGAAGCTCTCGTAGCCTTCTTCGGTCGCCAACTTTTTCAACGCGCCGCGCGCCCGGTCCGTGGTGGCGTAAATGCGGCCACGCGCTTCTTCGCGGCCGTACTTTTTCTCCAGCCAGTTGCGGAAAATGCGGAAGGCGACCGCCGGTTCCGTCGTCGTGCCCGACTTGGAGATCACGTTGATCGAGACGTCCTTGCCCTCGATGACCTCCAGCAGGTGGGAGACGTAGACCGGACTGATGTTGTTGCCGACGAAGTAAATCTCCGGTGTCTTCCGCTTGGCTTTCGGCAACAAATTGTAGAAGGTGTGGCCGAGGATGTCCAGCACGGCTTTGGCTCCGAGATAGGAACCGCCGATGCCGATCACCAGAAGCACGTCGGAATCGGCCTGGATTTTGGCCGCCGCCTGCTTGATCCGGGCCAACTCCTCCTTGTCGTAGTTGACCGGCAGATCGACCCAACCGACGAAGTCGTTGCCGGGGCCGGTTTTATCGTGCAACATGTCATGGGCTTGTTTTACTGCGGGCGCGAGAAACTCCAGCTCGTGCCGCCCTACGAATGACAGGGATGTGGTGTAATCAAAGCGGATGTTCTTGGTCATAATTACCTCCACTCGTCAGTTCTCTCTTTCTCTATCATACCACGGCCGTCTTGTGTCTGCTCGGGACATTCCGTGTCCATCCTTCGTTTGGCGGCCCTGACAACAGCCCTCCACCTGTCGCGCTGATCCCTTTCTTGGGCAAGCTGAGGCAAGCGGCTGGCGAGTTTCGCAGGTCCCTGTTACGCCCACTCGCTGATCAGTTTCAACAACAAAAACAGGACGATTCCGGTCAGGGTCATGCCGGCCCACAAGATCGTCCTTCCCGGACCGGCCGGCTCCTTCGCCTTGGCGATCCCCAGCCACTTCCACGTCCCCACCGCCACGAACACGACACTGATGAGCAACAGAACCGGTCCCATGCCTTCACCCCTTCCCTTCCTATTACGTATATGGAACGGACGCGAAAAACATCCCTGCGAACTGCTCTCAGGGATGTCAGCGTGTAGACATAGTCCGTTGTGTCATGGGTGATGGTTCCTGCTCGCTCTCTTGACGACCAACGAAGAAGTCGGCAGTGTCCGCTACGAAACGCGACGCGGGCAGGGGGCAAACATCTGGGTAAATCGAAGAAGTGAGCCTTGTGCCCCCTGTTTATCCCGCGTCTGCGTTTCTTTGCTGAGTAGGTCGTCAAAGGAGCTCGCGTTGGTCCCATCACTCCATGCCTCGTACGTTTTACGAAACTTTAATGAAAAAAGGTGTCCGGGCGATCTGTCCGGTCGACGGCGCGTCCGGGTTCGGACATGGTGTCCCCTCCTCGTGTACCAGTCGGCAAGCTGCGTTTACGAACTGTACTTGCCCATGCCTTTCTTGTCGTATTCGGCGAGCAGTTCGGCGAAGCTCTTGTTGCGCTCCCGTTCTTCCTGCTCCCGGCGGCGGCGCTCGGCTTCTTCCGCCGCTTCCCGCTCCTTGGCCAGCTTCACTTCCCGTTCGAGGTTCTTCAGCTTGGCCAGCGCGTCTTCAGATAACAAGTCTTTCAAACTGTTGGCCGGTTTGGTTATGTCCGCCGGACGGTCTGCTTCCCGCGAGGAGTGCCGCGAGTCGCGCATCGCCGGTTTGCCGTGTTTTTTTGCCATGACGTGCCTCCTTTGCATTCCGTGGGTCTTCATCTCATGGATAGCCGCGTTTCGGGCCATACTATACCAGTCAGAGAGGAGGGGAGCATATGGTTCGCAACAAATCCAAGGATTTTCCGACAACGGCCGGCATCCGTGAACCGAAATCATCGTCCGAGGCATTGCGCCCCGACGGCTCCATCAATAGTGAACCACAAGAACGCCTGAAAGAAAACAGGTAACGCCAAAAAACCACCGGCCAGGCCCTTGCCTTAACTCCGGTGGTTTTGGTTTTCTCCTTTACGGGTACGCATTCGTTTCATCTGGTCCATCCAGTCAAACGAGATCAGCAGCAATCCGCAAAACATGACGGCAAACCCAATGGCAAACACGTTGCCGTACCATCCGGCGAACCGGCCGGTCATTGATCCGCCGACAATCGCCAGGGCCATCCCGGCCAGCAATCCAAGAAACCAGACAGATCGGCGATTCACGACGCCCGCTCCTTCCTTGTTCGGATCCACGCCCCGACGAGCCACAGCATAAGCAAACAGACCTGCAGCACGATGGAAACAAACGGCCAGACGTGCAGTTCAAAATCCATCTCCTCCACGACACTCTCGAACGCAATCTCCGAACCGAGCATGCTAAACGGCAACAGCACCAGAGCGAAGCCTTTCTCCGGTTGAGGGACGGTCTCGCCGATCGATCCCAGGCATTGGCACAACACGTAGTACGTGAGGCAAATCTTCATGATGAAGGCGGGCATCCACAAAGAGACGAGGACGATATCCAGCCGGTCGAGAAAATCAGTGATGTGGATCAACTGCACCATGCTCAGATTGGGATACATCGACCGTTCGCTGATTGATGTGCCCACCGTGCCAATCATCAATACGGCCAGCCAGGTCAAAAGAAACGCGGCATACACGACACCACGGATCAGCGGCGGAAACCCGCTCGCTTTTGCCTGGTCGCGCTTCGGCAGATGCTGCAAAAGTGCCGTGAAGACCAACACCTCGCTGAACGCCCCCAGCGGAATGTACGATCCGCGCAAAATCGGGCCCAGTCCATTGGAAAAGAACGGCTGCAGCGCGGAGACGTCAAATTCGTTGACCAACATCAGCGGCAGCCCAAAGATGGTAAACGCCAGCAGAAAAAAGTAGACATGCCCCATTCTTGCCAGCACTTCGATCCCCGCGCGAACCAGGTAGGCGGTCAGGGCGAGAATGCAAAACATGATCACCAGGATCGGCGTATCCTGCAACAGCACGGTCTTGATAAACTCGCTCAGTTTGCGCAGGTCGAGCAGCACCATGATCACAAGGTACAAGGCCAGTCCGGCATTGACGACGCCGCCCGCCCACTTGCCGAGCACCTGTTTGCTGAAAGCAAACAGCGACCGCTCCTCGGCGCGCAGCATTCGCGTCACCAACAGGGAGAAAAGGAGCGCGTACACCATCGGGAAAAAATAGCAGAACAAGGCATCCTGACGCGCCTCGTACACCATTTCCTTGCTGGTCGAGACAATCGCTCCCGAGGTGATAAAGCAGCTAACCAGCATGGTCAGTTGATTGGCCGAGATTTGATGATGATTCAATGTGCGCTCCCCCCGTACAAAAAGGACTGCACCCAGGGATGCAACTGGGTGAGAAGCCATTGAGTCGGCATCGGCACTTTTGCTTTGAGATCACTGGCTACGCCGAAGTACAACGCCAGTCCGGCCAAGACAACATACGCGACTCGTCCGCTCGTGGAAAACCGCTGCCTTTCCTGCCGGTCGCGGTACCATCCGTATGCCAGCGTCGCGAGGACGAACACCGTCAGCATCACTCCACCTCCAACTGTTTGGAAAGATTGTTGGTGATCAGCCCGACGCGGCGGACTTTCACGCTCACCCGCACGTCAAACTGGCTGCGGGCGAACTCCTCCTGCCAATGATCCCGCCGCTTTTGCCACTCGTCCGGAATGGTCCGTTCCAGCGCCAAACCCGATCCGATCGCGTCACAACGCACTTGCTGAAACAGCGCAACGGTCTTTTTCAACTGCTGGGTCAGCGCGGCCTGCCATGCCTTTTCAATCGCCTGCACATTCTTCTGTTCCATCAAATCGCCGGAGGCGAGATCCTCGCTCACGTTTCCTTCAGCCGCGATGTTCAGTTGAAAGCGCAGCCGCTGGCCTGTCTTCTCCACCTTCAAATCCTGTTTTCCCCTTTCCACCGCGATACTGATTGGCCTGCCGTTCACCATGACGGTCTGGGTATGGGGATAAAACATGCCGATTGTCCAGAGAACGGGAGCAATCTCCTCCCGTGCCGTTATTTTTACCAGTTTGTCCCCGGAAAAGAGCGCCATTCCAGCCGCCTGCACTTCTGGCTGGGGCTTGCCCCCCTTGTTCTTCACGGTTTCAAACACCGGAATAACCGGGTCGATCCCCGGCACGTTGAGCCGCTGGGCCACCCTTTTCAGATTCATCCGGCCAATCGGATTCAGATTGATGATTTCCCGAATCGCCTCCCCCGAGAAGCGTTCCATATGCGGCCGGGCGTTGATCAAGTTGCTGGCCTCCCCCTTGGCGATGACCAGATAAGCCGTCGGCCGGGTCTGTGGCACCCGGGCGATCGTGTCAAAGACGGGCTGGATACTCCGGCGAGCCAGCGCTTCGCCGACGACCACGACTCGCCGATGGGAAAAGTTGAGCCGACGGGGCATCCGAAATTGCAGATGATCAGTGGCCGATCGAAAATCGACTCCGACATCGGTGTCGACGTAGTACGGCTCCTTGCCGCTGGTTCCGCCGCCTCCGGCCGACGAACCCGGCCCGCCCATCTGCCCCGGCAGAGCGATCAGTACGCTTTCTTTGTACCCGCCGTTGCGAGCAAGGTCGAAGCCAGTGACCATCACGAAGGCGACGTCATTGATCTCCCGACGGTCCCAGCATCCGCTCAACAGCACGGCTGACAGCAGCAGGATGGCCGTCGCTCGCCACAGCGGCGTATCAGTCGGTTTCACCCTTTATCCCCCCCACGCTCGGCCAACCTGTCAGCCATTTCATCCCCCAGGCGAATGGGATTCGGCTGGCTCAGATGGAGCGGCCTGACATCGTTTACCCACAGCGGAACGCGGATCAGCGTGTCGTTCATGTCCCGCCAGTTCAGGGGCGCGATCGGGGAAAAGTACGGAACGCCAAAGGAACGCAGACGGCAGAGGTGGCCGAGAATAAACATGACGCCCAGCACAATCCCAAAGATGCCCAGCATCGACGCCGCGATCATCAACGGGAAGCGGAGGATGCGAACGGCGATCGCCAGGTTGAAGCGCGGAATCACGAACGAGGCAATCCCGGTGATCGATACGACGATGACCATCGGCGCGCTGACGATCCCGGCCTGCACCGCCGCTTGCCCGACCACGAGCGCGCCGAGAATCGACACGGCCTGTCCAATTGTCCTCGGCAAGCGGATTCCTGCCTCGCGCAGCGCTTCGAACGCCACTTCCATCAACAAGGCCTCCACCACGGCGGGAAACGGAATCGATTCCCGGGCGGCGGCAATGCTGAGCAAGAGGCTGGTCGGGATCATCTCCTGGTGAAAAGTGGTGACCGCGATGTAGAGCGCGGGCGTCAACAGCGCCACCCCGAGCAAAACGATCCGCAGGATGCGCAAGAGCGTGGAGATGAACCAGCGCTCATAGTAATCCTCGGACGCCTGCATCATCGCCCAGAAGGTGGTCGGAACGATCAGCGCAAACGGCGTTCCGTCGACCAGAATGGCGACCCGTCCTTCCAGCAGGGAAGCCGCTACCGTATCCGGCCGTTCGGTATGCATCACCTGCGGAAACATCGACCAGGTATCGTCCTGGATCAATTGCTCGATATAGCCTGACTCCAGCACGCCGTCGATGTCGATCCTCTCCAGCCGGTTGAGCACTTCCTGGGTCAATTCAGGGTCGACAATGCCTTCCAGGTAGGCGACGACCAGATTGGTTCGCGTCTCTTTGCCGACCACGACTGACTTCATTTTCAACCGTGGCGTTTTCAGCTTGCGGCGTACCAGCGCCGTGTTGGTGCGCAAGTTTTCCGTGAACCCTTCGCGCGGACCACGCACCACCGATTCCGTTTCCGGTTCGGAGACGTTGCGGTGCTCGGCTCCCCGATACCCTACGGCGATGCCCTTGACGTTCCCGTCCACCAGGAGAATGGTATCGCCGTTGAGCACTTGCAGCACCAGATCGCCAACATTCTCCACCGTGGTTAACTGCGAGGCGTTCAGCGTCTTCTCCTGGATCGCCGCAATCTTAGTCTGTCTGCCCTCCTGAATCAACAGCGAGCGCAACAGGCTGCCGTCCACCAGTTCCGTCCTCACCAGACCGTCGACAAAGACGAGCATCGCTTTCGTCGTCGTATGCTCGATCTCGAATTCGCGCAACACCATGTCCGAGCAGTCGCGAAACAGTTGGCGGAGGACGGACTCGTTTTCAGCCAGGGACGAGGAAAGCGGCTGTTGCTTCAACAGATCGATGTCGTACTCCTTCAACAAATCTCCCCGCGAATCGGACCGGGTTTTCACCATCCCCTTGAGGTCGTCCCAGCGAGACGATCCCCGCCGCCGCTTCCAACGCCAGACCAAATGACTCACTTCCTTGCGAGAATGTTATTTCCATCCTCGCCTACCTGGTCGCAAGATATACCTGACAGGCGCAGCCCTGACCCATGCCTTCCGCTTTCTGCCGCAGCCAACAGGCATCCTGTCGACAGACTGGGCGCCAACGCATAATTCGCCCAACGACCAGGCATACTCCAAGAAAACGCGTTGCCCGAGGCGAGGAGGAAAAAATGGACGAACCGCGCGAGAAAAAAACTGTCAAACCAATCGGCATCGACCAGACGATGCCCCATCAGATTGACGCTCCCGATTTCAAACACTCCACCATGGACATGCAGCCGCCATTCGTCAACGAATTCGGCGTCGTGATCGGAGACAGCTTTTACGATTCCCCCCAGTCGCCGCTCAACCAGTGGAGCACCGAGACCGACCCGGCTGTCATGGCCGGTGAGAGCTGGGTGCATCCCACCAACGACATCGGCTGGAATGCCAGCGAAAACCGCGAACTGGCGGAAGACATACCGCCTCAGGGTGTGCCGTTTATGCACCCGACCCGTGACGTTAGCTACGGCAAGGACTAAAGACGCTCTCGCTTAAGGGCGTCTTTCTTTTGGCGCCGTATGGTATAATAAGCTGAACACACGATTCATGAGAAAGGGGCCGCTGGCATGCCGATTTCACTGGACATCCGGCCCGAGTTTGCACGGGCTTACATCCGCTACGCCGGATTTCGCCCCGGCGACACCCTGCGCCTCTACGTTCGAACCGCAGGTCCCGGAAGCGGAGGCCTGTTTTACGCCATTGAAAAAGACGACGCCGAACCGGACGACGCCCTGTTTGAAGTGGAAGGGCTTCGTTTTGTCGTGCGGCCGCTGGATTTCTGGTACTTCGACGGCGGACGACTGTCGTACGATGCGTTGTACGGGGAGTTCGGCTTCCGTTTTGACAACCCGCGGCTGGAAGAGTGATCGGCCTGGAAAGGAAACCTTTCGGCGGTTGACCCGTAGTAGGGGATGAGGGTTGCCTGCAGCCCGTACGATCAGGAGGTCGAACCTGATGAGCAAAGCAAAAGCCAAAAACCGCTCCATCCTGTTGGCGATCGGCGCATTCTTGCTCTCCAACCTGAAGTGGCTGATCGGCTTGTTGAAACTCTCCAAATTCGGCGCGACGTTTCTGTCGATGGCGATCAGTCTGGCCGCCTACGCCTGGGTCTACGGCTGGAAGTTCGCCGCAGCGCTGGTGTACCTGATTTTCGTCCACGAATTGGGACATCTCGTCGCCGCCAAGCAAAAAGGCTTGAAGACATCCCCGGCGATTTTCCTGCCGTTCGTCGGCGCCGTGGTCTCGTTAAAAGAATTGCCGAAAGACGCCCGGACTGAGGCGTACCTCGCCTACGGCGGCCCGTTTGCCGGACTCTTGTCCTTTTTGCCGGCCGTGCCGCTGTACTGGTGGACGCACGATCCGTTCTGGGGGCTGGTCATCCACCTGGGCGCGCTGATCAACCTGTTTAACCTGTTGCCCATCTCGCCTTTGGACGGCGGCCGGATCGTTTCCGTGCTGTCGACAAAAATCTGGATGATCGGCCTGATCGCCGTCGCCGTCCTGTTGATCGTCTCCCCCTCGCCGATGCTGTTTTTGATTTTCCTGTTCGGTCTGTTCTCCTGGTGGAACCGGGTGCGCGAAGGGTATCAGGCCCGTGTCCTCTCCCATGAAAAGCAAAAGTGGCTCCAGTTCATCCACGAACTTAAGACCTGGCCGACGATGTATTCGTTTGCGGCCAAGCGCATGGAACTGCAAACAGAGATCGTCGAGGCGGAAGTCCTGGCGAAACAAGGCGGATGGTTGATCCCGTTCCTGCAGGATGAGCGCCGCTTCGCCCGCGACAAGGCGCGCATCGATTATGACATGGCCAGGACCAAACGGGACCTGCTTGTCCAGTGGGAGCGGACGCCGGTCAGCTTCCTCAACGGAGATCCGCTGCAACCGGTCACGTCGCCGATCCTCGCCGAAGCTTGCATGGAAGCCGAAGAGCGGGTGCGCGTGCTGGACGAACAACTGCAACGGTTGAACACCTATTACGAGGCACCCGCCTCGACGAAGTGGAAGGTGCTCGCCGCCTACCTCGGGCTGGCGTTGGTGTTGTCCGCCTTCCTGCTGTACGGAAACGACATCATGCGGTATTACCAGCCGCTCATCGGCTGAGGCCGACGGTCATCATCTCTGGCGGCTTGCGTCTGTTGAAAAAAGCCGCTCCGCTTCCCCTGTGAGGGAAACGGAGCGGCTTTCGCTGTTGCGGTCGCGCTTGACCGGATCTTTGTCAACCGGATCACTTTTTGATGTACGGCTGCATCTTCTGAATCAGCTCGTCCTCATTCTTGCCGATGAACCAGCGGCCGTTGACGTAGATAAACGCCCGTTTCAGGCAGTGTCCGCACATATTCTGGCAGCCGATTTCCACTTTGGCGTCCGGCACCAGTTTTTGCAGCCGGGCGGCAAATGTTTTTGCTTGATAGCCTTTGCACAAGTTGCAAATGCGCAGGTCGTTTGCCATCTGACATGTTCCTTTCTTCGAAAAAACGAGGCCTGTCCGCTGTCGTTCGGTTATCACATCTACTATATCCCGTTTTTTCGGCTGCCGCAAGCGAACGGGCCGGATCTCCCCAAACCCGGAATCGACACATCCAAAAAAGTCCCGGCCGACGCCAAGGCGCCCGAGCCGGGACCGTTTCCCGCAAACTGATTCAGAAAAACGACAGGCCCACCGCAAAGATAATCCCTGAGACGATCAGGGTGGTGACGCAGTAGCCCATGATGTCGCGCACGCCCAATCCGGCGATCGCCAGGGCAGGCAGGGCCCAGAACGGCTGCGCCATGTTCATCCACGCTTCGCCGTAGGCGATGGCCATCGCCGCTACGCCAGGATCGACGCCCAACTGCTGGGCGGCCGGCATGATAAACGGTCCCTGCACCACCCAGTGACCGCCGCCGGACGGCACGAAAAAGTTGACGAAGCCGGAACTGAGGAACGCCAAAAACGGGAAGGTGGCCGGCGTGGAGACGGAGATGAACGCATTGGTGATCATTCCGCCCAGACCGGACTGCTCCATCATCCCCTGAATGCCGGCGTAAAACGGAAACTGGATGAGGATGCCCGCCGTTCCCTTGGCGGCGTTGGCGATCGCCTGCATATAGGAGAGCGGCGTGCCGTGCAGCAACAGACCGGTGGCAAAAAACAGCAGGTTGACCGTGTTGATATCCACCTTAAAACCTTTGCTGGCAAAATAGTACACCAGATACGCGTACCCCAAAAGGGCGATCAGCCACCCCAGCACGCGGCTGTTTTCCATGCGGACGGCAAACGTCTTTTCCTTCGCCGCAGGGACCGTCGCCGCAGTAGCCGCCTCGTCTTCCCCGAGCAATTTCGGGTCGATCTCCACCACTTCCTTGCCGGTGGGCATCATCAACCGGGTCATGATTGGCAGGGTGATCAACAGAGCAACGGTGATAAACAGGTTGTAGCCGGTGAAGATGGTTTGGGTCAGCGGAATCAGCCCGGCCGTCTTTTCCATCGGGTTGCCCGGCGTGGCCGCCACCAGCGGAATCGAGCCGGACAGCCCGCCGTGCCAGGTCAAAAAGCCGATGTACGCACATGCGATCAAAAAGCGATAGTCCGATCCGGGCACGCGCTTGGCCACCTCTTTGGCGAACAGCGCCCCGACGATCAGCCCGAATCCCCAGTTGATCAAAGAAGCGATCGCCGCCCCTAGGGTCACCAGCACGACGCCTTGCACCGGCGTTTTGGCCGTGCCGGCCAGCCGGGTCAGATACCGCTTGACCAGCGGCGAGCTGGCCAGAGCATGGCCGGTTACGAGCACCAGACACATCTGCATGGCAAACGCCAGCAGGTTCCAGAACCCGTTGCCCCAGAACTGCACCATCTCAATCGGACCGTGTCCGGTGAAAAGGATGCCGGAGAGAAACAGAATAACCGTGAGAATGAGAGCAAACACAAACGGGTCCGGTAAATACTTTTGAACCAGTGTGGAGAAAAATCTTGACAGCGCTTTCATAAACAGAGATGCCTCCTTTTGCGGTTTGCCATCCCCTTCATTCAAGAACGATGCCAAGTCTCTTCCGTCGCAACATTCTGGCTTGTTGCGCATTTTTCGCCGGTTCGCTGGAGGTGAGAGTGAGCAAAATGTAGTCACCCTGTTCCCCTTTTACCCACGAAAGCTACTGGGAGGCATCGCCGCCGCCCTCCTTGTCCTCCAGCCCGTAATCCCTGATCTTGTACAAAAGAGCCCGCCGGGAGATGCCCAGCCGTTTTGCCGTTTGCAGTTTGTTGCCGCCCGTTTGCGCCAACGTCCGCCCGATCACGTCCCGCTCCACCGCCTGAACGATCTCGCGCAGCGTCTTCCCTTCGCCGTCGGCGGCGGGATGGACGCCTGCTGGCGAACGGGTCGGCATGCGATCTGTCTGCAGATGCTGCCGCACGTGTTCCGGCAGGATCACCGGCCCCGCGACCATCACCATCACCCGTTCGATCACGTTTTCCAACTCGCGCACATTGCCCGGCCAGTCGTAAGCCATCAACAGGTCGATCGCCTGCCGGGAGACGTAGGCGACCTGTTTGCCCGTCTCTTGCCGGTATTTGTGCAGGAAGTGATGGATCAAAAGCGGGATGTCCTCCCTGCGCTCGCGCAGCGGCGGCACATGGATCGGCACCACGTTGAGCCGGTAGTACAAATCTTCGCGGAACTGCTGCTTTCTGATCAGTTCCGGCAGGTTCTGATTGGTGGCGGCGATCACGCGGACGTCAATCGGGATCGTCTCCAGCCCGCCGACGCGGACAATCGTCCGCTCCTGCAACACGCGCAAGAGCTTCACCTGCAACGCCAGGCTCATCTCGCCGATCTCGTCGAGAAAAATCGTCCCGCCGTCGGCCAATTCAAACATCCCCGGCTTGCGTCCAATTGCGCCGGTAAACGCACCCCGCTCGTAGCCGAACAACTCGCTTTCCAGGAGAGTTTCCGGAATCGCCCCGCAGTTGACGCAGATCAGCGGTTTGTCGGCGCGCGGACTGTTGGCGTGGATCGCCCGCGCGATCAGTTCCTTGCCGGTGCCGCTCTCTCCTTGGATCAGCACCGTCGCCTTGCTCATGCTCACCTTGCCGACGGTTTTGTAGACTTCTTGCATGCCGGGGCTGAGTCCAATCAGATTGTCGATGCGGTACGGCTGCACATTTACCGCCTGCCATTCGTCCGGATCGCAGACAGGCATCCGGGCGGCCAGCGCGTTGGCCACCACCTGCTTCACCTGGGCCAGATCAAACGGCTTCTGCACGTAATCGAACGCCCCCAGCTTCATCACTTCCATCACATCGCTCGCCGAACCGTAGGCCGTCATCATCACCACGCCGGGCAACGGTTCCGCTGCTTGTTTCAGCCGACGCAGGGTCTCCATTCCGTCCATGCCCGGCATGCGCAAATCGAGCAGCAAGACATGCGGGCGAAACGAAGCTGTCTTTTCCAGCGCTTCCCATCCGTCGGCCGCTTCCGCCGTCTCGTAGCCCGCACGGCGCAACGTGGTCATCAGCGCTTTGCGCACATTGGCTTCGTCGTCGACGATCAACACCCGCTCTCTCATGGCATCTCCCCCTCTCGTTTCACAGGCAGTTTCACCGTAAAGCAGACCCCGCCTTCGACGTTTGCGGCGGTGATCGTGCCGCCGTAAGCGTTGACGATCCGCTGGGAGATCGATAGCCCCAGTCCGGTTCCCGTTTTCTTGGTGGTGAAAAAAGGCTCGAAAATCGCCGCCAGATGCGCCTCCCGAATCGGCGGTCCGTCGTTGGTGACGGCCACCGCCACCTCTTGGCTGTCGGCGGTCGCCGCGATCCGCACGGACCCGCCCGGATGGGACGCCTGCACGGCGTTGAGCAACAGATTGAGGAACACCTGTTTCAACAGTTTGTCCGACGCGCTCACCAGCGGCATCCCCTCCGCCGCCAGTCTCGCAAGCCGCACCCCGCGCTTCGCCGCCGCAGGCTCCATCAACTTCACCGTCTGTTCCAGCACGGTCTCGACACAGACAGGCTGGTTGCCCTCCTCCTGCGGCCGCGAAAACAGCAAGAGTTCGTCGGCAAAGCGATTAAGCCGCTCCACCTCCTCGACGATGATCGAGGTGTACTCCCGGCTGTCATGCCCTGGCGGCAATTCCTCCTCGATCAGTTGGGTGAACGCCTTGATCGAGGTGAGCGGATTGCGTACCTCGTGAGCGATGCCGGCGGCCAGTTCGCCGATCACCGCCAGCCGCTTCGCCTGTTCCAGCCGGGCCTCCATCTCCTTGTACGCCGTCCGATCCTCAAACACGGCGATCGCTCCCGTCACCTCTTTGGCGGGATTGCGCAATACGGAGGTGGTGACGCGAAGAAGCAACCGTTCACCGCTTGCGAGTGGATAGACGATCTCGTCATCCTTGCGCCCCTCGCCTGTATGCAACGTGTCCAGCAACACCTGCATCAGCACCGCCGCTCCCCCCGAGAGTTCGGCATGCGGCCGTCCCACCGCGCTCTGCGCGTCGATGCCGGTCAACCGTCCGGCCGCCCGGTTCCACGCCGTGATGGTTCCGTTTTGATCCAGCGCGATCAGGCACTCGTCCATGCTTTGGATGATGTTTTCCGTATGCGTCCGGCTCGCCTGCAAATCTCCCGCCAGCCGGTTGATCGCATGCGCGATCTCACCCGCTTCGCCCGGAAGCCGCCTCAAGCGAAACGACAAGTCGCGGCTCAAGCGGCGCAGCCCGGTTTTGATCTCGCCCAGGATCGCTTCCAGCCGATTGACCAACAGGCCGCTCACCGCCGCGGCCACGATCGAGCCGACGGCGAGGATTGCGTAAATCCCCTTGCGCATCCCGGCCAACTGCACGTCGATGTTGGCCATCAGTTCGTTTGCCCAGGCGTAGCCGACGATCCGGCCGTGCCGGACGAGCGGCGTCATCGCATTCATGATGTACCCGCGCACGAACTGGCCGATCGCCACCTCGGTCTGGCCGGTCTTCAACACGTCGCGTCCGGGGTGGGTTGGCCGGATTGACTCCCCCACGTGATGCATTTCCTGGGCGGGACTGTAGGTGAGAATCGCATCCAGCGCGGCGGAGTAATAGCCGACGCCGACGTCGGGATGCGCCTGGGCGATCTTGTCCGTCACCGGCGCGAGCACCTTGTTGAGATAGGCGATTTGCGCTTCCCGGTTCCTGCCTGCCGCCCCGCCCTCCCGCAAGATCGTGTCGAAATCGTTCGGCAAGGCATAGTCAAGCTGTTGCGTGATCGCGATCAGCTTCTGTTTTTTCTCCTCGATCAACGCCTGTTCGGCAATGCCCAACAGTACCACTCCGGTGACCACGATCGGCAACACGGCTGCCACGATCGCCGCCACAACGAAACGAATCCGGTAGAAAAACGCTTTCACGCCAGTCATCTCTCTTTCCGATGCCGCCCCTGACAACTTACGATCACCTCCGAACGACCGGGTGTCCTCTCGTCCCAAGCATTCACCATTTTTCAACAATTTCGCTCGAAAAATTGTCTTCCTTGAGGAATTTTGGTAGAATGTCGTCGAGAAAAATCGGGACAAAATATTCTTGCTACTTGCGAAAATGGCAAACCCATCGAAAGGTGGGGGCGCAAAGCCACGGGTCTAAGGTTCTGCGGAACGATGACAGCCGGGTTACCGAACAAGGCAAGCAGATTCTGGTAGTCTGGCTATTCCTGTGTTCGCAAGGGATAGTCTTTTGTTTTTTTCGCTTCGGCACCAAGGAGGCTCGATATGGACAAGGTTGTGTTGCAAACCAAGTTTCACGAAATTCTCTACCATGTTCCCGACGATAAGGACTCGTTATCGGTTCAAAAAATGATCGGCTTCTTGCATACGCTCCTGCGCATGAAGGAGATTACGCCGCCCACCACAGAGATCATGTCCGTGCTCAAGGCCAAGAAGCCGCAGCTCTACCACGCGACGCGGCTGATGATCATCCCGACGAGTCCGCTGTACCTGTTGTTTCAGATCAACATGGATGAGGCGAACGCGGAAGAGCGGTTGGAGGCGTTTTTCGCAGAGTAACAGCCTCCGCCGAAAAGGACCGCTCAACGGCGGTCCAACAATTCCAACAATTCTGCGGTCTTTTTCACCAATTCCCAGTCACGCTTGACGCTCGCGTCGGCAAGTAACCGCATCAATCCATCGGTGTGCTCCCGATACATCACACCCGTTCGTCCTTCTTGCTTCCCGGTCACGTCTTCGCTCCACCGAATCTCCGGCAAAGCCGCCCGCGGCATCTCACTTCTTGCCGGCCATTGCCTCTCGTCTGCTCCGCTCACCGCCGGCACTTTTTCTTTGACAGGGGGCAGCACAGGCATCTCCGGTTTGGGAATCTCCACCGTCTCGTCGTCGATCAGCCAGTTGGGCGACGTCTCCAGAAAGTCGGCCAGCCTCCACAGCAACTCGCTGGTCGGCAGAGCCAGCTTCCGTTCCAGGAACATCACTTCCGGAATGTGAGTGCCCAGCGCCTTGGCCAGTCCGCGCTGGGAAAGCCCTTTCAACTTTCGGCTGTTTTTTAGGCGCAGCGAAAACACTTCGCTTTTCTCCGGATGATCCGCGAACAGCTTGAACAACGCTTCTGCTTCCGCCAAAACCGGCTCCATGTCCAACTCCAGCGCCTCAACCAGGGACGCGAGGACGTGGTGAGAAGGATACAGAGTCCCTTTTTCGATGGCAATTTGCAATCCCAAGGGAATGTTGCAAAGCGCGCTCGCCTCGCTTTGTCTGATCTGCTTGGTCGCGCGTGCATATCGAACAGCTTTGGCAAATGCGTGTTTGTTCTCCATCTTTACAGTTCCACCATCCCTGTAGTAATTTCATTGCGAGATACACAAGTTACTAAATAGAATAATAGAACAAATTTGGCAAAATTGCGACATTACGATGGAACTATTAAAAATATTTTTTGTTCCAAAAAGGAGGATTTCTCGTGATTTCCGTCTTGTTCGTCTGCCTCGGCAACATCTGCCGTTCCCCGATGGCCGAAGCCGTTTTTCGCCACCTGGTGGATCAGGCCGGCCTGTCGAATCAAATCGCCGTCGACTCAGCCGGCATCGGCGGCTGGCACGCCGGTGAACCGCCGCACGAGGGAACCCGCCGGGTGCTTACGGCGAAAGGAATCGCCCACGACACACTGCGTGCCCGTCAAATCGCCAAAGCCGATTTCGAGCGTTTCGACTACATCGTCTGCATGGATGAAGAAAACCTGTCCGGACTCACCCGGCTCGCGCCGCGCGGCAAACCGATCACCCGCCTGCTCGACTACGCGCCGCACACCGGCGAACAAAATGTCGAAGACCCGTATTATACCGGCCGCTTCGAACATGTCTACACGCTCGTTCAGGCAGGCTGCGAAGGACTCTTGCGCCATATCTGCGATGAACACGGGCTGACGGCCGATACGACGTGTACGCCCTGAAATGTCCGGCGCGGCATCCACGATCGTCTTGGATAAAAAAGGCGCGCTGCATGCGCGCCTGTAGCTACTGAATGACGACGTCAGGCTTGACGTCGTTTCGCATGATGAGCACTTCCACCCGCCGGTTTTTCGCCCGTCCTTCGGGCGTGTCGTTGCTCGCAATCGGGTGGTATTCCCCGTAACCAGTCGCGCTGAAGCGCTTCGGATCGAGGTTGGGGTTTTGCAACAAGATTTTCATGAAGTTAAGCGCCCGCTTTGAGCTAAGATCCCAGTTGGACGGGAACTCGTCCGTGTGGATCGGCACGTTGTCCGTATGCCCCAACACTGCGACCCGCCGGGGTTGCGGCACCAAAAGGCCGGCGATTTCCGCCGCCAGTTTTTGCGCTTCCGGGCGGACAACGGCGCTGCCAGAGTCGAACAGGGCGTTGTCCAAAATCGTGATCATCAGCCCCATCTCGGTCAGCTTCGTCTGCAAACTCTCCTGCAGACTGCTTCTGGAAATCACCGTATCCAACTGTTTTTTCAGTTTTTCCAGATCTTCTGTCTCTTTTTGGAACCTCTCCTTGCGCTCCCGCTCTTCCTTTGATTCCCATTTTTGCACGGTGACGGTAGGTTGCGCGATCTCCGGCGGGATCGGCACGGGGCTGGGATTGTCAAAAAACCCGATGCCGCCGTTAAATGCCACGTTCAGCGAATGAACCATCTGGTCAAACTTTTTCACGTCGATTTTACTGGAAGCAAACAAGACGATAAACAGCGCCAGCAACAACGTGAGCAAGTCGGCGTATGGGATCAGCCACGTCTCGTCCATGTGTTCCTCGTGGTGTTGATGCTTCTTTTTTTTAGCCATTTACGCCGACTCCCTCCTCTTTCTTCTCGGGTTTCTCGGCGTAACGTTCCTGGGACGGAATGTAGACGAGCAGTTTTTGCTCGATCGCGGTCGGCGACACACCTGCCTGAATGGACAGGAGCCCCTCCACCATGATCTTCTTGATCTCAATTTCCATTTTCGATTTTCGCTTCAGTTTGTTGGCAAACGGGTGCCACAAGACGTACCCGGTAAAGATACCGAGCAGGGTGGCGACGAACGCGGCCGCAATCGAGTGCCCCAGCTTATCGATGTCACTCAAGTTCCCCAGCGCGGCGATCAGCCCGACGACCGCCCCCAACACCCCGAGGGTAGGCGCATAGGTACCTGCCTGGGAGAAGATCTGCGCGCCCGCCTGGTGCCGCTCCTCGATGGCGGCGATCTCTTCGTTCAGCACATCGCGCACAAACTCCGGCTCTCCACCGTCGATAATCATCTTCATGCCGTTTTTCAAAAACGGGTCCTCGATCTCTTCCGCCGTGTTTTCCAGCGCCAGCAACCCTTCCCGGCGGGCGATCGACGCCCAGGTCATGAACTGGTCGATCAGTTCCCGTTTGGAGATCAGTTTTTGTTCGGTAAAGACAATCTTGATGAGCTTGGGAAATTTTTTAATGTCCGACATCGGAAAGCCGTTGAACAGCGAAGCGGCCGTACCGACGATAATGATCAGGAAGGCGGCAGGGTTGATCAGCGCAGACAAGCTCGCTCCTTTCAGCACCAACCCGAAACCGACTGCCAAGATGCCGATCGTAATCCCTATATAAGTAGATTTTTCCACGTCTTACACTCCCTGTTACGATGTATTGTGATGTATTGTTACGATAAAAGTCCGCTTATTTAATGTTTCGGAAAGATGGGCCGCATTCATGAGCAAAAAGAGGACAAAACCCGCCAAAAATTGCGGACAAAAAAAACACTGACGCCAAAGGCACCAGTGCCGTTGTTGATTCGCTTTCCATTAACCGATCAAACGATCCTCCCCTGACTGTGTATTGGAGACCAGCTTCACGTCCCAACTGCTCAGACAAAAGAACCTCTGTTAGTACAATTACTGACTATAAGTGCCGACTGCTCTCGTTTCCACCAACTGCTCAGACCGAAGGAATCAAATCGCTGATGGCCGAGTTTATCAAAGTGCCGACTGCTCTCGTTTCCACCAACTGCTCAGACCCACTTGAATGGCTCCAGCAGCCGATCCGGGAAAAGCTGTGCCGACTGCTCTCGTTTCCACCAACTGCTCAGACTGAGGTTTTGGAAAGGTATCGGAGAGTGGTTTATGAAGTGCCGACTGCTCTCGTTTCCACCAACTGCTCAGACAAAAATCATTCCTCCTTTTTGTTTTTTCGTATGTAATGTGCCGACTGCTCTCGTTTCCACCAACTGCTCAGACTATTATCTTTATACTCCCAATCCCATGTACATGTCACGTGCCGACTGCTCTCGTTTCCACCAACTGCTCAGACCAATTGCGCGTGTATCAGGCGATGGAGACACTGATAGTGCCGACTGCTCTCGTTTCCACCAACTGCTCAGACGTTCATCTTCTTCCCCTCGTACTGGCCGTACTCTGCCCGTGCCGACTGCTCTCGTTTCCACCAACTGCTCAGACCCATGTGCTCTCTTCCTCCTCGCCCCCAGGGCAAAACGTGCCGACTGCTCTCGTTTCCACCAACTGCTCAGACAGAACACGCTGCGCCGGATCGCGAGGGGGATTCAGGTGCCGACTGCTCTCGTTTCCACCAACTGCTCAGACTTCTCTCTCAGAAACTCCAACTGCGCTTCCGTAATGTGCCGACTGCTCTCGTTTCCACCAACTGCTCAGACCGCTGCTCGCTAGATCCCTTGCGGCTGTTAGACTTTGACGTTTTCTTTCGAGCGGGTGTGCCATGACTACGGTTTGACCACAGATTATCACCCCGTCATTCCTCCTTCAGCGAGGTTCGTTCCTACAGCCACATAGGTTTCGAGCACCTCCCGGACTTTTTGCCCTGCGAAGGTGCTCGAACTTCATTTGCACGTTTTTGCAATCTGAGCAGATAGTGGAAACAATGGCAGTCCTCCGTGTTGCACGTTTGTGTCGTGTAAGGCACGAAACACGGAGATGTTTTGTGTCCTTTTGACACTATTCATACTATCATTTTTCCCTAGTGATTACAAGATTATGCAAACAACATCTTCTAATAAATCAATTTGGTCAAATCCCTTGGCAAATACTCGCGTCCCACTGTCGATATCCGTTTTTCCAATCGATCGCGGGTGACGGGACCAATTTGCACGAACATCACTTGGTCTTCCCGCTGATGGATGACGTTGTCCAATTTAACCTTCAATTCCGCTTCCTGTACATTTGTCAGTTGGCAGATAAAGACGGATAATTGGACGTGTTCTCCATATCCTTTCATGATCTTGTACACTTTCCGCCAGCGCTTGGGTTCTGAAATGTCATAGCTTACCAAAACATACTGTCGCATTGTCGGCCCTCCTTACCTGGTGGTTAATGGCCGGTATTCCGGCAACTCGCCTTCAAGGTGTCTTGCCAGCATGCGAATCTCCAAATCAAGCGCTCTGCGGTAGCTGATCTTGTATCCGAAACTCGGATGTGTCAAGGTTTCATGCATGCGACGTTCATACGCTGCAAAAAACACATTGCGACTATGCTTTTTCAGGTGGCAACTATCCTGTCCCCGGTAAAAATCGGCTAATGAAATTTCCTGTGTGTTGAGTACGCGCAAAACCGTACTGTCGACAATAATCGGTCGGAAGGGCTCCATCAGATCAAGGGCGAGTGACGGCCGTCCTGGCTCCACCCTATGGAAAAAGCCAAACAACGGATCCAACCCCACCCCCGCACAGGCGGCCATCACATCTCGTACCAACAGCGTATAGCCCAATGATAAAAGCGCATTTACCGGGTCCTTTGGCGGTCGGCGATTCCTGCCTTTCATCAACGTGTGGCCATCGACACCCTTATGTTTCAACATGGAGGGGAAAGACTCCATGTACAACCTGGCAGCTCGTCCTTCCAATCCGCGAAGACTGTCCAGGTGTTCCGCCTCTAACGACTTGTCCCGCAACTCTTTCATTTCTTGCATCACTTGCCGCGACACTGCTCCATTACGCCGCAGCAAGGTTCGCTGGTTGGCGATCTTTGCGTACACGATCCAGCGTGCCAGGCGCAACACTACGTCCGGGTGCTGGAATTTCACGAACTGTTTTTGCCGCAAAGACACGTTTTTCGTCGCCAACGGGTTGGACATGCCAATCAACTTGCCATGCGAGCTGAGATAACTGATGCTGATTCCTGCCATCATCAACGTGTGGACCAGTTGCGTTGAGCATTGCACATTTCCCATGAGACAAACGTGCACCAAATCTTTAATGGGAATGTCATCGACGCGTCCATCCGGGTAAGTCACTGTCACGCTTTCGCCACTTCGCCCCAATCGAGCGCCTGGTTCCGACACATACAACACGCCACCATCTGATCGGCTTGGGACAATTTTGCGGATACTTGTGCTTATCCCAAGCAAATAGTTGGTTTCATCCGGGAGACAAACGTAATTGAGTGAACAACGAAAGCACTTGTTTGAATCTGTCAACGGCTTCGGCATCTCCGATTGTTCCAACTGTTTTGCCTTTTCAATACAACGCATCGTGGCCTGAATCAGCTCTTGGGAAAAGTCCACGCGCACCCGTTTCCTGTTTCCCCGGTAATAGAGATAGCCATAATCGGACCGATATCCGTTCGCCCGCAATAACAGTCCTTGGGCACACAGTTGGATTTGGTCGTTAGGCCACGCATTTGCTTGCAGATGGAACCCTTCAAAACGAAACGGAGTGCCTGACTCCGGCGAGGAAGCATGTTTTCCCTCCACCGGAGCCCAGTTTTCGTCTTCCAGCGTTACGACATCCAACTTGCCGATCACCTGAAGGGACTGATCACCGAAATGCAGACTGCTCGGGGCAACGCCCCACATGTCTTCCGGAGCCATTTCCCCTTTCCGCCTGCGTTCCTCCGCCCGAAGGTGTTGAGCCGTTCCCTCGATCGTGTCCACATTTTCCTCAAACAAGCCTTGTACGTGCATGATATGAAACAGCCGCTCGCAATACTGGAGTTCATTTAACATACGAATCGGAATCGGCGACAAGCAGGAGACCTCCCAACTATACCTCCACCGTCCGCTTCAAGATGCGATTCCGCAAGCAACGTGTCAAAACAGCCTGAACCGCTGCCCAAAACTCCTTTTGTGGCCGCCAACTATCCTTCGGAAAGAAGTACCCGCTCGGGTCTCGGAACAGGGTTTTATGCCCTCCCTTTAATTCGGCGGCTCCTTCCATTGCCTGCTCGAAATCTTCCAATTCATCGATAGCATCTGCGTCCGTGGAAGTGGTTTTTAGTCTCAGTTTGGTAGCGTTCTCCCACTTATATACCTGTGCATTCGCGACGTCTTCATTTTTGACAAACATACCCTTGCCCAGTTGTGCTTTTACTGCTCTGGAGTTAGTGGTTGGGATATATCCTTCTCTATCACCATTGCTTACTAACTGACAAGGAACACGGAATAACTCGCTGTTACGTAACCAGAAACGCTTTTGCAGATTTTGCGCAGCATTCACATCAGCTTGGATCACAGACAATTTATTTTCGTCGTCCTTTTGGTAAGGAGCGGATAGCGTCACAAACAACTCTCCTCCCTTGTCGGGAACGAGATCTCCGGGTTCGAGCCAATGTACTTGTTCTTCGGTCAGGAAACCATCCACAACGATCCGCTGCTTATAGGAATGATCCTGTAGATCCTCCTTCGTGACCGCGTGACAGCGAATGCCGGGGGCTCCCGTTTTTGCGTGGAAACGGGAAGAAAAAGCTGCGAAAACATCACCCACTTGCAAGCCGAACGGTTCCCCTTGCATCCAAACCATTTTGGGAATGCTGCGGTGAGACCATTTCATCAACTTGGAATTTTCACGTCGTGGCCTGTCCAACTGAAATCGGTACCGGCTCAGGTCTTCAAACAGAATTACTTGGCATGCCGGATACGCCGCTATCCACTCCTTGCTGTCTGGGTCGTATTTATAACCCAAAGCAGTCATAACGATGAGGTTGGCCATCTGCTTCAACCGGTCATCCTTGACATGTTGGAGATGGGTTAATTGTTGAAGAGCAAACTTTTCCTCAGGCGCGATGCGGTTCACTTCTTTGGGATGACGCGGACGCTTGCTCCATGAAACCAGCAACTTCCGTGTTTCCTCCAACTCTTCAACATTCCATAGGGACAATCCGGCAATCCCTTTTCGCCCTTGGCTCCAGGATTTGCGCCATTGGTGAACAGCCTGTCCGACGATCGGTTCCAGCCTGCGATGAACGGTGACCAATGCTTGTTCCCATGCTTGCTCATCGAGGGCGACATCTGTTTGAAGGCGTTTCAATTCATTGATCCATACTGTCCTCTCCTCATCAGACACACTATTTGATTGCTGAATAGCGGCAATGAGATCGTTTACCACACCTTTCCGCTCGTCTGGATCAACATACTTATGCAACCGCAAGACATTTGCCAACAAACGAATTTGTTCCCTGACCGCCCTGTGGGTTGCCCAGCGTCGCTTCCGCTCCGCCACAAGGAAATGGGTTGTTTTTTCACCCGGCAAATGCAAAAGCAGACTGCGCCGATGCACCGCATACAGGCTTGTCCCCTCGATGGGATACCACAAACGATTTTTCCCGTCTGCCGGTTTCTTGTCCACCACTTCAAAAACGGATACTGCCGCCGAGGTACGCTGTCCCATGTCAACCGTCATTACACGCATACCCTTAGAAATAGAGTCGATTCCTTTTTCGTTCAACTCATAATCCCTAAACGGCCATTGCGAGAGTTCTTCGGGCTTGTAGTCGATCACCTTGGGCCAATCCGATTTCTTTTGATCTTTTACTTTCAGATTCAGAACCTTCCTCACATGTGTTTTTGGCTGAGGGAGATTGATTGCAATATTGAGATAAACGGGACCGACATCGCCGTCAGCTACTCGAGAGCGTCGCCGTTCGAGATAACGCCGATCAAACTGGAGCTTGGCCCCCCCCAGTTCTCCTTCCAACGAAATCTTGGCACTGTAGTCGACAAAAGTAACCGCTTGTTTTCCTTCACTGATGGGTTTCAGTTTGATTTGTTCAGAAAACTGCTTTGATGGAGCCATAGCAATCTGTACGTCTCTGCGTTCGATCCAGCCATTTTCCGATGGCCAGAGCATTCTGTCAAACTTGACAACAAGACGGCCATCATCGTCAACGTACAGTTCATAGGTATGATTGTTGCCACCCCTTGCATCGAAACGTATCCATAAAGGGTGCATAATCGGATCGGGAAGCGTAAACGTGGCCTGTTGCTTGGCATTCCGCAACCGCTTTTTTAGCCTGTTATACGCTGCAAAATGGAGCAAGCGTTCAGGTTTTCCTCGCCAAATGTGGTGATTTTTTGGTTCTGCCAAGAACTGAAACACTTTGGGATCACCGAATTCGCCTCGCAATTCAGTTTGAACCTTCGCTACAGCCTCCCACATCTGTTGCGCTGTCGCTGTCTCCGGTAGCCTGTTCCACATATCGTATACACGATCCCATCCACGTATTTGCCGGGAAGTAATCAGGTACCCTTCTACAGTAGCAAACGAGTCTTGCTCAAGCTCTTTCTCCCTATCTATTTCAAATGCTCGGAGCGCCTGGAACCACTCTGTTTCCTCTGAGAAATATTTTTGATAAAAGTCATTCTTTTTATTTTCTAGTTTTTTCCTTTCGTCTGCAACATGCCGATTCCACGACTCCCACGACAGCATCCGTTCAATGGCCTGCTGAAACATGTCCCGATCCCAGCTTCGTACAAATTGGTGTTTTTGTTTGGGTACCCACTGTATCTCTTTCTGTTCATCGGTAAACAGCGGAAACAATGGTCTTAGCCCAAAAGATTCCAAGCTTTGGAGGACATACGCTGTCGGATCAGCCTTTTTTTTCGCAAGATCCTTGTCGCGTTCTTGCTCCCACGCCGGGTTACCCTCTTCCTTCATTTTCAACCAACGTGGCTTCCGCCCAGACTTCGCTGTCCCTTTTCCTCCCTCACTATTCGGATCAACCAGCGGACTTAAGAATTTGCGGGCCAACATCTGTGCATCGCCTTTACCACCGATTGCTGTTGGTACGAGTAACTCATACAACTGACGGAGAAGGATCAAGATCTCTTCATCCTCACCTCTTTGTCCAGCCCAATGATTCCGTACTTGTTGTTCTCGGAATTTCCGTATAAGCTCCAATCTGATTTCTTCCTTGGTTTGTTGGGTTGTTTCTTCTTGACGCATCAGGACAAGCCACTGCATGTAATAGGCAATGCCATGATTGACCATTTCGTGTGTACGCCACAATCCACGCCGCAATTGTTCCGACTCAGAGCGTCTTCCAGTTATTAACTTAAGTTTAATACTTCGGACTGTCATAAATATCCTCCTTACCCCCACTTTTTACTCGGGTTCTTTCTCTAATGACAATTATTCCCCAATCTCATGAATAATTTACCTGTTTGACGCAAATACTGTTCCTAACAGACCTCAAGGAGGGAGGAAACAACATGATGCGGATGGTGTTATTTGTGATGGCATTGGCAATACTTGTAATTGTTCTAAAAGCCTGAGCTATAGGCTCAAATTTAACACATGTGTGTGCCTTTATCGTGATCAAGCGATATCCCATGTGGCGGAATATCCGTGGCACTCTAATGACGGGTAACCCCCTCTTTACCCCTCTTTTTCCCACATCCCAACACCTGCAGGAACCAATCTTTCGCCAACATTCGACATCAACACCATCCACGAAAAAACAGACCTCCCGGAGCATGCAGCCTGGAGGTCTGGTTGACATTGCGCGACAAAAGTCTCGCTTTACATCTCTTTACATCTTCAAAAACGACACCGGCTTCGCGTTTTCATCCAGCACGCCAAAGGAGTAGCCTTTGGACTTGAGGTACTTGATGATGGCCGGAAGTGCCTTGGCGGTGTTCTCCTTGCCGCTGGCGTCGTGGCAGAGGATGACCACTTCCTGCTTGCTGCCGGTGCCCGCCTTGGCGAGAGCGATCGCCTCGTCGACGGTGTATCGTACGCTGCTCGCGTCCCCGACGCTGACATTCCAGTCAAAGTAGCGATAGCCGCGTTCCCGTGCCTGCTTGACAAGGTCGTTCATGATCCACTTGCCTTTGCCGTACAACTTCGGATCTTGCGCCTTTTTGCTGACAGCGTTGTTGCTGCCGCCCGGGAAGCGGAAGATCGTCGGCTTGATCCCGATCACCTGCTGGATGGCCTTCAGTCCGGCTTCCAGATCGTTGAAGAAGGCCGTCGGACTTTTGTAGATGGAATCATAATTGTGGGAGTAGGTGTGCCCCCCGATCAAGTGGCCCTCGGCGAACGTCCGTTTCAGGATCGCTTCGTGCCCTTTGATGTTGCGGCCGATGACGAAAAACGTCGCCTTGATCTGGTTTTGTTTCAAAATGTCCAGCACTTCGGTCGTGACGGAAGACGGACCGTCGTCAAACGTCAGATAGGCGATTTTCTTGCCCGGCGCAGACGGCTGCGGATGGACCGGGACAGGCGGTTTCGGATTGACCGGGACAGGCGGTTTCGGCAACGGCACAGGAGCCGGTGGCGCTGGCTGCGCGGCTTTTGTGGCCAGCGAAACAACCAATTCTTTGTCCGAAAACAAGATGTGGATGAAGCCGTTGGCCACTTCCCATTTGGCTTGTTCCAACTCCTGGAAGAAATCAACCGGGATGTACGTCTTGTCTTCCTTGATGATCGGAACGACATTTCCCATGAGATACTTCCCGTTCACCTCCACCCACATCGGGGTGGCCTCGGTGTCGATGAGAATGTGCTTGCCCGCCTTCTCCGCCAGCACCTGCCGGGCGTCCTGATCCCAGCGAACGGTGTAGCCCAGTTCGGTCAGTACGCTTCCGACCGGCACGTAGTAGGTTCCGCCCTGCGCGATGCCCCCTTGCAGCCAGACTTTGACCGGGGGCACGGTTTGCTGCCCCGGCGGAACAATCTGGTCGCCGTAAAGGAGGTACGCTTTGCGTTCCTCTTTGAACCGCTTCAACTCCTCCTGATAGGCGGCCTCGATCTGCTGCGGTGCCCAGCCTTTTTCCAGATACTCGCCGATCTTGTTCGTTCCCATGACCTTGTCGAACATCGAGATATTCTTCCCGTTGCTCTTGGGAACGTCAAACGCATGGAGCGAATGGGCGCAGGCGAGAACGTAGATGCCGGTCCGCGCCGGATTGAACGTGTGCGGGTCGGTGATGTCCAACCTCACGCCGCCGGCGGCGCCGCGCGGTTCGGCCACGAAACGAACCCCCGGCAACCCCGCCTGGTTGAGCAACCGGGCAAACCGGTCGGCGTCGATGCCCTTTCCTCCCACCCAGGTGAAGTCGTCCGCCTGGAAAATCCCCGTCCCTTCCCCCAGTCCGGTGGCCATGTAGCCGAAGACGGAAGCCAGCGTCGGGATGTGCGGAGAACTGGGAATCCAGGTCAATCCCGTGTCCTGGAATACCATCGTCCGGGCGTACCCTTCCATCGGGACGACCTTGAGATCGGCACCGATCTTGCGGTTGAAATACTGGGCCAGCTCTCCCACGGTCATGCCGTGCGCCATCGGCAGACGGTCGACGCCGACAAACGACTGGTAGCCGTCTTCCAGCACCGGTCCGTCGACGATCATCCCGCCGAGCGGATTGGGTCTGTCCAGCACCACGATTTGTTTTCCGTATTTTTTCGCCGCCGTCATGCAGTATTGGAGCGTGGAGATGTACGTATAGGAACGCGCCCCGATGTCCTGTATGTCGAAGACCAGCATATCCAGGCCCTTCAGCATGCTCTCGGTCGGCATCCGCGTGTCTTGGTACAGGCTGTACACCGGAATCTGCAAATCCGGGTGCACATACGATTCCACGTACTCACCAGCCTTGGCTTTCCCGTCGATGCCGTGTTCCGGCGCGAACAACGCCTTCAGATGCGCCGACGGATACTGGGCCAACTCATGGATGATGCTCTTTCCCTGGCTGTTGACGCCGGTTTGATTCGTGACGAGACCGATGTTTTTCCCGTCGATCAGCTCGTGGTACTTGCTAATCAAGAGGTCGTCCCCCAGCTTCACCGCCGGTTGCGCGTAGCTGTTGAACCCGCAGTTAAACAACAAGATCGCCATGACGACAATAACGGCAATTTTTCGATTCATCGGTCCCCTCACCCTGGCTGTCGTATAATGGAATGCATTTTTTTGACGTTGCAAACAATCAATAGTTTCACGCTTGGTGAAAAAATTCCGTAACTTCATCGACAATATCTTCCACGCTACATTTCTACGCGAAATCTGTCTTTTCCTGTATAAAACGTGCCGTTCGGGCAGACAAAAAAATCCCCGTCGACAACGGGGAAAGAGACCGAACACCTATGCCTGCATCGCCTGGATCTGCGTGTGCAAAGCGGCTATCACACCGTAAAACGCGTAGTAAAACGATTCGGGAGCGATCAGGCGGAAGTGTCCCACCTCATCGCAACGGAAGCCAAGGGCGTTTTCGAGCAGTTGGTAGGTGGCGTAGGCGTAGAAGCAGAAATACTTGTAGTCAAACTTGGGCATTTTCTCGTACATCACGGCGATCTCGTCCTTATAGCGGGTCAGGTTTTTCACCGCTTCATCCACGATCGCCTGAATATCGTCCAGACCGGCTTCCAAAATCAACTCGTTGTTCTCGATACGTACGGTTGCCATGCAATGTCATCCCTTCTGTCGGAAGTGATCATCCCCCAGTATGAAGGAATGACGCGACAGATGTTGTGAACGCCGTCACGTTGCCCCGAATCTTCACAAAAGGGTACGGTAGCCGTCGAGAAACACCTTGACGGCAAAGTACAAAAACATCGCTGCGGACAGCAGGGAAAAACCGCGCACCAGGCCCGGTCCCATCAGCCGTCTCCCCTGGGCGGCGAGAAACGCCATGAACACGGACCACATCACCGAGGCGGTGAAAAATCCACCAAAAAAAGCGAGTAAAGAAACTGTTTCCCCTCCGCTGGACGCAGCGATCACGCTACCGCCGACCGTGGCAAACCAGAGGATGGCGGACGGCGAAGCCAGGGCCAGCGCGATGCCTCCCAGCAGGTCCTTGCGTACGGAACGCTGCGGCGCGTCTACCCTTTCGCCGACGTCAATCCGCCTGGGCCTAATCGACTCCCGCAGCATGTTTCCGGTCAAATACAGCAACATCACCGTCCCGAATATCCACAAGATCCACCTGACATACACATGCTGAAGCAACAGCGAGATACCTATCCCCGACAATCCGGCGTAGATCAAATCGCCCACTCCCGATCCCAGTCCGATCAACAGGGCAGGCAGCATCCCGCGTTGGATACCGGCCCGCAACACCGCGATGTTGACGATGCCCAAATCCAGACAGAGTGAGAACGACAACAACATCCCTGACACAAACAGGCTCATCCTGACACCCCCGCATTCGTGTCATAAAATATAACACAAATATAACATGAAAGGGATTTAGAGGCCAGAACCCGTTGCACCATCTCCCGTCACACTAGGTTCTCACGGGCATATTTTGCGGGCGATCAGCACATCCATCGCATGGCGATGCGGCACGCCGCTGGAGTTGCAGTCAAACACCACTTCCTGAAAGGAAACGATCTCCCAGTCCCAGTAGTACAACAGCAGTTCGCCGGAACGGAAGGGATGCTCGTCCCCTCCCCAGTCGGGCGCTATGTCGATATACGGTTTTTCCACAAACGCGTTGAACGCGTTGTAACCGCCGACCCGGGTATGCTGTTTGTAATGGTCAAAAATCTCCGCCCTTAGCGTTGGCGGAAGGTACGTCAGCGTCCCGCTCGCGTACACCAGATCGTACGTCTCTTGCAGGCGGAAGTCGGCGAGATCAGCCTGCGTGGTGCGAATCACCAACTGTTCCTCCGCAGCCCAGCGCCGCGCCTTCGCAAGACCCGGCAGGGAGATGTCCACCCCTGTGGCGTCAAAGCCGTGTTTGGCGAAGTGAATCAGGTCTTTGCCTTCTCCGCAGCCGAGATCGATCACCCGGGCACCTTTGGCCTCCTCCGGCGAAAACAGCGTAACCGCCTGCCGGCACAAGCGATTGGGTTCCTTCCCCCAGTAAAACTCCTCTTTGGCATACACACCGTCATACGTTTGCACGTTGTCGTGTCTCCTTTCCACAGAATCGTTCACCCTCATCCTACAGGTTGACGCAACGGCAAACGCAAGCCCTGCTCGCCAAAAAAAGTTGCCGCCGTCGTTCACAAACGGCGGACAGCCCCTTTGCTTATACTCGTCCAAGCGCGGCATCCCGGGTTGTTTCAAGCGGTGACGCTCTGTTCACCGGCATGTTCCGGGCCTCCGATTCCTTTGTCATCAAACGTTTATTATTTGACAATCAAATAAAAATTGATGTACTTTTGCGAAATATTCAAAAGGACTGGCAATCGCCCACTGAGAGATAGTAGAATCTGTATTACTCATTTCCGCGCGGAGATGTCACGCCATTTCACACCCGGCCGAACAACACGCAACAGAAAGGACGATTATTGATGAACAGTTTGTCAAAAAAAGATTTGGTCTTTGTTAGCTTCATGCTGTTTTCCATGTTTTTTGGGGCTGGCAACCTCATTTTCCCGCCCTTTCTCGGCCAATCGGCGGGCGAGCACGTCTGGCTCTCGATGGCAGGGTTCGTCCTCTCCGCCGTCGGCCTCCCCATTCTCGGCGTCGTCGCCGTTGCCAGGGCCGGCAGCTTCCAGGCGCTTGCGGAGCGTGTCCACCCTTCCTTTGCCTTTTTCTTTCCCCTCGTGATTTACTTGTCGATCGGACCTGGTTTGGCGATTCCGCGCGCGGGAAGCCTCGCGTTTGAAATGGGCGTGGCGCCGTTTCTGCCCAAGGAGTGGGCAACCCATCCGGCGTCCCTGTTCCTGTACACCGTGGTGTTCTTCGCAGCGGTGCTGTGGCTCGGCATGTCCCCTTCCAAACTGGTGGACCGTTTCGGCAAATTGCTGACGCCGCTGTTGTTGCTGCTGATCTTCGCCATTTTCGCCAAAAGCCTGATGACGCCGATCGGGACGTTTGGCCCTGCCGAAGGGAATTACGTCTCGTATCCGGTGTTTCAGGGATTTTTGGACGGGTATCTGACGATGGACGCACTGGCGGCACTGGCTTACGGGATTGTCGTGGCGACGACCCTGCGGGCAAAAGGCGTGGAACACAGCAGGAAATTATCGTTGTACATGATGGCGGCGGGGATCGGAGCCGGTCTCTTGCTGACCGTGATTTACCTCATCCTCGGCTTCCTCGGGGCGTCCAGCGCCTCCCTCGGACAAGCGGAGAACGGCGCGAAGATCCTCACCCGTGTGATGGATCACCTGTTTGGCCCAAGCGGCGCGATCCTGCTCGGGCTCGTCTTTACGCTCGCCTGCTTCTGCGTCTCGATTGGACTGGTGACATCGTGCAGCCAATTTTTCGCCGGAGTGTTTCCGCGCATCTCGTATGCGGCATGGGTGCGGCTGTTGTGCCTGGTGAGCATGGCCATCGCCAATCTCGGGCTCACCCAGATCCTGAAGCTGTCCGTCCCCATCCTGGAAGCGATCTATCCGGTCGCCATTGTGCTGATCGCACTCGCGTTGTTCAGCCGTCCGCAGACGGGCCGTTCGATCGTCTACGCCTGGACAATCTCCCTTACCGGTCTGTTCAGCGCAGCCGATCTGGTCAACAAAACGCTCCTCTCCGGCAAATGGACTGACATTCTCTTCCATCTGCCGCTGTACGCCGAGGGCGTCGGCTGGCTGGTTCCGGCGATTGCGGGGGCGGTCATCGGTTGTGCCTGCCACCTGTTTGCGCGCGGCCCAAAACGGACAAAAGAGCGTCGGATCGCGTAATTCCCCGTTCCCGTACACACAGCGAAACCTGGAGCGTTGCGTAGCCTCCAGGTTTTAGTTTTGTCCGCCGGGGAGGCGACGCCGCGTTTTTCCGTGCCATGGTGCGCTATTGACAACAGCAGTAACCATCGGTTAGTTTATAACCGTAGGTTAGTAACCATTGGTTATCTCGCGATTCACACTGACAAAGGAATGGTGGAGCCCTCATGCCCAATAGACAGGAAACCCGCTCGGAAGAAACGAAACAAGCGATTGTGACCGCCGCCGGACGATTGTTTGCCGAGCGCGGATTCGAGGCCGTGACGATGCGGGAGATTGCCAAGGCGGCCGGATGTTCCCATACGACCATCTACCTCTACTTCAAGGACAAGGAAGCCCTGCTGCACCAGTTGGCGATGGCTCCGCTGCATTCGCTGGGGGAACAAATGGAAGCGATTCTGCTCGACTCGTCACAATCGCCTGACGAGCGGCTGAGGTCCGTCACCCGGGCGTTCATCCGCTTCTGTCTGGCGAATAAAAATATGTACACGATCTTTTTCATGGCGAAGGGGTCGCGTGTCGACGAGGCAGATCCGAGGTTGGAGGTGCAGAAATTGCGAAACCGCCTGTTCGGGCTGCTCCGGCAAGCGCTCCAGGATTGCCTGCCGCTTCCGCCCTCGGACGACAGGCTCCTCGCGTACACCCGCATCTATTTTTTCACCCTGCACGGAATCGTCGGTACATACGCAACGTCAGCGGAATCGGTTGATCTGCTGGAGGAAAGACTTGCCTCCACGTTTGATCTGGCCGCAGACGTGATGCTGGCCGGGTTCAGGGCAACCGTGAACCATCCAGGTGCCATCTGAAGGAGACATGTCCATGATGCACATCTCGTCTGCCCACCTGGCTCCTCTGCGCGGCCAGCCATCCCGGCCGGACCGTCGCCTTTTTTGCTCGCGGCCATCGTCAACCGTGCGCTGACGTGCGTCCGGGGACAGTAATCCAAAGGGAGAGGAAACCAATGAAGATCGAACAAGTCTCGAAACACATCTGGACGCTGAAGTCCTGGCTGTTGATCCCTGTCCGTGTCTGGATCGTCGCCGACGAGGACGGGGTAACTCTGGTGGACGCAGGAGTTCCGTTCATGGCTCGCGGCATTCTCCAATTTCTCGACCAGTTGCAGGCCGGTCCGCTGCGGCGCATCCTGCTGACTCACGGCCACTCCGATCACGTCGGCGCCGTCCGGCAGATTCGCGACCGCTATCCGGTACCGGTGTACGCCCATCGCGTGGAGATCCCCTTCCTTGAAGGGGCGATTCCCTATCCCCGCCGCAAAAAGCCGGAACACAACCTGGAAAAAGGACTGGCGCAACCCCTGCCGGAAAAGGGCGACGGCAAGCTGACCACGTTGGCTGGCCTGACTCCCTACTGGACGCCCGGCCACTCTCCCGGTCACGTCGTCTACTATCACGAAACCGACCGGGTGCTGCTCGCGGGCGATCTGTTCACGTCCCGCAACGGCACCCTGCGTCGGCCGATGCCGATGTTTACCGCCGATATGGCGGAAGCGGTGCGCAGCAGCCGCATCGTCGAAACGTTGAACCCGGATCGACTGGAAATGTGCCACGGCGGCCCTGTTCTCCGTCCGGCCGATCAGTTGCCCGCGTACATCGCCATGTACGGATAAGGCTCGATGATTGAACGTCCAACTATGAGCGTCCCGCATCGTGGTATCCACGGTGGGGACGCTTTTTCTTTCATCATGGCGTAACAAAATTAGCCCCAGTGAGCCATTTAGCTCGACCGATATTTTTGATACGGTTACATGAGAGTGATCACTCGTGTAAGTCAGGTGAGTCTCATGAGACGAATTCTCCTGTGCTGGGTGAGCCTATGGTTCCTGATGATCACAGGTTCTCCCCCGGCGCTTGCCCACGCCGCTTTGCTGGCGTCCACACCCCGCGACGGACAGATTGTGCAGACAAGTCCAGGGGAGATCACCATGGAGTTTAGCGAGCCGCTGGAAGAAGGGCTCTTCAACCTGAAGCTGTTCGATGGAAACGGACGCCAGATTGCGCTTGCCAAGCCCCAGTTGGCAGCGGGCGACGCCGCCCAGATGCGCGCGAAGCTGCCCGCGTTGCCCAACGGCACGTACACTGTGGCCTGGTCCGTCGTCTCGGAAGACGGACACCCGGTCAGCGGGTCCTTCTCGTTTTCGGTTGGACGGACCGTGTCCAAAGGAACCGTCCCCGTTTCGGAACAGGTGTCCCCTTTTATCAACCGTGCCTTGGCGGCGATCCGCTACGTCGTGGAAGGAACCCTGCTGTTGGGAGCCGGACTCCACTGGCTCTCCTGGTTCGGCCAACGACGCGGTTGGCCCGCAGGTACGCAGGTGAGCGGACGCTGGCGACGGGCGGGATGGTTGGTCCTGTTCGCCGGTTTGGTCGCGGAAGGGCTCCTCTATCTGGCTTCCTTGCCGGGGAACGGTCTGGTTACCGTGTTTTTCGAAGGACATTGGACAATCCTGGGGCAATCTCCCTTCCTCGGGATGGTCGGAGCGCAACTCGCGCTTATGCTTCTCATCGCCGTGCCGGGAATGGTGGAAGGCTGGTACCTTGCCATCTGGGCGGTGGCCGTCGGCACGCTGGCGTTTGGCGGACACACGTGGGGCATACAGCCGGTGTGGCTGGCCGCAGCGTTCCGGATTTTGCACCTGTATTCCCTGTCGCTTTGGCTGGGGGCTCTGACCTGCCTGCTGCTCGCGCTGCGCCGGGAGAGGACATCCGGAGTGACCATCGACTGGGGGACATTTCGCCGTTTCTTTGTCCGGCTGGCGCTCCTCGCGTCCGGCACGGCGCTACTCTCCGGCGTCGCCATGACCGTTCAGCAGACGGATTGGGCGTCACTGTGGACCAACAGGCAGACGTGGAGTATCTTGCTTGGCCTCAAAGTATTGCTGATCATCGCTATGCTTTTGCTCGCCCTCATCCAGACCCTGCGGTGGCGAAAACACGGCCGCTTGCTGTCACCGGCCCTGTTGCGCTGGGAGTGGGGGGCAGGTGTGCTGGCCTTGTTGGCCGGAGTCTGGATGAGCCAGTCGGCGTATCCCCTGCCGGTGACGGCCTACACCCAAACATTTGTTACCCGTGACGCGCACGTGGCGGTGCACATTCCCCGCGTGGCACCCGGCACGCAGATCATGACCATCGAGGTCCATTCCCCACCGGGAACCGAACCAAAGCAGGTCCTGGTGCAGATAACCAAACCGGATGCGACGGTAAACAGGGAGCCCATCCCCGCGAAGCAGACAGAACCGGGGCATTATCAGGCACTTATCCCGTTTTCCATGTACGGAACCTGGACCTATCGCATCGACGTCGCTTTCACAAATGACACCCATGTAACAGGCAACGACACACTGTTTATTCCAGGAGGAGAAACGCGATGAAAATGAAATGGAACAAATGGATCAGCACCCTTGCCGTCGCCGGGGCCATGCTCACTTTTGCGGGAACGGCCAGCGCGCATGTCACCGTCTGGCCGAAAGAGACGACAGCGTCTTCCTATGAGCGCTATACCGTGCGCGTTCCGGTGGAAAAGGACAGCAACACCGTCAAGGTGCGTCTGGAATTCCCGGCAGGGGTGAAGGTGGGGACGGTACTCCCGGTTCCCGGCTGGACCTATGAGTGGGAAAAAGACGCTGACGGCCGCTTCAAGTCCATCACCTGGACGGCCACAGCCGGCGGGATCAAGCCGCATGAATTCATGGAGTTCGGCCTGTCCGCGAAAAACCCGGCCGATCCGGGCACGCTGACGTGGAAAGCGTATCAGACCTACGCCGACGGCACGGTCGTCGAATGGACGGGTGCCGCCGGTTCCGAAACTCCGGCGCCTACCGTCACGGTAAAGAAAGGAACCGGGGAGGCGGACGACCACCATGCGGCTGAAAACAAAGCGGAGGCGCACCAGGATGCCGGTCAAACAGCGGCACACCCCGCCGAACAAAGCACTTCTACGTCCACCGGCAACACCTTGCCGCTGGTTCTCTCCGGACTTGCCTTGCTGGCCTCGTTGATCAGTCTCTTCCGGAAAAAAGCGTAAGACTCGCCGACAAACGACAACAAACCAGCGGCCCGTTCACTCGGCCGCTGGTTTGTCGTTTGGTCAAGCCGCTATTTCGCTACCTCCAGCAACACTTTTCCCGTGCTTTGTCTGCTTTCCACCCATTCGTGGGCTTTTGCCGCCTCCTTCAGCGGAAAGCGCCTGCCGATCTTGATTTGCAAACTTCCCTCGGCCAGATAGCGGAACACCTGGTTGGCCGTGTCGCGCAACAGATGCGGACGAAGTTTGCGGGTCGTTCCCAGGCTGAATCCCAGCACCGAGCGGCAGCTTGCGTGCAAGTCCTGTGTCGTGAACCTCCCCGTTTCGCCGCCCGCATTGCCGAAGTGAACCAAACGGCCGTACGGAGCCAGGCAGAGCAAACTCTTTTCCGACACCCATCCGGAAACCGAGTCCAAAATGACGTCGGCCCCTTTACCGTTCGTCAATTCGTTCACCTTTTGCGCAAAGTCTTCTTGTTCGTAGCAGATGACATGATCCGCACCCGCTTCCCGCGCGATGGCCGCCTTGCTCTCGTTGCCCACCGTCCCGATCACCAGACCCGCGCCCAGCCGCTTGGCCAACTGGATAGCCGTCGTCCCCACGCCGCCCGCTGCGGCATGGATGAGAACCGTTTCCCCCTGTTCCAGCCTGGCCACATCCGCGAGGAGCTTGTAGGAGGTAAACGAAACGATCGGGCAGGCCGCCGCCGTATCAAAGTCGATGCTGTCGGGAAGCGGAAAGGTAAGCGTTTCATCGGCCACCACATACTCCGCATACGAGCCGCCGGCAGGAAACGCGATCACGCGTTGCCCCACCCACAGATTTTGCACCTCGGAGCCCACTTTCTCAATGATTCCCGCCGCATCCAGTCCCGGAATGAACGGAAGCTGACCCGCACCCTTTTTCCCGTACCGCGATTTGATATCGGCAAAATTGACGCTCGTTTTTTCGACTCGGATCAACACCTGGTTCGGCTTTATCACGGGCATGTCCACGTCGGTATATTTCAAATATTCCGGACCGCCAAATGCAGTAACGATGACTGCTTTCATCAACCATTCCTCCCCTTGGCACCTGGCCGTTTGCATGTGAACTCATAGTTACATTATTTTCCGTCAAAGCCGGGAGGGTGTCAACACGCCAGCTCGTCTGCGGATTGCCTGCTGTCGCACCAAACGTGTGCGTCTGCCCACGTCAAACGCGGATGCTCATCATAAGATACAAGTACGACATCTGCAGAAGAAATGGGGCGAAAAATCTTGAAGGGAAATGATGCTTGGTCTGCTGAAGATCTGGCGCTTATCGCGGCCGCTTTGACCCTTTTAGGCGATTTTCTGACATTCATCTCGTTGGTAATCGCACGCCGGGAAAAAAAGTAAGTGTGTTTGTTCTCGCACATGTGCCTGATCCACTTGTGTCCACGCCCTCTGCAACGTTGGAGCAAAAGGAGCGTGGGTTTTGCTTTGCTTCAGAAGGCCGCGCTGCTTTCTAACGATCATCCTGTTCATTCACAATAGCCAAGACCTGGTGATCTTCCCATCGTCCGTTTATTTTCACGTTTTTGCGGGCAATCCCCTCCTTGTGAAACCCCGCTTTTTCCAACACTCTCATGGAACGGATATTGTGCGGCATTACCCCGGCTTCGATCCGATGCAGTTTTAACTCGGTAAACGCATAATCAACCACCAACCGGACAGCTTCTGTCATATACCCTTTTCCGTTGTGGTTCTTGTCCAGCACATATCCGATATAGCAACTCTGCAGGGGGCCCCGTAACACTTCCGTTAGCGAAACCGTCCCGATCAGTTCATCCGAGTCCCGCGTAAAAATTCCAAACGTGTACTCTTGATCCCGCTGTCTCTTTTCCATACTTTTCTGTATATTCTCCCATTGCTGATCCAATGTGTAAAACGCCTCATCACGGCGCGGCGTGTAGGCTTGGAAAAACTCCCGATTCCGCACTTGCAAGTCTAGCATTGCCTTCGCATCAGCCGTTTCGAGAAATCTGACATAGATATTGTTCCCCATTAATTTCACGCTGTTTCCCTCCCGTTTCAAGTGAAAAGAAAAACACCACAGGAAACGCCTGCGGTGTGGGTATTTTACTCCATCCAAAAGATGACAGTCAACAATCAAAAATACACTTAATACGGACGACCTCCGACGATAAAGCGATATCCCCATGACGTGCCACGAAACTTGGTGATTTTAACTCCCCCCGCTTTTTTGCTGTACGTATGAAGAACCTGGTTATTTCCCATATATATCCCCACATGGCCAATACGTTCCTGCGAAGCTACAACACCTTGGTAATCAGAGGCTCTCGATCCCTTATAGTGCATGAAGAAGATGAGATCGCCCACTTGCAAATCATTGATATTGTAGGAGTAATGGCCATGATTTTGAACGTATCTGAATTGGGATTGGGCTCCGCCTCTCCCCATGTCAATCTGAGCCCCTTCCCTATATGCCCACATGGTAAACTCGGAGCAGTCCATCGTTGTTTTTGAAGAGCGACTGGAGCCATACTCATACGGTACGCCCAGGTATTTTAACCCTGCCTGAACAACTTGATTCCCTATTGATCCCTGTTGTGCCGATGGAGCCGGGGATGGTTGGTTCGCTTTCGGTTGACCCCAATTGGGTTGACTTGCATTCGGCTGATTCATATTCGGTTGATTCATATAAGGAGCATTCCAATCGGGGGCATACCCATCCAGCGGTAACGCCGAATCATTAGGAAATCCCTTGGCATGGGCTGTTCCATCCGTCTTGTATCGTCGCGCTTCGGCAAATTGGGCTTTAAATCGCCCTGACAAATTTTCGATCCTGATTTGATCGGTTTCTTGTTCCGCAAACACAAATTGATTGTTTCCTGCATAAATCCCAACATAATGGGCTGGTCCTGCCTCACTGGGGCTGCTGGTGCTCTGGAAAAAGACAAGATCGCCCGGTTTCAATGCATTGCGATCCACTTTTTCTCCCCGCGTCATCAACTCGGTTATATCATCTGATAAATGGATCCCGCCTTTTCCATACACGTATTTGACAAATCCGGCTGGAGTAAACGATTCTCCCCCCAATGCCCCGGAAGCATAATCTTTTCCAACCAGTGCTTTTGCAATATCGGCAATAACCTGTCCATGGAATTGGCTTTTCGATTGACCTGCCTGTTGCGTTGTCGCTTTTGGTGCAATCTGTTGCGTCGTCGCATGTGGGGGCGACTGTTTTGCGTTTTGAGAAAAATGACATCCCTGCGCTGTCATCATTAACGCTGTACCTACAGCGAGAACCATTGATTTTTTCTTGAGCGAGAATGTGTTCATGTTTGTTATCTCCCGTCTGGTTAAGGTAAAGGGAAAAACACTTATCATTATCTTGTTGTAGCGGCATCAAGATTATTTGGCTATTGAACAGGAATCGGCTGGAAGCAAAAAAATTCCTCCCTCTTTTGAGAGGGAGGCATGGCTTTCGTGGACGCGGCTTGAGACGACCTTTCACACCCGGTTTTTGCATCACATTGATGTGTTTTAAAGCATACAATCTATGGCCATCTGATTGCGTCATGAATATACCGCATGTTCTCGTGGAACCCCCAACCGATTCCTTCCGTTTTTTCAACGACAGCAGCAATTCTTTCCTCAAACTCTTCAAACAAATCATATCCGTCTTCCTCGTTTATCCTGTCGATGATCGATGCAAACATCTTCAAAATACTTTCATAAAATCGTGAATCTATATCGCCATAAGCATGGGTGAATTCCACACCCATTTCAACGTAAAAGAGCCTTAATTCCAAGGTATGCTTGGGTCTTTGGGTGATCTTTTCAAACTCATCAATTGCCTTTTTTGCCTCTGCCAGCCTCAGTTTAGCGAATCCTCGGTCTGGAAAGAACTCATCTTTCACCTTTTTCTGATATACGGGAAGCAATGCCTCTATGGCTTCCTCCCCGATCAACTTTACGGTTAGAAATTGCTCGGCTTGTTTGCTCATTTTAAAGGTATCAACAAGCAATGCAATCAGATCTGGATGCGAAAGGGATTGAAGTTGTTTTTTCAGCTTCGCCGTTGTCAGCTTGACGGGTTTCTTCGTTTCTTTAACTTTCTTCCATTCTTTTGGATTTAGTTGCTTTTGCTTTTGCAGAAGCTGTTCATTTACTCCTTCAAGATCAAAATGTTCGGGATCAAAGCCCTTTTTCAACCAGGCAACCGTATCTTTATATTCAGGATATGACTCCGTCGCTAATATCTCCAACATCCTTTGATACCCCAAGACACCGCCGCAATCCTCTGGCGGACAATGACGTTCACCTTCCAGACAGACAGGATACTGCTCCTCGGGCTGGTCAGGCAAGATGTTCTCCAGAATTAATTCATGTCCCCAATCATCGCCAAAGTCGTAGACATATAGCACCTGCTGCCCTTCTTTGGTGATATGGTCAATGATTTTTTCCCTTTGTGCATTCAGTTCTGGTTTATTTCCATGCGGAATTGTCGGATCTGGACGGGTAATCGTAAAAGACCCAAAATCAAACAGATAGAGATGATACCCTTCCCACCCCATGACAATCTGTAGCGTCTTATGCAATTGGTGAAAAGTGATTGAGCCATTCACTTGGAATCTTCTCCAGATTGTCGGGTTTATATCTTTTAACGCCACTTTAAATTGATAGATCATCCGTTCCGCTCCTCGGAAAAAAATATGATGATTTTTGTTTTAACGATCAAGTCCATATTTGTGTGTAATTCTCCTCGGCAGAGAAGTGAAGGGTGATCGTTCCCACCTGCTTGCAGCAGCTTGGCCACCCCCGAATCTTGAGAATTTACGAGAAAAAGTTGCTGCAAAAGCGATGCCAGACGCACTTCGTGCGCAACATTCTGGATGCTACCCCAAAAGCGCTGCAAGACGAGGTTCATCGACGGGTGCAGGCGATTCTGGATGCTCCGGATATGGACACCGCACGGGTACTCCTGAACCAGGTGCTCG
>JBHGXV010000046.1:0-18518 GCA_041920505.1 Paenibacillaceae bacterium
GCTTCTCGATCAAATACAGCGTGGAGAAAAGGGCGTCCAAAAACCAAGTTTGCAAGTCTTGAGGAAGAGCTAGCTTATGTAAAGGCGGAGAATGAATATCTAAAAAAGCGGTATCCAAATCTAAACGGGGAGTGACATCGAAGAAAGTAAGATTTTCAATTATTGATCAAATGCGACCCAAATATCCATTATCATGGCTACTCTGTATTGCAAAGGTATCCCGTGCGGGATATTACAAATGGCGAAAGTCCAGTGAGGCAACTGTTCGACGACGCGAAGAGGAAGTGAACCTTAAGGAACATATTTTAAGTATCCATCGCGTTCATCCTTATTACGGTTACTTAAGGATGACAGTAGCCCTACGCAAAGAAGGACTACATATCAATCACAAGCGCGTCTACCGATTGATGAAGGAATTAGGCATCCGGTCAGTCATTCGTAAGAAAAGGCGTTTCTTCGGCAAACAAGCATCGGTTGTAAACCCGGATCGTTTAGAGAGACAGTTTAATGCGGAAGCACCTCTCAAGAAACTTGTCACCGACATAACCTATCTGCGTGTCGGAGAACGCTTTTTTTATCTATCTGCTGTGCAGGATTTGTTTAATAACGAGATCGTTGCTTGGCAGCTTTCTCCTCAAAACGATTTGTCACTTGTGATGAGAACGATAGAAATTCTATGTAAGGGAAGAGAAATGAACGGATCGATCTTACACTCGGACCAAGGTTTTCAATACACTTCCAGACATTACAATAAACGTTTGGATGAGTACGGAATATTAGGAAGTCATTCGAGACGGGGAAACTGCCTGGATAATGCTTGTATCGAATCATTCTTTTCTCATCTGAAGACAGAAATGATATATCGTTGCTCTCCAAAATCACTTGAAGAATTAAATCAAGCTGTTGAAAAATATATTACCTTTTATAATCAGAGTCGTTTTCAGAAAAAACTTGGCGACCGCTCCCCGATTGAGTATCGGGAAACGATCGCCGCGTAACTATGGGTTTTTAGGCTGTCAACTTGACAGGGTTATGACCAATGCGACGGGGTTTCGTTTTGCCTTATTTCGCTTCGACCTGAAGCCCGGTGATCTCGCCTGGCTTCAGTTTTTTGTTGTTGTCCAACTGGAATTCGATCAGGCCGTTTTTCATGCTGATGGACGTGATCACACCCGAATGTTCCACGGTCGTCGTCGTGCCGTCCTGATTCACCTGCTGTTCGTTGTACGTGACGCGGGAGCCGACCAGCTGCAGGTACTTCAGCGTGTTGTCCACCGGGAGGTTGTCGGGAGCCACCTGCAAGCCGATGATGTCATCCAGCTTCACGGTGGTGCCGTTGTCCAGGACAAACTGGACGGCGCCATTTTTCATCGACAGCGAGGTGATGATGCCGGTTTTCTCCACGTCCGTGGTGTACTGGTCGTCTTGCGTCTGTGGATTGCCGTCCTTGTCGATGGTCTCTTGCTGCAGGTAGGTGACCTGTTTGCCGATCATCTGCGCGTATTTGAGCGTGTTGTCCATCAGGCTGTCGTTGGCGGCACCTTTCGACTCCAGCCCGTTGATCTGTTCGCGCGGCACGATGTCGTCGCCAATGGTGAAGACAATCTTGCCGTCCACCATTTTCACGCCGGAGATGGTGCCGGTTTTGGTCTCGCGCGTAGTTTCGCCGGTGTCCTCGTCTTGTGTCTCTTTCTCATAGGTGGCGGTCTTGCCGATCAGCCCTTCGTACTCGCGGATGTTCAGCAGGCTGCTGTTGGACTCTTCCATCAACGTCTGCATCCGCGTCAGGCGCTCCACCATGGTCATCATCGACGTCTGTTGGATGAACTGCTGGTTGTCCATCGGGGAGAGCGGGTCCTGGTTTTTCAACTGTTCGATCAACAGCTTCATAAACGCGTTCTGATCCAGTTCCGAGGTGAATTCTTTCTTGTTCTTGTAACTGTATTCTTTCGGGACATAGGTCGTACTGTTTACCGTGTTTGCCATTGGTTACCTCCTACGCTCACGATCGCGGCGCTTTCCCGATGCGCAGTCTGTCATTATGGTATCGGCAAAAACGGCGTGTGCCGACAGACAAACAAATGTTCGAATCCGCTGGCTTATTTCCCAGCTTTTTGTGCTATAATGGTGATGGAATGAAAAGAGGGAGTTGAACGGCTGGATGGAGCGTTTCCAATTGGTTTCGGAATATCAGCCGTCCGGTGACCAACCGACAGCGATTGCGGAACTGGTGGCTGGCGTTCAGGCGGGCAAACGCCACCAGACGCTGCTCGGCGCGACCGGGACGGGGAAGACGTTTACCGCCGCGCACGTGATTGCGCAGGTGAACAAGCCGACGCTTGTCATCGCGCACAACAAAACGCTGGCGGCGCAGTTGGCGGCCGAGTTCAAGGAGTTTTTTCCGCACAACGCGGTGGAATACTTTGTCAGCTATTACGATTACTATCAGCCGGAAGCCTATATTCCCCAGTCGGATACCTACATCGAGAAGGACGCGAGCGTGAACGACGAGATCGACAAGCTGCGTCACTCCGCCACCAGCGCGCTGTTTGAACGGCGCGATGTGATCATTGTGGCGTCGGTCTCCTGCATTTACGGGCTGGGTTCGCCGGACGAGTATCGCGAGCTGTTGCTGTCGTTGCGCGTCGGCATGGAAAAAAGCCGGGAGGAAGTGCTGCACCGGCTGGTCGACATCCAGTACAACCGCAACGACATTAACTTTACCCGCGGGACGTTCCGCGTGCGCGGCGACGTCGTCGAGATTTTCCCGGCTTCGCGCAGCGAACAGGCGATCCGGGTGGAGTTTTTCGGCGACGAGATCGAGCGGATCACCGAGATTGACGTGGTGACCGGCGAAATCATCGGATCGCGCGAGCACGTGGCGATTTTCCCGGCATCCCACTACGTCACCCGCGAAGAGAAGATGAAAAAGGCGATTGCCAGCATCCAGGAGGAACTGGAAGAGCGGCTCAAGGAGTTGCGCGACACAGGCAAGCTCCTGGAAGCGCAACGGCTGGAACAGCGCACCCGCTACGACATCGAGATGATGATGGAGATGGGCTTCTGTTCCGGGATCGAGAACTATTCGCGCCATCTCACCGGCCTGCCGCCGGGGCATGCGCCGTATACGCTCTTGGACTACTTCCCGGACGACTTTCTGGTGATTATCGACGAGTCGCACATGACCCTGCCGCAAATCAGGGGGATGTACAACGGCGACAGGGCGCGCAAGGACGTCCTGGTGGAACACGGCTTCCGCCTGCCGTCGGCGCGCGACAACCGTCCGCTCACATTCGAGGAATTCGAACAAAAGGTAAAGCAGGCGATCTACATCTCGGCGACGCCGGGACCGTACGAACTGGAGCACTGCCCGGAACTGGTGCAGCAGGTCATCCGGCCGACCGGTCTGGTCGATCCGACGATTTCGGTCCGCCCGATCAAGGGGCAGATCGACGATTTGATCGGCGAGATTCACGCCACCATTGCCAAAAACGAGCGCGTCCTGGTTACCACCTTGACGAAAAAGATGGCGGAAGATTTGACCGACTATCTGAAAGAGATCGGCATCAAGGTGCGCTATCTGCACTCTGACATCAACACGATCGAACGGATGCAAATCCTTAGGTCGCTCAGGCTGGGCGAGTTTGATGTGCTGATCGGGATCAACCTGCTTAGGGAGGGGCTGGATTTGCCGGAGGTGTCTCTGGTGGCCATCCTCGACGCCGACAAGGAAGGGTTTTTGCGCAACGAGCGTTCGCTGATCCAGACGATCGGCCGGGCCGCGCGCAACGCCGAAGGGCGCGTCATCATGTACGCCGACAAGATCACCGATTCGATGGCGGCGGCGATCCGCGAGACAGAACGGCGCCGCGCGATCCAGATCGCTTACAACGAGAAGCACGGCATCACGCCGCAAACGGTCAAGAAGGCGGTGCGCGACGTGATCGAGGCGACCCGGGTCGCTGAAGAAAAGGCGGATTACCTGCCGCATGCCGACCTGAAGAAGATGCCGAAGAAAGAGCGCCTGCTGGTCATCCAGCGGATGGAAGAAGAGATGAAAGAAGCGGCACGCAACCTGATGTTTGAACGGGCGGCCGAACTGCGTGACTTGATTCTCGAACTAAAAGCTGATCTGTGAGGAGTGAAAAACGTAGATGCCGCTTGAACATATCGTCGTCAAAGGCGCGAGGGCACACAACCTGAAAAATATTGACGTGGTCATCCCCCGCGACAAGTTTGTGGTGCTGACCGGGCTGTCCGGCTCGGGCAAGTCGTCGCTTGCTTTTGACACCATTTACGCCGAAGGGCAGCGGCGGTACGTCGAGTCGTTGTCCGCCTATGCCCGGCAGTTCCTCGGACAAATGGACAAGCCGGATGTCGACTCGATCGAAGGGTTGTCGCCGGCCATCTCCATCGACCAAAAGACAACCAGCCGCAACCCGCGTTCCACCGTCGGCACGGTGACGGAGATTTACGATTACCTGCGCCTGTTGTACGCTCGGATCGGCAAGGCGGTCTGCCCCGAGCACAACATCGAGATCAGTTCGCAGACGATTGAACAGATGGTCGACCGGGTGATGGAGTACCCGGAGCGGACGCGGCTGCAAATTCTCGCTCCGCTCGTGCAGGGACGCAAGGGAGAGCACGTCAAACTGCTCGAAGACATCCGCAAGCAGGGGTTCGTCCGCGTGCGCGTCGACGGCGAAGTGCGGGACCTGTCGGAAGAGATCAAGCTGGAGAAAAACAAAAAGCATACGATTGAAGTGGTGATCGACCGGATTGTCGTCAAGCCGGACGTGCAGTCCCGGCTGGCGGACTCGCTGGAGACGGCCCTGAAACTGGCCGACGGCAAAGTGATCGTCGACGTGATCGACCAGGAAGAGTTGTTGTTCAGCGAAAAGCACGCCTGCCCGATCTGCGGGTTTTCCATCGGCGAACTGGAGCCGCGGATTTTCTCGTTCAACAGTCCGTACGGGGCGTGCCCGGAATGCGACGGGCTGGGAGTCAAGCTGGAGGTGGACCCTGATCTGGTGGTTCCGGATGCGAGCAAGACGCTGGCCGAAGGGGCGATCGAGGCGTGGGAACCGAAATCGTCCACCTACTACCAGCAGTTGCTGGAGTCGGCCTGCCGCCACTTCGGCATCCGCATGGACATCCCGTTCGAAGAGTTGCCGCCCGAGCATGTGCAGACCATCCTGTACGGCGGCGGGGACGAGAAGATCCACTTCCGCTACGAAAACGAGTTTGGACAGGTGCGCGAGGCCGTTGTACCGTTTGAGGGCGTCATCCCCAACCTGCAGCGGCGTCACGTCGAGACCAGTTCCGACTACATCCGCGAAATGATCGAAGGGTACATGAGTCAAAAGCCGTGCCACGTCTGCAAAGGACAACGGCTCCGTCCGGAAAGTCTGGCCGTCCGGGTGGGCGGCAAAACCATCTCCGAACTGACCGAACTGTCCATCATGGAGGCGTACCGCTTCTTTGACGAGCTTGTCCTGAACGAAAAAGAAGCCAAAATCGCCCATCTGATCCTCAAGGAGATCAAGTCCCGGCTTACGTTTCTTAACGACGTGGGGCTGGATTACCTGACGCTCAGCCGGGCGGCGGGCACCCTCTCCGGCGGGGAAGCGCAGCGCATCCGGCTGGCTACGCAGATCGGCTCCAGCCTGATGGGGGTCCTGTACATCCTCGATGAACCGAGCATCGGGCTGCATCAGCGGGACAACGCCCGGCTGATCAAGACCCTGGAGCACATGACCCGGCTGGGCAACACCCTGATCGTGGTGGAACACGATGAAGACACGATGCTGGCCTGCGACTACATCATCGACATCGGACCTGGGGCCGGCATCCACGGCGGCCAGGTGGTGGCGGCCGGAACGCCCCAAGAAGTGATGGAAAACCCCCATTCTCTCACCGGGGCATACCTGAGCGGCCGCAAGTTCATCCCGGTGCCGCTGGAGCGGCGCAAGCCCAACGGCAAGTGGATTACCATCGAAGGCGCCAGGGAGAACAACCTGAAAAACATCCAGGTGAAGATTCCGCTCGGGGTGTTCGTGGCGGTCACCGGCGTGTCCGGATCGGGCAAAAGCACCCTGGTCAACGAGATTTTGCACAAGGCGCTGGCGCGCGAACTGAACGGGGCGAAGGCCAAACCGGGCGAGTACAAGCGCATCACCGGACTGGAACACCTGGACAAAGTGATCGACATCGACCAGTCGCCGATCGGTCGCACCCCCCGTTCCAATCCGGCCACCTACACCGGGGTGTTTGACGATATTCGCGATCTGTTCGCCTCCACCAACGAAGCGAAGGTGCGCGGTTACAAAAAAGGCCGCTTCAGCTTCAACGTCAAGGGGGGGCGTTGCGAAGCGTGCAGCGGCGACGGCATCATCAAGATCGAGATGCACTTCTTGCCCGACGTCTACGTGCCGTGCGAAGTATGCCACGGCAAGCGCTACAACCGCGAGACGCTGGACGTGAAATACAAGGGCAAGAGCATCGCCGATGTACTGGAGATGACGGTCGAGGACGCGCTGGAGTATTTCCGCAACCTGCCGCGGATCGAACGGAAATTGCAAACGTTGATGGACGTCGGTCTGGGGTACATGAAGCTGGGACAGCCGGCCACCACGCTTTCCGGCGGGGAGGCGCAGCGGGTCAAACTGGCTTCCGAGCTGTACCGGAGAAGCAACGGCCGCACGCTGTACATTCTCGACGAACCGACGACCGGATTGCACACCGACGACATCGCCCGTCTGCTCAATGTACTGCAGCGGCTGGTGGACAACGGCGACACCGTACTGGTCATCGAGCACAATCTGGACGTGATCAAGACGGCCGATTACCTGATCGACCTGGGACCGGAGGGAGGCACGCGCGGCGGGGAGATCGTCGCCACAGGGACACCGGAAGAGGTGGTGCAAGTCCCTGCTTCCTACACCGGCCAGTTCCTCGGACCGATTCTGGAACGGGACCGCAAGCGCACGATAGAGCGCATGGAGCAATTCGTTTCGCCGTGATCGCAAAACCCCGGTTCCGGATTCCGGGGTCCGGCCGGCTATCCAAAGAGAGCGGTGGTCAAAGCTGATGAGAAACGAACGCGGGAAGGGGAGATAAACCGTGGTGAGATGGATCGTGCGTTTGCTGCTGAACGGGGGAGCCTTGCTTTTGATCAGTTCCATGTTCCCCGGCATTCAGGTCAACAGTTTCGGCGTGGCCGTGTTGGCCGCGCTCATCCTCGGGATTGTGAACACGGTGATTCGGCCGGTATTGGTGTTTCTGACTCTCCCTTTGAACGTGATGACGCTTGGCCTGTTCTGGTTTGTCATCAATGCGGTCACCTTTGCCCTGACAGCCTATCTGATCGACGGGTTTGAGATCGGCGGATGGCCCGGCTCGGTGTTCACCACGATTGTGGCCGCCGCCTTGATGAGTTTCTTCGGATGGGTTATCGACAAGTTGGTCCGCAAGAAAAAAGCGAAACAGCACCGGTAAATCCAAAAACAAAAGCCGTCAAAGGATCGCTCCTGTGACGGCTCAATTATTTTTCTGTGACTCTATGTAGTCATGCCTGTCCGGCCGGTTATTCTCCGCGCAGGTGCGGCGGTTTCGGCTCGTGAAGGATGCCCGTGCACAAAATGCCCACCAGATTGAGCGCAGACAACGCTGCAAAGAAACTGCAAGAGAGTGTCGCTAACTTTTTCATCATCGTGGATCAGTCCTCCTGAATTCTCTTTTCTATCCATTCTACCACCCGAAATGCCGCCGGGTGAAGAAGGATAGCCTGAAGCAAGACGGCAAAACTGCAGGCGAAAGCCAGATGACTGTATGTAAAATATACCAACAATTCTGAAAGTATGCAACCGCCAACCAAAAGGATCAGCGCAATCCGTTTGTTGCGCTTTCTGGTTTCCTCGGCGATGCTTATATAGGTGTGGCGGGCGGGAGCGTATCTGGCGTTGATCCCGATCGCGACCGTGCAGCAACCGGCGACGGTGAGCAATCCCAGGGCCAGAGGAACGGCCGGCAGGTGTTTGACAAGCAGAGCGGCCGAGAGCAAAAGCGCGTTTCCCGCCACGAAGCAGGCCCGCGCGCTCTTGAAGTGAACACCGCCCGTAAAATTGCGCAGCAAAAGGTAGACTCCGCCTACGACAACAGCCTGGCGGAAAACGCCGAGGAACAGGGCGGCAGCGATGAGAAAACCGGTATTGATCACGTACAACAGAAAGATCTCGATGCCGTGCGACACCTGCGCGACGGTGTACGCTTCCCCCTCGGGGATCAGCTTTTTCGCGATGCGAACCGACAGCTTCTCCGTCCAGCTCATTTCCATTCCTCCCCACTTACTTTTGCGGGAACGACATGCGAAAGCGGGTGACTCCCTCGTGGGAAGAGGCCGCCACTTTTCCGTGGTACTTTTCCACCACTTTTTTGACCACCGCCAGACCGACGCCGCCTTGTCCGTCGGGTTTGGTCGTGTAGCCGAGGCGGAAAATTTGCTGCAGTTTTTGCGCGGGGATCGTCGGGCCGCTGTTTTCGATGACGATATACTCTTCTCCCTCCGCTTGCGCCCATTCCACTTTTATGTACCGATTGGCTTCCTCTTCGAAGGATGTGGCCCGAATCGCGTTGTCGAGCAAATTTCCCAGCACGGTGATCAGATCGCTCGTTTTCATGAACGAGCATTGGGAGTCGGTCCGGATGTCGATGGTAAACGGGATGCGGTCGGCCACGCACACCGCCATCTTGGAGTGGATCAGAGCGGAGACGGCCGGATTTTTCACGCCTTCGACGACTTTGATCAACTCCGTCGTCTCGCTTAACAGTTGTTTCACGTAATCGGAAGCCAGCTCGGTCATCCCCACTTTCAAAAACCCGTTGATCGCCGTGTAGTGATTGACGACGTCGTGTTTGATCGAACGAATCGCCGTCACCATGTCGTTGATGTTTTTTATGTACGGAGTCTCTGTTTCCGCTTCAACCCGATGAATCGTCAAGGTCAAGTAAATGCGGAACAAGATGACGATGGCGACAAAAAACACCAGAATCAACATGTGGATGATCGGCTGCTGCTTGGTGACGAACTGCTGATAGTCGCTTAACAAGATGGACGACGTGTTCATCAGCACGATCAGCAAAAATTCGACACTGCCCAGCAAGACCAGGAAGAACAGGGAGCGGTTGCTTTTGGTCTTCGGGAAGAGCTTGCGCAAGTCGAACTGGAATGTTCGCAAGACCGCAATCAACAGGAGCAACAGCAGCAGATACAACCAGACCCCGGAATAGAGGTACAAGGGGTTTTGCAAGATTTGCTCGATGGTGATGGAAAACGCGTTAAACAGCGTGATCACGAAGAATTCGGCCACGGTCAAAAACACAAAAGCACTGGTCGTGATCCCGACGGTCAAACCCACTTTTGTCTTCATGAACCGGGCGATGAGCAGATTCATGAAAACATAGAGTGTCAAAACCTTCCATAAATAGGGAACGTCGTAGTACGTCAGCAGGAAACTGCCGATCCCGTACACACAACTGATCAGAACTGCCGATTTCAGGCGAGGTCGAATCGACAAATTATAAACTGCCAAACCGGCCATGACGATCACAAAGGCCTCGGGAATATCTATCAGGGCCAGATTAAGCAACAATTCCAAATGGGGATCCCCCTTCCGACTCTTCTTCTGCCAAGACCTTATTAGTAGTAGTATCGGGAAATCGAACAGACCATTGCAAACCGGTGACGATCCGACTGTGAATAGCTTTCACGAATATCTTATGGAAAAAGTCGAATCATGTAAATCATAACCGAACAATTCGCTGGTTGTCGTTGCCGCCCCGCGTTGGCTACAATGAGAGAAGAGAAGACACATGCGAACGTCGGCAGAAGGAGAGTCCTATGCGCAAAACGAGAGTAAGCCATCTGGTTGAACATTTTCATATGAAAGTGATGAGCGGCGAGCAGGGCTTGGGCCGGGAGATTACCGTAACCGATCTGAGCCGTCCGGGATTGCAACTGGCCGGGTACTTCTCCCATTACGCCGCCGAGCGCATCCAGTTGTTTGGCTTGACGGAAAACGAATTTTTCGAGACGCTGACCCGGGAGCAGCGGTTGGAGCGGTTGCGCTTCCTGATGGACGAGCGCACCCCTTGCTTGTGCGTCGCACGCAATCAGGAGGTGGCGCCGGAAATTCTGGAAGTGTCGAACGAGCGCGGTGTGCCCGTGTTGCAGTCGCCGTTGGCCACCACCAGTTTGGTGAGCAAGCTGACCAACTTTCTGGAGAACCGGCTGGCCAAGACGACGACCGTTCACGGCGTGCTGACCGACATCTACGGTGTCGGCGTGTTGATTATGGGGGCGAGCGGCATCGGCAAAAGCGAGACGGCCCTGGAGTTGGTGAAGCGGGGCCATCGGCTGGTGGCGGACGACGCGGTGGAAATCCGGCAGTCGCAGGAGGGGCAGTTGGTCGGCAGCGCTCCCGAACTGATTCAGCACCTGCTGGAAATTCGCGGTGTGGGCATCATCAACGTGATGACGATGTTTGGCGCCGGAGCCGTGCGCAACATGAAAAACATCGCGATGGTGGTGCAACTGGAACTGTGGGACCCGCACAAACAGTATGAGCGGCTTGGCTTGGACGAGGAGAAAATCAAGATCATCGACACCGAGATTCCGGTGATTACAGTGCCGGTTCGTCCCGGCCGAAACCTGGCGGTGATTATCGAGGTGGCGGCGATGAACTTCCGGCTGAAGCGGATGGGGTATAATGCGGCTGTCCATTTCTCCAAAAAACTGGCCGACACGATTGAGGACGCCGATCCCGACTTTTAACGGCAGAAGGAAGGCAAACGAGTATGCGTCGAACTACGCGGTATCCGGTCAACGGTGCCAACCCGCTCTGGCAGTTGTACCGGACAGTCAGCTTTTGGAAAGTCATCAAAAACTTTATTGTGATTCAACTGGCCCGCTACTGTCCGTTTCTCTCCTGGAAGAACTGGATGTACAGGACGTTTCTCAAGATGGAAGTAGGCGAACAGACGGCCGTGGCGCTGATGGTGATGATGGATATCATGTTCCCGGAATTGATCAGGATCGGGAGCAATTGTGTCATTGGCTACAATACGACGATCCTCGCCCACGAATACCTCGTCGACGAGTACCGGTTGGGGGAAGTCCGCATCGGCGACCGGGTGCTGATCGGCGCCAACTCGACAATCCTGCCGGGAGTGGTGATCGGCGACGGCGCAACGGTGGCAGCGGGTACGCTGGTGCACAAGGACGTGCCGCCCGGCGCGTTCGTCGGCGGCAATCCGATGCGGCTGATTCGCGAACCGGAGTAACTCCTCGTCTCCCTCGTTCTGAGCGGAGCGGGGAGGTATTTTTTTGCTGAATGCGTTTGCAATTCTCAGATTATTTTTCTCCCCGTTGACCAAATAAATCGTTTAGTGGTACATTTCTACTAACCTGATACTTTAGTTTATTAGCAGAGTAAAGCGTTCGGGAGGAATGCGTATGTCGAAGCCGTTGGTATTCGAAAAACCGCTTGGTATGCGGGACATTTTGCCGGAGTCTCTGGCGAAGCAACGGCATCTCGAACGGGCGATGCGCGCATGCATCGAAAAGTGGGGGTACGAGGAGATCCTGACTCCTTCGCTGGAGTATTACGATACGGTCGGAGAGGCCAGCGTGACGCTGCGGGACCGTATGTTCAAGCTGCTTGACAAGCAGGGGCACACGGTGATTTTGCGGCCGGACATGACGACGCCGATCGCCAGGGTGGTGGCCTCGCTGTATAAACACGTGCCGTTTCCGATCCGCCTGTTTTACCAGACCAATGTGTTTCGCGCCCAGGAAAAAGAGGCGGGGCGAAACGCCGAGTTTTTCCAGACCGGGGTGGAACTGATCGGAGAGGACAGCGTCGACGCCGACGCGGAGGCGATCGCGCTGGCGGTGAACGCCTTGTTGGCGGCCGGAGTGTCCGCGTTTACGATTGCCGTCGGTCATGTCGATTTCGTGGACGGTCTTTTGGACGAGATTGTCCCCGCTGAAGCCGCCCGCGCCCGTTTCCGCCGGTTTTTGCACGACCGCGACTACGTCGGCTACCGGCAGTTGGCCGACACCTTGCCCCTGTCCGAACAGGATCGGCATCGGTTGCATGCGCTCTTGCGCCTGCGGGGGAAAGAGGCGAAAATCGCCGAGGCGTACGAGCTTACGGTCAACGGCAAGGCGCGCAAGGCGGTGCAAACGGTGTCGTCGCTGTGGCAAGCGCTGTCCGCCTACGGCGTCACTGATCATGTCGTGCTGGATTTTAACCTGATCAGCAATCTGGATTACTACACCGGGATCGTGTTTGAAGGATATGCCGCCGATCTCGGATCGCCGCTCTTGGGCGGCGGGCGGTACAATCATTTGCTGGCCCAGTTCGGCAGACCGGCTCCGGCGACAGGGTTTGCCATCAAGATGGACCGGTTGATGCAAGTGACGTCGGCCGCGCCAACAGCCAAACCGCCGCGCCTGGTGATTTTGTACACGGAGGATCGGCGGGAAGAGGCCCTGCGGAAAGCGCAACGCAACAGAGAGGCAGGGCGCGTGGTCATCACCCGTCTGATTGCCGATCGGGCGGAAGTTGAGGAGTGGAAGACGCGGACAGGCGATGAGATCATCTGCCTCGCGGAGGAGGGGTTGGCGTGAGCCGTGGAGAGAATCTGCAAAAACTGACGATTGCGATGCCGAAAGGGCGCATCTTTGAAGAATCGCTCGTCTTTCTCCAGCAGGCGGGCTTGACCGTGACACCGGACATCAAGGACTCCCGCAAGCTGATCATCCCCGTGGAGGAAGGCAATTTGGAGTTTATCCTGGCCAAGCCGGCCGATGTGCCGACGTACGTGGAGTACGGCGTGGCCGATGTGGGGGTTGTCGGCAAAGACGTGCTGTTGGAAGAGGAACGGGACGTGTACGAATTGCTTGATTTGCAGATCGGCTATTGCCGGATGACCGTGGCGGGTCTGCCTGATTGGCGGCCGACGGAGGCGCCACGGGTGGCCACCAAGTACCCGCGAATCGCTTCGCGGTACTTCCGCGAACAGGGACAGCAGGTGGAAGTGATCAAACTGAACGGGTCTGTCGAGCTGGCTCCGTTGATCGGACTGGCCGACCGGATCGTCGACATCGTCTCGACCGGCCAGACTTTGCGGGAGAACGGACTGGTGGAGCTGGAGCACATCTGTGAAATCACCACCCGGCTGATCGCCAACCGCGCCAGCTACCGGATGAAAAGCGAAGCGGTGGACGAGATTGCGCAGAAATTTTTACAGGTGATTCCCAAGCGAAACACGGCACGCTGACGGGTGCGGGAAGAGGAGGAGAAGAGCGTGATTCGGATAACCGATTCGACTGATTTTGAGACAAAGCGCAGCGTGGACAGCGGCACAGCGGAACAACAGGCGGCCGTCCGGGCGATTTTGCAAGAGGTAAAAGCCGAAGGGGACGCTGCGGTTCGCCGGTACACCGAGCGATTTGACGGCGTGCGGCTGGATGATCTGCGCGTAAGCGAGGCGGAGTGGGCACAAGCCGAGTCACAGGTGGATCAGGCGGTCGTACAGGCGCTGAAGGAAGCGGCAGAAAACATTCGCGACTACCACCAGCGGCAGGTGCGCCAGTCGTGGTTTACGGCCAAGCCGGGAGGCACGATGCTCGGGCAGTTGATTCGTCCGTTGAAACGCGTCGGTCTGTACGTGCCGGGCGGGACGGCGGCCTATCCGTCCTCGGTGCTGATGAACGCGATCCCGGCGCAGGTGGCCGGTGTGCCCGAGATCGTCATGGTCTCGCCGCCCGGACGCGACGGCAGGCTCAACCCGGCGATACTGACCGCGGCGCGGATCGCGGGGGTTCGGGAGATTTACAAGGCAGGCGGAGCGCAGGCGATTGGAGCGCTCGCCTACGGGACGGAAACGATTGCGGCCGTGGACAAGATCGTCGGGCCGGGCAACATCTACGTGGCGTTGGCCAAGCGTGAGGTGTACGGTCTGGTCGACATCGACATGGTGGCCGGCCCGAGCGAAATCGTCGTGCTGGCGGATGATACGGCCGATCCGCGCTACGTGGCCGCCGATCTGTTGTCCCAGGCGGAGCACGATCCGATGGCGTCGGCGGTGCTGGTGACGCCGTCCCGGCGATTGGCCGAGGCGGTGGCGGACGAGTTGGAGCAGCAGGTGGCCGTGTTGCCCCGCCGTGAAATCGCTGAGGCCTCTTTGCGCGACCACGGGGCGATCTGCGTGGTGCAGGGTCTGGATGAGGGCTTCGCCGTGGTGAACCGGCTGGCGCCGGAGCACCTCGAATTGTTGATCGCGAGCCCGTTCGACCATCTCGCCAAGGTGGAGAACGCCGGAGCGATTTTCCTCGGCCCGTACAGTTCCGAGCCGGTCGGCGATTACTTCGCAGGTCCCAATCACGTGTTGCCGACCAATGGCACCGCCCGCTTTTCCTCGCCGCTGTCGGTGGACGACTTTGTGAAAAAATCAAGCGTGATTGCCTACAGCCGACACGACCTGCGCGCCAACGGGGAGAAAATCGTCGCGCTCGCCCGGCAGGAGGGGCTGGCCGCTCACGCCCGCGCGATTCAGGTGCGCCTCGACGATATGGCCAGGGAATCCTTGAAAGTCAGAAAAGCGTAACGCATCGGGGGGAAAGAGATGGAAGCAGCAAAACGGTCTGCCCGGATCGACCGCAAAACCAATGAGACGAATATTTCCTTGCGCTTTGCCATTGACGGCGAAGGAAACACCCGGCTGGACACGCAGGTGCCGTTTCTTGGCCATATGCTGGACCTATTCGCCCGCCACGGACATTTTGACCTGGAGGTACAGGCGCAGGGAGACATCGAGATTGACTACCATCACACGGTGGAAGACATCGGCATCTGCCTGGGGCAGGCCTTGCGCGAGGCGCTGGGCGACAAGAAGGGGATCAGGCGGTACGGCAATGCCTTCGTGCCGATGGACGAGGCGCTCGCTCAGGTGGTGATCGACCTGAGCAACCGGCCGCACCTGGAGTATCGCGCGTCGTATCCGTCGACGCAGGTCGGCCAGTTTCCTGTCGAACTGGTTCACGAGTTTTTGTGGAAACTGGCTCTGGAAGCGAGGATGAACCTGCACGTCATCCTGCACTACGGGCAGAATACCCACCACATGATCGAGGCGATTTTCAAGGCGCTCGGCCGGGCGCTGGACGAGGCGACGACGATCGATCCCCGGGTCAAGGGCGTACCCTCGACGAAAGGACTGTTGTAAATGATCGGCATCATCGACTACGGGATGGGAAATCTGTACAGTCTGGGCAAAGCGCTGGAGCGCCTTGGCTACGCCTACGAGTTCGTAAGCGACGGCGAGCGGCTTGTGCGGTTTGACGGGATCATTTTGCCTGGTGTCGGCGCGTTTGGCGACGCGATGAAAAACATCCGCGACCGCAACCTGACCGACCCGATCCGCGCGTACGCGGCGAGCGGCAAACCGGTGCTGGGAATTTGTCTTGGCATGCAACTGTTGTTCAGCACGAGTGAAGAACACGGGCGGCACGAAGGGCTTGATTTGTTGCCGGGAGAAGTCGTCCGGTTCGCCGGAGGGTACAAGGTTCCGCACATGGGCTGGAATCAGTTGACGCTGCTAAGGCCCGATCATCCGCTGTTGGAGGGGGTAAACAGCGGGGACTATGTCTACTTTGTCCACTCGTTCCACGTGCGGGTGGCCCGGCGCGACGATCTGCTGGCGACGACCGACTACCACCAGGACGTCACCGCCATCGTCGGCCGGGAGAATGTCTGCGGAATGCAGTTCCATCCGGAAAAGAGCGGAGAAACCGGGATGCGCCTGTTGCAAAATTTCGCAAAACGCTGCGAGGGGGTCCTGCAATGAGCTTTACGATTTATCCGGCCATCGATATTCGCGGCGGAAAATGCGTCCGCCTGTTTCAAGGCGATTACGCCCAGGAGACGGTGTACGGCGAGTCGCCGCTTGAGGTGGCGAAACAGTGGGCGGCCCAGGGGGCGTCCTGCATTCATTTGGTCGATCTGGACGGCGCCAAGGAAGGCAGGCCGGTCCATGCCGAGCTGATTCGCTCGATTGCGCAAACGGTCGGCGTTCCTGTGCAGGTGGGCGGCGGGATTCGCACCGAAAGCGACATTGCGGACTACCTGGAAGGCGGCGTTGCCCGCGTCATTCTCGGGACGGCCGCGATTGAGAACCGGCCGTTCGTGACAAAAGTGCTGGGGCTGTACGGCAAACAGATCGCCATCGGCTTGGATTGTCGAGGAGGATACGTGGCGACGCGCGGCTGGCTGACGACGACCACTATAAAAGCGTCTGAGTTGGCCGATGAGTTGATCGCCCTCGGGGCGGAAACGTTTATTTACACCGATATTTCCCGCGACGGCACGCTGAGCGGGCCCAACGTGGACGAGATCGTCGGGTTGGCCCGTTCGACGGGGAAACAGGTGATCGCGTCCGGCGGGGTCAGCATCACCGAAGATTTGCTGGCGCTGGCCCGCTATGCCCAAGAGGGCGTGAGCGGCGCGATCGTCGGCAAGGCCTTGTACACGGGCGCGATCGATCTGGCGACCGCCCTCAAGCGGATCGGGGAGGTCGGGTAAGGTGCTGGCGAAGCGGATTATTCCCTGTCTGGACGTAAAAGAGGGCCGGGTGGTAAAAGGCGTGCAGTTCGTCGGATTGCGCGACGCCGGCGATCCGGTGGAACTGGCGACCAGGTACAGCCAGGAGGGGGCGGACGAACTGGTGTTTCTCGACATCTCCGCTTCCCACGAAGGGCGCAAGACCATGGTGGATGTGATTGAACGGACCGCCGCCAACATCACCATTCCGTTTACGGTCGGCGGCGGCATCAATAGCGTGGAGGACATGAAGCGCATCCTTCGCGCGGGAGCCGATAAGATTTCGTTGAATACAGCCGCCGTGCTTCGTCCCGAACTGATTCGGGAGGGAGCGACGGTGTTCGGCTCCCAGTGTGTCGTCGTGGCGATCGACGCGCGGCGGGTCGCACCCGGGAAGTGGGAGGTGTATACGCACGGCGGACGCAATGCTGCCGGACGCGACGTGATCGAATGGGCGAAGGAAGCGGAAGCGCTTGGCGCCGGCGAGATTTTGCTCACCAGCATGGACGACGACGGGGAAAAGAAAGGATTCGGCATCGAGCTGACCCGTGCGGTCTCCGAAGCGGTGGGCATCCCGGTGATTGCCTCCGGCGGCGCCGGGGCGGTGGAGCACTTCGCCGAGGTGTTGACCGAAGGAAAGGCAGATGCCGCGTTGGCCGCGTCGATTTTTCACTATGAGGAAACGTCGATTGTGTCAGTCAAGGCGTATCTGGCAGAGAAAGGAGTTGTCATCCGCCCATGAGTGTGCAATCGTTGTGGGAACGTTTGAAATTCGACGCCGACGGGCTGATCCCGGCGATCGTGCAGGACGCGGTCAGCAAGGAAGTGCTCACCCTGGCGTACATGAATCGAGAGTCGCTGCAAAAAACGCTGGAAACCGGCGAAACCTGGTTCTGGAGCCGTTCGCGGCAAGAGCTGTGGCACAAAGGCGCCACGTCCGGGAACACGCAGCGGGTGGTCGCGATGCGTTACGATTGTGACGGAGACGCGCTGGTCGTGCAGGTGGTGCCCGCCGGCCCCGCTTGTCACACAGGCAGCTACAGTTGTTTCACGGAATCGGTCGCGCTGGAAGGGGGGCAGGCAGACGGGGTGCAGCCGTCGTCTGACCGCTTTGCGATCCTGAATGAGTTGGAGTCGCTGATCGCCGCCCGCGAAGCGGAACGGCCGGAAGGTTCGTACACCACCTACTTGTTTGACAAAGGGGTCGACAAGATCCTGAAAAAAGTGGGGGAAGAGGCGGCGGAAGTGATCATTGCCGCCAAAAACGCGAGCCACGACGAACTTCGCTACGAGGCCGCCGATTTGCTTTTCCACTTGCTGGTGCTGCTTCGCGAGCGGAAGCTGCCGCTCGACGCGGTGTTGGCTGAACTGCGGCAGCGCCGGTAAGTCAATCGCCTTTTGCCGCCGATTTGTCGCAGAAAGGAACTGACACGCACCGCGCATTCCATATCTTAAAGGGGCATCCGGTTGTCGCTGTATATGAGGCCGGATGCCCTTTGATTTGTTCCATGCTGGCGTCACATGAATAAAATTGGTTCCTGATTTTCTTTTAAAATTGGTGTTGACTTTTCTAGTAACGATGTGATAGAGTAAACCATGTCGCCGCTGAGCGACGCGAAAACAAAAGAGATTGAGAGGTTGAGTCAAACCGGTTTTCTTAAAAATGTGGTTGACTCTCTCTGGTCGAACGTGTTATAGTAGCAAATGTTCGACAAAATGCTCTTTGAAAACTGAACAGCGAAGCGTGATGAGAAGCCAATGTTTTATGAACCTTGATCAATCCTTTTCAACTTTATTGGAGAGTTTGATCCTGGCTCAGGACGAACGCTGGCGGCGTGCCTAATACATGCAAGTCGA
>JBHGXV010000029.1:0-20390 GCA_041920505.1 Paenibacillaceae bacterium
ATACGAATTGGAACCTACTTCCATTTCTATTTCATCTCGTCAAAAAATAGCTGATGAAATAAATGAAAAAGTAAAGTCTTATCTGACCGCTGATACCCTTCAATTGTTCGTAAAAAATCGTGATGCCTATCCAGCTTTTCATGCTGCCGAAAAGCAATATACCATCCTCGTCGACAATATAAAATAGACGAAATAAAAACAGATGCAGGCAAACTTTCTGTTCGTTACACGATGACACTCACTTACACTTCTTACGACAAGAAGGAGAAAAAATCCGAAACGGTAAAATGCCAGGCAGATCTCATAAAGGAACATAATATTTGAAAAATCAGTAGAGACTGGGAATCTCCACACCCCGAAATACTGAACTCTCTGTAATCACAGAAACCGCCCCAAATTATGAATGAACTAAAAAGATCCCGGAACCTGCGCTCAAGGTTCATCATCGGCTCGTTTTTCCAGTCCCATGTCGCCCCGGCAGTGCTCCGTTCTCGTACACCTGTCTCGTTTTGGCGCATCCATGTGACAGACTCCGAGGCCACATCCCGCGTCTACGCGGGATTTCCCGTTTTGGCACGCCATTTGCTTGATAATTCTGACGAAAAGCATTCGAACAGGAAAGGAGGAAGTCTTGATGATCGTCTCTGTTGCGCCTCGTCTCGAACACGATGGGTAGCTCTCCCTCTCACTGAATTGAAAGCGATTACAAAGGAGGAATGTGGAATGAAAGCAGCCGTCGTTCATCAGTTCCATCAAAAATTAGAAGTGAAAGAAGTGCCGGTTCCCGAAATCGGCTTCGGGGAAGTCTTGGTGAAAATCAAGGCGTGCGGCGTGTGCCATACCGACCTGCACGCCGCGCACGGCGATTGGCCGGTCAAACCGAAGCTCCCATTAATCCCCGGTCACGAAGGGGTAGGCGTGGTGCATGCCGTGGGTGAAGGCGTTACGTCACTGAAAGTGGGCGACCGCGTCGGCATTCCCTGGCTCTACTCCGCCTGCGGGGAATGCGAGTACTGCTTGACCGGATGGGAAACCTTGTGCAAGGACCAGTTAAACGCCGGGTATTCGGTTGACGGAGGCTATGCCGAATACTGCAAAGCTCCGGCCGCCTACGTGGCGAAAATTCCCGACGGACTCAGTTTTGAAGAAGCGGCCCCGATCTTTTGCGCCGGCGTCACCACGTACAAGGCGCTGAAAGTGACCGGCGCGAAACCGGGTGAATGGGTGGCGATCTACGGGATCGGCGGCCTCGGCCATGTCGCCTTGCAATACGCGAAGGCGATGGGCTTCAACGTCGTCGCCGTCGACATCCAGGACGAAAAGCTGGCGCTTGCCAAAGATCTCGGCGCCGATCTGACCGTAAACGGCGCGACGGTCGACCCCGCGCAGGCCATCGAGGAACAGATCGGCGGCGCTCACGCAGCGATCAGCGTGGCGGTCACGAAAAAAGCGTTCGAGCAAGCCTACCGTTCGGTGAGACGCGGCGGAACCCTCGTCGTTGTCGGGTTGCCCAACTCCGAACTGCCCATCCCGATTTTTGACACCGTGCTGAACGGAGTTACGGTGAAGGGCTCCATTGTCGGCTCGCGAAAAGACCTTCAGGAAGCGCTCGAATTTGCGGCACGGGGCAAGGTGAAAGCGATCATTGAAACCCAGCCGCTCGAAAAAATCAACGAAGTCTTTGATCGGATGGAAAAAGGACAGATCAACGGACGCGTCGTGCTCACTCTGGAATAATTCGTCGCGGCAGCGTGTTTTCCCATACATCCGGGTCGGTGCCGCCATGCGTCCAACGGCCCGGATGGTTTTCCAAAAATCTCACGAGGTGGATGTCGATGAAAATCGAATTTGCGGACAAACTGGATCATCGTGTACGAGCCTTCCTTGACGGGGGGCCAAAAAAACTGTTTATTGGCGGTGCGTTTGTGGAATCGCAATCCGGCAAGACGCTGTCTGCCATCAACCCGGCGACCGGAGAAGTGCTTGTCCAGGTGTACGAAGCCGACCAGGCGGACGTGGAACGCGCGGTGCAAGCGGCGGAAAAAGCGTTGCGGGGTCCTTGGGGCACCATGTCACCAAGCGACAGGGGACGCTTGCTGTGGCGGTTGGCCGATCTGATGGAACAGCATGCCGAAGCGCTTGCCCAACTGGAGACACTGGACAACGGCAAGCCCATCCGGGAGACGCGCAACGCGGACATCCCGCTTTCGATTGACCATTTCCGCTACTACGCCGGATGGGCGACCAAGATTCACGGCGAAGTGATCGAAAATTCTGCCAGCCCCAACATGTTTACCTATACGCGGCGCGAACCCGTCGGCGTCGTCGGACAGATTATCCCCTGGAACTTCCCGTTGCTGATGGCTGCCTGGAAACTGGGGGCCGCCCTCGCCACGGGCAACGCCATCGTGATGAAAACAGCCGAGCAAACCCCGCTGTCTGCGCTGTACCTGGCTTCACTGATTCAGGAGGCCGGTTTCCCGGACGGGGTTGTCAACATCTTGTCCGGTTATGGCCCCACTGCGGGCGCCGCCATCGTGCAACATCCGCGTATCCGCAAAGTGGCCTTCACCGGGTCCACCGAGGTCGGCAAGCTGATCATGCGGGAAGCGGCCGGCAACCTAAAGCGCGTCTCGCTGGAGCTTGGCGGCAAGTCGCCCAACATCGTCTTCCCGGACGCAGATTTTTCCAAGGCGATTCCCGGAGCCTTGATGGGCATCTTCTTCAACCAGGGGCAAGTGTGTTGTGCCGGCTCACGCCTGTTTATCCACAAAAAGGTGTACGACAACTTCCTCGCCGACATGTGCAGTTATGCCGCCAAGATCAAGCAGGGACCCGGACTGGACGAGACGACGGAGATCGGTCCGTTGGTTTCTGACGAACAATTCGCACGGGTATCCCATTACCTGAACAAAGGCAAAGAAGAAGGCGCCCGCCCGCTGATCGGAGGACAACCGCTGGATGGCCCCGGCTATTTCATTCCGCCGACAATCTTCACCGATGTTCGCGACGAGATGACCATTGTCAAGGAGGAAATCTTCGGTCCCGTTGTCGCCGCCCTGCCGTTTGACGACGAGGAGCAGATTGCTGACGTCATCCGCCGCGCCAACGACAGCGAATACGGCCTGGCCGCCGGGGTATGGACCACCGATTTGCGCAAGGCTCATCGTGTCGCTCACGCGCTTGAAGTGGGCACCGTCTGGGTAAACTGCTACAATGCCTTTGACGCTGCCGTTCCGTTCGGCGGTTACAAACAATCCGGATTTGGGCGCGAAATGGGCAGCTACGCGCTGGAGCTGTATACACAGGTGAAAGCGATCTGGGTAAATCTGGAATAGTCATTCCCCATCGATAAGCATACCGACGTCCCTCTCCACCATCACGGTGAGGAGGGACGCTTTGTGCCAGCAGTGAATCCACATATTTTTACATTTTTTCTGAATTGCATGATAAAATACAGTTATATCCTGATGTACGGGGGGATCATATGCATCGTCCATCGAACGCTCTTCTGAAAAAATCATGGGAACGAAGTTTGGAGTACGGCGTTGATCCCTATACAGCCAAACATGCCGTACTGGACGCGGCCGCGTTCGGAAACGATCACAAGCAAAAACAATCGTTTCTGCAAGAGATCATCCCGACGCTTGGCCGATTGGTCGGTTGGCTGAAAACCTCCGGCTCAATGGCGATTATCGCCGACAGGGAAGGATATATCCTGGAAAGCATGGGCGATCCTGTCTTTCTGCACGACGCGGAAAAAATCCACCTCAACAAAGGAGCATGCTGGGCGGAACAGGTGAGAGGCACCAATGCGATCGGAACCGCCATTGCCGAACGACAGCCCCTGGAGGTCATCGGACGCGATCATTTTCTGGAGGACAACCACATCTTATTCTGTTCGGCCTCTCCCATCTTTTCCCCGCATGGAGAAATCATCGCCGTTTTCGATGTAAGCGGTTACCGCGAACGATACCACCCGTCCCTGTTGGGGATGGTCGATACGATTGCGAGAAAGATCGAGGACTGGATCCTGCTGCAACGCTCCGAGAAGCAATTGATCCTTTCTTTGTACCCCGAATCGGAACAGACGAATCGGGCGCTGTTGGCCATCGACGCGGACGGCGTGATTACCGGCGCGAACCGGGAAGCCCGCTCCCTGTTGGGAATCGGGGAAGCGTTGACACGAGGCGTTCTTCCGCTCACCGACCTTTTGGAAGGCATCCAGCCGCTCCTGCAGCGGACCGGACAGCGTACGGAACAAGACGCGCGAACCGTCTGTCACAAGAACGACCCCCACGCCCGCTGGATCGCTTCCGTGATCATCGACACCCGTCCTACGCTGTTTGCCACCAGCCATCCCGCCAGGCCAAAAGGGACACGTTCGAACGGTGGACATGTCGCCACCTATACCTTTGCCCATATATACGGCTGCGACACCAGGCTTCAGGCGGCCCTGGATTTGGCGAAGCGGGCGGCTCAGACCGATTACACCATTTTGGTGGCGGGCGAAAGCGGAACGGGCAAAGAAATGGTCAGCCAAGCCATCCATCGGGCGAGCAGGCGGGCCGATCAGCCGTTTGTCGCCATCAATTGCGGCGCGATCACGAAGACGCTGCTGGAAAGCGAATTGTTTGGCTACGAGCCAGGAGCGTTTACGGGAGCCAAACAAACTGGGCATCCTGGCAAAATCGAACTGGCCAACGGGGGAACGCTGTTTCTCGACGAAATCGCCGAGATGCCCCCGGACATGCAAGTCTCGCTGTTGCGTGTGTTGCAGGAGTTCACCGTGACCCGTGTCGGCGGCGTCAAGCCGATCCCGGTGGACGTGCGCATCATCGCCGCCACCCATAAAGACCTGTGGCAGGAAGTGCAGGAAGGCCGATTCCGCGCGGATTTGTTCTTTCGCTTGCAGGGCATCCACATCACCTTGCCGCCACTTCGCGAACGCGAGGACCGACTCCAGTTGGCCTCCCAACTGCTGCAATCCATCGACGCGGAATTGGGAAAAGCGGGATTGTCGCTTGCGCCGGAGGCCATGCGGTTAATCGAGCAGTACCCATGGCCCGGCAATGTCAGGGAACTGGCCGCCGCATTACGTCACGCCGCGTTCCTGACGACGACCGAGATGATCGACGCCTGCCACTTCCCAGGATACATCCTGTCCAATCGAAGGCAGCCCCTTCCCCCTGCCGCCCCCGCGCCTGCCGATACACTTGAACGACTCGAACGAGCCACGATCCTGGAGACACTGGAGAAGACGCGCGGAAACGTGGCGCAGGCCGCCCGCCTCCTCGGCATCAGCCGAAACACGCTGTATCGCAAACTAAGAAACCAGGGATAGAGATTTGCGGTACGGGACGGAGGCAACGGCGGTCGGCAAATTCAAATCAAGCAAACAAAAAGCCGTGCCCCCCACCGGGAACACAGCCGTTTTTTGGAAAAACGGATTCGATTACTCCAGGTTTTTGCTTGCCAGGTGCCACAGCCAGGTAAGCAAGGCGGCGCCAATAACACCGGCAATCACGTTAAACCCGGCGACTATCCATGCCCAATCGCCCAGCAGCAAATCACCGAGCCAACTGCCTACAAGCGCGGCAATCAGCGAGGTCCACCAGCTTTTTCCCGTCAAGTCCCCTGTCAACCAGTAGTTAACAACGGCCCAGACAACTACCCCTACCACAGCCCAGACAATCCAGAACATGCCGCTACACTCCTTTCATAAGATGGTAACGTTTACATCGTGGTGAAGATAAGGAGCGTTCCTTGTTTTTGCTACCATCATATGTCGCTTGCGAAGAAGTGTTCCTGCCTGTTTGTTCTGTTTGTGATCCCCGCTCGGCAACTCCCATCATGCCCGACCGGCCTGTTTGGCCTGCCGCAGATTCTGCAAGTCGGGCAGGTTGGTCAGCACCACGCCGGAGATAATCATCACGGTACCGGCGATGCTGGCCGGGTAGATCGGTTCGTTGAGCAGCAACGCCCCGACGAACAGGGCGATCACGGGGGACACGTACACCCATGTCGTTGGAAAGAGCGGATTGGTCCGCTTCACCAGCCAGTAATAGATACCCGAGGCCACGATGGAGCCGAACCCGGCGAGGTAGACCAGACTGCCCCAGACGGTGGTCGAGGCAAACGCGCCCGCATCGTGCGGTTCAAACAACAGCGAAAGGATCAGGAGTCCGAGACTGCCGAACGCCATCTGGAATCCGTTGACGGCAAGCGGAGCGAGCCCGCTCGACAGCAGGCGCTTGGAAAACACCGCTCCCCAGGCGAAGGCGATCTCGGACAACAGGATGGCGACCGCGCCGATCAGCCACTCCAGCGAATAGCCGATCTGAAGATGCGGCAGCACGACCAGGTAAATCCCCGCTCCCCCGATCAACAGACCGGCATACTGCCGGATGACGGGCGTTTTTTTCTCCACCACGAGATTGATCAAAAGCACCATCATCGGTCCCGACGCCGTCAACAGCGCGGCCAGGCCGGATGAGATGTACTGTTCTCCCCAGTAAAGCGCGGCAAACGGGATGCCGGTCATGCACGTTCCCAGGCCGGCCAGGTCAAACCACTCTTTGACCGTTCGCGGAAAAGCGGCCTTCCGCACATACAGAAACAACAGGATCAACACCCCCGCCGCCCCAAACCGGATTCCGGCAAACAAAAACGGCGGCACTCCCGACTGCAACCCCAATTTAATCGCGAGAAACGTCGTTCCGTAAATCAGGCACATCAACACGTATGCGGCCAACATGCGCATTCGCCCTCCTCTTCTTCGGCAAAAGTGTTATAATGTGATTACCGCTACTTTACCGCAATTATATGGATAACAGTCAACCACTGATGATAACACCTTTTTCCGAAGGAGGAGGCGTTCGTGCCGATACGTCTCAACCGCCAGGCGGGCGTTCCCCTGGCCCAACAGATTTATCAAGAGTTGTCCGACCGCATTCGTTCCGGTCTTTTGCCGCCGGGCGCGCCGCTACCTTCTATCCGTCAGTTGTCTCTTACGTGCGGCGTCAGTTTCATGACCGTGGTTCGGGCGTACAACCTGCTGGAGCAGGCGGGGCTGGTCACCCGCACGCAGGGCAAAGGCACCTATGTACGCTCCAGCCAACAAGAGATGCCGCCAGACGGCGTGACCGAACATGCCTGCCGCTTCGACTGGCAACTGATGTTGACCGATTACCTGCCTCGCGCCCAAAACTGGAAAAAGCTGATCGCCCAAGGCGAAGCAAGCATCAGTTTCTCCTGTGCTTCGCTGTACCCCGGCCTTGCGCCGCACGCCGACTTGACCGCCTGCATGCGAGCCGCCGTCCAGGACGATCCGGCCGCCGTCATTCCCTATGGACCGGTTCAGGGAGATCTCTCGTTGCGCGAAGCGATGACGAAGTCGGTAAAGCCGCTGGGGCTTTCGCTGGTGCCGGAAGAAACCATCGTGACCAATGGGGCCCAGCAGGCGATCGATCTGGTGGCCCGCAGTTTCGTCGGACCGGGCGATGTCGTGGTGACCGAAGCCCCGACCTACGCCGCCGCAATCGATGTGTTTCGCTCGCGCGGGGCCGTGATCGTGCCCGTGCCGGTGGACGGCGAAGGCATGCGGGTGGATCTGTTGGCCTCCCTGTGCGACCGGCGCCCGCCCAAACTGATCTACACGATCCCCACTTTCCAAAACCCGACCGGTACTGTCATGTCCCGGCGCAGACGGGTCGATCTCGTCGACCTGGCGCAAAGTTACCACAGTCTGATCCTCGAAGACGACCCGTGGAGCGAAATCTGGTTTGAGACTCCCCCGCCTCCGCCGGTCAAGAGCCTGGACGAACACGGCCACGTCATCTACGTCAAAAGCTTCAGCAAGATCGTGGCCCCAGGGGTACGGCTGGCTCTGCTCGCCGCTTCAGGCACTATCCTGAATCGCCTGACCGCAGCCAAAGCGACAGCCGACCTGGGCAGTCCCCTGTTGACACAGCACGGGCTGCGCAGGTTCCTCACGACGCCGGCGGCAAAAAAACACCTGGCCAACCTGCGAACCCGGATGCTCCACAGGCGGAACCGGGTGCTGCGTCTCTTGAAACAACACGCACCGCCAGGAATCACATGGACGGTGCCTTCGGGCGGGTACAACGTCTGGCTGACGCTGCCGCCCTGGATTCATACCGACGAGTTGATCATTCCCGCCTCCCGCGAAGGCATTGATTTTCTCCCGGGCTCTGTCTGCTATCCCGGCGAACCAGAAACCAACCACCTGCGCATCAGTTTCTCTGCGATGAGCGAAGAACAGCTGACCGAGGGCATCGTCGCTTTTTGCCGGGTTCTCGACCGGGCCGTTTCCAGCAGACGGATCGCGGAAAAGCCGCCGCTTGTATAACAGTTGATAACAGTTGCCTGCATACGACACAAGCCCGGACTTTGTTTGTCCGGGCTTCGCTGTTGGTTGCGTATGCTACTTAAGGGCGTGTTACGGGCATTTCTCAACCTGCACCCGTCCGGAAAAGAACGTGGCTCCCCCGCCCATGTCGGCGAGACGGTCCGGCGTAAGCCCGTTTACCAGCCATTTGGTGCCGGGCAGATCCGCCCACAATCCCTGACTGACGACGACACCCGGAAGGACATCGTCGCCGACAGCGGCCGCCAGCTCGCATTCCCCGCGGTGGTTCCAGACGCGCACCTTGTCTTTGTCCCGGATGCCGAGCGCGTCCGCATCCTGCCGGTTCATGTGCAGGCGCGGCTGTTTCTCCAGGCCGATGTGCTTGGCGTTGTTGGAGAAGGTGGAGTTGAGGAAGTTGTGGGTCGGCACCGGCAAAAACAGGAACGGGAACTCTTCGTCGTCCTTCAGCGGGACGTACGTGGGCAGCGGCGGCATCCCTTTGCTTTCCATCGTCTTCGAGTACAGCTCGATCTTCCCGCTCGGCGTGGGCAAGGTGCCGGGGAAAAGCGGCTTCACCTTTGCCTTGATGTACTGACGCTCAACCAGCGCTTCGTAGGTGATGCCCTCCAGATACGGGTTGGCGGGATGATCGAGCGCCTGGCGAATCATCTCTTCTTCCGTATCAAAGAACGCCTCGTCCTCAAATCCCATCGCCCGGGCCAACAGCCGAAACACCTCCACGTTGGACTTGCTCTCCCCGTACGGCGGGATGACCGGCTGCTGGAGTTGCACGTAATGATGCCAGTAACTTTTGTAAAAGTCCGTGTTTTCAAAGGATGATGTCGCCGGCAACACGATGTCGGCGTACATCGCCGTCTCGGTCAAAAACAGGTCGTGGACGACGACGAACAAATCTTCCCGCGCCAGTCCCCGTCTCACCTTGTTCGCCTCAGGCGCCACCACCGCCGGATTGCAGTTGTAGACGTACAAAGAGCGCACCGGCGGTTCTAGTTCCAACAAAACGCGGCCCAACTGGTTCATGTTGACGCTGCGCGTCTGTTTGTTCGCCAGCAAATCCGGCCGTTGCAGCGCGTGCGTATTGTGCTCCAGATATCCGCCGTTGCCTTTGATCGCGCCGCCGCCCTTGACGATCCACTGGCTGGTCAGCGCCGGCAAACAGGCGATGGTTCGCACGTTCATCCCGCCGTTGTCATGGTGTTGCAACCCGTTGCCGATGCGGATGAACGACGGAGTGGTCTGTCCGTACAGCCGCGCCAGCCGCCGGATGTCTTCGGCGGGAACGCCGGTTATCTCGGCCACCGTCTGTGGGTCGTACTGCCTGACGTGTTCCCGCAACATTTCATGCCCGACGGTGTATTCCCGCAAGAACGCTTCGTCCACCATCTGTTCCGCAAACAACACGTGCATCATGCCGAGCGCGAGCGCCGCGTCGGTGCCCGGCCGGATCGGGATGAACCAGTCCGCCCAGCGTCCGGTCTGGTTCCGGTGGACGTCAATCACGACGATTTGCGCCCCGTTTTTACGCGCTTTCTCGGCCAGCACCACCTGATGCATGTTGGTGCTGACCGCGTTGATTCCCCAGAAGATGATCAGCTTGGCGTGCACGGTGTCCTCGGGGTCGATCCCGAGACTCGCGCCCATCGTGTAGTTGTACCCTTCCGTCCCGGCGGACTGGCAGATCGTCCGCTCCAGCCGGGTCGCCCCCAGGCGGTGGAAAAACCGCCGGTCCATCCCTTCGGTGCCGATCCGCCCCATGTTGCCGTAAAAGCTGTAGGGCAGGATCGATTCCGCCCCCTCCGTGGCGATCAACTGTTTCCAGCGGGAGACGATGGTTTCAATCGCCTCGTCCCACGTAATCCGCTCAAACCGGCCTTCCCCCTTGACCCCGACCCGTTTCAGCGGATATTGCAGCCGGGCGGGATCGTAGATGCGCGCCGGCATGTTGCGCACTTTGTTGCAAATGGCACCCTGCGTCACCGGATGCCGGGGATCCCCCTCGACCTTGACAATCTTTCCGTCCCGCTTGTGAACCAACAGGCTGCATTGATCCGGGCAATCAAGCGGACAGACGGAAGGAAAGACTCCCGAGGATTGATCGGTATAGGTCGGCATCATCGTCGCAACTCCTTTTACTTTGTATTCGGATAGTCGTCTATGTCCGGCCGATGGTGATGAACCGGCTGCTCCTGACGCACCTCCGAGCCGTCCGGACGGTAAAGCCGGTCGTTTTCGTAGCGCCATACCTTCCCTTCCGGCGTCGTGAACGTCATGATGTCAGCCTTGTCGTCGTAGTCGATATGCTCGATCTTCAGGTCGCCCAGCGGCAGTTGACTGATCCCGTACACGGCGTCGAACTTGTACACCTCGGTTTTCGTTCCGTTGCGCATTTCGATGTAGAGAAACTCCAGGTACGGGGAGAAATAGGTTCGCGCCACTTCCCGTCTGGTGCCGTACCAGGTGTATATTTTCACGGGCTTCGAAGCATTCGGATGCAACAAATAACCGGTCAGGTGATTGCCGCTCGTGAAGTACACCAGCGAATTGGAGACGCCGAGCCACTCCATGTACGTGATCTCTCCCACTTTTTCGCGGAACGTTTCACCCGTTTTGCCGACGATCACCAACTCGTCGTCTGCCGTCGTGTACGCGGCATACTGGTTGTCGCCGCTGTATACGGTACGGACGGCATTCGCCGGCACTTCGGGCTTGTCCGCCGCCAAATCCTGCTCTGCCGGGGAAGCCACCGCCGTGAGCGAAGGCGGCCGCAAAAACTCGTCAATCCCGTACAGGACACAGAACTGGACGAGCGTCAAAAGCGACCAGACCAGCAAAAACAGCCAGCGTCGTTTCAGAAATCCCCGGTCGCCGCTCATCGCTTCGTCACCCCGTCCACGACGAAGCTGGTCGCCACGTACCGCTCACCCAACGGGTTGGACGGCGTGACGAGAAACTGGCCGTTGTAATACAATTCCGAACTGTACCCGCCGTCCAGGTTGGCCGCCACGTACGCGCCGTTTTGCAGCATCACTTCTTCACAGTCGAGCAGCGTCGCCCCGATCCCGTTGTTTCCGCGACCGGAGAGCGCCAACAGCAGGATCGCGCCGTCTCTTCGCTGGCCGATTGCCGAACGCGGCGCTACCCCCCACGAGCCGTCCGTCTCCCGCAGGTAGGGCTTGCCGTCGCGCACCAGTTGCGGGCCGAACGAGATCGCGTCCGTCACGCCCAGCTTCTGCAACTCGGCGTACGTGTACTTGCCGACAATCAGCGCTCCTTCCCTGGTCAAACCAATGACCGGTTGCGTCGTTTCCTGGTCACCCGCGACAAACTTACCCCGGGAGATCGTGATCCCGAGCGGCACTCCCCCGGTTCCTTTGCCGGACACATCGTAGAAACCGCCCGCGTTGATGCCGGCGATAGCGTCCGCATCCTTCACCATCTCGCTGACCGTTTGGCCGACATTATTGAGGTACTTGGTGACCGCCACGTGCACGCGCTTCGGGTCGTTGATCACGAGCAAACTGCCCGAATATTTGGCGGTTTCAATCGGGATCACCTCAATGCCGTCATCCTTGATCGCGGAAAAGTCATTTGCGCTCATGGTTCCCTCGTCCATGGCGTCGAAGCTGACCGGGCGGTACTTGGCAAGCGTCTCGGCCGAGTAAAAGGGCTCGATCACCCAGGGGTGTCGGCTGGTGAGAATGGCGCCGATGACGGTGCGCCGGATATTTTCGAACGGTCCGTACAACACCAGGGCCGCTGTCGACACGATCGCATATATGAGTAACCCGCCAAAGGTCAGCGCCAGACGCCCCGAACGAATCCGTCTCGTCCTCGCTCTGCCGGTCACGGATCGGGGCCGTTCTTGTCCGATCTCTAGCATCTGTTTCTCACATCTCCTTGTTGCACCACATGATGTATCATCCGGATTACCCCCACAGCATATTGTAACCGAATCCGGGTGCAAATGGAGAAACAAATACTCGGTATTCCTGCCAGGTTCTTTGCTTTTCGCAAGACAGCAGATATACAAATGATTCAAATTGTGGTACATTTCTATTTATTGAAAAAAACAAGGCACCCTACGCAAATCGAAGGAGGGCACGGGCATGATCAATGGTTTGTACGCACGGGCACGTTCCATGGTTTCCCAGATGAGAGACGACTACTCCCTCTCTGCGGTCGTGACGGGGTTTGTTGCGACGATGGTTTCCTACGCCGGCCCCCTGTTGATCGTCTTCCAGGCGGCTAAGGCTGCCAATCTCAGCAATTCCCTGTTGTCGTCCTGGATTTGGGCTATCTCCATTGGCAGCGGCCTCACTGGAATCATCCTGAGCATCTGGTTCAAGGCCCCCGTGATTACCGCATGGTCCACGCCCGGCGTGGTGCTGCTGGTGTCGGGTTGGGCCCGTTACCCGTACTCGGACGCGATCGGCGCGTTTTTGCTGTCGGCCGTGATCATCACCATTCTGGGCATGTCGGGACTGTTTACCTCACTGATGAAACGCATCCCTCCCTCGGTTACCACCGCCATGCTGGCGGGCATTTTGTTGAAGTTTGGCGTCGATGTGTTTGTGGCAGTTAATCAATCCCCCGTTTTGGGACTGCCGATGGTGCTCTGCTATCTCGCGTTCAGGCGCTGGTTTCCCCGCTACGCCGTGGTTGCCACGTTGACCGTCGGGCTTTTGCTCGCAGCCGGGCTCGGCCGTCTGCACGTCGTGCCTGTTGATTTTTCCCTGGTACACCCCGTGTTTACCGCCCCTACCTTCTCGCTGGACGCCTTGATTGGGATCAGCATTCCGCTGTGCATCGTGACGATGACCTCGCAAAACGCCCCCGGCCTCAGCGTGTTGCGGGCAGAGGGCTACCAGACACCGGCCAGTCCGCTCGTGGCGGTGACAGGAATAGCGTCCGCGCTGCTCGCTCCGTTCGGCTCGCACGGAATCAACCTGGCTGCGATCACAGCGGCCATCTGCACCGGCAAGGAAGCGCACGCCGACACCGCCAAGCGCTACATCGCCGGCATCGCCTGCGGCTGCTTCTATTTGATGTTCGGGATGCTGGGCATGACGATCACCTCTGTGTTTTCCGCCTTTCCCAAAGAACTGGTGGCGGTCATCGCCGGTGTCGCACTATTTGCTTCCCTGGGGTCCAGTCTGTCGTCCGCGATGGAAGGGGGACAAAAGGAAAGCGCTCTTCTCACCTTTCTCGTTACCGCCTCTGGTATTTCCATCGCGGGAATCGGCTCCGCGTTCTGGGGTCTCATCGCCGGTGTCCTGACCAACTGGATGCTGAGCGGCGACATCCGCAGCCTGCTGCCACGCAAAGCATCGCAACCTGCCGTCCAAGAGCGGCGTCCCTGACCACCCCGCAAACCGGTTCGCCGTGTCGCGAGCCGCCAGACATTTGGGAAGCAGCAACCATGTGGCTCGTTTCATCCCCCTGATTCTCGCACATCCTCGATAACGGTCGAAAAAAGAAGACCGGCCGTCCTACGGCAACGTCAGCACTCGCACATCCTGCGCGTCGCCGCCGAAGCTGGCCGCCAGCCAATCAGCGGTATACTGGAACAGCTTTTCCCGGTGGCGGGCATTGGAGTACGTATGATCGGCCCCCAGGATGATTTCCTTGTCTGCCTCTCCCGTTTTGCGCATCTGGGACGCCTTTTGATAATAGACGCAGTATTTGGCGGGGATCACGTCGTCATTGCTGCCGTGCACAATCAAAATGTCGGCGGACACCTTCCGAATATCCAGAAGCGGAGCGTACGCTTCCATCGAATCAAAAAACGGGGCGGAAAACAAGTATCCGTTATAGTCGGTATAGCCGCATTCCTTGGCCTGGCGGTACCTGTCGTCGCCGACGATGCCCACGATGTCAGAAAACGGATAGGCGACGGGAGACCAGAGCACGAGACGATGAATTCGCCGCTCCAAGGCTGCCGTATGCACGGTAACCGCTCCTCCCAGACTGTGGCCGATGAGAACGATTCGGTCGGGGTCAATTCCATGCAGCTTGGTCCCATAATCAATGACGGACACGGTCTGTTGAATCAACTCCTCAAACCGCAAATCCCCGTAGTGTCCCGGACTCTCCCCGCATCCGGCGTAATCGAACCGCAGGACAGCATATCCCTTTGAGGCGAAGAAGCGCCCGGCTTCGACGAACAGGCGATCGACGCCGATTCTGGAGCCAATAAAGCCGTGGCAGATGATGATAAGAGGAACCGACTGGTCGCGGTTTACCTTTGGCAGGTGGAGCGATCCGGCCAATTCCAAGGTACCGACTGCAATCTGTACGTGCTTCTCCATGTCACTCATCCTCCCCGTCTTTTCAGTGCCCGTCAGGCGATTTCGTTTTGCCGGAAAAACTGGCCCCTGCCGTTTGCCTCGCAGCAAATGGCAAGGGCCTTCAGTCGACTGATCGGCTTTTTGTCAGGACTTCTGTTACCTTTACTTTAATACACATTATTCCTACCTGTAAAGTATGAATTATACAGCAGGACGTGTATCACTGAGCTTGCGGCATCTGCTGGGGAAGCAACTCTCCACGTTTGGTGCCGACAGACGCCTGCCGTTTCTTTTTGCTCGCCTTGATCCGCATCATCACCAGACCGGTAGCCATCAGAATCGTGGGAACGACGCCCCCGATGGCGTACAACACCTGTGTGAACATCCCGCCGAAGCGCCCTGTATGTAACGGATTCAGCCAGGTCTGGTACAGGGACGCGAACCGGGTATCCGACGCCGCGTCGGCCACGGCAACCACGTTTGCGCTGTACGGGTCTACCCACACTCTCACGTTCCCTGCGCTGTAATCAGTAGGGTCGTACTGGTGTGACATGCGGATTTCCACAACACCCTCTTTTTGCCCGGGGGCCGCTTTTTTCGGCAAGCGGATCTGGGTGACGGTGCCATCCGCAATCCGCGAGCGCGCGGCCTGGATCAGCTCGTCAAGCGGCAAATGACCGCCGGGAAGAGGCTGAGCGACCAACACGTCCTTGGGCGGATTGGTGCTCGTCTGAACGTGGAAAAACCCAAGCAGGTCTTTGCCGAACGGGAACAGGGCGCCGGTAATAGAGACGACCATCAGAAAAGGAATCCAGACAATGCCGAAAACGCGATGCAAGTCGAAGTGGCGCACATAACGGTTCGACGTGCGGCGTATCAGAAACCCTCGCGCCCAGTTTTTGATCCCGGGCCACCATAAACACAATCCGGTCAGGAGAATCAGGAACAGGAAGATGCCGACGATCCCCACGATCGTCATGCCGTTATACTCTTTCAGGAAGAAATTGTGATGAAATTCGGACAGCCAGTCGATCAGCGAACCGTCCGCAAGCGTCCCCAGGATCTTGCCCGTGCCCGGATCGACGTACACATACAACTGACCGCTTTTATCGCTGATCTGAATCGAATACACTCCCTGTGAACTGCGTTCGTCCGGCGTGTAGATGCGCTGGACATCCGCGGACGGATAGGCGGACAAAACGCGATCAAGCGCCTCCTGATACGTGATCGCCTTGCCCGGCGTGCCTTGATACAACTCGGCATGCAAGACACGGTTGATCTCATTTTCAAACACCAACGCGCTCCCGCTCAACCCGAGCAAACAAATAAACACTCCAGCCACCAAGCTCATCCATAGATGGAGCTTGCTTAAAACCTTGCGAACCGCCATGTGACAACCACCTTTTCAAAGATATTGATAATCATTATCAATGATAACGATTATCAATCATTTTGCGGCTTTTGTCAATGATTTTTCACAAAAGAAGGCCAGGACTGGCATCGACGTCTGCCAAATCGCTTGCGGCGGGTACACGACAAAGGGGCGGTATCCCGCCCCGATAAAATTCCTCGCTTCTCACTCAGACCATTCCTTGCCCTCGTCCTGTTCGGACACCACCTTGATTCCGTTGCGCATGAACAAGGCCGCCGTCACCCCGACGCCGCTCTTTTTGCTTCCAGAAAACGTGCCGTCATAGATGTAGCTGCTGCCGCATGACGGACTGTTCTCCTTCAGCACGGCCCACCTGGCCCCCACCGTTTGCGCCAGCCGCAACGCCTGATAAGCGCCCGTCACAAACTGCTCGGTCACGTCCTTTCCGCGATTGACCACCACCCTGGCTTTTCCGTCCAGGACGTCAAAGCCGTCGCCTCCAATGATTTCTGCGGGATTGCGCGGCGTGGGCAACCCCCCCAGTTGTTCCGGACAAACCGGAATCACTTTGCCTTCTTTCAGCAGCCGCTCGATCTCCTCCTGAAAACAGGAGCGCTGGTCGTAGCGGCAGTTGCATCCGGCCAAACACCCGCTGACAATGTTCATATAATCCCTCCTGTACCGTTTTCCCTGCACTCCTCCCTCAGCTATTTCTATGATTCTATTCTGCCCGTTGACGTCCCTGCCGTGTACTCCCGGCAGGTTGTGTTTGTTTGGCACATCCCTTATCCTATGTACAAACTATTTTCAATAAAGAACGCATTTTTTCGCAGCGGCGTAACGAAAAACATACGATTAAAAGAAGGAGATACGTGATATGGGCGGCAAAAAACGAATGGCGATAAACCCTGAGGAGTTAAACTGCGAAAAGGAGTTGACCTTATCCGTTATCGGAGGAAAATGGAAACTCATTATTCTGTGGATTCTGGGCACGGAGGGAACGAAACGGTTTAGCGAATTGAAAAAACGCCTTCCCCGCATCACGCAAAAAATGTTGACCAACCAGTTGCGTGAACTGGAGGAAGACCGATTGATCGAGCGGAAGGTATACCCGGAAGTCCCCCCTCGGGTGGAATATTCGTTAACAGAACATGGCGAGAGCCTGATGCCTGTATTGCAAATGATGTATGAATGGGGGAAAAACTATCGGGAGAAAATGAAAGGATGCTGATTGGCGAATCGGTATCCTTTGGGGTACCAGGTTACAAAAAAGTCCGTACTTGCCAGTTTCGATACAAGCATTTCATAATGACAGTATGAACACGCAACCTGTTGTCACGCCGTTTCGGCAAGTGACGGAGAGAAAAGGGGTGGCTTCTGGATGAAACTGAGAGTCTCAGCCGTGCAATATCATCTTCACACCATACATTCCTTTGACGAATTTGCGAAGCAAGTGGAACATTACATCAAAACAGCCGAAGAATTCGGGGCCGAATTTGTGCTGTTCCCTGAATTTTTCACGACTCAATTAATGTCGATCGGCGATCAGCAAGGCCGCGCTCTGTCCATCAACGATCTGCCTGACTTTACAGAGCAGTATCGCGACCTGTTCTCGTCCTTTGCGAAACAAACCAAGATGCACATTATCGGAGGAACCCACGTCATCCGCAAAGGCGACCGTTTGTACAACGTAGCTCATTTGTTTTATCCGGACGGAAGAATCGCGGAACAGCCCAAGCTGCACATTACGCCCACAGAGGTCCAAGAGTGGAACATGTCTCCAGGCGAAAGCCTGCAAGTCTTTGAGACAGAAAAAGGCACGATTGCGATGCTGACCTGTTATGACATCGAATTCCCGGAAATCGTGCGGATGGCGAAAGCCAAGGGGGCCGATGTGATTTTCTGTCCTTCTTGCACGGATGACCGCCACGGCTTCCATCGCGTCCGGTACACCAGCCATGCCCGGGCGATTGAAAACCAGGTGTATGTCGTCACCACGGGTACGGTAGGTTCTCTGCCAACGGTTGATTTCATGCGCGCCAATTTCGGGCAAGCAGCGGTGATCACACCAAACGATATCCCCTTCCCTCCCCGAGGCATTCTGGTGGAAGGAGAAATCAATGACGATATGATTGTTACCGCTGATCTGGATTTGGACCTGTTGTATCAAGTGCGTGAAAAAGGCTCGGTTACCACATGGCGCGATCGACGCACCGATCTTTACCCTGACTGGAAATAACGTCTGATCCATCAACAATCTTACCAGGGAGAGTGATAGCGTGACGAAGTTGGAATACCGCAGAATCACGAGTATTCAAGATCCGTTGTTTACAAGCATGCACCAGTTGATGCGAGAGGTATTCCCTCCCGAAGAGGTATTGGAATTCGATTTGTGGAAAGAGCCCTTGGAAGACCCGGGAATCCGTGTGTTTGTCGCTGTGCACGAGGGGAAAGTCGTGGGCGCCACGGAGTACCGCTACTATGAAGATTATAATGTCGACATGACAGATTTTACGATCATTGGTCAAGCAGGGCTTGGGATCGGCCGGTTTTTGGCCCAACAGAGGCTGGCGGATTTGCACGCCCTGGCTGAAGCGAACGGAAAACGACTATTGGGTATGTTTGCCGAGATATACGATCCGTATCGGGTAGAACATCATGCATTCGGCGGAGTGAAGCCCATGGATCCCTATGTTCGCCGTGAGGTCTTGTCTCATCTTGGCTACAAGCGTCTCGACTTCCCCTATGTCCACCCGTCCTGGAACAACGACGGAGAAGCCGTGACGGGGCTCGATCTTTGTTTTCTTCCGATGGACGATCACGTAAGCGAACTGCAAACAGATCTGATTGTGCAGTTTTTGAAACGTTATTATTCCGTCTTATCGAACAAACCGCAGTCGTGGTATGACATGATCGAAAATCTGCAAGCAAAAGAGACGATCGCGCTGCTGCCAATCTAGCCCGTATCCACAGGCGTTTTTCCCCGCACCTCCACACTCCGCCGCTGCTGTTCCGGTCTTTGCCACAAGCTGGTCAATCGCCGACGATCAGCGGCGGACGGCGGTGCAATGGGCGATGAGCCTATCCTGGTTATAAAAAAACCCCCAACGCCAGGCGAGGGGGAAAACCTATGGTTATGAAATTGTTATCTATACAGTAATCTATACGGCGTTATCAGATCAACATGTATATCATGGAATATCACATGTGATGTATCCTCTGTCCCCCCCTTCATACGCTCCGTTCGAATCCGCCACGCATCCTCACCGTTCATTCGAACAGCATAGGAAAAGCCCCATTCTAGCATAAAAAAATCTCCGACCATCCAAAAATGATCGGAGAAGTAGTACGTGAATGAGACCATTATAAGCGCTGGCGTCAGACCTTTCCTTAGTTGCTTGATGGGAAACGAAGCAAAACTATCCTCATTTGGCGATAAAAACAAAAAAGGAGACAGTCTCCTGCACAGTTTGACTGTCTCATATCCATTCCCCAAGCACACAGAGGTAGAGGATTTGCCTCTTTATCCTGTTTATCGGAAGGGGTGAATCAAACATTCATGCACAAATTATGGTATTTGTGCTCATCAGTGTTAGCACACACCAATTGCGACGAGTATAGCCGACTTTGTTCTCTACGTGTCCTTTTTGTGACCGCTTGCCGGATTGCAGAAACCCATAAAAATAGCCCCTTCAAAGGTAAACAATAACGGACTTGCTTTTTACTGTCTACCATGAGGGGATAATATCACTCTGATCCATAAGGAGAAACCGGCTTGTTCTTTATTTGGCAGCCAGTTCTCGTTTTCCATCCGCTTCTTTGCGAAATAACAACGCCATCGGAGACAAGACCAGAACGAGAACAGAAAAAACCAAAAATACATCTCCAACAGCCCAGGCAGCCGATTGCCCCATTAACAGGTTGTTCATCAGATTAACGGTTGTCCCGGAAAGTTCACTTTTATCCCCAATCATTGTCAGAATCCCGTCGGACATCTCCTGCATCACTCCCCAACTGGATGAAAACAGATTGAGGTCTTCTGCCATCCGATGATGATGGAAGTTCTGACGATTTTGCATCAAAACCGTAGCAATTGCTATTCCCATTGCCCCGGCTACATTTCGTGTCAGACTGCTCATCGAAGTGGCGGCCCCTGACCTGATTTTGGGAAAAGCGTCTACCCCTGCTGTCTGGATTGGCATATAAACTAAACCGAACCCGACTGCTCGAATAATCAGATAGTGGTTGATGATATCTTCAGGTGTGTCAAGTGATAAGGTATGCAGCTTATAGGTACTGTAAAAAATGAACGGTAACCCCACACAGATCAATGGTCTCG
>JBHGXV010000030.1:0-10933 GCA_041920505.1 Paenibacillaceae bacterium
CGTTTTGAACTTTTTAGTATGTACATATGAGTGATTGATAATTCTCTACGAAAACTTGGAATCGTACTCGTTGTAACCTTGTTTAGATTGTACCTATGAGGGTTTGAAACCTGGAACCGCCCCGGTTTTCAGAGACAACTCCTCGCGAGTTTAGATTGTACCTATGAGGGATTGAAACTTCGATGCCCAACTCTTTCAACGTGTCGCTTTCCCTATGTTTAGATTGTACCTATGAGGGATTGAAACCAAAGAAACACACCTCGTATAACAGGGATAAGATGACCGCGTTTAGATTGTACCTATGAGGGATTGAAACAATAATGTCGGAGGTCATCCCGTTGGTACCATCGGAGGTTTAGATTGTACCTATGAGGGATTGAAACCACAATATCCGAAACGCAGAAATGCGGGTTTTCGGCGTTTAGATTGTACCTATGAGGGATTGAAACCGGAAACGATCCAATCAAACGGGATCCACCAGAAAGTTTAGATCGTACCTATAAGGGATTGAAACTATTTACGGACAAGCTGTCGGATCACTTTCTCCGTAGTTTAGATCGTACCTATGATAGATGGAAACGGTAAAACCGACCGCGCAATTTCTTTAGCCTTTTCACATGTTTGGCGGGAAATCGCCCGCGAACAGGGCATCTCCCGCTCCTGCGTCCCCCCATCGAAAAACGCGCCTTGATGAAGCTGTTCCACGAGTTTTACAACTCCAAGCTGGCGCAGGGAAGACAGGCAGCCGGGATTTATGTGATGAGGGAAAGAACCGCGCCCCCCGCTGCGGAAAAGAGGACGACCATCCAGGGAGGCAGTTTCCAGATCATCAACAGACCGAAGGAAAGCAGAGCCAGGCTGAAATTCGCCGGGCTGTGAATCGCTTTGGTCCACACCGGATCATACAAGGCGGCAAGCAGAATCCCCACTACCGCAGCATTGATCCCGTTCAACGCCGCTTGAAACGTCGGACGTGTACGCATCCATTCCCAATACGGCAAGGTTCCGATCACCAATAAAAAGGAGGGCAAAAAGATCGCTGCCGTTGCCAGTATTGCGCCCGGCCACCCGCTAATCACGGTTCCCAAATAGGCCGCAAAGGTGAAGAGGGGCCCTGGAACGGCTTGGGCCGCTCCATACCCGGCGAGAAACTGATCGTCGCTCATCCATCCGGGCGGCACGACTTCCGCCTGCAGAAGCGGAAGAACCACGTGGCCGCCTCCAAACACCAGCGCCCCCGTTCGATAAAAGCTGTCCAGGATCGCCAGCCACTGAATTGACGAGATTTGCCGCAAGAGCGGGAGCAGAAGCAACAGACCGAAAAACAACACCCAGGAAATCAACGCGGCTTTTCGGGAAAAGGGAATCCGGATGGAAGAAGGCTTGGTATCCAGCCCTTTGGGTAACAGCCACCATCCGATTAACCCCGATGTGACAATAATCAGCAGTTGACTCACAGCCGATTGCCAGGTCACGGCGATGATCGCCGCGAGGAAGGCGATTGTCGCCCGAGGACGATCTGGTGCCAATTGCCGGGCCATCCCCCAGACAGCCTGGGAGACCACCGCTACCGCGACGACTAAAAGACCGTGGATCCACCCCGTCTCTTGGATCTCGATTCCTTGCAAAACGTAAGCAAAGATCATCAGAGCCAGGGCGGACGGAAGAGTAAAGCCAATCCAGGAAGCTAAGGCACCCGGCAATCCCGCCCGGATCATCCCGATGGCGATGCCCACTTGACTGCTGGCGGGTCCAGGCAAAAACTGACACAAGGCCACAAGGTCGGCATACGCCTTTTCGTCCAGCCATTTTCGCCGGTTGACGTACTCCTCCCGAAAGTATCCCAAATGGGCGATGGGTCCCCCAAAGGAGGTGAGCCCCAAACGGGTGGCGACCCCCAACACTTCAAGGACGGATCGTTTCAGAGTCTTCCGGTTGTCCGGGGTGTTTTTGCTGTCGGCCATACGATTCTCTATCCTCCGATTCTGCTGGGATAAACTCCTTTCGGCTTATATCCTCTCGATAGCCTTTCTATGCTCTCCAAGAATTCCATTATACTCTTCCTCTTTCACCTTGCCCATCGTGTACTGTTCGTCCCTTGGAGGAATGGGAGCGATTGGTGGGGAAAGCACCAAAAGATCCCGGCATGGAACTGACGGGGATGGAGTTTGCGCAGGGATGAACGGCTGGGGCGCACATGTTGCTGTATAATGAATGATGACAAAACGGTCGCGTCCGTGGATCGCCTGATCGGACAGCGGGCGGGAAGGGGCAACGAAACAGATGGACAGGGGTGGAGGATTCACATGGGTATCCGTGGATGGATTTGGTTGTTCCTTCTGGTCTATCTCGTGCACGATCTGGAGGAGATTTTCACTGTAGAGGAATGGATGAACCGGCATCGCCGCGTGTTGCGCAAGCTGGCCGCAAACGACCGGTTTCTGGAGCGGGTGGTCAAGTCGGTCGATTTGAGCACAGGCCAGTTTGCGGTCGCCTTTGCGTTTTTGTTCATCGTGTCGGGTGTTGCCTGTTGGGCCGCCACCTACGATCTTCGGCCCGGTTTGGGAATCTGGTGCTTCATGGCGGTTGTTGGGGTGATGTTTGTCCACGTCTTTACGCATGTCGGCCAGGCGTTGTACCTTCGCATGTACACCCCGGGGGTCATTACGGCGGTGGCCGTCGTCTTGCCATACACAACGTACATATATGTCGAGATGTTCAGGTTGCACCTGATTAACACTTCGACGGCCGTCCTTACGGCAATCGCTGGCGTCGCCGTGATCGTGCCCTTGACCTTGTTTTCCCATTTTCTCGGGCGGAAGCTGATCCGTCGGGAACGTATGTGAGGCAGTGCCTTTTTCGGGAGGCCATTGGATCCAGCAATTTTTCGAGCACCTTCTTATGGCGAAAACCCCCGGACTTGCTCGAATCAGATCAGGCAAGGTTTTATGGCCGTTTGGGAGTAGAAGGGTGGATTGATATGCAGCCGTAGGCAAAGGTGCTCGAAAAGGAATTGTAAAACGGTGGAATGATCAACTACAATGGAAGGAGCGGAAAGAATGGCTAATTCTCCGAGAGGGAATTGTGACAAAGTACGACCAAACTCGACAATTTACGACATCAAGAAAGAATGGCTAATTCTCCGAGAGGGAATTGTGACCAAACTCCACCGGATAGCCGCGGAATCGGCACCACGAAAGAATGGCTAATTCTCCGAGAGGGAATTGTGACTGCAGAGGGCTCCTCTCCTTTCTTTTTTTACGCTTTGAAAGAATGGCTAATTCTCCGAGAGGGAATTGTGACGGTCAAAAGAATCTTTGTTCTTCATTTAAATCCCGAAAGAACGACTAATTCTCTGATAGGGAATTGTGACTCGTCCTCATCCTCGTCTTCTTCTTCGTCATCCTCTTCAGAATGAACAACTAATTCTCCGAGGGGGAACTGTGACTTCCCGGTTGTCGGGATGGTGTAGTCGATGGTAAGCGTCGAAAAAACGACTAATTCCCTGAAAGGGAATCGTGATATTCTGGCTGAGGAGAATTGTCGGACGAACGTTCGTTCGCCAAATTTGAAGCGCAGGGAGCCAACATCCATATTTCCATATAGAGGAAAATGTGTGCATCAGGGAATCTTGCTCATCACCGGACGGGGTAGGTCGTCGGGTATATCCAAGGAGGCATAAAGAAAACCCGTCAATCGTCGATTTTTTGGCAAAGGCGGAGCAACACAAAAAAAACGACAGACCCTTTGGGCATCTGTCGATTTTTTGTTGGGGTTAATCGAGGCAATCCAGCACTTCCAGGATGAGTATATTCATTTTGTCGTACACATTTTGTCCTTCCACTTCGCCGTCCTCTGGGAATACGGCTTTCAATATCACTTTCATCGCTTGAGACAACCAGTCTTTTACACCTTCCAATTGCAAATCCTTGATCTCCCCTTTTAGCTTATTATACAAGTCATGTTGGGAGATGCCTGTGAAACCGTGGGCCATGGGTGATTGATTGCGCAGTGCTCCAAGATTGTACAAAATTTCGAATGTCTTCAGGGCTTCCTCAAGTTCTGGATATCCGTGACGGGTAAAGTATTTTAGGAGCGCGATTTCGGTTTTGCGGGTCACCGTTTCATGATACTTGATTCCGACGCGATCTTTGTCGACGCGGTACTCTTCGAGAAACTTCTGCAGTTCCGGATGCGCTTCCACCCATGAAACATCAATTTTTTTCCCGTCCTCGACGAAAGGTACACCAAGGCGTTTCACAAGAAGCTGTTTCATCGCTTCTTCCTGGAAGCGGAAAAGACGACCGCAGTAATCGATAAACTGGCCACGATGATATAGCATCTGTGCGTTCCAGTACAGTTCCCGCATGTATGCCGAAAGCGAATTTTCCAAAAAATCGTGAATTTCATTGCGAAGTTGCCGTACTCTGTTCACAAAGGAAGCATGTCCGCTGCCCATTGTAAAATTGTCCAACTCGTCGAAGGCTCGTTGAAAATCGAACGACTGGCGGTAATGGGCAAACCGCAACAATTTTTTCAACGCTTGTACATGACCCGAATGGTAAAAAAGATCCGCCTTTTGTTCCAGGGAGCACCAAGCACCGTAATAATCGTAAATCTGGACACTATCCCTGAGAGTTTGGACAAAGGTTTCTTTCAGGAGCATCCTTCCGCTTGCCAGTTCGTACGGTTCCTTGTATCCGTTGGCGAGGTAGAGAAACTGCGTTTTCAGTTGGAAATACTGCAGGGATTTATTCATCAGGCCGGTGTTCATCGCCTGTGTGCCGCCGGTAAGCGAGACATAGACGCGAGAGATCTTCGGATCCTTTGCAATGTCACGGAGGAGCGGATGTTTTTTAAACTTCTGATCGTAAAATTCGATCATGGAATCGAAATCGGCGGGATTGGTATCAACGGTAATCATTTTTGACTGATTCTTGCTTAGTTGGTGAAACAGCTTTCCCCACTTGTTATTCTTCTGTTGGCTTGCGGTCTCGACCAGATACTTCCGATGACGCTCGAACACCTTTGCGGCATAAATCGTATCCTGCGGGTGGCCACTCTCTTGTTCGGAGGCAAACAAAATGATATCGGCAAGAACCTCGTTCCTGTCCCGCAAATAGGTAAGCAAGCCCTCCAAAATGGGAAAGGAAATCTTGTCCTTCAATTCTTCATAGTGTTCGTATACGTATTTGGAATCTTCGTAGAATGTCTCCTTTGGAAAAAATTTTTCCAACACCCTCCCATTGATCTCCACCGGCGCTTTCACTTGCAGATCACTGTTTCCAATGTTGGCGATGAGGACAGAGAAATGCGACATTCGACCCACTCCCTTATGAAATTTTTGTTAAATAAGCAGGGATCTAACAAGCATATGTCTAATTATATCGAATCTTGTACCTGCATGTATACCATATTTGGCGGTGATTTCCTCTGTGACCAATGAAGAACGAATCTTGTATGCCGAAAGAACCATTGTCAGTGTTCTACGGAAACGGATACGTCTGTACGCCGATTCCTTTGCGAAAGAAGCGGATCAACTGCTGAAACAGTTAGGCATCGGCGAATGTTCCGGTGAGTGGTTCGATCAGTGGATGGGCGAGGAAGTGGACACTCACCCCGCTCCGCTTCGTTCGGTGTTTGGGAAACTGCAGTTGGAGCATGAGCCTCCGTCGCTCTGGTATGACCCCCAGCCGAAGATCGACTGCGGGCGTATTGGGAGCGGGTGGCGGCCGCGTGGTGCGAGTTTCTCAGACAAGCTCCCGAGCGGGCCGAGGTGCGGCTGAGTCACTTCCTCGACTGGTGTGATGAATGGCTAGGAACGGTCCCCGCGAGCCGCTCGCATGAATATTTGCCGCTTGCCGACCACCTTCGCACGATGGCTGCTGTTGCCGCCGCTTCCGGGGGAGAGGAAGAGTGTCTCGTGGTATTGGGGGACATCTCCGGGATTCAGTCGTACTTGTTTGACATTTCGCATATCGGAGCAGGAAAGGTGGGGAAGCGGCTTCGGGCGCGCAGTTTTTTCCTCGGGCTGTTCAGCGAGGCGGCTGCGCACAAACTTTTGCGCCAACTAGAGTTGCCGTTGACCTGCTTGCTTCTGGCCGCAGGCGGGGTGTTTTACCTCGTGCTGCCCAAAGGTACGGAAGTGGACATCGAACGTTGGAAGGCAGATGTCAATGAAGAGCTGTACGAAAAATACCACGGGTCGATCAGCATGCACGTGGCGTGCGAAAACGTCTCCCTCCGCACCGTGCAAAAAGAGTTTTCTTCCGTCCTTTCTTCGCTGCATCAGCAGATTCAACACTCCAAGGGGCAACCTTTTTCCCATGTCCTGATGGATGGCGGTCAGTGGACAGAGCGGTTCTTGCACGACTGGGATCAAGCGATCGATCCTTGCCACAGTTGCCACAGGCATCCGATCAAGCTCGGGCATGACCAGTTTTGCGAGTGGTGCGCGTTGGACGAGACGCTTGGCACCCGATTGCCGCACACGAAATATCTGCTGTTTCGCGCGGATGACCAGGGCATTCCGATTCTCCAGGGCGTGAGCGTTGAGCTGGCAAAAGAGTTGCCTGTGACCGGCGATTCGTTCTACCTGGTGCAGGGATGGAATCTCGCGGCCAGACCGTCTGGTTGGAATGTTCCGTTCCAGCGAAAATGGATGGCCAACTACGTGCCGTTGGCGCCCAAGGGGGGGTGTCCGCACTGTCTGGAACAGCGGGCGGAAGACCCAATTGGGGAAGCAGAACCGCTCAGCTTTGCCTGTCTGGCCCATGCTGCAGCGGGAAAGCCGTTACTTGCCTATGCGAAGGCGGATGTGGACAACCTCGGGATGTTGTTGTCGTTCGGGTTGTGGGACGACGGCACGGAATCGGGGTATGGCCTGGCCTACATCGCTACTCTCAGCCGGATGCTGGAACGCTTCTTTGCCGGAGGAATCCACCAGTGGCTCTCTGGTACGTATCCCCGTTTGTACACCGTGTTTTCCGGCGGTGACGATCTGTTTCTGGTCGGCCCATGGGACGAGGCCATCGAGGCCATGAAATTCATTGGGCAAGAGTTCGAGCGTTACGTCGGCGGAAACCGCGACGTCACGCTGTCGGCAGGCATCAGTATCGTGAAGCACATGTTGCCTTTGCCGCACGTGACTCGGGAAGTGGAAGAGGCGCTGGAAGCGGCGAAAGAGGAGCCGAACTGGCGGCGGTGCGCCAATAACCAGCAGGGAGCCGGACGAAATCAGGTGTGTGTCCGCAATCGGACGATGGAGTGGAACGATCTGGATCATGCCGTCTATCTGATGAAGCGGATGGGAAGCTGGCTCAAGCAGGGGGCCATCAGCACGGCGTTCTTGCGCATGTTGTTGCAGTTGGAGGAATTTTATCAATCGTACCGTACAGGACAGGACAAGCGGGCCATCCGCTTCGTCCCGCTGTTAGCCTATCAGATCGCGCGCAGCGGCGAGGAATGTCCCAAACAGGCGCAGGCGGCGTACGCCGAAGCGCGTCAATGGCTGGAAACGTTGCTTGCCTTTCAGGACGAGGAGGGTCGGCGCAACTGGGAACTGCTGAGACCGGCCGTGGAATTGGCGCTGTTATCACGACAGGAAAGGAAAGGGAATGCACATGCTGTTTGACGGATATTTAGTGGGCGGCTATCTGGATGAACACGGCCACCCGCGCCGGGAGTTGTATGTGGACTGGGCGGAGAGGGTGGCGAAAAAATTACTCGCCGGAAATATGACGATCACGTCACTCAGGCGGTATTATCAACACATAAAGGCGATTGAGGAGCCATTGATAAAGGATTTTGCAAACAAGCGACATCCATTGCTGACAAAGATTTTCCCGTATGGACGCTACGGTTACGGAAAAAAAGATTCCAATGTCGCAAAAGAATTTATCGTTTTTCTGGAACAAAATTTGCCATTTGCTGAACGGGACGTGCAACACTTTCGGCTGTTTGTGGATCATTTTCAGAGTGTCGTAGGCCACTTTGTGTATTTTGACAAGGAAAATCAACAGGAACTGCGCGGAAGTAAGCCCAAGAATACCTTTTCGGGAAAGGAGCGTAAAAAATGAAACTGGTGAAATTTATTGAAATCCAGGCAATCATGCACTGTGTAACCGGTCTTCGAATCGGCAGTTCCAAGGATACGATCGAAATTGGGGGACAGGATAATCCTATTGTCCGTCATCCCATCACCAATGAGCCATATGTTCCAGGTTCATCGGTAAAAGGAAAACTGCGTTCCTTGCTGGAAAATGTCTACGGCCGAAAGGAAACGAAAAACGGAGAAGTAATCCCGAAATCGAACGGGGAGCCATGCAGTTGCGGTCATCGAGACTGCTTGGTGTGCCGTGTGTTTGGGGCGCATAAAAATACGAATCACAAACTAGGTCCCACTCGCCTGTTGGTGCGGGATGTCGTTTTTACAGAAGAAGCAAGAACATGGTTGGAGACGGCACGTGAAGAAAAAGGGGTGAACATGTCTGAAGTAAAATCAGAGAATATGGTAAACCGCATAAACGGTACGGCGGGAAACCCGCGCCCAGTTGAACGCGTTCCCGCCGGCACACGATTCGCCGTTGAGATGATGCTGAAAGTGTACGAAGGCGACGACGAACAGCGGATGCTGGAGGTGCTGCGTCAAGGGATGAGGCTGCTGGAAAACGATTATCTCGGTGCCTCGGGCAGCCGGGGATACGGAAAAGTCAGGTTTGAAGAGATTCAGATCATAGAGCACCATGTGGATGAAAAAATCAGTCTGGAACCGGAGAGGGAATATGAGAGATCCAGGTAATGCCATGTGGGACTTGTATGAATTTGAGATCGGCCTAAAGAGCCCTTTTCTCACCCCCTGGCAGGCGGACACCTTGTTCGGGGAACTGGCCTGGGTTTGGCGGGAGGCGACGGATGAGGCCTCTTTTCTCCAATGGTTAGACGAATGGATTGAGGGGCACCCGCCGTTCGTGCTGTCAGACGGCTGGAGCAAGGATGTGTTCCCGCGGCCATTGGTTCCGGTCAACAAATGGAAAGCGGAGAAAAAACGGGAGCGAATCCAGCAGGCCCGGTTGGGAAAAGCGTGGAAGAAAGTGCGTTATCTCAAGCGCGAGGCGTTTTTGCGGCTCTTGCAGGGAAACAGTTTATCCGAGCGCAGTGAAGAGTCGGCTGCGGACTCGCGCATGGAACGGCGAATCGTGTTGCGCAACGTGATCGACCGCGATTCCGGCAGAAGTCTTGCCGAAAGCGGGTTATACGAACAAGAAGAGATATACATGAACGATCAGCGCGACAATCTGACCCTCTCCATTTTTGCCCGCGTCCGCGATCAATCCGCTCTGGCTCACTTGGGACAACTTTTCCGCGTGCTCTCCTGGCAGGGACATGGCAAAAAAAGATCGGTGGGATACGGACAGTTCTGTATCAGGCAGGTGCAAAAACGCGACGATCTGGATGCGGCTTTGGCAAAGGCAAACGGCGTTGTCTGGCTGAGCGGCGGGGTGCCCAGGCCAGGAGATCCGACCGTGGGCTTGTTTCAGCTGGATACGAAGTACGGAAAGCTGGGAAATGTCTACGCGTCGAGCGGATATGCGTTCAAGCGGCCGCTTACCAGAATCCTTCCGGGTGCGGTGTTTGAGACGGACGAGCCGAGGCCGTTCTATGGCGGCATGGTGAAGGGGATTTCGCCGCAACATCCGTCCGTGGTACAGTATGGTTACGCGCTGGCCGTACCCATTATCCTACGAACGGCTTTGCGTGAAGAACCAGTTTGAAAACAGCAGGGGTGTTGGCTATTTTACAGCGATACAGACTACAGATGCGTTGCCTACAGAGCGGAGAAGTGCGCGGCAATGGCGTAGAACAGTTGCATGGAGCCGTCTTCACGTGGTTGAAAGAACGAAATCCGGCGGCAGCCACCAGGCTCCATGAGGAAGCGGAGAAAGGTTTTGTGATGACGCCGATCGAAAGCAGTGCGTCACTGACGCGAAAAAACGGATTTCTCCAGTTGGAAAAGGGCGGGTTGTATCAATTCTGTCTGAACAGTTTGAACGAGTTCACCTGTGAACTGTTTACGGATCTATGCCAGTGGCTTACGCAACGAGTCTTTCATCTCCACAACGCCTATCTCCAGATTGAAAGTGCCCATTCCCTGAACAAGCCGTTGACGTATGAAGAGTTGCTGGAAGCAAGCCTCTCTTCGTTGGCGGACAAGCACTGGACGTTGGAGTTCTTGACCCCGACCAGCTTCCGGCGTCACGGCAAACAGGAACTGTTTCCCTTGCCTGAACTGGTCTACGGCAGTCTGCTCAGGCGATGGAACCAGCACAGTACATCGCCCTTTCCCGGCGGCTCCGAGCATGAGTTCCAAAAGCTGCTGATGACTCGGTACAACCTGCAGACAGAGTTGCTGGCTTTTTCCACATACAAAGTCGTCGGCTGCAAGGGAAAAGCGTCGTACGCTCTGCCCCCCGACGGATCGCCGTATCTGAACGTGCAAGTGGCGGTATTAAACAAGTTCGCGTCATTTGCCGGGGTGGGGTACAAGACGACGATGGGAATGGGCATGGTCCGGGTGACGGGAAAAGACTGAGCGCGTGGATGTATATGGGTTGGATGTCGATGAGCAACGTGCCAGCGCCGATCTTGTTTGAAGTTCATCTGGTCAGCGGTTTCGAGCAACCGTTCAGGGCAAAATCCCCTGAGGTTGCTCGATTCAGTGGCCATCTGCGTTCGCCGTGTGTTTTTGTTCGGAAGAGGTTCTGCGACTGTGGTTTCAGGGCGGGGTGCTCGAAACTGCCTTGTGGAAGCCTTGGCGGAATTACTACAATGAAGGAAGCGGTAAAAACGACTAATTCTCTGAGAGGGAATTATAACCGAGGCAACAAAACAAGAGGAATGGCAGGGTTCTCCTGGTAAAAACGACTAATTCTCT
>JBHGXV010000035.1:0-9101 GCA_041920505.1 Paenibacillaceae bacterium
GCAGTCGGCTCACTTCTCCTGAAACAGCGGCTTTCCCGTATCGGCGTCGACGAACCGGATCGTCGTGTACGGGGGCAGTGTGGCGCGCCCGACGAGGATTGGATAGCTGATCACTTGCGGATACATCTTGCCCGGCTGTGGCTTCGTGAGCCTCACGAACACGGTCAGTTCTTCCCAGCCCCGCTTTTGCTCGACGATGGTGAGCCCGTATCCCGGATTGGGCGACGGACCGCGGGCGATCACGTACAGATCCCCGCGCTGATGGATGCCTTTTTCTTTTTTCACCTGTTCGACGAAGTCTTGCTCCGCCTTGCTCAGTGATGCCATCTCCAATGAAGCAAACATTTGCTCCTCCCCCTGTCTTTGGATCATCACCGTTTGTGTGCGGGCGTCCCATCCGACGCGCAAACCGAACCGTTCCATCAGCCAGCGAAACGGCAGGTACACTTGATCGCCGATCTTGACCGCTCCCGGATCGATTCCCTTCACCTTGCGCCCGTCCTCCACCTCCTTGCCCCCGATGGGAAAGAGCAAGGACTCGTTGCCAACGGCAAACCGGAGGATCCGGTCCACCACTTTTGCCTCTCCGTGCAGGATCGCCGCCGCGTCATCGGCCGCGATCATCGTCCTCTCGCGGACAACAGTGAGCGGATGCTTCAGTGTCGCCGCCTGATCGCCCATTTGCAGGTGAAGCAAAGCGGCCGCGTCCGCCGGGCTTGCAACAATGAGACCGAGCGCGAGCGCGACAGCCAAGATGTGCTTTTGCTTCATCGGTACATCCCTCCTGCCATCTATGACTGTCAGAGGAAACGAAACGTTTCATCTTTGCCTCAGCGGATCAACGACGAGATCAGCACATAGCCAACGTAGACGCCGACGATGCCCATCACTCCGGCCAGGACAGGCGGGGCGGGCAGAGGCAGTTTCAGCAACGTCACAATGGCTCCAAACACCAAGCCAACGGCAAATGATTTTACGACTTCGACCATCGGGCCGTCTCCTTTCTATCAGGTGTGGCTTCGTTCTGCCATCTACATGATAGAGGATAGGGTCCCTGAAATCCAGCGGTTTATGCGGAAGGCGGTGTTCGCGGCCCCGTCCCCTCGCCGTCCGCCCGGTGTCAAGCGCTTTAATGCGGGTTCCCCAGGATAAACGTGCCCACCATCAGGACAGCGGGAATGGTCAACAGCGCGATCAGCGTGGAAAAGACCGTGGTCATCGCGCCCATTTCCTCGTCGGCGGCACAACGCGCAAACAAAATGGACGCCATCGTAATCGTCGGCATCGCCGCCTGCACCAGAACCACCCGGGAGATGTCTGCGGGCAGGGAGACGACACAGAGCAACAAGGCCGTCACCAAAGGGAACACCAGGAGTTTTATCGTGATCGGCACGCCCAACAGCGGCAGCGAAACCGCCTTTTTGTTGCGCAACAGCGTCGGAATCAGCATCCCGATGTAGAGCATCGCCAGGGGGGAGGCGAGATGAGCGAGTGTGCCGGTCAACTGCTTCACCGCATCGGGCGGTTGCACGCCGAGCCAGGCGATGGCAAGTCCGCCTACGATCGCCGTCATCGGGATGTTGACAAGCGCCCGCAGGCTGCTGAACGAAAAGTCCCGTCGATCTTGCAGCAGCAATACCCCGACCGTCCAGATGGTAAAATCAAGTCCGGCGTCGAACACGGCGGCCAGCAGCGCCCCTTTGGCTCCAAACAGCGCGGCGCACAGCGGCAGCCCGATGAATCCGGTGTTGCCCAGTCCGGAGACGATCGCCACCTCCCGCGCCTTTTTCGACGGGAGCCGGATCAGTTTGGCCCCGCCCCAGCCGAGGGCGATGCCGAGACAATTGACCAGCACGGACACGAGAAAAGTGACAAAAATTTGCGACAATAACGCCTGGTCGATCGGCGAGCGAAAGATCCCGTCCAGAATGATGAACGGCATGGCCACATTGACGATCAGCGCGATCATCAACCGGCGGGATTCGTCCGTCAGCGGAATGCGCGTCGCCGTCAAGGCCCCCATGCCGATAATCACGGCCATGATCAGAATCGATGTCAACAAGGGTGCCAGTTCCACTCTCAAATCCTCCGATACGTGTTTCTTGCCAACCATCTTTTCACCTAATAAGAAAACCGAGGCAAAACACCTCGATTTTCTCACGCAACCAGTATAGCACGCCGCTTGGCGGCCTGTCATGGGAAAACGCAAAACCTCAGTTGGCACTCTCCCCTGTCTCCACCGGAGTCCAGACCATTCCGGCGAGCTCCCTTCGCTCACAGGTGCGCAAAAGGTCGCCGCAGACCGGAATCACCTGATCAAGCGGGAGGCACCAGTGCCTGGGGAAGGCGATCTCGTTGCCTTCGATCGTCAGGGTGTACATCACCGCCGACGGTTCCCCCGCCGTCAGCACATAATGCTCCGTCACCGGTTCGTACTCTTTCCACTGGACCAGGACTTGTCCGTTGTCGCCGCCTGCGACGACCAGGTCGAAGTGGTCGCCGAAGGCCGCGTGCACCAACGTGTGCGTGCTGCCGTTCAACTCCGCGATCGCCCGCAGCACTTCATGCCAGGCGAGGTGCTCTTGCTCCGCGCCAGCGGCGTCGCTGTACATGCGCCATTCGTTCATGGGGTCCTCCCGCCCGGATTATTCCGGTTTTTTGTATTCGACGACAACTTCCGTGCCCAGGCCGCCGCGCGCGTTCCAGATCGCTTCGATCCGCATGTACAGCGGGTCGCAGCACGCCACCAGGTCGTTGAGGATGCGGTTGGTCGCGTGCTCCTGGTAAATCCCCACGTTGCGGTACGAGGTGAGGTAATACTTGAGCGACTTCATCTCGATCAGCTTTTCGTTGGGGATGAGGAAAATCTTCAGTTCGGCGAAGTCAGGCAACCCGGACCACGGGCAGACCGAGGTGAATTCGCTCGTCGGCATCATGATTTCCGTCCGTTTGCCGACGTATTCGTACGGAATCGTCTCCAGAATGTCGGTCATGATCGCCGACTCATCGTGGATGTCAAACCGGATGTTGTTGTACTTGCTGTGGTTGTGTTCTACGCGTGCCATGCGTTTTCATCCTTTCTTTCCATAGTAAGTAATGTTATGGGGATGTCTTGCCTTGCGGGTGTGGCCACGCGATTTCGACCGCGTACGGAACCGGGTCGGCCGCGCCCGCTTCCTGGAAGCCTTTGATCCGCAGACGGCAACTGTCGCAGACCCCGCACGCAAGCTCCCCGCCCTGATAACACGAGGTGGTCAGGTGGTACGGCACGCCAAGCGACAGGCCGAGTCGGATCGTCTCCGCTTTGCTTAAATGAGAGAGCGGCGCTTCGATGACCAGCCGGTTGCCTTCGCTGCCGGTGCGCGTCGCCAGATTGACCGTCTCCGTCATCGACTGGATAAACGCCGGACGGCAGTCGGGATAGCCGCTGTAGTCGACCGCGCTCACCCCGATGTAGATGCGGCTCGCGCCGATCACCTCGCCGTACGCCGTCGCCAGCGACAAAAAGATCAGATTGCGCGCCGGCACATAGGTGGCCGGAATGCCGTCCGAGACACCGTCTGTCGGCACCGCGATCGACTTGTCGGTCAACGCGCTGCCGCCGATCTCGGACAAAAAGCCCATCTGCACGATCTTGTGCGCCGGCACCTGATAGTAGGCGGCGATTTTCTTCGCCTGCTCCACCTCGCGCTTGTGCAACTGGCCGTAGTCAAACGTAATCGGATACAGTTCGTAACCGGCCGCCTTGGCGATCCCCATGCAGGTCGTGCTGTCGAGACCGCCGCTTAACACCACTACCGCTTTTTCCACCGTGTGTTCCCCCTTTGCCTAGACGCCCCGGGTGTCGGGATGCCAGATGATTTTGTGGATCTGCATGTTGAGCTTCACGTCTTTGCGCCCGGACTGAAGCAGTTTTTCCACCAGCCGGGCGGGAGGCATCGTCTCCCAGACCGGGCTGAACAGCGCCAACGCCCTCGGCCGGTACTCGTCCAGCACCCGGCAAGCCTCGGCAAAGTCGGCGTCATCCGCCACGACGAACTTTAGCTCGTCCTGCGGTTCCAACAGCCGCAGGTTCCCGGGCAGCATCCGCTCCGCTTCGCCGCTCGCCGGCAGTTTCCAGTCCATGATAAAGCGCACGGTCTGCGCCGCACGGCTGTCCCGGCTGCGCAACCGCGCAAACGGCGTGAGGTCGATCGCGCCATTGGTCTCGATGTGCACATCGCGCACTTTAGGCACGCTGGCCAGCGCCTCCACCAGCGCAAGCGAGGTCTCCCCGTGCATCAACGGCTCGCCGCCGGTCAGGCAGACGTAGTGGTTGCCGTACGCCTCCACCTGCCGGACGATCTCGGCCAGGGTGGCGAAAAACGCCGGAGCGTGCGGCGCGTAGCTGTACGTCGTATCGCACCAACTGCAACGCAGGTTGCAGTTGTAGACGCGCACAAACGTCGTCGGAAACCCGGCACGCGTCCCTTCTCCCTCCACCGTCTGGAAGATTTCCACCATCGGCAGCTTCCAGAACAGCTTTTCCATCAGAGTGGTTCCCCCGGCTGCCATCTTACGCCTCCTCCATCCATTCCCGCTTGAGTGTCGCATAACTGGTCGGCGTCTCATAGAGGATCAACTGTTCCAGCCGGTACCCTTTTGCCTTCAGGCCGGTTTCCTCCAGATGGCGATCCAACTCTTCCCAGATCCAGACGATCATGTTTTCCGCCGTCGTGTTCATCGGCGGCAGCGTCTCGTTCAGATAGCGGTGATCCAGCCGGTGTTTCAGCACCGTTTCGTACATCCGCTTGATGTCGCCAAAGTCGACGCTGATGCCGATCTCGTCCGGCACCCCGCTGATCGTCACCTCCAGGCGGTAGGTGTGTCCGTGCAGACTGACGCACTTGCCCTCGTACTGATGCAGATGATGCGCTGCGTCAAATGTAAACACCTTGGTCACCGCCACCCGCCTTCGGTGATAGCGGAGTTCCTCCGGCTGGATGTCCTCGTGCAATCGCTGAAGTTTGCGGGGAATCTCATACGGTCCCATCGCCGTTCACCTCCCGTTTTCATCGAACCAAAAAAACCACTCTCCCGACCGGACGATCCGTCGCCTTGACAGATCGAAACAAGCGGAGAGTGGTGACTATCCAAAGACGATTCGTATGACAAAGCTACGATTCATTCAGTGAATCACTCTCCCCTAGTTTTGTTTAGCGAGAGGAGGGGGTTCCGAACTCTCGTCGTGTCACGCCCGCGCAACACGTAATCATCATAGCAGAAGCACACCCGCTTTGGAAGCATCAGTTTTTGCCGGAATCTCGCAAGCCATTGACAAAACAAAAAAACGTGGTAGAGTTACATTCATGAACAAATCTTATCGGTTTAGTGGGGGATTCCTATGAAAAAAGTGTTGTCACTAGCTACGATTGTTCTTGCCATGGTTTTTGCCCTCGTCGGCTGCGGCAGCGCGGGCACCCAGCAACCTCAGGCTGCAGCTCCCGCCCCGGCCCCTGACGCCAAGGCGCAAAACCTGCTCGATAAAATCAAGGCCGACGGCAAATTGCTGATCGGCACGGAGGGCACCTACGCTCCGTTCACGTTCCACGATGCTTCCGGCAAACTGACCGGATTCGACGTGGAAGTGGCCACAGAAGTGGCCAAGCGTCTCGGCGTTGAGCCCGTGTTCATGGAAACCCAGTGGGACGCGATGTTCGCCGGACTTGACGCCAAGCGTTTCGACATGATCGCCAACGAAGTGGGCATTCGCCCGGACCGTCAGGCGAAGTACGACTTCTCCAAACCGTACATCACCTCGGCCGCCGTGCTGGTCGTGCACAAGGACAACAACACGGTCAAGAGTTTCAAGGACATCAAAGGTCTGAAAGCCGCCCAGACGCTGACCAGCAACCTGACCGACATCGCCCGCAAAAACGGCGCGGAAATCGTCGGCGTCGAAGGCTTCAACCAGGCGATCGACCTGTTGGCCTCCAAACGCGTGGACGTGACGATCAACGACGGCTTGTCCGTGCTTGACCTGCTGCACCAGAAACCGAAGACGCCGATCAAGATTGTCGCCAAACACCCGGAAGCGGCTCACAACGGCTTCATGTTCCGCAAAGGCAATCCGGAACTGGTGGAAGCGGTCAACAAGGCTCTGGACGACATGATGAAAGACGGCACGTACCTGAAAATCTCCCAGAAATGGTTTGGTGCCGATGTTTCCAAGTAACTGGTTTGACGATCCGCAACGGTTTGACCGGCTTGTCGATATTGCCCAAAGCTCCTTTCTGCCTCTGCTGAAAGGAGCCTTGCTGTTTTCGCTCACGCTCACGCTGATCTCGTTCGCCACAGGCCTCGTCCTGGCAATCCTGACCGCGCTGGCCCGTCTGTCCCATGTCAAGCCGCTCGTGGCGCTGGCCCGCGTCTACGTCTCGATCATCCGCGGCACGCCGCTTCTGGTGCAATTGTTCATCATCTTTTTCGGGTTGCCCAGTATCGGGATTACGCTGGAGCCGTATATTTCCGCCGTCATCGGCTTTTCGCTCAATGTCGGCGCCTACGCGTCCGAAATCGTTCGCGCCGCGATCCTGTCCATCCCGAAAGGACAGTGGGAAGCGGCCTTTTCCATCGGCATGTCGTACCGCCAGGCGCTCAGGCGCATCATTCTGCCGCAGGCAGCCCGCGTCTCGGTGCCACCCCTGGCCAACTCGTTTATCAGTCTGGTGAAAGACACCTCGCTTGCGGCCGTGATTCTCGTTCCCGAGATGTTCCGCAAGGCCCAGGAGATCACCGCCGCTACCTATGAGCCGCTGTTGGTCTACTCGGAAGCGGCCCTGATCTACTGGATGATCTGCCTGGTCCTGGCCTTTTTGCAAGACCGGATCGAACAGCGGCTGGACCGCTATGTCGCGAAATAGGAGAATGCCTATGATCTCGATTACAAATCTGCACAAGCAATTTGGCGACCTGCACGTGCTCAAGGGCATCGACCTGACCATCGACAAAGGCAAGGTGGTGGTCGTCATCGGCTCTTCCGGTTCGGGCAAAACCACCTTGCTGCGCTGCATGAACCTGCTGGAGACGCCCACTTCCGGCAGCATCCAGATCGGCGACGTCCGGCTCGACTTCTCGCGCAAGCCGGACAAAAAGGCCGTCGCCAGGCTGCGCCGCCAAACCGGGATGGTGTTTCAAAGCTACAATCTGTTCCCGCACATGACCGCGCTGGAAAACGTGATGGAAGGGCCGGTCACCGTCAAGGGCGAGGAACGGGAGGCCGCGCGGGAAAAAGCGCTCGCCCTGCTCGCAAAAGTGGGCCTGTCCGACAAGGCGAACGACTACCCGTACCAGCTTTCCGGCGGCCAGCAGCAACGCGTCGGCATCGCCCGCGCCCTGGCGATGGACCCGCAGGTGATGCTGTTTGACGAGCCTACCTCCGCCCTCGACCCCGAGCTGGTCGGCGAGGTGTTAAAGGTGATCAAGGAACTGGCGACGGACGGGATGACGATGGTGATCGTCACGCACGAAATGGGCTTCGCCCGCGAAGTGGCCGACGAGGTCCTGTTCATGGACCGGGGGGTCATCCTGGAGCGCGGCACGCCCGCCGATCTGTTCACCCGTCCCAAGGAGGAGCGAACCCGTCAATTTTTGCAATTGATCCGGTAAGGTACGACCGGTTCATCATACGTTCAGCCCCCACGCGCCGTGGGGGCTGAACGTTTTCTTGCGTCGGTCGCCTGCGTCAGTCGTCAAAGAACACGGCGATCAGCAACACAATGATGATAATCGAAAAGATGTTGCCGAAGCGGTGGCCAAAGAAACCTCTCTCGCTCATCTTCCCTTCCCCCTTTCTTTTCGCAAGTCGTCGCAGGCAGGTCGTCCACATCGACGGTCTGCCTCCTTTACTGTATGAGCGACTCCTCGCGTCCGCTTGGACGAAAGCCGGACGGCATCCTCCTCAGCCGCAGACATATCTTTTGGCACAGCGACACGCAAGAACTAGAATATGGTTCAGGTCTTGAACTGGTTCATCATCTGCTGCAGTTCTTCGGCCAGTCTGGCCAGGCTTTGCGCGTCGCCGGAAATCTGGTTGGCCACGGCGGCCTGTTCCTCGCTCACCGCACTCACTTGTTCGGCACCGGCCGACGCCTGCTCGGTGACGGCGGCGATGCTCTCCATCTCCCCCTTGATCGCCTGTCCCGTCTCGTACAAGTCGCGAATCGCCTGATTGATCTGTTTGTTTTTTTGCAAGACACTTTCCGCGTACCGGTCGATCTGCTCGAACGCATCGCCCGCCTGCTGGACCGCGTCCGCTCCTTCCCCGACCACGCGCGAGCCGTTCGCCACGGCCAGCACGGCGCGGCTGCTCTCCTCCTGCGTCTCGCGAATCAACTGGGCGATCTGTTCGGCCGACTGGCTCGTCTGAGTGGCCAACTTGCTCACTTCAGCGGCGACCACGGCAAAGCCTTTGCCATGCTCGCCGGCGCGGGCCGCCTCAATGGAGGCGTTGAGCGCCAACAAATTGGTCTGCCGGGCGATTTCGGTGATGATCGCGACGATCGTGCCGATGTCTTTGGAGTGGTGGTCCAGTTTGCGGATGATGGTCTCCGCCTGGTTGACCGTCTCCTTCACCTCGGCCATTTTCGCAATCGCCTGGCTGGCGAACTGTTTACCGCTTTCGGCCGATTCCTTGCTGTGCATCGACGTTTCGATCACGTCATGTGTGTAGTCGGAGATTTGCTTGACCGTATCGATCATGCCGTTAATCTGGTCGGTGATGTGCGTGACCGACGAGGCGATATTGGTCGCGCCGCAGGCCAAATCCGAGATCGTGATCGCCACCTGTTCCGCCGATGACTTGGTTTCCTCGCTGGTCAAAACCAGTGTGTCAGACGCCTGTTTGACGTGCTGGGTGGTGGTGCTGATCTGACGGAGAATGCCCTGCATGTTGCTGATCATCGTGTTGAAATTCTTGCCCAACACCCCCACCTCGTCGTTGGAGGCGTATTTCAGCTCGACGGTCAAGTCCCCCTTCGCCACTTCTGAAGTCAGCATGCTAAGCCGTTTGATCGGCTGGATCAGCCGACGGGTAAATATGATCAACACGATCACGGCAAACA
>JBHGXV010000040.1:0-114472 GCA_041920505.1 Paenibacillaceae bacterium
GAACGCGTGATTCGCATCTTTCCGAATCGGGAGTCGGCTTTGCGTCTGATCGGGGCCTTGCTCATGGAGGTTGACGAAAAGTGGGCCAGCGGCAAAAGGTATCTGGATATGGCCGAATACTTAGAATGGCGGGAATCTCAAGCCGCCCAAATGAAAAGCAAAGTGACCCGCATCGGCTGACGCACGTGTCGTAGCCTGTCAAGGCCGCGAAGCGGTCCATGTAGCCTTGACAGGCTTGGTGAAACGACACTTCAGAAAGCCCGGCATTCCTTGCCGGGCCTGCCACACGGCGAGTGACGGGGTGCAGGGGGCGTGCTCCCTGCGTCTCTCCCTTCGGGGGACGGAAGAGAGGCCTTCTAACCGAGGGCAAATTTACACACAAATATGGACTTGATCCTTGCATTGGGGACCGCTGTTTGTGACAAATAACCTGAACGAAATCCTTCTTCACCGATGATTGTACAGAAAATAAACAATCGAACGAATTTATTAAAGATTATAAAATCAAGGTTGACAGCCCAAAACTGCTCCATTAAAATTGGAATCAATCAATCCGATCAAACATCATGAGGGATCAAGCCATGGAGGTACTCAAAACGGCTTTAGTCACGGGATACGCCAAAGCTCCTCAAGGAACTTCCATGTATGAGGTGTACAAACACGCCGGCATTGTTTTGGAAATCGACTTGGAGACCCACACCATTGTAGAGGCGGAATTTACGTTTGTCACCGAGTTAACGAAAAATTTCTTCAAACGGCTGCTCATCGGATACAGGCTGGACAAAGGGCTGGAGCCGCTGATCAAACGGATTCAGGAGCATTATTTCGCCCCCTCCCAACAGGCGATCATTGTAGCCCTGCAGTCCGCTGTACAGCGCTATTGGGACTTTACGAAAGCAAAGAATTGAATATGTTGATGGTTATGATGAAGTGGAAAGACGACCTCTTTCCATGGTCTCATTAGAACCTGGCATTGGCAAAGACGAACCGGAGTAACGTCGGTTACTCCCGGTACAGTCTGATCGCTTATCGCCAGGTTTTTTATTTTGCAGGAGGGCGCTATGGAAAAACTAATTGACGCCAAAAAGGCCATTTCATTCATCCGCGAAGGGGATTGCATCATGGTGGGGGGGTTCGGGCTAGTGGGCAGCCCGCTGACGCTGATCAGGGAGTTGACGCAATCGCCGGTGAAAGATCTGACGATTATCAGTAATAATCTGGGCGAGCCCGGGAAAGGGTTGGGTGTCCTCGTCTTGCAGAAAAAAGTGAAGAAGGCAATTGGTTCTTATTTCACATCCAATCCCGATGTCGTGAAGGCGAACGCTGCCGGGGAGTTGGACATTCAACTGATTCCGCAAGGCACGCTGGCCGAGGCAATTCGGGCGGGCGGCGCAGGAATCGGCGGATTTTATGTGCCGGCGGGAGTGGGAACCAAGCTGGCGGAGGGAAAGGAGGCGAGGACGATCGGCAACAAAACCTATCTGTTTCAAGAGCCGCTCCGTGCCAATGTGGCCCTGATCAGAGCGCATAAGGCGGACACACTGGGAAATTTGGTGTATCGAAAATCGGCACGAAACTTCAATCCCTTGATGGCGACTGCAGCCGACCTCGTAATAGCGGAGGTAGACGAGATTGTAGAAACCGGTGATCTATCCCCAGAAGAAATTGTTACTCCGCATCTGTACGTCGATTACGTCACGCTGAAGGGGGAGATCTTCCATGAATGAAAAAAAGCGAATTGCTGCACGAATCGCACAGGAGTTGCGGAACGGGGATGTGGTTAATCTGGGGATCGGGATCCCCACCATGGTCGTCGATTATCTCCCTGAATCCATCCGCGTTTTTATCCATTCCGAAAACGGCATCTTAGGGGTCGGCCCCACCCCGTCCCCGGATGAGACGGATTCGGATCTCGTCAACGCCGGGAAGATGCCGGTAACGGTTTTGAACGGTGCCTCCTTTTTCGATAGTGCCGCTTCTTTTGCAATGATTCGTGGAGGTCACGTAGACGTATCAATTTTGGGGGCTTTGGAAGTGGATGAGCAGGGCAGGATCGCCAACTGGGCTGTCCCAGGAAAAAGTGTTTTGGGTGTTGGGGGAGCGATGGATCTTTTGGAAGGGTCCCGAAAAATCATCGTGGCCACCACCCATACCACGAAGGACGGTCGGCCCAAACTCGTCAAGGAGACTGCGTATCCTCTGACCTCCCTGCGCAGAGCGGATCTCATCGTAACGGATCTGTCGGTGTTTGCGGTCACCGATGACGGTTTGATCCTGACCGAATTGTTTCCGTCGGTAACTTTGGAGGAAGTGATGGCCAAAACGGAAGCATCGTTCCGCGTCGGCCTGAATATGTAGATGACATCTAAAATTGAAATAGCGAGAGGTGAAACAATGGTAGTCATAGTAAATGCATTACGCACCCCAATCGGAAAGTACGGGGGATCTTTGGCCGGAATTTCTCCGGAAGATCTGGTCGCCACCGTCATGAACAATAATCTGGCATTCTCGGGATATCGGCCGGATATCGTCGATGAAGTGATCGTAGGCCAAACCAAACAGAGCGCACATGCCCCCAACATTGCTCGAGTCGCCTTATTGAAAGCCGGTTTTCCCGAATCCATTCCGGCCTATACCGTGCACAGGCAATGCGGCTCCGGCATGCAAGCGATTTATAACGGGTTTTTGTCCATCCTGACGGGGCAGGCGGAGGTAGTCCTGGCAGGTGGCGTAGAAAGTATGTCGCAAGCTCCGTACTATTTCGTCAACAACCGCTTTGGTCTGAAACCAGGTAATGTGACCATGTACGATTCCAATACGGAAAGCCAGCCGCGGTCGCAACCTCCTGAGCGGTATGGAATGTTTTCCATGGGTGAAACAGCGGAGTACCTGGCGGAGAAGTACGGTATATCTCGGGAGGAGCAGGATGAGTTTGCCTGCCAGAGTCAAATGAAAGCAAAACAGGCCATAGCGGCAAAAAAATTTCATGACGAAATCGTCCCGATCGAGGTGAAAGAGGGAAAACAGGGCGTCCGATTATTTGCTACTGACGAGCACCCCCGAGAGACCACCAGGGAAGAGCTGGCCAAACTTCCGCCGATTTTCCGTTCCGGCGGTACAGTGACTGCGGGAAATTCCTCCGGAAGAAATGACGGGGCTGCGATGGTCCTGATGATGTCGGAAGAAAAAGCGAGGGAGCTGGATTTGACGCCGCTTGCCAGATTGCATGCTTTCGCCGTAGCGGGAGTCCCGCCGAAAGAGATGGGACTCGGCCCGGTTCCGGCCAGCAAAAAAGTGTTGAAAGCATGCGGACTGGAGTTGAAAGATATTCAACTGATCGAATTGAACGAAGCGTTTGCCGCCCAGTCCATTGCCGTGATGCGGGAGTGGGGAATTGACTGGAGCAACGTAAACGTGAATGGGGGTGCGATTGCGCTGGGGCATCCGCTGGGATGTTCGGGAGCGAGAATCATGGTCACGCTGATCCACGAAATGCAGAAGCGGGAGGTAAAATACGGCCTGTCTGCCCTGTGCATTGCGGGCGGCCAGGGGATGGCGGCGGTGATTGAAAAATGGAATCCGTGATGCAGGAGAAAGACCATGTGTTTCACCGGGATTTGACCAAAACGTATCCGATTGTTACATCCGCAAGTGGTGTCTACTTGTACGATCACACTGGAAAGCGCTTTCTCGATGGATCATCTGGCGCAATTGCCGCCAACCTGGGACACGGGGTGGAAGAGATTGTAGAAGCCATGGCGGAGCAAGCCAGAAAAGCTGCCTTCGTCCATACGTTGCGCTTTGAAACCCCGGTGCTCAAGGAGTTGGCTAGAGAGATCGCTCAGTTGGCCCCATCTTCGTTGAACCGAGTGTACTTCACCTCGGGAGGGTCAGAAGCCAATGAAAGTGCCATCAAACTGGCCAGGCAATATCACCGGGACCGGGGCAAACCGGAAAAACATATTGTGATCGGACGATGGCAAACCTACCACGGAAACACCATGGGTGCGCTGTCGGCCGGCGGCGACATCAAAAGGCGGCAACCGTATACGCCCAACCTGCTTCATTTTGAACATGTGCATTCGCCTTATTGCTTGCATTGTCCCTATCACAAAAAAGAGGAGGATTGCCTGAAAGAAAACAGGCTGGCTTGTGCCGACGACCTCGAACGATTGGTGCTGGAGATTGGTCCGCAGTTCGTTTCGGCGTTCATTTGCGAACCGATCGTCGGAAGCCAACAGGGTGCTGTCGTTCCTCCCCAGGGATATTTTCAGCGGATTCGGGAGATATGTGATCGATACGACATCGTGCTCATCGTCGATGAAGTGATGACCGGATTCGGCCGAACGGGGACCCATTTTGCGATCGAATCATTCGGCATAGAGCCGGACATTCTTACATTCGGCAAGGGGGTTTCCGGCGGATATGCGCCGTTGGCAGGAATGATTGTGTCCGATGTGATTGTGCAGTCTGTGATACAGCACAGCGGGGGGCGGTTCGTACACGGCTATACGTTCAGTGGACATCCGGTTTCCGTAGCTGCGGGGTTGGCGGCGATTCGCTACTACAAGCAACACAACGTGCTGGAAAATTGCCAAATACAAGGAGCCTATTTGTTCAACAGACTTATAGAATTGAAAGAAAAGTACAAAACAGTCGGGCAGGTCAGGGGGAAGGGATTGCTGCTGGGATTGGAGTTGTTATGGGATCGCGACGCGCAGATCTTGTACCCTCCCGCATACGGGGCGGCAGAACGTCTGAACCAGCATGCTATGCGCTTGGGAGCCGTATTTTATCCGGGTTCAGGCTCGATCGACGGGACGTACGGGGAGCATCTCCTGATCGGTCCTCCGCTGACCATCACCCGGAATGAAATCGATGAACTAGTTTCAATCCTTGATCAGGCTGTCGCTGCATTTGAAGCGCAGGTGCAGGTGGATACGAAGGAGGGAAGCTTGCGTGGGAGTAAATGTGGAACGCACGTTTGAACTGCAGCAACTGGCATCAAGGCATTTGTCGCCCGTCATGACACGCATCACCGACCTTGTTGTAAAAAGAGCGCACGGCGCGAAATTTTGGACCATGGATGATCAAGAATATGTGGACTTTGTTTCCGGGGTGGCGGTCAATGCCGTCGGCCACACACATCCCGAAGTGGTGCGTGCCATCCAGGAGCAAGCGGAACAATTGATCCATCTGGGTTTGAATTATGGCTACTATGAAAGCGTCGTTCGGCTCGCAGCAAAGCTGGCAGCCATCACACCGGGCGATCTGGATACGGTATTTTTCAGCAATTCCGGCGCTGAGGCGATTGACGGGGCGATCAAGCTGGCCCGAGCTGCTACGGGAAGGTTCGCGATTATCGCCTTTGAAGGCTCCTTCCACGGGCGGACGATCGGAGCGGCTTCCCTGACAGCCTCAAGTTCCAAGTACCGAAAGTATTACGAACCGCTGATGGGTGGCGTGTATCATGTACCGTATCCGTATATGCGCCTGTTCAAAGGGATGGATGAGAAACAGGTTGTAGATCATTGCCTGTACGCCTTGAAAAAATTGTTTACCCTGCAGGTGGAACCGTCACAGGTTGCAGCCATCATCCTGGAGCCGGTACTGGGAGAGGGAGGGTATGTTCCCGCGCCACCCGAATTTGTCAAAGAATTGAGAAAAATCGCAACTGAACACGGCATTTTGCTGATTTTTGACGAGGTGCAGACTGGGTTTGGCCGCACAGGCAAGATGTTCGCAGCCGAACACTTCGGAGTCGTACCCGACATCCTTGTCCTGGCGAAAGCCCTTTCGGCCGGGATGCCACTCGGTGCCATCGTGGCACGGCGCGAGCAGCATGAAAAGTGGCACGTCGGAGGGCACGGTTCGACGTTCGGCGGCAATCCCCTTTCCTGTGCAGCTGCGAATGCCAGCATCGGCATCATTGAGCGGGAGCAATTAGTGGAACGATCAGCCCGGTTGGGGAAAAAGATCGTAACACGCCTGAACGAAACCGTCGGCAGCTTGCCGATCGTGGCAGAAATACGCGGTTTGGGGCTGATGATCGGAATCGAGTTCCAGGATGAAAATGGTCATCCCGGCACGCAGATCGTCTCCCGAATTCGGGAAGAGACGTTGCGGAACCGCTTGCTTGTCACCAGTTGCGGTGTTTACGGACAAACAATCCGTCTGATGCTTCCGCTCAACATCGCCGAGGAAGACTTGGAGAAGGGATTATCAATCCTTGAACAAGCTATTTTTCATATAGCTTCCAAATAAAGGGAGGAATTCAACATGAGGAAAAAAAGTTTGTTTGCAATGCTGATCGCTTTGGTAACGATCCTGTCTGTTGCATGCGTCGGACAGCAACAGCCCCAGTCTGCATCCGGCAATCAGAATCAGATCGCTCAAAATGGTGGGACAACGGGCCAAAGCCATACGGACGATTCCGTCCTGACCAAGATGAAGGCGTCCGGTGTCATCAACGTGGGAATCGAAGGAGCTTACCCTCCCTTCAACTATTTCAACAACAAGAACGAATTGGAAGGGTTTGACGTAGACATTACGAACGAGATCGCCAGACGAATGGGAGTGAAAGCCAACTTCATTCCTACTCCGTGGGACAGCATTATCACCGGTCTGATCGCGAAAAAATACGACATCATTCTCTCCAGCATGGCGATCACCGAAGAGCGCATGAAAAAGGTAGACTTCACCGATCCGTATTACCATACGGGTTCCCAATTGTTCGTCCCCAACGATTCGCCTATTACCGATCCGACCAAGATTAAAGGCTTGAAAATCGGTGCCACCATTGGAACCACGTTTGAAAAGAAGGCAATGGAACTGGGAGCGGAACTGGTCACCTACAAAAACGACCTGTTGGCCTTCACGGATCTTGCCAATGGTCGTATTCAGGGAGTAATTACGGATAAAGCCGTTGGCGCACGGCTTGTCAAGGAGAAAAACTATCCGATAAAGCCTGTGGGGGATCCGTTGATCCTGGAAGAAGCAGGAATTGCGCTAAACAAAAATGAAGAGGCACTCCGCAACGAAATCAACAAGCATCTGCGTGACATGATGAACGATGGCACGTATGAGAAGATCAGCAAAAAATGGTTTGGGCAAGATATACGTTAACAGGAGGTCTTCATGTTAGATTTCTCTCTCGTTACGGAATACATTCCCTTCCTGTTGCAGGCTACGCTCATCACGATCGAGATTTCTGTCCTGGCAACCGCGATCGGACTCATCTTGGGCCTGATCGCGGCACTCATGAAAATCTCCAGGATCATGCCCCTGGTATGGGCGGCAGACTTTTACATCTGGGTAATTCGTGGCACCCCCATGTTGGTGCAATTGTTTCTTGTATATTTTGGTCTGCCGCAACTGGGAATCGAAATCGGCCCGTTCAACTCCGCTGTCATCGCACTTGGCATCAACGCCGGCGCGTATATCGCGGAGATTTACCGGGGCGGTATTCTTTCCGTCCCCAAGGGCCAACTGGAAGCAGCACAATCCTTGGGGATGAGCTATCCCCTGATCATGAGAAGGATCATCCTGCCTCAGGCGATTCGTGTAAGCATTCCCGCTCTAGGCAACCAGGCGATTATGATGTTAAAAGACTCCTCGCTTGCTTCTCTCGTGACGGTATCGGAACTGATGATGGTTTCCCAGCGCTATGCGGCAAGCAATTTTGCCTTTATTGAGTTTTATATTACGGCTGCTGCGATCTATTTGTTCCTGACCACCTTGTTTACCTTCATCCTGAACAAGATCGAATTCCGACTGTCCGTCAGTGATCACTAGGAGGGGTGCCGTGTGGAAATGAGCGCTGAGCGAACGGAAATGGCGGAGCAAATTATCAGAATCGAGAGTCTGTATAAAAGTTTTGGTGATTTGGAAGTATTGAAAGGAATTAACCTCACCATCCAAAAAGGGGAAGTGGTCGCCCTCATCGGGGCCAGCGGGTCGGGAAAAAGCACGTTGCTTCGTTGCCTGAATCGGCTTGAAACGATTACCAGCGGACGGATTATCATCGATAACATCGTTCTGGATGATTCCTTGAAAAACGTCAATCATATCCGCAGAGAAGTCGGCATGGTGTTTCAGCAGTTTAATCTGTTTCCGCATATGACCGTGCTGCAAAACATTATGGAAGCCCCCATTCAGGTGCTGAAAAAGAAGAAGGAAGAAGCGGAGAGGGAAGCGCTGGCTTTGCTGAAAAAGGTGGGGCTACTGGATAAAAAGGACGTCTATCCCCGGAAATTGTCAGGCGGTCAACAACAGCGCGTGGCGATTGCACGGGCCCTTGCAATGAACCCGAAAATTATGCTGTTCGACGAACCCACATCCGCGTTGGATCCGGAATTGGTGGGCGAAGTGCTGCAAGTGATGAGAGAGTTGGCAAAAGAGGGCATGACGATGGTGGTCGTAACCCATGAGATGTCCTTTGCCCGAGAGGTGGCGGATCGCGTCATCTTTATGCACAACGGCGTGATTGAAGAGCAAGGGGATCCAAAAGTCGTGCTTACGGAACCGAAAAGCGAGAGGCTGAAGGGATTCCTCCGACTGATCAAATAATGAATCAAGAAAAGAGAGAAGGAGAAAGAATGGAACCAACGACTGTAATCAACTATATTGACGGTGAATGGCGACTCCCCCGTCAATCGCAATGGATGGAAAGCATCAATCCGGCAACGGAGAAAACGGTGGGATTGTGTGCGGTATCTCAGGAGCAAGAGGTCAACGACGCTGTCGCTGCGGCGAAAAAAGCTTTTGCGTCATGGAAGCGGGTCCCGGCCGCCCAACGCGCTGAATACCTGTGGAAAGTTGCAGACCTGCTCGCGGCGAGAAGAGCGGAAATCGCCCGAATGATGACCTTGGAAATGGGCAAAGTCTATGCGGAGTCGCTGGGTGAGGTGGATGCCACGATCGCCTCGTGCAAATATATGGCCGGAGAAGGGCGGAGAATGTTCGGAGAGACGGTTCCAGCGGGGGCGGAGGACCGTATGATTATGACCGTCAGAGAACCGGTCGGCGTTGTGGCCTGTATCACGCCATGGAACTTTCCCATAGCGTTGGCAGCCTATAAATTGTTTGCTGCACTGGTCGCCGGAAATACGGTCGTCTGGAAACCCTCTTCGGAAGTCGCCGTATCGGCCAAACTGTTTGCCGAAGTATTCGAGGCAGCTGGATTGCCGCCTGGCGTGCTGAACCTGATTCTCGGATCAGGCAGCCAGGTCGGGAATGTGCTCGTCCGGCATCAGGATGTCCGCGTGATCGCCTTCACAGGTTCGACCGAAGTGGGGAAGAATTTGGCGGAGATTGCAGGCCGCACATTGAAACGGATCTCATTGGAGCTGGGTGGAAAGAACGCGGTAATTGTGCTTGCCGATGCCGATCTGGACAAAGCGGCCGCAGGCATTGTCAAATCCGCGTTCGCCACAACCGGACAGCGTTGCACGGCGGCCAGCCGGGTCATCGTGGAAGCTTCGGTGCAAGATGAGTTGGAAAAACGGATTGTGAAGTTGACGGAAGCCCTCAAGATAGGAAACGGGCTTGACCCGGAAGTCGATGTCGGACCGCTGGCGAATGCCAAACAGTTTGAGACCGTGAAGCGATATGTATCGATCGCGAAGGAGGAGGGTGGACACATCCTTACCGGAGGACATCCCCTGACGGGCGAAGGATTTGACAAGGGATTCTTTTACGCTCCGACCGTGATCACGAATGTGCAGCGTCATCATCGCATCGCCCGGGAAGAAGTGTTCGGTCCTGTACTGGCCGTCATCACCGCGAGAGATTTTGGGGAGGCCGTCGAGATCAACAACGAGACGGAATACGGTCTTTCCAGCGCCATTTACACAAACAGCCTCCATTATGCCAATCGGGCGGCAAGAGAACTGGAATCGGGGCTGGTGTACATCAACAGCGGCACATCCAATGCCGAAACCGGTTTGGCATTTGGGGGGGTAAAACATTCCGGAAACGGTCACCGGGAAGTCTCTTACCACGCTTTTGACGTGATGACTGAGTGGAAAACGGTCTATACCAACTATTGAGGGGTACAGGAGTATGCCAAATCTGAGCGATCGATTGACCATGCTAAGCCTTGATGTCGAACGCGCGTTGCCTGAGACGGCCGAATCAATGAACGCTGCTTACCAGTCTCTCTATGAGTACATTTTTTCCGCTCCCGATGCGAAAACCTGTACGAAGGAAACCGGTATCCTGATCATTGGCGGCGGAATCGTTGGGATCATGACCGCTTTTTTCCTCCGGCGCATGGGGTATGACATCACCGTAGTGGAAAAACAGTCATTCGGCGCCGCCGCATCCGGCCGAAACGGGGGAGGGATCCTGGCACTAGGCCGTGACTTGCCTGAAATTCCGTTTGTCCGGATTTCCATTGACCTGTGGGAGAACCTGTCCCGTTTTGGAGTCGACACCAAACTGGTTCGCTCCGGGCATGTGATGGTGGCGATGAATGATCATGAAGCGGAGAAGTTGCAAAAAGCCATGCATTTGTATGGGCTTGCCGGATTGGACGTCCGTTTTCTCCCCCCGAAACAGGTGATCGAGCGATTGCCGGATGTTCACCCGGATAACAAAGGGGCGCTGTACAGCCCGGTCTGTGCGCAGGGGTACCCATTCACGGCGATGGCCAGCATGATTTCCTTACTGCGGCGGGATGGCGTCAGGATGCTGGGTCATTGCGAGGTAACAGGCTTTGAAACCCGGCAGGGACGGATTACTGGAGTTCGCTGCGGCCAGGGCTTAATCCGAGCGGATTCCGTCATCCTTTGTGCTGGGCCGTGGACGTCGGAGTTGGGGAAGATGCTTGACGTCTGCCTGCCAATAACGCCGCGAAGATCCCAAATTATGGCAACAGAAATTCTCGGTTCCAGACGAATCGATCCCTTTGTCTCCGGCAATGGTCTGTACTTGCGTCAAACGCATGTCGGCAACGTTTTGTACGGTGGAGGCGGACCTTGGGAGGTGGTCGGATATGACACGTCCAATTCGGCCGAGGTGATCAAGCTGCTGTCGACACGCTTGATTGAAATGTTCCCCGCCTACCGCGAGAGGCAACTGATCCGCGCATTTGCTGGCACGGTGGAAATCACTCCGGATCATCTGCCGCTTTTCGGTGCGGTAGCTGGCTTTGACAATCTCTACGTCTCCGCGGGATACAATGGCCACGGGTATGGGATGTCAGCTGTTTCCGGCAAGATGCTGGCTCAGATGATTTACAGCGATCACCATGACACAGAGATCCCCGTCCATATCCGACGCCTGTTCAGTCGTTTTGCTCCTTCCCGGTTTGCGGCCAACCTGTCCAGTCCAAGAAGAGATGAGGTTCATGCACATGAGTAAGCCTGGCAATTTTATCGTCTGTCGATGCGAAGAGGTGGAGCTTTGCGAAATAGAAGAAGCGATCCAGTGCGGCGCGGGAACGTCACAGGAAGTAAAAATGATGACGCGTGCAGGAATGGGCACCTGTCAAGGGAGAGTATGCCGTAGCCTGATCGAAAAACTGGTAAGAGAAGATGGGGAAACCGTCTTGGTGCACCCCAGCAATCTCACCTACCACAAACCCGTTCGTCCGATCCATCTGGGTCAATTCATAGAGAGGGAGCCACAATGAGAATCAGAAGCCATCCCGTCTTGCCGGAGCTGGAAGGAAACGAAATCAAGTTTGAATACGCCGGTACAACCTATCAGGCAATCCAAGGCGATAGTATCGCTTCGGCCCTGCTCGCCAATGGAGTCAGAATTTTGCGCCGAACCGAAAAAAAAGGAGAGCCGAGAGGTTTGTACTGCGGCATCGGTCACTGTTACGAGTGCCGCATACATTGGGAAGGGGTGGGGGAAGTCCGCGCTTGCCTGACCCCTGTCCAGGAGGGAATGCGGTTGAGACCAAAGGAAAGGAGCATCGGCCATGAAGGTTGATGTTGCCGTCATTGGAGGCGGTCCCGCCGGTCTGTCCGCCGCGAAAGAAATTGCCCAAAACGGCGGCACCGTTGTCGTAATTGACGAAAACGCCCGCCTTGGCGGAAAACTGCTGGGTCAGTTGCATGAAGAACCCCATGGAAACCGATGGTGGAAAGGGTATGAGATCGCCGAAAACATGGTGGACGAAGCTGCTCGCGCCGGTGCGACATTTCTTACCCAGACCCAGGTGTGGGCAATCGAGAGCGGTTGGACCGTTTACACGGCGAATATCGCAAACCGGTCTTCTTTTGCTGAGCGCAAGATACTGGCCAGGGCCGTGTTGCTGGCCACAGGTGCGGTGGAACGGCCGCTGCCGATTCCCGGCTGGACCTTGCCGGGAGTGATGACCATTGGTGCTGCACAAGTGTTGACCAACGTTTATCGGGTAAAGCCGGGACAGAAAGTGCTGATTGCCGGGGCGGACGTCTTGTCCGTCACCATCGCGCGTGCAATGGCCATGGCCGGCATCGACGTTGTCGGCATCGTTTTGCCCATAGCGAGCCGTTTTAGCGGGGAGAAAGCCGATCCCCGCCGGATCATGGCTGAGTTGCAAGCGGTTTCGCACCTAGCCCCCAATCCGTTGCTTCGTATGGGAAGATTCATCCTTCGGTATCCGTATGGTATCGAACTGGCTTCCCGGTTTTATCCCGCAAATGGTGTAAAGGCATGGGGAATTCCGATCCTGTTGAAAAAAGCGCTGGTCGCGATTCACGGGCAAGAGCAGGTCACAGGAGCGGAAATCGCATCCATCGATTCGCATGGAAACGTCATTCCGGGAACCTCTGAAATCATCCCGGTAGACTGCGTCTGCCTGTCGGGAGGGCTAACGCCCCTCGGAGAACTGGCCGCCACGATCGGATGCAAGTTTGCGCGCGTGGAAAGCTTGAATGGAGCGGTTCCGTTGCATGGGCCCGATCTGGAATCGACTGTTCCCAACGTTTTCGTAGCCGGCAATATCACCGGCATTGAAGGTGCGAAAGTGGCCATGGTTCAGGGGGAACTGGCCGGAAAAAGTATTTGTCGCAAACTGGGAATTGGAACCGTGTCGGAACGGGAGCTCCGCATAGCTCAGGAAAAACTTTCCCGGACGCGGGACGAGGCTGATATTCAGTTCCATCCCCGGATCAAAGAAGGACGCAAGGTGCTGGAGGACCTGTGGGAACAAGAGAGCGGCCCGGCACCTTTGAAAAACACGGTATGAAGAGGCGGTCACATGAACAACTATCGAATTGGTATCGCTTTTTTCTATCACGAATCCCATACCTTCAGCCCAGTCAAAACCGACATTCGTGCCTTCGGGCAAGAGGCCTTTCTGCAGGGAAACGACATTCTCTTTGCGTATAGGGGAACACGGACGGAAGTGGGGGGATTTATCGAAATACTGGAGAGGAATGGAGCAACCATCGTACCGCTGGTTTGTGCTGCCGCCACCCCCTCAGGGACTGTAACGGCTTCCGCATACGAAACGATTGCGACGGCGATGCTCTCGGCTATCAGGCAGGCACAGCCTCTGGACGGCATTCTCCTTGCCCTGCATGGTGCCATGGTGGTTGAAGACCAGTCCGATCCGGAGGGCGATTTGCTCGTCCGGATCAGAGAGGTTGTTGGCGCGGAACTTCCGATAGCGACAACGCTCGACATGCACGCCAATGTAACCTCCAAAATGGTACAGCAAACTCCCATGCAGTTCGGGTTCAAAACCTACCCGCATGTGGATATGTACGAACAGGGTCTTCGAGCGGCTTCCACCCTGATTCATTGCCTGGAAAGGAAACAGGTTTATCATGCCTCGTTTGTCAAGCTACCGATGATGCCTCCCAGCATCAACATGTGCACGCATGAAGGCCCCATGCATGATCTTGTGAAAGCGGCCGAAGCAGCGGAACAACAGGAGGAAATCGTCAGCGCTTCTGTATTTGGCGGTTTTCCCTATTGCGACATTCCGGAAGTTGGCGCGAGTATTCTGGTCGTGTCCACGGACAAAGCCGCCGGTGACAGGGTTGCCCTCTCGTTGGCCGACAAGATGTGGGAATGGCGCGAACGTTTTCTCGTCGATCTTCCCTGCATCAAGGAGGCAGTCGATGAGGCACTCCTGTGGAACGGTGATAAACCCGTTGTCTTGGCTGACATCTCGGATAACCCGCTGAGCGGAGGAACAGGGGACACGACAGGGCTGATGCACGAGTTGCTTTCGAGACGGGTACAAAACGCACTTTTCGGCGCTCTCTATGATCCGGAATCTCTGGATGCGTGCAGGAAGGCAGGGGAAGGGGCGGAGGTCACCTTACGTCTGGGCGGGAAATGTTCTCCCGAATTCGGTCCTCCTGTTGACGTACAGGCAAAAGTAATCAGATTGTCTGATGGCCGGTTCCGAAACAAAGGACCAATGAACACGGGACTCCAGGTGAATACAAACGGTGCCGCCCATATCCGTGCAGGAGGGATGGATATCCTGATAACGGGGAGAGCCCTGTCCGCAAACGATCCCGAATTGTTCCGTCACATCGGAATCGAACCGACGGACATGAATATCCTCGCTCTAAAAGTAAAGAACCATTTCCGGGCGGCTTTCGAACCTCTCGTAGGACGGATTATCAACGTGGACGCGCCCGGCCTTGCCTCCAATCAGTTGCGGAATTTCACCTACCGCCGTATTCCTCATCCGATGTGGCCGCTTGACGAATGGGAGGGTGAACTGCCATGGAGAAAAGGAGGGGAAACGGGATGAAACCGAAACTGTATGTGGAGGTCCCCGATTATTTGTCCCCGGAGCAACTGAAGATGATGTGCGAATTGGAAATTGACGCGTTTGGTTCTGATGGCGCGGTTGATGAGTACGTCTTGGTCCCGATCGCGCGGAACGGCCAGCTGATCCTGCTCCGTGAGGAAGGAGATGGCCGCCCTGTAGCTGTCTGTGAATTGCTCCGTGATTACAAACGACCTGATTTGGCCTACATTTACGGATTTTATGTACGATCCGACAAACAGGGACAAGGATACGGGAAGAGTTTACTCAACTATGTGTTTGATATCGTAAAAAAAGACAATTTCTCGGAGATTGGCTTAACGGTCAAACCCAGCAATCTCTCAGCCGTAAAATTGTATGAACACCTAGGGTTTCGCATTGCCGAAACCCGGAAGGACGAATACGGGGCCGGTTCTGACCGCTATTACATGGTGAAATCGTTGGAATGATGTTCCCGAATCTCCCGGCTTGCGCTTCTTTTGGCAAGCCCGGGTTTTTTACGTACAGGTGCGAATCCACGGTGATCGTCCCCTTACCCAACATCAAAAAAATTTGATGTTGGGTATTGCTTTTGGAAATTGCAGGTGCTACAATTCAATCATCAAGAAAATTTGATGTAGGTGGCATCTCCATGAAAGAACTACCGATCCTGAACCCGATGGAAGTGACGTTTGAGACGTACGAAGCAAAGTTCAAGGCGTTGGCTGACAAGAAGAGACTGCAAATCATGTACGAATTGACGAAGCGCGGCAAGGTGTGCGTATGCGATCTCGCTGACATCATGGGCATGGCGCAATCGAAACTGTCCTACCACTTGAAAATTCTTCTGGACGCCAACTTATTGAAGAAAGAAACAGATGGCACGATGAATTACTATGAGCTAAACCATAGCGAGGTGAACCACCTGTTGTCTGAAGAACTTTGCTGTCTCTTTCGTACGGACAACGACTGCTGCTAGATTTTTTCACAGCTTACATCAAATTTTTTTGTTATATTCATCAAAATAAATTGATGTTTGGAGGCATGCGGCATGAAGTACGCACACGTTGGTCTGAACGTTACCAATCTGGAGAAGTCGATCGAGTTTTACCGTAAGTTGTTCGGGACGGAGCCAGTAAAGGTGAAGCCTGATTACGCGAAATTTCTTCTGGAATCGCCGGGATTGAACTTTACGCTCAATCTTCGCGACGAGGTAGGCGGGAATCAGGTTGGTCATTTTGGATTCCAGGTAGCGAGCACGGAAGAGGTATTAGCCCATAAGAAAAGACTGGAGGAGGCAGGCGTTTTGTCCCTGTACGACGAGATGAATACCATTTGCTGCTATGCATGGCAAGACAAGTTTTGGGTGCATGACCCTGACGGCAATGAGTGGGAGTTCTTCTTCACGAAGGCAGATGTGGATGTAGCTGTTTCCAGAACGAGTGCGGAAACAGGGGCGTGCTGTGAGTCGACGGCAAAAGAAACCGCCAACCGCTGCTGCTCGTGATCAAAAGGAGGTAGAATGAGATGTACGCAAATATGTACGTGGTTGAATTCCTGATGAAGCAAGAGCAACAACGGCTTGAAAAACGGGCCCGCCGATCCTGGATGTGGTCGGCAGGAAACGACAAGGGTAAACCTGAAATGCAACTTCCTGCTCGAACTACCCAACCTGTTTGCTGCTGCCAGGCACTATAAAACAGAATGTACGGGAACTGGTACAAACATGTGCCAGTTCTTTTTGCGGTTCAGGTTGAATGTTTGGCGGAGGCGGTCGGCACATTCGCGACCAGCGCCACACTGACCAAAATGATGACGAGTCCGACGATGGTTCCGGGGGTCACGGTCTCTCCGAGAAACAGGACGCCCCACACGATGCCGAAGACGGGGATCAGAAAGGTGACACTGAGCGTCTTCACCGGGCCGACATTGCGGATCAGCGCGAAGTACAGCAGGTAGGCGGCCGCCGTGCACAGGACGGCGAGTCCCAGCACGGACAAGATGACACTCGTCGAGGGAACGGCATCCGGCATGGTTGCGGCGGCCAACGGGATCATGATGACGCTGGCGCCCAGTTGCTGGCCAATGGCCATATCCATCGGGCGTTCGCCTTTGAACGCCCTGGAAGAGTAGACGCCGGCGAACGCATAGGAGACGGCGGCGAGCAGCGACAGGGTTGCCGGTATCAGAGATGCCGGAGCTGGCATCGTCGGAGCCAAATTTGTCGGAGCCGGGAGTCGGTTTGTGCCATCGCCAGAGAAGTCAGAGGCCCCAGAGTGATCAGGGTTCCACCCGACCAGCACGGCCACACCGATGAAACCGAGTATCAGTCCGCCGATTTTTCGGAAGGTGAGCGGCTCGTTCGACCAGATCCGCGCCACCAGTGCCGTGAAGAGCGGGGTGGTCGCATTGAGGATCGCAGCGACAGACGCGGTCACATGCAGTTCGGCGGTGGAGATCAGCGAAAACGGGATGGCCGCATTCATTAGACCGAGCAGCAGATACTGTTTCCATTTGGCCACGACCTTGGGGCGTTGCCGTTTTGCCGTCAGATACAACAGGAGTGCCGCGCTGGCAATCGACACGCGAAGAAAGATCAACACCGCTGGCCCCAGCACGGGGGCGCCGATTCGCATGAACAAAAACGACGCGCCCCAAAGTGCCGCCAGCGTCAATAGCATCACGAGATCTCTTGGGTTCATACGCTACCTCCGTTCTACCTTTCATCTCTTGCATGATGTTGTTGTATCACGGAGACGTACAAGCTGGCTTTTGTATTCTTGCCTTGTCATTTTGCTCACGCTTACATACAAGGAGATGGCGGGATATACTGAAACTGAAAACGGAGGTGGCGGTGATGAACGAGGAATGGTGGGAAGCGATCATCCGCTGCGATTCGGCGTATGACGGCACGTTTTTTTACGGAGTGGCGACGACGGGGATCTTTTGTCGGCCGTCGTGCAAATCAAAACCTCCCAAGAAAGAGAACGTGCGCATCTTTTTCAGTGTGGACGAGGCCGAATCCGCCCAGTTTCGGCCATGCAAGCGGTGTCGGCCGGATCAGACGCGCTGGCCGGATGAAGAGTTGGCGCAACTCGCCGTCGCGCTGATCGAAAGCCGCTATCAGGAACCGCTGACGTTGGCTGAGCTGGCCCGGATGCTTCACGTAAGTCCGTACCACTTGCATCGCACCTTTGCACGTATCGTCGGCCAGACCCCAGCGGAGTATCTGCGCACCACGCGTCTTGAAGCGGCACAGCGATTGCTGATGAAAACGGACATGACCATTACCGACATCGCGATGACGGTCGGGTTTCCCAGCGCGTCCCACTTTTCCACCGTGTTTCAGAAACACGTCGGAATGACGCCGACAGCGTTTCGAAGCGCTGTCCTGGAGAAAGGACACATCTGACAACGCGTTTGCGGCAGGCTGTCGAAACTTGTTTCGACGGCCGTTTTTCTTGCGGCGATGCGGTTTTTCGGGGGTTTTGCGCGGATCGTACAGGAAATTTGCAAGTTATCCAATACTTTTCCTAAAGCTTTCCACAGTTCTCTAAGGCAATTCAAAAAACAAAAGGCTACACTAAAGCCGTACCGCGGTACAAGACACTCGGAAGGAAAGGATGATGAATCATGTGGAGCAAAGCGAAAACAGGAGCATTGCTGGGAGCGGTGACGGCTGTTTTGAGCATCGGCAGCCTGGGCGTGTACGCCGCCACTCCGTCGCAAACGGCAACTGTGCAAGACACCAAGAAAGTCGATTGGTTCGGCCAACATAAAGGCTGGTTCAACAAAGATCACAAGCTTGGCGCGTTCGCGAAAGGTCAGGGGTTCGGGCTGGAGAACAACACCGAGTTGCTGTCTCTTTTGAACGTGGACGCCGACACCTTGAAACAAGAGCTGAAAGCCGGGAAGTCGCTGGCTGACATCGCGAAAGAAAAAGGCGTGGCGGAAGACGATGTGATCGCGCTGTTGACCAAACAGGAAGAAACCCGCCTAGCCGACGCCGTGAAAAACGGCAAGCTGACACAGGAGAAAGCGGACGAGATCAAGGCGAAGCTGGCCGACCGGATCAAACAAATCGTGGAACGCACGAAACCGGAAGGATTCAAGGGCCCAGGACACGGGTTCGGGCTGGAGAACAACACCGAGTTGCTGTCTCTTTTGAACGTGGACGCCGACACCCTGAAGCAAGAGCTGAAAGCCGGGAAGTCGCTGGCTGACATCGCGAAGGAAAAAGGCGTGGCGGAAGACGACGTGATCGCGCTGTTGACCAAGCAGGAAGAAACCCGCCTGGCTGACGCTGTGAAAAACGGCAAGCTGACGCAGGATCAGGCAAACAGCAAGAAAGAGAAGTTTGAAGAATTGGTGAAAGCGTTCGTTGAGCACAAATTTGGCCAAAAACAAGAAACGCAACAACAATAAGCAAGTGCACAAACGGGCAGGTGATCAGCGCCTGCCTTTTCCATTCCCATTCGTGACATACGGGGAGGGTGCTTCCCCGCAGAAAGGGAGATGAGCCGTTTGAAAAAGATGCGCAAACTGCACTTCTGGATTGGCGTGATCGCTTCCGTGTTTGTATTTGTCGAAGCGCTGACGGGTCTGTATCTGTTCGCGGCCGAATCCGGTGAACACCGGGGGGAGCGGCCTGCCTTTGTCCGTCAAGGGGATCAGGCGGGTGTGGCCCCTGCTGAAAACATCTCCGGGGATCGCGGAGGAAACGAGGCTGCGATTTACGCGGGCGAGCGGGAAAAAGGAGCCCAGAACCATCTGATGCGCTTGATCAGGGGTATCCACTCCGGAGTGATCGGGCTCATCAGTTCGATCGGGTTGTTGCTGCTGACAGGGACCGGAATCTGGATGTCTGTCGTGATTTTGCTCGCGCAGCGAAGACAGCAGAAAGGTCTGCGGGAATCCGTCGCGCTGGACGAGTAATGGGTGGTCAGGCTCTCAAATTTTTTTCAAAGAAACGTGTGATCTAATGGGGATGCAAGCTACCAAAAGGAGGAAGGCCGATTGAGGGGAAGAAAGGGGAAGTGGATTGCGGCGGTAACAGCGCTCCTGGTTGCCGCGGCCGGATGCTCGCCCAGGACGGACGGGGCTGCCGGGCGGTTCGGGCAAGCGCAACGGGCGGTTCCCGTCGAGGTGAAAAAAGTGGCGAAGGAAGAGTTTGCCCTCCGCTTGTCTCTGAGCGGCCGGGTCGAGGCCAACCAGCAGGTGGACCAGGTGACCAAGGCTTCGGGGCGCATCAAGGAGATATTCGTCCACGTCGGGGACCAGGTGAAGGCGGGGCAACCGATCGCCGCCATCGACAGTGACGAAGTGCGGATACAGGTGCAGCGCTCCCAGGCGGCCCTTTTGTCGGCGCAGTCCAGGTACGAGGAGGCCAAAGAAGGGACACCTAAGGAGAGCGTGATTCAGACGCAAAACGTTCTGGCGGAGCTTAAGAGCAGTTATGACCAGGCCAAAACCAACCTGGAGCGGCAGGAAGCGCTGTACCGCGAAGGAGCGGTCAGCGCCGAGGACGTGGAAAAGGCGAGACAGCAACTCATCAGCGCCTCGACCAGCCTGGAGAACCAGAAGCAAAAGCTGAAACTGGACGAGAAGGGGCCGACCGCCGCCAGCCTGAATGCTGCTGCCGCGCAGGTGAAGCAGGCCCAGGCCGATTTGGCGTTGGCGCAGTATAACCTGCAAAACCTGACGGTGAAAGCGCCGATTGACGGTGTGGTCGGTGACGTGCCGGTGACCGTCGGGCAAACGGTGAACAACGGAACCGTGGTCGCGCAGATTCTCAACATCGCGAAGATGAAAGTACAAGTGCAAGCCACCGAAAGTCAGGTGGGGCTGTTTTCGCCTGGCCAGTCGGTGGATGTGAACATTCCCTCCATCCAGTTGAAAACCACGGGAAAAGTGGTGTCAGTCAGTCCGCTGGCCAACAGCAACAAGGCGTACCCGATCGAGATCGAGATCAGCAATCCCGGTTTGCAGATCAAAACCGGCATGATCGCGTCCGTCGAAGTGAAGGCCAAGCCGCGTCAGTCGTTGGTCGTACCGAGAGAAGCGGTCATCTCCCAGGACCAGAACAATTACGTGTACATCAACGAGAACGGCAAGGCGAAACAGGTGAAAGTACAGGTGGGAGAGTCCGACGGGCAACGCATCGAGATTCTCGGCGGCTTAAACGGCGGGGAAGAGGTGATCGTCGCGGGACAAAACATGCTGGTTCCGGACGCGCCCGTCGTCGTGATCGATCCGAACCACCCGGCCAACAAGCCGGCGGAAGGGCAAGGAACGCAGGAGAAACGAAACCGATACGGCGGTCAAAAGGGGTAGGTGACTTCGATGAATCTCGCACAACACGCGATTCGGCGGCCGGTTACCGTCATGATGGGCGTTTTGATTGTGATCGTATTGGGCATCATTTCCTTAACACAAATTCCTGTCGACCTGTACCCTCCGATCGAATTGCCGACCGTGTCGGTGTCGACCAACTACTCCGGCGTCGGGCCGGAAGAAATGGAAAACCTGGTGACCAAGCCGATCGAACAGGCCGTCGCCACCATCGCCGGTGTGCAATCGGTACGTTCCGTCTCCAGAGAAGGCTCGTCACAGGTAACCGTCGAGTTTGCCTACGGCACCAATATGGACGAGGTGATCAACGAAGTCCAGCAGAAGGTGGAACGTGCGAAGCGTTCCCTGCCGGATGACGCCGACGCACCTGTTGTGACGCAGTTTAATCCGGACAATTCGCCCATCCTGACAACGGCGCTGGCGTCCAAAGGGATGGGAGCGGATCAATTGCGCACCTTCGTCGACGAGCAAATCGTTCCCTATCTGGAGCGGGTGGACGGGGTCGCGTCGGTCACCGTCTCCGGCGGATTGGAGCGGGAGATCAAGATTCTCGTGGATCCGAACAAACTGGAGCAGTACGGGCTGTCGGTCAGCGATATCACCCAGCAGTTGCGCAACCAGAATCTCGACTCGCCCGGCGGAACGGTGACGGAAGGAGGCATCACCTACACGGTCCGCACATTGGGCAAGTTCATGTCCGTCGACGATATTCGCAAGGTGGCCATTCCGCTGAAGAGCAGCGGACACATCTTCCTCCAGGATGTGGCCGTCGTCGAAGAAGGGTACAAGGATGTGTCCATTGAAAATAAACTGAACGGGCAAAATTCGGTGATCCTGTCGATCATGAAACAGTCGGGAACCAATACGGTGTCGGTCGTTGACCATGTGAACAGCGAACTGGCCAAAATGAAAAGCACTTTGCCGGCCAATGTGTCGATCGTAAACATTTCCGACCAGTCGCAGTTTATCCGGGATTCGATCAACACCCTCGCACACGATACCTTGATCGGCGGCGGGCTGGCGATCCTGATCATTTGGCTCTTTTTGCGGAGCACCCGCAACACGCTGACCATCTCGACCGCGATCCCGATTTCCGTGGTGGCCACGTTTGCCTTGATGTACTTTGCCGACATGTCGATCAACACGATGAGTCTGGGCGGACTGACATTGGGGATCGGGATGATCGTGGATGACGCGATCGTCGTGCTGGAAAATATCCACCGGCACCGGGAGAATGGCTTGCCGCTGCAACAGGCGGCCGTTGAGGGGACGAAGGAAGTGGCGATGCCGGTCATTGCCGCCACCCTGACCACGGTAGCCGTCTTCTTTCCGATTGTGTTCGTCAAAGGCATCACCGCCCAGTTGTTCCGGGACTTGGCCGTGACCGTCTCGTTTTCGCTCTTGGCCTCGTTGATCGTCTCGTTTACGGTTACGCCGACGCTTTCGGCCAGATGGACGTCGCGCAGAAGCAAGCAGACGGGCGTTGCGGGCGGCGAGAAACCGGATGACGGGGAACCGGTCGGCAACGAAGTGACGGGGGGCGAAGCGGGTGATCGGACCGTGAAGCCAAACGCCAGGCTGCACCGTTGGTCCGAGCGCTACCGCAATCTGCTCAGGTGGTCGCTCTCCCACCGCAAAACCGTCGTGGTGATTGCGGTCGCTTCGCTGGCGGCGGCGATTGGCCTGGTTCCGTTCATCGGATCAGAGTTTATCCCCGCCTCCGACCAGGGACAAGTGACGGTGTCGCTGTCGCTGCCAAACGGTACCGAACTGGAGCAGACGCGGAAAGTGATGACCGAGGCCGAGACGATTTTGTCCCGCATCCCCGAAGTGAAGACCATCGTCTCCAGCCTGGGCTCGTCCGGGGCGTTTCGTTCCAACAACGCGTCCAGTTCGGCGGGTTCGTTCTTGCTGATGCTGACAGACCGGTCCAATCGCCAACGCTCCACGGCCGAGGTGGCAGATGAGATCCGTCAGCGGCTGAACCGCTTCCCGGGCGTCCGGGTACGGGTGAGCGAGGCGCGGGGCACTGCGTCATTGCCCGGCCTGGGCGGACAAGGGGGCGCGGGAGGATCGGCGCCGCTCTCGTACGCGTTGCGCGGCAATGACAAGGATATGCTGACACAATTGGCAGAGCGGTTGACAAACGAGATCAGCCAGGTGAACGGGGTTCGCGAGGCGGACAATACCCTGGATGAGACGCGGCCGGAAATCCAGGTCTCGCTTGACCGCGAGCGGGCGGTCGAACTGGGCGTCACGCAGTCGATGGTCTCCAGCACGATCCAGACCGCGCTGAGAGATCAGGTGGCCACGCGCTTCGAGACAGGCGGAGACGAGATCGATGTGTCCGTCATCCTGACGAACGGCCACGCTGCCAATATGGAAGACATCAAGAACTTGCTCTTGACCACGCCCAAGGGGGAAAAGGTGCAGATAAAAGATGTGGCCAACGTCGCCATCGCCAGCGGTCCGCAATCGGTTCAGCGGTACAACCAGGCGCGGGTGGTCAACGTAACCGCATCGCTGGCCCCCGGACGCGATCTGGGGAGCGTCGCCAAGGAAATCAACAAGATCATTGCCACGTTCCCATTGCCGCCCGGGTATGTGATCGAGCAGCAGGGGGAAAACCAGCAGTTGCAGGAATCGACGAACAGCCTGATCCTTGCCTTTTTGATGGCGGTTCTGTTGGTGTACATGATTCTGGCGGCCCAGTTCGAGTCGCTGATTCATCCGCTGTCGATTATGATGTCGGTGCCGCTGTCATTCTTTGGGGCCAGCTTCAGCCTGTGGGTGACCGGCCGGCCGTTCAGCGTGCCGGCGTACATCGGCATCATTCTGCTGGCCGGGATCGTCGTGCGCAACGCGATCGTGCTGGTTGACTTTGCCAACATCCTGCGCAGGCGGGGCGTGGATCGGACCGAGGCGCTGGTGACGGCGGCGTCGATTCGGCTGCGTCCGATCCTGATGACGACATTGTGCACGGTGCTGGGATTGACTCCGCTGGCACTGGGGCTGGGCGAAGGGGGAGAAAGTCAGGCGCCGCTGGCGACCGTCGTCATTGGCGGTTTGACGGTGTCCACCTTGCTCACGCTTGTGGTGATCCCGGTGGTATACTCGATCTTGGACGACCTGGCCGCCCGTCTGAAGGCGGCGGTGCGGATGCTGCCGCCTTTTCGAAACATCAGTGCGGCGGAATGAACAGACAAAGTGGCATGATTCATGCCACTTTTCTGCGCGAAACGGGAGGGAATCATGCGCATTCTCGCAGTGGAAGACGACCGGTATCTCTTGCAGGCGATCACCGGCGTCCTCAAGGAAGAAGGGTATCAAGTCGACGGCGTGGAGCGAGGAGACGACGGCTTGTGTCTTGCGGAAAAGGGAATTTACGACCTGTTGGTGCTGGACATCATGCTGCCGGGAGTCGACGGATTGACGATCATTAAACAGCTTCGCGCCAAGGGAATCCTCACGCCGGTGCTGTTTTTGACCGCCAAGGACAGCGTGGAGTCTCGGGTCGAAGGACTGGACGCGGGAGCGGATGACTATCTGGTGAAACCGTTTGCCGTCGAAGAGCTGTTGGCCCGGACGAGAGCGATTCTGCGCCGCAACGGGGCGATCAGCAAGGACGGGGAACTGGCGTACGGGCCGATTTCGCTCAAGGTGAACGAACACGATGCCTACGTCGGCCAGCATCCGCTGAAACTCACCAGCAAGGAATACGAACTGCTCAAGTATTTCCTGCACAACCGCGAACAAATCCTCACCCGCCAACAAATTTTCGACCGCGTGTGGGGGATCGACTCCGAGGCCAACTACGGGGTGGTCGATCTGTATGTGCATTATCTGCGCAAAAAGCTGGCCGATTACGGCTGCGACCACTACATTCGCACCATCCGCAACGTGGGCTACATCCTGAAGGGAAATAAGGAGAATGTTTAGGAAAACGCAAATTCGTTTGGTGACGTTAAACATTCTGGTGTTCGTCCTGTTGCTGAACGCGCTGGGCATCGCGTTGTACATGTCGATGCAGCACCGTCTGTTTTCGCAGGTGGATCGGGAATTGCAGCAGATTGCCAAGCGTGTCGGGGAGGGGCCACCTCCGCACTTGCGGTTGGAGCGGCGAAGACCGCCTGATGTGGACCGCCGCATTGTCTTTTTGCTGTGGGACCAACAAGGCCAGTTGATTACCAAAGTGTTCGGCGAATCGATGGAAAAGGAAGATGTGATTCCGTTCCGGCCGAACGGCGGCACGGAGACGATCCGGACCGTGACGGTCAACGGACAGCCGTATCGCGTGTACACGATGGCGACCACCAGGCAGACATGGGTGGACGATGAAATCCGAAACATCGGCTATATTCAGCTCATCTACAATCTGGAACCGGAAGAGAAAATGTTGAACACCCTGTTGTATGTGTTGGCGGTAGGCGGTCTCGTCAGCATCCTGATCGCCATCGTCGCCGGGCTGTTCCTCGCCAAGCGGGCATTGATTCCCATCCAGTTGTCGTGGGAGAAGCAGCAGCAGTTCATCGCTGACGCTTCGCACGAACTGCGCACTCCGTTGTCGGTGATTCTGCTCAATCTGGAACGGCTGTTTCGCAATCCCGACCATACGATCGAAGAGGAGAGCGAGACGATCTCGGTCGCGATCCAGGAGACCAAGCGGCTCAACAAGCTGGTGGCCCATCTGCTGACGCTGGCCCGCTCCGACTCCAACGAAATGCAGATCATGATGAACCGGATCAGGCTGGACGAAATCGTGCAGAAAAGCGTTCGCTCCTTTGAACAGCCCGCGTTGCTCAAAGGCATCCGGCTTACGGCCGACATCGAGGAGCCGTTGGAGATCACGGGCGATCAGGAACGGTTGTTTCAGTTGATGGTGATCCTTTTGGACAACGCCCTGAAGTACACGGACGAACAGGGCGAAGTCTCTGTGACCTGCAGGCGGGAAGGCCAATGGGTGTCGCTGGTGGTGGCGGATACCGGGATCGGGATCAAGAAAGAGGACATTCCGTATGTGTTTGACCGGTTTTTCCGGGGGGACAAAATGCGCTCAACGGAAGGAACCGGATTGGGCCTGTCGATTGCCCAGTGGATCGTCGGAGCGCACGGCGGCAAAATTCGCGTGGACAGCGAAGAAGGGGCAGGGACGCGCGTCTACGTCACCCTGCCCGCGAAAGGAAAAGGGATTTTATAATTCGTCAGGCCAAGGCAGGCGCGATCAGCCTGCCTTTTTCCATGAACAAGATCCGCTCGCCCAGCTTTTCGGCCTCGGCCAGATCGTGGGTGACCAACAGGATCGGGATTCTCCAGGTGCAGTGCAGTTCGCACAACATATCGTGGCATTGGTTGCGGGTTTCCTGATCCAGCGCGGAAAACGGTTCGTCCAACAGCAGCAGCTCGGGCTGGGTGGCCAGCGCGCGGGCCAAGGCGACCCGCTGTTTTTCGCCCCCGGAGATATGGGCCGGATATTTCGGCAGCAAATGCCCGATCTTCATCATCGTCAACAGTTGCCGGATCAGCGGGGACTGGAGCGTCAGCCCGGCTTTTCGCGCGCCGTACAAGATGTTTTGCTCAACGGTCATGTGCGGAAACAAGGCGTAGTCCTGAAACAGATAGCCGACGTTTCGCTGCCGGATGGGGAGCGGGCGCATCCGGTCGCGAAAAAAGACGCGGTCCTTAAGGACGATTGTGCCTTCGTCCGGGTGGACAATGCCGGCGATGGCGTTGAGCACGGTGGTTTTGCCCGACCCCGACGGACCGAACAAGACCACGATTTCGTCGGCGAGGTCGAACTGGACGTCGAGTGTGAAATGCGCCAATTGTTTGCGGATGGCAACCTGAAGCATGCCGACTTCCTCCTATCCCTGAGATTGTCTGGTTTCGTCGGCGAAACGGCGGAGATTGCGCCTGCTCCACCAGTTGAGCCACATGATCGTGCTAAAGCCCAGCGCGATGATGACGATCACCCAAAAATACGCCCTGTCCATTTCCCCGTTTTCGACGGCGAAATAGATCGAAAGCGGGATGGTGTCCGTTTTGCCGGGGATGTATCCGGCCAGCATCAACGTAGCGCCGAATTCGCCCAGCGCCCGGGCGAACGCCAGCACGAGTCCGGCCAATACCCCCGGCCAAGCCAGCGGGAAGGAGACCGTCCAAAACACCCGCCACTCGGACGCTCCCATCGTACGGGCGGCCATTTCCAGGTTCTTGTCAACCGTCTGGAAAGCCGCCGCCGCGCTCTGGTACATCAACGGGAATGCGACGACGACAGAGGCGATCACCGCGCCAAGCCAACTGAACACGATCTGGACGCCAAACGCCTCCAGCAGCCAACGGCCGATCAGTCCGTGCTTGCCAAACAGGACGAGCAAGGCAAAACCGACCACCGTCGGCGGCAACACCAGCGGCAACAGGAAGAGCGATTCGATCACGCTTTTGCCGGGAAACTCCTTGCGAGCCAAGAGACGCGCCAAAAGTACGCCACCGACAAACACGATAAAGGTGGCGATGCCGGCGACTTTGAGAGACAAATACAAGGGTGTCAAGTCGATTCCAGCCATGGCAGCCACCTTCCTGGTTATTATTGAAAACCGTATTTCTTCAAGATAGATTGTCCTTTGTCACTCACAAGAAAATCAATGAACGCTTTGGCTTCAGCGGCGTGGGCGCTGCCAGCGATGACCGCTGCCGGATAGACGATCGGCTGGTGCCACTCCGGTTTGGAGATGGCCACAATTTTTACCTTGGGAGAGATGGCCGCGTCGCTCGTGTAGACGATACCGGCATCGGCATTGCCCGATTCCACGTAGGTGAGCACCTGGCGGACGTCTGAGCCGTAGACCAGCTTGTCTTTCCACTGGTTCAACAGGTTAAGCTTAGTCAGCACTTCATTGGCATAGCGGCCGGCGGGCACGATCTTGGGCTCGCCTATGGCCAGATGGGAAAGTGGCGCGTCGCGCAAATCCTCAAACGACGTGAGGGTCAGTTTGCTGTCAGCGGGAATGATCAGGGCCAGTTCATTTTTGGCGAAGGTGGTACGCGTGTCGGCCGCGATCAGTTGTTTTTGCTGGAGCGTGTCCATGTCCTTGGCGCTGGCTGACAGGAACAGGTCGGTCGGGGCCCCCTGCTCGATTTGTTGCGCCAATTTGCCGGAACTGCCGAAAATATATGTTACACTAACAGTAGAATGTTCTTGTTCGTAGGCTTGCTTGCATTCGTTCAAGGCATCGGTCAGACTGGCGGCGGCACTGACAGTAAGGGTTGTCTTGCTGGCTGCGGGCGCTTCGGACGAAGGTGTTTGCGTTTGGGGTTGGTCTGCGCACCCTGTTGCGAACAGCAACAGGCAAATGGTGAGGATGGAAGCGAAAATCCGATTCATTACCTGATTCTCCTATTCTCCTGTATGGTTTTTACTCTATTATAACGTATATTGTTCTGTCTTGTTATAAATAATTATAAATAATGATATGTAGTTTCGGAGGGGCTCATGAGTAAAGAGATTTCCTACACGACGGAAGAAGTGGCCAAGATTTTGCGCGTCTCCAAGCTGACGGTGTACGACTTGATCAAAAAGGGAGAGCTGCCGGCGTACCGGGTGGGGCGGCAGATGCGGGTGGACGCGTCCGATCTGGAAGCCTACAAGCTGCGTTCCAAAGGGGACGCCAAGCCGTTGAAGCCTGCTGCGGGCGTCGCCCGGCCCGAGCCGGAGCGGGAGGCGGCTGCGGCTGCACAGCGAAGTGTCATCATCAGTGGCCAGGACATCACGCTCGACCTGTTGGCCAACCATATCGAGAGCCGGCAGAACGGCCTTAGGCCACTGCGCTCCTACACCGGCAGTCTCAACAGTTTGATCTCCATGTACAACGGCGAGTCGGACGTGGTGAGCACGCATTTGTTGGACGCGGACACGAACGAGTACAATCTGCCGTACATCCGCAAGCTGCTTGTCGGCCAGTCGTACGTGGTGGTTCACCTCCTCTCCCGTTGGGCCGGGCTGTACGTGCCACAGGGCAACCCGAAGCAGGTGAAGGGCTGGAAGGACCTGGGGCGACCGGATATTGCCATCGTCAACCGGGAGAAAGGCTCCGGGGCCCGCGTTCTGCTGGATGAACAGATCCGGGCGCACGGGCTTTCCAAGCGGGCGATTCGCGGCTATGACGCGGTGGAAACCAGCCATCTCGCCGTTGCCAGCGCGGTCGCCAGCGGCCAGGCGGACATAGGTGTGGGCATCGAAAAGGCGGCGCGCATCGTCGGTCTTGATTTTATCCCGCTGATCCAGGAGAGCTACGATCTGGTGCTGCTCAAATCGCCAGCCAATCAGAAGCTGATCGAGATCGTCCTGGACATTTTGCGATCGAGTGCCTTTCAGAACGAGATCAAGGCGATTGGCGGCTACGATGTCTCGCGGACAGGCGAAATTCGTTTCGAGACGGAATAAGGAAAAGGGAAAAGGAAGTCCTCGCCAGCCGTACAGGCAGGCGGGAATTTTTTTGCCAGGGCGAAAAATCAGGGGAATTGTCGGGAGGAGAACAGGGAATTCCCTGACATACAGAATCCCTGCGCGTATGTAGAATGAAGGTACAAAGGGATACACACCTTCGAGCCGACGCGCCTACGGCTAATCTTTCGGAAAAGCTATGGACGATCGGCCTGGGCCCAGTGCCCACGGGGTATATGGGGAAACGCATATGCCTTCACGTTTGGAAAAGAAGGGAGATGGCAAGCATGGCGTTTGTCTGGAACAAACAAAATCTGGTCTGGTTTGAAAAGGCCGCGGAGTTGACCACGTTTTACCGCGACATCGCGGCGCATTGCGCGTTTTTGCTGCGGCCGTCCGCCCGTGTGCTGGACCTCGGCTGCGGAGCGGGCTACCTCAGCTTGGCGCTCGCGCCGCACGTGGAGTCTGTCACCGCGCTGGATCTGAACACAGAAGCAATCCGCTTTCTCAGGCACAAGGCGGCGCGTGAAGGCCTGGGCAACATTCGCGGCAAGGTGGAGGATTGGACCGCGCTTGGGGCCGAGCAGTCGGCCGATGTCGTCTTTCTCAGCTACTGCGACGGGCTTATGACGCGACTGGACAAACTGGGCGAATTGACCCGCCAGTACCTGGTGGTCGTTTTGCCCGATGTGTCCAGGGAAAGCCGGTTTACGTTCGGCACGATTCCGCTTTCCGCCAAACCGCGCAAGCATCGGGAGACGCTGCAAAAAGCGGTGTTGTTTCTCGGGCAGGAGCGGATATCGTATCACCTGATCCGCTTGTCTAGCGAATTCGGGCAGCCGTTTGATAGCGTGGAAGACTTCGAAGCGTTTCTGGAATATTACTACCGGGTGCCGAAAGGGTCGATTCCGCCGGAGGAACTGACCGTCTGCCTGCAGAAGCGGGGCGACGGATACTACTTGCCCAAACGCAGGCAAAGCGGCATCCTGATCCTGAAAAAAGAAGACATAGCCGCGTGGATGACAGAGAGGCGAACCGTGACCGAGCCGCATCGGCAGGCGGTCAGGACGGCCTGATACCCGGCGGTCCCGGGGCCCGAAGTTTCTGGCCCCCTGCGGCGACATGGGAAAAACGAGAGCTGAAACGTGCGAAGGCGACGCTTGGGTCGTCCGCGTGTTTCAGCTCTCGTTTTGTGTTCGGCACTGGTATCGTTTCTGTTATTTTGGTCCGACGCTACGGTAGACCACATAGCGGCGGTTCAGGTACTCAAGCGGCAGGCTCCAGACGTGCACCAGCCGCGTAAACGGCCAGACGCCGAACAGCAAGAATGCGGCGAGGATGTGAATCTGGAAACCGAGCGGGGCGGCGAGAATCAGGCTGGTGTCCGGACGAAACGTCAGAATGCCGCGAAACCACGGCCCGATAAAGGCGCGGTAGTCAAACACGCCGCCGGTCGCGGTGTAGCCGACCGTGTTGGTAAAGCCGGTGCCAATGACGACAATCAAGAGCGTCAGCACGAGGAAATCGCTTTTGCTGCTGTTGACGAAGATTCGTCTTACTGTAAGACGGCGAACCAGCAGAAAAACGATGCTGACGATGGTCGCCAGCCCGGCCAGGCCGCCGATGTAGACCGCGCCGAAGTGGTACATGTGATCGGTGATGCCGATTGCGTCGTAAAACCCTCGGGGGATGAGGATGCCGGCGACGTGTCCGAAAAAAACGAACACGATCCCCCAGTGAAACAACGTGCTGGCCCAGCCGAGACGGCCCTTTTCCAGAAACTCGCTGGACTTGGCAGACCAGCCGAACTGGTCAGTGTTGTAGCGGTAGATGTGGCCGAAGACAAACAGGGTGAGCATCACATACGGGTAAATCAGCCACAGGAATTGGGCGAGAATCGTCATCCAAACCCTCCTTTGCGTGATCGGTAACCAGACGATGATTACGAGGCTTCCCGCTCCGCGATCAGCGAGTCAATCGCCAGCACGCATCCCTGCAGTACCCAACGGTAGGGATTTTGCGCCTCATGCAGGTCGGCGAGGAGCCGGTCGATCACCCACTTGTGAATCATGAACACCTTGAGTGCGTGCTCCGGTGGGGCGAGCGAGGCGAATTCCAGGATGAGCGGGAGGTAATCGGGCAACTCGTCGTCTTCAAGCGGAAATCCTGCCTGGGCGAACTCTTCCTTCAGTTTGAGAAACGCGGGGCCGCGATCCCGGTTGTCGCCAAACACGCTGTAGGTGAGGTACAGGGTGGTCTTGTCGCTGAAGTCGAACGTGCGGACATAGGTCTCGCACGCATCGATCAGCGGGGTGTTCTCCAGGTAATCGAGAAAGCGGAGGAAGGGCTCCTGCACGTGCTTGTCGGTAAGCGAGCGGACTTCCCAGATCAGATCTTCGTGCACCCAGTCGGCGGACGGGTACTGCAACAGAATGGACGCCAACCTAAAGATTTTTTGGTGTTCGTTCATGTAAATCCCCCCAGTAATCGTGTGCAAACTTGTAGTCTCCCGACACCGCGTGGTTGACCGCGCAGCCCGAGCAGCCTTCCATGAAGTCGAACCCGACCGTTCCCTGGCCGAGGTACATGTTGTCCGCCACTTCGCGGTGGGCGGAGGGGATCACGTAGCGGTCGGAGTATTTGGCGATTGCCGCCAGCTCGTACATGTCGCGCACAGTCTGCTCGGAGAGGCTGACTTCGTCGAGAATGCGCTTGTCCGGCTCCTGCCCCAGGTTGACCGAGCGCATGTAGCTGCGCATCGCCACCAGCTTTTTCAGCACGGCGCGGATCACCTCCGTATCCCCAGCCGTCAGCAAGTTGGCGAGGTATTCGACCGGAATCCGCATCCGATCGATCGCCGGAAACATGACGTGCGGGTCGATCTGGTCTGTGTCGGACAGATTGCCCATGATCGGACTGAGCGGTGGGATGTACCAGACCATCGGCAAGGTACGGTATTCCGGGTGCAGCGGCAGGGCGATCCGCTGTTCGACCGCCAGCTTGTAGACCGGTGAACGCTGGGCGGCTTCGATCCAGTCTTCCTGATAACCGGCCTTGCGCGCCTCGCGGATCACCTCGGGATCGTGCGGATCGAGGAAGACGCCGAGATGCGCTTCGTACAGGGCTTTCTCATCCGTCACCGAAGCGGCTGCTTCCACTTTGTCCAGGTCGTAAAAGACCAGCCCGATGTAGCGCAAACGGCCGACACACGTTTCCGAACAGACGGTGGGCATGCCCGCCTCGATCCGCGGGAAGCAGAATGTGCACTTTTCCGCCTTGTGCGTTTTCCAGTTGAAATACACCTTCTTGTACGGACAACCGGACATGCAGAAGCGCCAACTGCGGCAGGCGTCGGGGTCGACCAGCACGATGCCGTCCTCTTCGCGTTTGTAGATCGCCCCGGACGGGCAGGAGGAGACGCAGGGCGGGTTGAGGCAGTGCTCGCAGATGCGCGGCAGGTACATCATGAACGCCTGCTCGAACTCGAACTTCACTTTTTCCTCCAGGCCCTGCATGTTGGGGTCGCGCTGGCCGGTCACGTAAACACCGGCCAGGTCATCTTCCCAGTTGGGCCCCCACTTGATCTCCATGTAATCGCCGGTCAACTGCGACTTGGGCCGGGCGGTCGGCTGATGCTCGCCTTCCCCTCTGGTGAACAGCACTTCGTAATCGTAGGTCCACGGCTCGTAGTAGTCGTCGATCGGCGTCAAGTGGGGATTGTGAAACAGGTGCAAGAGTTTGTGCAGCCGCCCTCCGGCGCGCAATTCCAGTTTTCCGTCCTTTAAGATCCAACCGCCCTTGTGACGGTCCTGGTTCTCCCACTCCTTGGGATAGCCAATCCCCGGCTTCGTCTCGACGTTGTTCCACCACATGTACTCCGCGCCCGGACGGTTGGTCCACGTGTTGTTGCAGGTGATGCTGCAGGTGTGGCAGCCGATGCACTTGTCCAGGTTCATGACCATCCCGAATTGGGCCCTAATCTTCAAGCCAGTTCACCGCCTCGTTCAGTCTGTGAATGATCACCTGTTCGTCCCGTTGGTTTCCGGTCGGCCCGTAGTAGTTGAAACCGTAGCTGAGCTGGGCGTAGCCGCCGATCATCTGCGTCGGCTTGACGTGGATGCGGGTCGGGCTGTTGAACGTCCCGCCGCGCTGGCCGGTGATCGGAGAGCCGGGGACGTTGATGTGCCTCTCCTGCACGTGGTACATGAACGCCACTCCCTGCGGCAGTCGATGGCTGACGACGGCCCGGGCGACGACCACGCCGTTGCGGTTGTACATCTGAAGCCAGTCATTGTCGGCGATGCCCGCCTCTTCCGCGTCGCGGTTGTTCAGCCAGACGTGCGGGCCGCCTCGGAACATCGTCAGCATCGGCACCGTGTCGCCATAGGTGCTGTGGTACGACCATTTGAAGTGCGGAGTCAGATACCGCAGGGTGATTTCTTTGCCTTTTGCCTCTGGCCGCCTGTCCGCCGGGTAAAACGTCGCCTTGGGCAACGGCGCCTTAAACGTGGGCAGTTCTTCGCCGAACTCCAGGATCGTTTCGTGATCGAGGTAGAAGTGTTGCCTGCCTGTCAGCGTGCGCCAGGGAATCAGCCGCTCCACGTTGGTCGTAAACGGCGAGTAGCGTCGGTTGCCCGTTTCCGAACCGCTGTAGACCGGGGTGGAGATCACCTGTCTCGGCTGGGCGGTGATCTCCTGGAACGAGATGTGCTCTTCGGCCCGCTCTGCGGCCAAATCTTTCAACTTGAGCCCGGTCTTCTTCTCCAGGGCTTCCCAGGCTTTCAGCGCCAGCGAGCCGTTGGTGGCGCTGGAGAGCGTCAGGATCGCCTCGGCCACATTGCGGTCGGTAAACAGGCTGGGGCAATCCTTGTATTCCTCGGTCTGGAAGGCGACGCCCAGCATCGCCTTCAGTTTCTCGTACTCTTCCCTGGCGCTCCAGTTGAGCCCCTTGGAGCCGATCTGTTCCTTGACCAATGGCCCGAGTGCGATGTATTTGTCGTACACCTTGGTGTAGTCCCGCTCCACTATGTGCAGACGGGGGAAGTTGATGCCCGGAGTCGGCTCGTATTCCCCGTACTTCCAGTCCATGATCCGTCCGTACGGCTGGGCCGTTTCGTCGCGGCTGTCGTGCAAAAGGGGAGTGGCGACGATGTCCTTCACCGGCTTAGGGAAGTGGCGCTTGGCCAGTTCGGAAAAGGTTCGGGCCAACTCTTTGAAGAAATCCCAGTCGGACCGGGTCTCCCACGGCGGCGCAATCGCCGGATTAAACGGATGTATAAACGGGTGCATGTCCGTGCTGCTGAGGTCGTATTTCTCGTACCAGGTGGCGGCGGGCAACACCAGGTCGGCGTAGAGTCCCGTGTCGTTCATCCGAAAGTCGATGTCGATCAAAAGGTCCAGCTTGCCTTCCGGAGACTCAGCGGCCCAGTGGATTTCGCTGGTTTTTAGTTCCTGGTTCTGTTCGCTCAGGTTGGCGTGGTGGGTGCCCAGCATGTGTTTGAGGAAATACTCGTGCCCTTTGGCCGAACTGCCGATCAGATTTGCCCGCCAGATGAACATCACCCGGGGGAAAATTTCCGGGTCGGCCGGATTGTCGATGGCAAACGTGAGCGTGCCCTCTTTGATCTGGTTCACCACGTACTGAATCGCCTCGTCCGCGCTGGTCGCCCGGGATTCTTCGTACAGCTTGAGCGAATTGCGGGTAAACTGCGGGTAAAACGGCAGCCAGCCGAGGCGGGCAGCCAGGTAGTTGTAGTCGCCCGCGTGCTGGTAGCGCGGACGGTCGATAAGCGGCGAGATCAGGTTCTGGACCGGCTGGTCGTCGTATTTCCACTGTTCAGTGACGAAGTAGAAAAACGAGGTGCCGTTTTGCAGGCGCGGCGGTCCGCCCCAGTCGCGGGCCATCGCCACCGTCTGCCAGCCCTCAAGCGGCCGGACTTTTTCCTGGCCGACGTAATGCGCCCAGCCGCCGCCGTTCACCCCTTGCGATCCGGTCAGGAGCACCAGGTTGAGAATCGCCCGGTAGATTGCGTCGGAATGGTACCAGTGGTTGATCCCGGAGCCCATGATGATCATCGAACGCCCTTTGGAATCCATCGCGTTCTGGGCGAACTCGCGCGCGATTTGCGCGGCCAGCTTGCGGTCCACGCCGGTGATCGCCTCCTGCCAGGCCGGGGTGTGGGGCTTGGGGTCGTCGTAGTCAGAGGGATAATCGCCGGGAAGTCCTCGGGAAATCCCTGCCTTCGCCAGCAAAAGGTCGAAGACGGTGGTGACCAACAGCGGTTCTTTGCCGGTCTCAACCGATTTGACCGGAACGGAACGCTGCAAAATGGTGCGGGTGTCGTGTTCAAAGTGCGGGATCGCCAGCGTGACGATCTGGTCTTCGCTGCCGAGAAAGCTGAGGGCAGGTTGGATGCCGGTCAACTGGTTGGCCGAGTCGTTCAGATGCAGGTTCCAGTTGCCGTCGTCTTCCCAGCGGTGGCCGATCGTGCCGTTCGGGACGGCGAACTGTTTCGACGCCTCGTCCCAGACAACCGGTTTCCATTCCGCTTGGGTGAGCGGCATGCCCAGATCGCTCGCCCGCAAAAAGCGGTCGGCCGTGTACTGGTCCCCCCGCTTTTTCAGCGTGACCAGAAACGGCAGATCGGTGTAGGTCTTGACGTAGTTGGTGAAATAGTCGACGTGTTTGTCGACGTAAAACTCTTTCAGGATCACGTGTGTCATCGCCATCGCCAGGGCACCGTCCATCCCCGGATTGACCGCAAGCCAGTTGTCGGCGAACTTCACGAACTCGGCGTAGTCCGGGGCGACGGCGACGACTTTGGTGCCGCGGTAACGGGCCTCCACCATGAAGTGGGAGTCGGGCGTGCGGGTCTGCGGCAGGTTGGACCCCCAGACGAGCAAATAGCTGGAGTTGAACCAGTCCGAACTTTCCGGCACGTCCGTCTGATCGCCCCAAATCTGCGGACTGGCTGGCGGGAGGTCGGCGTACCAGTCGTAGAAGCTGAGCATTGCTCCGCCCAAGAGAGACAAGAAGCGCGCGCCGCTCGCATGGCTGACCATCGACATGGCCGGAATCGGGGAAAACCCGAAGATGCGGTCCGGGCCGTAACGCTCAAGCGTGTAGATCAGCGCGGCGGAGATGAGCGTGTTCACCTCGTCCCAGGTGGCTCTGACCAGCCCGCCCTTGCCACGCGCCCGTTTGTAATCGGCTGATTTCTTTGGGTCTTCGACGATGGAGCGCCAGGCGGCTACCGGATCGTTCGTATGTTCCAGGGCCTTACGCCAGTGGCGGAGCAGGGTGCTGCGGATGTAGGGATAGCGAACGCGCAACGGGGTGTAGATATACCAGGAAAAACTGGCTCCCCGCGGACAGCCGCGCGGTTCGTATTCCGGCATGTCCGGGCCGGTCGTCGGGTAGTCGGTCTGCTGGGTTTCCCACGCGATAATCCCGTCTTTTACGTGGATTTTCCAACTGCAGGACCCCGTGCAGTTCACCCCGTGGGTGGTGCGAACCACCTTGTCGTGCTGCCAGCGGCGCCGGTACACTTTTTCCGCTTCGCGCCCGTAAGGCGACAAGACCGCGTGGCTCGCGGCCTCTTGCTGCTTTCCGAAATATCGCAGCTTGGTGAAAAGGGGAGAGCGTTTTCGGTTCATGGTAATCTCCTTTCCGTGCATGCCTAGTAGTGGTGTTTCCAAACCCGTCCAGATTATGCAACAAATTTTTCCATAGGTCTTTTTGCGTTGCGACGGGCATTCCGCTAGAATGGAAGCAGCATCCAACAGGAAAGAGGCGAACCGCAATGGCAGGACCTTCACTCAGACAATTGCATGCGCACCGTTCCATCCATGAGGGCGCATATGTGGAAGCGAGAGACGGGCTGGAACTGCTGGAGAAACTCCGCCGCTTTGGGCGCGGCGAACAGGCCCGTGAAGCGGCGAATCTGCTGGTGGAACACTGGGAGACGCGGACGCTTGCCCACGCACAGGCGGAGGAAGAGGGGTTTTATCAGGAACAGGCGGCGCAAAAGCCCGAACTCGCCGAAACGGTGACGATGCTCAGAAGGGATCACGCGCTGATGCGGATTCTGGTGGACGAAATCAAGCAGATCCTGCCTGCCGAGGGCGTCACCGAGGCGGTAGTGGATCGGTTCAAGGCGCTGATGCTAATCGTCAGCATTCACAGCCGCGAAGAGGAATCGCTCCTGTTTTAAACGAAAAGCGACCGGGTTAGAACAACCGGTCGCCTTTCCTTTCCAATCGCTCGATGCGTTTTTCGTAGGCTTGCCGCTCCGCCTTGGAAGCGCGGCGGAGCAGGCTGGTTTTCTTTTTCCAGCGCTCGAATGCCTGCAGGGTGTAATGCAAGGCTTTCTCATAGTCTTTTAGGTGATGTTCGCAGATTTTGGCCGCTTCGAGATACACCTCTTCCGGCACTTGGGCCTCTGCGGAGATGACCGCTTCCCACATCTCAAGGGCGTGCTCCCACTGTTTCTGCCGTTTGTACAGATGGCCCAGGGCGATCCGTGCCTTGACGCGCAGCGGGTGGTCGCTGGCCGCGATCGACCGGTAGCGCCGCATGGCCGCGTCGTCGTCGCCCAGCGCTTCGTACCAACGGGCGATCTGGAACCGCTCCTCGTGCGTCAACTCGGTTTGTTCGTGCTCCAACAAAAGACGGGTCAGGTGGATGTACAGGACGATGAGCGAGAGGACGTCCGACTCGTTGTGCCTAAGCACCCCCGTGACCGCTTCCGGATCGCGCTGGCGCAGGTAGTCGAAGTAGGCGATCGGGGCCATGTGTCCGGGCAGGTCGCCGTCACGCCGGACTCCCAGTTTTTCTCGTTCGACGATGGACAGGCGGCAGGAGGCTAGTTCGTCCTTCCACAATCGTCGCGCGGCGTGCAACAGGTCGCAGTGGCCAAACGACGGCAGCGGCGGCAGGGATGCGCGGTTGAGCGTGTGCCTGGTCCGCACTTGCGGCCAGTCAAACGCTTTGCCGTTGTAGGTGACGAGCTGATGGGTCTCGCGGACGGACAAAAGAAACGACTGGTACAGGGCCACCTCCGCGTGCGGGGAAGCGAGGAAGTGCTGGCGCACCACCACGCAGTCGTCCTCAAGGCGGCTGTATCCGAGCAAAAAAATCGTATTGCCCACTCCGCCGTGAAGTCCGGTCGTCTCCGTATCAAAAAACAACAGATCGCCCGGCGCCCGGCCGGACACCGACAGCGGATGGGCCCGCCCTGACGCTTCCCACGCTTCGACGGCATCGTACAGCTCCGCGAATTGGTACTGTCCGTGCCGCTGCCTTGCCGGGTAGCGCACCTCGCGCACCATCACATACTCGTCGTCCCAGGTAAACGGCTGTGCCTGCAACGCTTCCCACTTGTCCGCGAACGGTATCTCCACGTCGGCGGCTGGTACCGCGTCGGGGACGGCAACAACAGTTGCCGCCGGTTCGCTTGTCATGTGTACCTTGAGCCGTTGCAACTTCTGTTTAAGAGACATGCAGGGTTCCTCCCTGGGCGACGCGCAGCAGGGACAGCGCCAGTTCCTTGACGTCCGCCTCCGAAGCGCCGACGCACGAAGGACAGCCTGATTCGCACGGGCAGGAAGCGATCAGGCCTTCCGCCTGGGCGAGGATCGTCTCCATGTCCCGGTAGACCTGCTCGCTTAGCCCCACGCCGCCCGGGTAGCGGTCATACAGGAAAATCGACGGTTGCCCGGAATGAACGGCCTTCCGCTGCGGAGTCACGTGCAAATCGGCCGGATCGCACATCACGAACAAGGGAGCGACGTGCCGTAAGACATGCGCCAGACCGACAAGGCCGCGCTCCACGTCTTCCTTGCCGATCGATTCCAGCAAAGACTCCGGAAAACTGATCCAGGCCGCGGTGGTGTGCAACTCTTCTTCCGGCAAATGAATCGGGCCGGAACCGATGTTTTCATGCGTTTCGAACTTGATCTTCTTGAAAATGGTGGCCATCGCGTGAACCGAGACTTCGCCAAAGGCGAATTCCACCGGTTCCAGGCGGCGGACCTCCGCTTCTTCCAGCACGTTCAGTTTGACCGCCAGATTGGCGTCGGTGTAGTAGTCCACCTGTACTTCCCGCACGTACGCTTTTTTCTCCGAGTAGTCCAGCTTTTCCACCTGATACTGCACGCCCTGGTGCAGGTAGATCGCCTCCTCGTGCAACAGCGTGAGCGCGCTGAAGCGGTCCATCTCGCCGATCACGGTTTCGTTTCCTCGTTCGCTGATGTCGATGATCACGACGTTCTCCTGCGAAGCGGAGCGCAGGCTGATGTTGTGGGCGGGGAAGGAGTCGTTCATCCAGAACCATTTTCCCCTGGAGTGGTGCAGAATCTGCTCCTCCGTGAGAAACTCCAGGATCTCCGCGATCTCTGCCCGGCCGAAGCGCTCGCCTTCCCGAAACGGTAGCTCGTAGGCGGCACATTTGATGTGGTCGACCAGAATGATCAGGTTGTCGGGATTGATCCGCGCTGATTCCGGGCTGCGGTTGAAAAAGTATTCCGGATGCTGGATGACATACTGGTCGAGCGGCGTGGAACTGCCCACCAGCACCACCACCGATTCACCCTGCCGTCTGCCTGAGCGTCCGGCTTGCTGCCAGGTGCTGGCGACCGAGCCGGGATAGCCGGTGATCACGCACGCCTGGAGTTGTCCGATGTCGACGCCCAACTCCAGCGCATTGGTGCTGACCACGCCGAGAATCTCCCCCTGGCGCAGGCCGCGTTCGATGGCGCGGCGCTGGCTTGGCAGATAGCCGCCGCGATACCCCTGGATCGTTTTCGGCCCCAGTTTGGACTTGATGCGCTCCTGCAGATACGTGAGCAAGATCTCCACACGGACGCGGCTTCGCGCAAACAGAATCGTCTGAATCCCGTTGGCGAGAAAGGCATCGGCAATATCCCGCGCCTCCAGCGTGGCGCTGCGCCGGATGTTCAACGGTTGGTTGACGACAGGCGGATTGTAGAACAGGAAGTGCTTCGTGCCGGACGGAGCGCCGTTGTTGTCCACCAGCTCGACCGGCTCTTCCGTCAGCCGTTCCGCCAGCTCTTGCGGATTGGCGATCGTCGCCGACGTGCAGATGAATTGCGGCCGGCTGCCGTAAAAGGCGCAGATCCGCTTCAGCCGACGGATCACATTGGCGACATGGCTGCCGAACACGCCGCGGTAGGTATGTAGTTCGTCGATCACGATATAGCGCAGATGCTCGAAAAACGACACCCACTTCGTGTGGTGAGGCAGGATCGCCGTATGCAGCATGTCCGGGTTGGTGATGACGATGTTGCCCGCCTGGCGGATCGTCTGGCGGATGTTGGCCGGGGTGTCGCCGTCGTACGTCTCCGATTTGATCGGAAGCCCGATTTCGCCGATCAGTTCGTGCAACTCGCTCTTCTGGTCCTGGGCCAGGGCCTTGGTCGGGAACAAGTACAGCGCGCGCGCCTGCGGACTCTCCGCCAGCGTTTGCAACACGGGCAGGTGGTAACACATGCTTTTGCCCGATGCCGTCGGCGTCACCGCGACGATGTGCTTCCCGTCCCTTGCGAGGCGATACGCCGTCTCCTGATGCGTGTACAGTGCCGTAATGCCGCGTGTGGCCAGAGCGGCGCGGATGCGCCCGTCCAGATCGGCAGGGAACGGTACCGTCCGCGCTTCCTTGGACGGAATCGTGTGCCAATGCACGATATTTTTGAGAAAACGCTCGTCTTGCCGGAATTGCTCCAACAGTTGCGATATGGTCCGTTTCGTTTGCATGGGATCACCTTCTTGTCCCTATTCTACGAATGGATGTTCGGAGTGTAAAGGGAAAGCTTTGGGGGATGTCAAGGTTAAGCGGAACACGGGGGTACTGCCAATGCGTACCAGCCGGTGCGGTCAATGAGCATCCGCTCTCAGGATGGGTCGCTCTCCGAACAGCGCACGTATACCTATGACGCCAGCACGATGCTGCTTGACATTGAGACCGTGACGCATACCTATCCAACCGAAAGCGGCACAGTGACTGATCAAGTCGTACGGGATTACGATTACAATACGGACAAGCAGGTTTCCAAATTGACCGTTACAGGCTCAGGCGGCAAGACGGGAACCACACAACCGACGCTAGTGACGTTCTTCGATCAGTACGACCCGTTCGGTCATGTGACGGTTCAGCGGTATCAAGGAATCAATGTCGGCGACAGCACCAAAGATCTGAACGAAAGGTACGTCTACGTGGAAGGATTGGACTTCGTCGATACGCAAACCTTCCCCGACGGCAGCCGAGTTGTTTACAATTACGACGGACTCGGCCGTGTCACAAAAGAGACGTTTACCAACGGAACGGCGACGAAAGAGAACAGTTACAGCTACGACGACTCGCGGCGGAAGATCTCCAAGACGGTTCGGGTCAACGGCTCCTCCGATCCATATGGATACAGATTGGACACTTACTACACGCCGCAGGGGGATATCGAGTACCAGGAGGAAGTAACCAACGCCGGCAGTCGCCCGCTGATTCGCAACCAATACTCGACCTTATTCGATGGACGGCTCGTGAAGGCGACCTATCCGTACGACCTGACCAGCCGGAAAATCAGGTATGATTACTACCCAGACGGTTCCCTGAAATCAGAAACCAACGCTTTGGGGCAAGTCACCTCATACAATTACGCCAATACCGGAACCAGCGGAAGCGGCACGTTCCCGCAAAAAGCGGTGGAAGTGATCCAACCGGGAGGCCAAGTCACCTCGTCGTTCTACGACCGAAACGGCTGGCTGGCGAAGATGATCGAGACGACGGGCGACGGCGAACAAACCCGCACCACGACGATGAGTTACGACGGGTTGGGACGCGTAACGGCTCAGACTGTAACCAACCAGGCGGGAGAGACGCGCCGTTCGTATTACAAGTACGATCTGCGAAACAACCTGCTCTACCTCAAAGATGCAGAAAACAACCAGTACTCGTACGACTACGACGTGTTCGGCAACCTGGTGCAAATCAAGGAAAATGGCACGGTGACGACCAAGTCCGTCTACAATGCTCTCTCGTGGAAGTTGCGCGAAGACGATGTCCCCGGCGGACAGCAGGAACGCTACACCTACTACGATACCGGCGACCTGCGTGTCTACACGGACAAGGCGGGCAATCGGCATGAGACCTTTTACACCCCGCTTTACGAGGTGGACAGACAAACGGTCACGAAGGCAGATGGGACGCAGACGTACACCGACAGCTATGAATACGAACCGGTGCGGCGGTTGCTTACGAAACAGTCCAACTCCGCCGGTCAAAGCATCACGTACACCTATGACACGTACCGCCGGATGAACAGCTTCACGGTGTATAACCGGACGTACCAGATCGGGTACAATGACGGCGACGACTGGATGGACAATTACACCCTGGACTTATTGGAGAGAGCACACCGCCTCGTACCCGACTCTTTCCGGCATGGAGGAGTTTAACTAGCTACAAAAATTGCGACGCAGGAATACGAAGCGCGTTTTTTGTGAAAATCAAAAAACCGAATAAAATTTCTGAAAAAATTTGATGGAAAATCTTGTGTTTCCTGCGAGGGTTGGTATAAACTAGAAGTGTAAGATAACCCCCTATAAAAGGAGGAATTGGTAATGAAGAAGGTAATGAAAGTTGCCGGTGCATTCTTCTCCTTTGTCTCTGCGCTTTATCTGGTGGGTCCGATGTGTGCTCTAGCAATATATGAACCGCGTGCTCCGCATGAACGCGAAGTAGAATAACAAAACCGAGAGGGAGTTAACGTGTACAACCGTTGACTCCCTTTTTCAAGGAAGGAGGCTGGGGCTTGTGAACTGGATGGAGAATTTTACGATCCGTATGGCCAAGAAAATCGCAACATCTGCCGATGGCGAATACTCGGTGGGTGTGGTTTCGCATGGTCTTGAAATCGTTCTCTTTAATTTGTTGAATATCTGCGTGCTTCTTCTGATTGCATTTTTGAGTAACAGCACTTTGGAAGTTCTGGTTACCGCAATAGTCTACATTGTTTACCGCAGCTTTACTGGTGGGGTCCATTTTCAAAATCCACTTATTTGTTTTGTAACCGGCAATACATTGCTGTGTACGTTAGGATGGATCGCCAGTTGGTTACCGGTGAAGGACACCGCCACAATGGTGGGAATCGTTTGTGCTGTATTTGCCATGGCGTTTCTGGTTAACGCGAAGTATGCTCCACGATCCGCTCGATACGGGATTTCCGAACAAAAGAAAAAACAGAACAAAAGAATTATCCTGAGTCTTTTGTCTCTTGGATTCATATTATCGCTTCTGTTTACTGCGGCAGGCTATTTCTCTGTCACGTATGCATACTGCCTGGCGGTATTTTTCCAGAGTGTATTGCTATTACCTATCGTTGTCAGAATGGTAGAACGGGCGTAGAGAGTAGAAGTAGGGGTGGAGACCATGGAAACGATCATTCACTTACTCCTGTTAAATTACCCGGAAGCTCTGTTAATGTTGGCGGTTGGCTCTGCAGTTTTTAATAAACGAATATCTTTTAGGAACAAATCTGTGCTGTTATTTATCGTGATATACGGAACATCGATATTTATTTTTGAGAAACTCTATTTCGACATGAAAGTTCTTTTTAATTTTACGAGCATGGTCTTGCTCGTCTGGTTACTCCTCAAGGAATCTTTTTGGAGGTCACTGTTCATTAGCATAGCGACATTTATCTTTTCTGCCATGGGTGAGTTTTTTGTTCTGTTTGTCTTCCAGTTCTTTTCTATCAGCTTAGACGATATCTTACAAAAGCCAGTCTTCCTGTATGCGGGAATGTGCTCATATTTTCTGGTGATGTCGATGTTCCTGTTCCTCATGCGAAAATACAACTTCGACATCACTCGGCTGTTCCCGCGCCAGCGGTTGCACCGGTACCTGTTTTTCATGGTCGTGGTTGGCAGCGTAATTGCCCTGCTCATCTGGATGTCCGTGTACAGACTGTATTTGCAGGAAGAGCAAGCGCTACTCCTGTACGGCTTCTCCACCGACCTGATCTGGTGGATCATTCTGGGATTGTTTGTGCTACTGATGATCCTGTTCTGGCGGTACACGGCCTTGTCGATCGCCCATACGGTGTCGATGACGGAAGGGCAGTACCTCCATCCGGTGAAGAATCTGGTCGCGTCCTATGATTTGATCACCCGGCAGCACATCGACAAACTGCGGTTGATGGACAAATGTTTTGCGGAGGGCAAGCACGGGGAAGTGGCCGAAATCGTGAGTCAGATCGTCAGGGAAGGGGCCGCGAGCACGTTGTCGAAAGTCGAAGGCGTCGGGAATCCTGCGATCAAGGCCCTGCTCGTCTCTAAGGAAGCGGTGTGCGTGGCCCGAAACATCCCGATGTCGCTTGCGATCAACTCCAAGAGCCAACTGCCGAAAATGAAAACAGTCGATCTGGTCAAAATCCTGGGTAATCTGCTGGACAATGCGATTACGGCTGTGCTTTCAGCGGAGGAGAACCCCTATATCCGGGTTGAATGGAACGAGGATTTCCGAGGGGAGCGGCTGGCGATCGAAAACAGCGGTTCGACGATCCCGAAGCATCATCTGGACAAAATCTTTCAACAAGGCTTTACGACCAAGAATGGAGAGGGCGGCACCGGCCTGGCGATCGTCAAAAAGGTGGTAGACCAGTACAAAGGCAAGATCGCGGTTCAGTCGGAGAACGGAGTCACCCGGTTTGTGCTGTTTTTTCCCAAGTAATGAAGCAGATGACGTCGCTTCCTCGCGTTGGAATATATTCCGGCGGGGAGCGGCTTTTTTGTTTGCAAGCGGTGCCAAATGGTTTTATGCCCTCCGAATCGCGGTACATAAGGTAGGTATGGACGTTCATCCAACATGCCTGCTGCCTGTACGACTCTTTGTTCCTTGCCGCATAGATTCCGGTATGGGAATTCCCTGGACACGTCGCGAGGTCAGCAACACCAGCGCCACCACGCAGCCAAATCCTCCATACACCCATGACAGACCGGCCGCCTCAACCAATGCCCCGGAGACTAACGCGGAAGAGATTTTGATCATCGAAGCCAGAATTTGCCGCAGTCCAATGACGCGTCCTATTAATTCCTTCGGTGTGTTGACTTGAATCAGAGTCTGCATCAGCACGAGGTGGAACATCGTGAAAAAACCAAGCCCAAACAGGAGTATGCCGACCAACGGGACGGATTTTGGGTCGATCAGGAACAGCGAGCAAGAACCCATCCCGACCATCGTACCGACGGCTGTCCAAGGCCCCCATTTGGCCAGCGCCTTTTTGATAAACAATCCCGACAGCGCACCGCCGACCGTAAACACGATGTCCATAGACGCAAACAGAGCTTTACCGCCATGCAACTGCCCATAAACCAACGCTGACAGCAACGTATTGTTCATCTGAAGACTCCATGAGCTCACCACCGACAGACCCAGCAGATACAGCATGCCATGCGTCTTGCGGATAAATGTCCAGCCTTTGGCGAGTTCCTCCCAGAAAGGTTTTTCCTGATTGATGATCCGGCGCCGTGTTATCCGTTTCAAGGACTTGTTGCAACCTGCGGACAACACAAATGTCACCGCGTTGACCAGCAAAAAAACGGCCGGGGGGAACGCAGCCGCCAGCAAACCTCCGACTCCGGTTCCGATGATCGTCATCGTCAGCGCGATCGAATTGCCTTTCGTCAGCACCTCGACGAGGTCATCGTCGATAAACGCTTCCTTGACCAGTGCCTGTGAAGCGGGCTTGAACAGCACATTGCCAAATGCCAGCACCAACTGAAGCGCATAAAAAGCAGGCAAGGAAAATGCCCCCGCCGCGACCATTGCCGCCATTGCGAGTACCACCAATGCGCGCCCGACATCTGTCCAGACGGCCAGCCACTTCGCGTCGCGGTGATCGGCCCACACCCCGGCCCATGGCGCAAACAGAAGCGCCGGAAGATAGGTAACCGCAATCATTCCGCCGACTGACATCGCCGATCCGGTCAACAGATATACCCAACTCGTCATCACCACCCCTTGCAATCCATCACCGAAACTGCTGCATCCATCCCCAAGCCAATAAAGCCACTTGTTTTTCATCTAGTGAAACCCCATTTCACATGTAGAAACGATTGTGGAGGAATTTTATCACATGGTTCTCCGTTACAAAATCCTTTTTTTCCGAAAAAACGAATAAGAGGCGTTTTTTGCGCATTTCGGGCTGGTCTTGGCAAGCGGATGTATGATACACTGCAATTGTTCCGTTAGATGATATATAGTTTCGCATAGTGAAACTTAATAGTGTTCGTGTTTACAAAAAATCTCGAATACATGGCGCAGGGAGGGGGATTCCGATGAGAGACAAACACTATGGGCCGATCATGATCACCGCTTTTTTCACCTCGCTGGGAAGTTCGATGTATTTTATCGCCGTGGCCTGGATTCTGTACGAAACCACGAAGGACGCCACTTATACCGGGTTGATGGTCGGGTTTGGCTTTTTGCCGGGAGTGGTGCTGAACCTGTTTTTCGGCATTCTGGTGGATCGGATGAACCGGAAACGGCTGACGGTGCACTCGCTGGGAACGGTGACGCTGTCGATGGTGTTGCTGTTTGGGGCGATGCTGTTGCATCTCGTGAGGCCGTGGATGATCATCCTCGTGCACATGCTGGTGCAGACGTTTTCGTCGCTGTTTCGAACCGCCCAGCAGGCGTTTGTCACCGACATATGCGAGAAACAGGAGATCCCGCGGATGTACAGCGGGATGGGGGCGTCCACTTCCGTCGGCGGGTTGATCGGCACCAGTGTCGGCGGCGTGGCCTTGACGTTTTTGCCTGCGGAATCCGTCATGCTGGTCGTCTGTTTGTCGTTTCTGTTTTCGGTGTGGTGCACGTTGGCTGTGCCGGAGGCGAAGGAACGGGTACAGGCACGTGTGAGTACAGCCCTGTCGGCTGCAGCGGTGTGGCACGATCTGGCGGACAATGTCCGCTACCTGAATCGGAATCCGCTGATGTATTCGCTGTTCTCGATCATGTTTGTCGGGCAACTGGTGGTTCATACCAGTGCCGGGATGTTGTCCGTATACACCAGCTCGTATCTCAAGGGGACGAGCACACTGTACGGGGTGTTGGAGAGCGCCACCTCCATTGGGGCGATCGTCGCCGGCTTGACCGCCACCTGGTATCTCTACAAAAGCAGACGGTTTGTCTCCACGGGTGCGTTGGCCCTGACGGCGATCGGTCTGGGATTGCTTGCGGTGACGCGACATCCTGTGGCGGCGTTTGTCGCGATTTTTCTGGTCGGGACGGGTACGACCTGGCTGCGGGTGTTGATGCAATCGGTCCAACAGGTGGCGACTGAACCGGCGTACTACGGACGGATGGCCGCCTGTCGGCAAATGGTCAACCAGAGTGCGGTTGCGGTCGGCGGGCCGATTCTTGGGGTGATCGCGGAAAAGGCCGGGGTGAATGTGTCATATGCGGCGTTGCTGGTGCCTGTCGGCCTGTCGCTGTTGGTTACTCTGCGGTTTGCGGGTCATCCGCTTTTTGGCGCCATCATTGAGTCGATCGTGCCGGGCGCAAAGTCTTCGGCGGTGCGGGAATCGGTCGTGCAGTAGCGGGGAAACGCGCCCGGTGAGTCTGTTGTGTATTGGCGGAGAATCGGGACGTATCGTTTATAGGTGACGAATGGTAAAATAAGGGGAACAAGCGGGAAACGTAGCGGAAAGGTGGAAGACAGATGCACGTCGTTACAGCGGAAGAGATGCGCAAACTGGACGAATACGTCATTCGCGAGATCGGCATTCCGGCTGTCGTGTTGATGGAAAACGCGGGCAGCGCCATCGCCAGGGAAGTGGTGGCGTACTCGCGGAACGCGGGATGGGAGCGGCCCGATCGCCCGCCCCGCTGGCTGATCCTCGCGGGCAAAGGGAACAACGGCGGCGACGGACTGGTGGCGGCCCGGCATCTCACAGAACAGGGGTATCAGGTGACGATCGTCTACGCCGTACCGGCGAAGGGGCTTGTCGGCGACGCCGCCTTTCAGCGCGACGTGGCGGAGCGCTTGCAGATACCGGTTATGGTATATGGCGCTGCGCCGATCGAGTGGTCGGCGTATGACGGGATTGTCGATGCCTTGTTGGGGACGGGGTCGAGCGGGGCTCCGCGCGGCGCTTACGCAGCCTTAATCCGCGAGGCCAACGCGAGCGGGCTGCCGATCATCGCGGCCGACATTCCCAGCGGACTGGACCCGGACACGGGGATGATTCACGATCCGTGCATCCGGGCGGTGCGGACGGTTGCCCTCGCTTTTTTGAAACGGGGGTTGGTGCAACCGCCGGGCGCGGAGGCGGCGGGCGTGGTCAGCGTGGCTCCGATCGGCATTTGGCCGTCGTTGGCGGAGTCGTTTGGCGTGCGGACGTTTTTGCTCGGGGAGGCGGTGATGCGGCAGCGGTTGGGCGTTGATCCGGCGCTTGCGCGGCGGATGGACACGCATAAGGGGACGTATGGCCATGTGCTGGTGTGCGCTGGCAGCAAGCGGATGAGCGGGGCGGGTCTACTCTGCGCCAAAGCCGCCTTGCGGGCGGGATGCGGGCTTGTTACCTGGGCCGTGCCGGACGGTCTTTTGCCTCACTTGATCGGGCAGTTGCCCGAAGCGATGCTGGCCGCTCTGCCCGGCGAGGAGCACAACCGGCACACGCTGCCGGTGCTGGTCGAGTTGGCGAACAGCCGGGACGCCGCAGTGGCGGGGCCGGGACTGGGCCGGTTCGACGGGGATGCGGAATGGCTGCGCGGGCTGTGGGAACAGGTTGATTGTCCGCTGGTGCTCGATGCTGACGCGCTCAACATGTTGGCTGACGCGGGTGACGTGTCCGCCTGGCCCAGGCGGCAGGCTCCGGTGATCCTGACCCCGCATCCGGGGGAGATGGCTCGCCTGGCCAAGGTGTCGACGGCCGCCGTCCAGCGGGACCGGATCGGGATTGCCCTGGCGTATGCGCGTCGACACGGGGTGACACTGGTGTTGAAAGGGGCTCGCACCGTCGTCGCCACCCCGGAGGGAACCGTCTACGTCAATCCGACCGGCAATCCGGGAATGGCGACAGGAGGAGCGGGCGACGTGCTCGCCGGGATCATCGGTAGCCTGCTGGCGCAGGGGCTGACTGCCGAGCAAGCGGCCTGCCTCGGCGTCTGGCTGCACGGGGCGGCCGGCGATCGGGCGGCGGCCAACCGGCAAGGGCCGTATTCGCTGCTCGCCGGAGACATCATTGAGGCGTTATAGCCAACACATGGGCAACAGAAAGGAGGGACGGGCGACAGCATGTCCCGAGAAAAACGCATGAAAGAGCTGACCACACTGAAAGAGATTGCGGAAACACTGAATATTTCGAACGATATGAACCAGATGCTGCACGATGTGCTCATCAAGCTGCTGGAAGTGACCGGACTCAGCACCGGATGGATTTTTCTCGTCGATGAGGAGCCGGAGTACATCTGTGTGGCGGACCACAATCTGCCGCCCGCGCTCATCTGGAACAACAAGGCGCCGATGTGCGGCGAGGACGGTTGCTGGTGTCTCGGCCGGTACTGGGATGGCAAGCTGAAAAGCGCGGTCAACATCATCAACTGCAAACGGATTGAAGACGCGATCGAGTTCGGCTGGGGGGACACCCAGGGTATCCTTCATCACGCGACGGTGCCGCTGGAGGCGGGCGGCCAGTTGTTTGGCATCCTTAACGTCGCCACGCCGGGCAAGGACCACTTCGACGACGAGGAGTTGGCGCTGTTGCAGTCGGTCGCCTACCAGATCGGCACGGCGGTCAACCGGACCCGCCTGTACCACGCCCAGCAGAAACGGGCCGAACACTACAGCAAGCTAGGGCGGCTGATCCACCAGTTAGGCGGCGTCCTGGAGGTCGCCCAACTGCCCGGCGAAGTCGTCCGGCTGGCGGCCGACACGTTTGCCTGGCCGTGCGTGGCGTTCTTCGCCAGAGAGGGGAACAGCCTGGCGCTTCGGGCGATTTCAAGCGAGGGCGAAGTGAAGCAGGAGCGCCACCGGATCGAGACCCGCGAAGCCGGTCCGGTGGGAGCGGCGTTTTGCCGCGAACGCACGATTGTGCTTCAGGACAACCGGGACGCATTTGCGGCGCTGGAAGCCCTCGGCATCCCGGCGTTTCGCTCTGCTGTGGCCATTCCCTTGCGCGTTCGCGACGAACTGTTTGGTGTCCTGTTTGTCTGTGGCCCCAAGAAAGACGCCCTGGACGAGATTGATCGGGACGTGCTCCATTCGCTCGCCGAGCACGTCTCGCTCACGTTTGAAAACGCCCGGTTGTACGAACAGCGGCGCGAACTGGCGAGGCGGGAGGAGCGCAACCGCCTTGCCCGCGATCTGCACGACTCGGTCTGCCAGCACTTGTTTTCCCTGACGCTGATGGCGCGCGGCGCGGAATCGGTGCTGGCCGGGATGAGTCCCGTCGTGGACCAGTCGCTCGCGGAAATCCAGCAACTGACACAGGAGGCACTGAAGGAGATGCGGGCGCTGATCTGGCAGTTGCGCCCCGCTGGGCTGGAACAGGGGCTGGTGACCGCGCTCAAGCGCTACGGCCAAAGCCTGGGGTTGACCGTGCATGAGCAGGTCAGAGGCGTTCGTGAACTGCCCGGTTCCGTCGAGGAAGCATTGTGGCGGATCGGACAGGAAGCACTCAACAATGTGAAAAAACACGCGGGCGTCGAGCAGGTGTGGGTCCGGTTGCAAATCGACGAAGCCGACGTCAGTCTGGAAGTGATGGATCGTGGCTGCGGCTTCGCTGTCGGCCACGCCGGAGGAGATCGGTCCTTCGGCCTGTTGTCCATGCGCGAGCGCGCGGAACTGTTTGGCGGCTCCCTGACCGTCATCAGTTCCCCCGGCGAATATACGAGGGTGAAGGTCTGGATTCCCTTCGAGACGAGCAAGAGCAAGGAAGCGGGGAGAGACGGTGAAAATTCGGATTTTGTTGGCAGATGATCACGTGATGGTGTTGAAGGGACTGCGCTTCTTTCTGTGCACGCAGCCCGATTTTGAACTGGTCGGTGAGGCGTTGAACGGCCGGGACGTGTTGGAAAAAGTGGCGGAATGCAAGCCCGACGTCGTGTTGATGGATCTGGTGATGCCGGAAATGGACGGGATCGAGGCGACCGCGCAGATCAAGGAGCGGTATCCGGAGGTAAAAGTGCTGGTGCTGACCAGCTTTTCCGATCTGGATCACGTGCTGCCCGCGCTGCAGGCCGGAGCCGTCGGTTACCTGCTGAAAAGCGTGCAGCCGGACCAGTTGGTGGAAGCGATTCGCGGCGCCTTTCACGGGAATGTACAGCTCCACCCGGAGATCACCAGCACACTGATGTCGCAAATGGCGTCCCAGCCGCACGTGCAGCAACAGGCTTCGTCCGGGCCCCAAGCCGCTTCGCCGGGCGAAGCTTTGGACGTGTTGACTGGACGGGAAAAAGAGGTGCTCCGCCTGATCGCCCAAGGGATGAGCAACAAAGAGATCGCCTCCGCTCTGTTTATCGCCGAAAAAACGGTGAAGACACACGTGAGCAGCATTTTGGGCAAACTCGGATTGTCCGACCGGACACAGGCCGCTCTCTACGCGGTCAAACACGGCATTTGAGCCGCCTAGCCGGACAAACGTCTCGGTCCAAAGTCGTACGACCGGTCCACCCGCAACAGGTGGACCATTTTCGTAGCCGATGATCCTTCCGCGTACCGAGGATTCTCCTGCCTGAAACCGGATATGATTGGTACTGCCAACACCAATCACAACGATTTCGGAAAAGGAGAGCGAAACGATGAAAATCATGGTGATCAATGGAAGCGCCACGACCCATTCCCGCACGCGCGGGGTCGCCAAGGCGGCAGAGGAGTTTTTGCTCGCCAAAAAGGCGGATGTGTCTTTCTTCGACGTGGGAGCAGACCTGTTGCCGATCTATGACGGCAGCGACGAGCAGATGGAGCATCCGGCCGTGCGGAGACTGTCCTCTCTGGCTGAACACGCGGACGGGTTCTTCATCTGCACGCCGGAGTACCACAACGGGATCAGCGGTGCGTTGAAAAATGCCCTGGACTTTTTGGAGGGGCGACACTTCCGCAACAAGCCAGTGGCAATAGCGGCCGCAGCGGGCGGAGGCAAGGGAGGCATCAACGCGCTGAACAACCTGCGGCTGGTGATGCGCGGCGTGTACGGATTGGTGCTGCCCGGCCAGTTTGTCGCCGATCCCAAAGACTGCAACGAAGCAGGTGAACTGATCGGCGATGAAGCGCGGGCGCGGATTCGCGACATGGCCAACGAATTGGTCCGGATGGCCGGTCTGTTGAAAAGGCAGGATGAATGGTCCGCGATGTGACAGCCGCAGTCATCCTGCTGTGAAGCAAAACCGGCCACCCCGATAACTCCGGTACCGTATCACAAATACCACAAAAAGACCGACGGAGACCAGGATCTGAGCCATAAGCGATCTTTGGCTGATTGGAATCTCACGACCTGCGCACACTCGCGCAGGTTTTTTTGTGTCTTGGGAAAGGGAGTCCTTGGTGGTATGATGAAGAAAATGGAAAGTCCTTGATTGGTCCGGAGGTGGTCGCAATCGACCTGAAAATCTTGCAGACGTTTGTGGTGGCCGCCGCAAACGAAAACTTCCACCAGACGGCAGAAGCCTTGTATATCGCACAACCGACGGTAAGCCAGCACATTCGCCACTTGGAAAAAGAACTGGGGATTGAACTCTTTGTCCGGATCGGCAAGCGCGTCCGACTGACCGAGGCGGGTAAACGGTTTTTGCCTCATGCGAAAGCGCTGCTGGCGCAGTGGAACAACGGAATGGAAGAGTTGCTGGCCTGGCGGCAGGGGTACAGCGAGACCCTGCGCATCGCCGTGTCGCCGATTATCGCCCGGACGTGGCTGCCGGGGCTGATCCATCGGTATACGAAGCAGTATCCGTGCGTGGACGTGGCGATCCAGATCGCCGAATCGGCCGGGATTGGCCTCTTAGTGCAGAGCGGCAAAGCCGATTTGGGGTTGTCCCGGATGGTGCCGGGTGAGTTTCAACTGGAGGCGCATTTGATCCAGTACGATCCCGTCACCTTTGTCGTACCGCCAGGCGGAGGGGGGCTGGAGTCGCCGCTGCCCGATTGGGAAGAAGAACTGACCCGCAACTTGTTGATCACCCATAATCATCCGGGGTATTGGGACGAACTTCTGCTGGCGTTGCGGCAGCGCGGTCTGGCCATACGAACCATGGTGATCTCTCAGGTGGACATCACCAAACGGTTCATCGAGGAAGGATTGGGCGTTTCGTTTTTGCCGCGCTCTGCTGTCAGCAGGGAACTGTTTGAAAACCGGCTGCTCGAACTGCAAGTGCCCGACCTGCCCGTGTTTCGGGCAACCTCGTACCTTGTGCTGCCCCAGACCGGCCGGTCGCACCCGGCGCAACGGTTTGCGGAGATCGTGCTCGGCCTGTACCCGCCGTTGCCGCCTGCCCGTTAACCGGTTGCGTAATTACGTTTCGTAATTAATTTAGCCTTTTTCTTTTATTTCACCATTTTGTCACAGATTGCTATACTGGTGGCAACAGAAAGGAGTGGATCACTATGGAAGGAAACATTCTGGCGATCGGCCTCGAAGGAATCGTCGTGGCCGAGACGGATCTTAGCCTGGTGGACGGGCTGAACGGTCATCTGGTGTATCGAAATCACTGGGCGAGCGAGCTTGCGATTCACCGTACGTTTGAAGAGGTGGCGCACCTGTTGTGGTTCGGTCATCTGCCGAACGAGGAGGAGTTGGCCGCGTTGAAGTCAAAATTTTCCGCCAAGCGTGCGCTGCCCTCACACGTGAAGAATGTTCTCGACAATCTGCCCGAAGAAGTAGACATGATGAGTGTTCTCAGAACCGGTGTCTCCGCGCTGACGGAACGGACGCACGGCTGGCCGCCCACGTGGGACGAGGTCATTTCGCTCACCGCCAAAATGCCGACGATTGTCGCCTACCGGCAGGCACGCCTGGAAGGACGCAAACCGATCGAGCCGCGCTCGGATCTGGGCCATACCGCCAACTACCTGTACATGCTCAAGGGAACGGAGCCGACGCAGGCGCACGTACGAGCGCTGGACGCGTATCTGATCCTGACGCAGGAGCACGGGATGAACGCCTCCACGTTTGCCGCCCGGGTGGTGTCGTCCACTCGTTCCGACCTGATCTCGTCGGTCACAGCGGCCATCGGGGCGCTCAAGGGGCCGTTGCACGGCGGGGCGCCGTCCGAGGTCACGGAGATGATGGAGGCGATCGGCACCAAGGAAAACGCCGAACCGTGGCTGCGTCAGGCGCTGGAGCGCGGCGAGCGGATCATGGGCTTCGGCCATCGCGTCTACAAGACCGTCGATCCTCGCGCGACCGCGTTGCGCACTGTGGCGTCGGGCCTGTCGGCGGACGATCCGTGGTTCGATCTGGCCACCCATGTGGAGCAGGTGGCGCTGCGGCTGTTGGAAGAGTACAAACCGGGTCGCAAACTGAACACCAATGTGGAGTTTTTCGCGGCTGCGGTGATGCGCGCCGTCGGATTGGACGACACGCTGTTCACCCCGACGTTTGCCGTCAGCCGTACGGTCGGCTGGTGTGCTCACGTGATGGAACAGGCGGCCAACAACCGTCTGATTCGGCCGCAATCCCGGTACACCGGCAAGATGCCGGGATGATCCGCCAGAATAAAGTTGGACACGCAATCGAAGCGACAGCCCTCTGCAGGCTTGCGGCCTGGCAGAGGGCTGTCTATCCCGTTTTTACGATGGGAGCCGCGCAAAACAAATTCCGCCTGGCTCGCCCGTTCCATTAGAGTTCCTTTTTCATCACGACGGTTTTTACGAAAAATCCATTGGGATTCGTCACGACTTCTTCCTTGCAAACCGCGTATCCAACGGATTGGTATAATCGGATATTCTGCGGCAGAGACATTCGCACCCTGCACCGCAGTTCCGTCTTTCCATGCTCTTTTGCATAATTTTCAAGCCATGATAGCATCAACTTCGCGATTCCTTTTCCTCGCGCTTTCGGACAAACGGAAAGCCGGAAAAAGTAAAGAGAATGTTGATCTGTTGTAAACCTTACGGAACCAACCGGAACGTCGTCCTGAAAGCAAAGCAAGGCTTTTTCAGAGCCGTTTTTCAGTGACTCTTCAATGGAACGCACCGTTTCATTCAGGGCACTTGATGGAACATCAAGATGTCTGTATTCCTCGAAGGCTTCCATCATGATTTGATGGATCAGATGAGCATCTTCCGCATGTGCCAACCGAATCATATCATTCCTCCCGAAACGTATTGAGAAAGCGAAAATACGGCAACACCGCGCCCGACATCGAAACCAGCAGGATAAGTGCACCCACTGCGGCAAACATCGGACGGACTCCGACGATGTCACCAAGCCGGCTGCCCACGGCTACCCCCAGGGGCATGATTCCGCGGACGATCAGCAGGCGGATGGAGAAAACCTGGCCCAACAGATAAGGCGGCACGACTCGTTGAAACAGGCTTGTGCTGGTGACGTGAAAAAACGGAGCCGATATGCCGGCTGCCAGTTCGATGAGAAGCGCCAGCCACAGGTGATGTACCATGCCCAACGCGAGAAACGTGGCGCCGCCAAATGCCAGCGCGCCCAGCATGACGCCCCGCCGGACGGTGGACGGTGTTTTCCACCCGACCAACATAGCGCCGAGAAAGTAGCCGAGCGGATACCCGGCTTCAAACAGCCCGTAAGCGAGCGAATCCCCGTCAAGCTCGTCCTTCACATAGGGGAGCGTAAGCACGGTCGTGACACCGACGCCGAACTGCACGAACGCCACAAACACACTCAACCAGAGCAGCACGCGCTGCCGGAACACATACCGATAACCGGCGAGCAACTGCCGGAACCAGGATTCTCGTCTGTCCACGTCTGATGCAATGGTTCGGGCGAGGAGGAAAAGCAGGCCGCCGCTCGCCAGATAGGCGAGACAGACAACGGCCAGTGTCGTTTGTGCTCCGACACCGGCAACCAGCAATCCTCCGAGCGGAGGAGTGACGGCCAGCAGCAGACGGGACGTGCCGTCGAGATACCCGTTCGCGCGAGTCAGCTGCCGGTCGGAAAACAGCGAAGCGGAAAGGGCCAAACTGGCCGGAACATACAAGGGTTGAACCAGACCGTTGATCAGGGAGACCAGATAGAGGTGCCAGGGGGACAGATGTCTCCACCATAGCATCAGCAACGGAATGGCATATATCGTGCCTCTGATCCACTGAACCGTGACCAGCACGCGTCCGCGATTCCAGCGATCCAATAACGGTCCGGCCGCAAGCTGGACCAACAGGGAAGGAAGCAGGTAGATCAGCCACAAGTTGCCGACTGCTGACGCGGAACCGGTCTGTTCGTACAGCAACCACGAATTGGCCATCGTCCCTAGGCTTGCCCCGATGGTCGAGACGGCTTCTCCGCTCCACAGCGCGAGAAAGGAGCGGTGTTTCCACAGGGGGATTTGCTCCATCGGGCTACCGCCCCCTTTCCAGGTATTGGCGCAATTCGGCATCCAGCAGTGCCAGAGCCGATCGCTTCAGCGAATAGCGCTGATCGTCGGCCTCGACCAGTTGTGCCGATCGGAGCAGGGTCAGATGGTGATGGATGGTCGATTTGGCCAGCGGGAGCAGGTCGGTCAATTCTTGCAGCGTTCGATCCTTTTCGAACAACAGCTTCACGATGCGCAGCCTGTTTTCGTCTCCCAGCGCTTTGTAGCGCTGCACGAGCCAGATGCCGGGGCGGTAAATGTCCGTTTCCGCATCGAGATTCTCGTCGGCAACCGGGTAGTAAAAGATTTTGGTTCCTTCCATCTCCGCCTGGATGTTCCACGGCCGATAGATGGTGTGAGGAATCAGCAACACGCGGGTGACGGTCGGTTCGGGTGAGTAGCGGATGCCGCCGGTCGCCCATTCCACAAATGCTTCCGGCTCCAGACTGGCCAGCATCGCCTGTTTGGCGGCGCTATCCCGGCGGAGCACAGCCTCGATACGCTCGGCTTCCGGTTGTACGACAGACTCGTGCCAGCCCCGCATCACATCGTGCAAATGCGCGCGGAGCCAGGAGAGATCCACGCGGCAGACGTAGCGGATGTACGCGGGGAGAAACTTGTGGCCCGCACACGCTTTCGCCAGAATGGGGACAGCCTGTTCGTCGCCCTGTGCCGCCAGGCGGCGTTGTTCCTGAAGGGCGAATCCGAGGAACGGCAGGGCAGCATAACGCAGTTGCTCACCGTCTACTTCCCGAAGCAACGTGAGGAAGTCATCCAGATCGGCAAACGGACGGAGGTGGAGCAGTTGCAAAAGGGTTTTCCACGTATTGTGTTGCTGGACACAGGCGAGATGAGCCCGCAGGTCGTCGGAGAGAGACGCCTTCAGCCGCTCCCAGTAGGCGGGAGGCTTTTCCAGACTGGAATGAATGTCCGGCCAGGTGGCAGCGGCAATGCCCAGTGCCGTTTCGAACAGCAGGGAATGCGAAAGTTCCACTTGATAGGTATGACGGCCACGTGTCAAATCCAACAGGTTCATCATCAGGACCTCGTTTCCAGGTTTTTCTTTATTCTATATTTTTCGAATGGAATAATCAATCATGTTGGAATCGGAGTTGAATCATAGAAAGGCAAAAAAAAAAAAAACAGACCGATGCGGAAAAACAACGCATCGGTCTGTTTGCTGTAAAACAGCGGCCGGTCAGCGAACGGCCTGCTTCAACGCCTGATCCAGATCGGCGATGATGTCGTCGATCGCTTCGGTGCCGACGGAGAGGCGGATCAACTCCGGCGTGACCCCCGCTTTTCGCTGAGCTTCCTCCGTCAACTGCTGGTGCGTGGTGCTGGCCGGATGGATAATCAGCGACTTGGAGTCACCCACATTGGCGAGGTGGGAGAACAGTTTGACGGATTCGATCAGTTTTTGTCCCTCGGCTACGCCGCCCTTGATGCCAAATGTGAGAATCGCGCCCTGTCCCTTCGGCAGGTATTTTTGCGCGCGTTCGTACTCGGGATTTCCCTCCAGTCCCGGGTAGTTGACCCACTCGACAAGCGGGTGCCCGGCGAGGAATTTGGCGACCGCGAGCGCGTTTTGGCTGTGCCGCTCCATCCGCAGGTGTAAGGTTTCCAGGCCCTGCAGGAACAGGAACGCGTTGAACGGCGAGACGGCGGCGCCGATGTCGCGTTGCAGTTGCACGCGCGCCTTGATTATGTAGGCGAGGTTGCCGACGGCCTGGGTGTAGACGACGCCGTGGTAGCTCGGGTCTGGTGTGGTGAGGCCGGGGAATTTGCCGTTGTTCCAGTCAAAATTGCCGGAGTCGACGATGATTCCGCCGATCGAGGTGCCGTGACCGCCGATGAACTTGGTGGTGGAGTGGACGACGATGTCGGCACCGTGATCAAATGGACGGCAGAGGATCGGGGAGGCGAACGTGTTGTCCACGATCAGCGGGATGCCGTGTTCGTGGGCAATCGCGGCAATCGCTTCAAAGTCGGCCACGTTGATCTGCGGATTGCCGATCGTTTCGACGAACAGCGCTTTTGTCTTGTCGGTGATTTTTTCGCGGAAGTTTTCCGGCTGCGACTGATCGACGAAGTGAACCGTAATCCCCAGTTTGGGCAGGGTGTGGACAAACAGGTTGTAGGTTCCGCCGTACAGGCTGCTGGAAGAGACGATCTCGTCCCCGGCTTGGGCGATGTTCAGTATGGAAAACGTGATCGCGGCCTGACCGGACGAGGTGGCCAGCGCGCCGACGCCGCCTTCGAGCAGGGCGACGCGCTTCTCGAACACGTCCTGCGTCGGGTTCATGATCCGGGTGTAGATGTTGCCGAATTCCTTGAGCGCAAACAGATTGGCGGCATGTTCGGTGTCGCGGAAGACGTACGAGGTAGTCTGATAAATCGGCACCGCCCGCGAACCGGTGACGGGGTCGGGCTCCTGACCGCCATGCAGGGCCAGTGTTTCTGGTTTCCATCCTTGTTCTGCCATCCAACATCTCTCCTTTTTGTGCTAGTAAAAAACGCCTTCTTCTGAGGGAAGAAGGCGACGTGCGCGAGCGTTCACGGGTCTCATCTCTCAGAATCTCTGTGATTCTGCAGGAATTGGCACCTTGGATATCGGAATATGCCGGTTGCCGGGCTTCATCGGGCCAGTCCCTCCGCCTCTCTTGATGAAAAAATATGAAATTTTCCGCGTTTTCCGATAGTATAAGCCGAGTTCCTTTCGTTGTCAACGCATTTCTGCACGGCGGCTGGTGAGTGCCGCGAGATGTAGCGGGACGGAAAGTTGTGATATGATGGGGGGAGCAATACAAGACGGGAGGAAACAGGATGGAGCAGGTAAAGGAGATCACCCCGGAAGAGCTTAAGGCCAAGCTGGAACGCGGCGAGAAGCTGCAGATCGTCGACGTGCGCGAGCCGCACGAGTGGGACGCGGGCCACATCCCGCAGGCCAAGCACATCCCGCTGGCGATGTTGCCGTACCGGCTGGAGGAGTTGGACAAACAGACTCCGATCGTGATGGTGTGCCGCAGCGGCGTGCGCAGCCACACGGCAACCGCGTTCGCCGGCGAACACGGGTTTGACGCGGCCAATCTGGTGGGCGGCATGCTGCACTGGACGGGGAACGTGGAGACGGGGCCATGATGGCAGAGACGAATCGCTTGCGTGTGAAGGACGGATTTTGGCGCAGGCACTGGTTTGCCGTCATCGTTTCCGCGTTGATGCTGGCGGTGGTCGGCCTGATCGGTTACCAGCTCTGGTGGGGGATGACGCGGTTGCCGTTCGTCAGGCACATCGAAGACTTCAGCTTGCAACAGACGGACGGAAAGCCGTTTCGCTTCGCTGACACGGACGGCAAGGTGCGGCTGGTGGCCTTCATCTATACCCATTGTCCCGACGTGTGTCCGGCAACTACCTACATGATGACCAAATTGCAGGACGAGCTCAAGGCCAAGGGCCTGTATGGAAGCGATGCGGTGTTTTTGTCCGTCACGTTTGATCCCGAGCACGATACCCCGGACGTGTTGAACAAGTACGCCGACACCTATGGAGCCGACCGTTCGGGCTGGTACTTCCTGCGGGGAGACGCAAGCCAGACCCGGCGCGTGCTGGATGCGTTCGGCGTGGCGGCCGAACCGCAGGCGAATGGACTGTATGTCCACACCATGCGGACGTTTTTGGTTGACAAAAACAAAAACCTGCGCCGGATGTACGGCATGGGCGCCGATCTGAATCTGGATGAGATGGTGAAGGACATCAAACGACTGGCAAGTGAATAGAGAACAAGACCAGCCTTTCCCTGTGCGGGTGGCTGGTCTTGTTTGTTTTGTGCGGCTCGCGGCTGGCCTGATTTGTCCGCGCAAACGCCAACACTGCCAATCTTCACAATTGCTTAATAATCGCTTAACCCTTCCTTAACCCCAACTTCACGCTCCCCTTGTAACATAGCAATCGTGGAAGAAATCAACCAATCTCAATTGGACGAGGGGGCTTTACCTTGAAAAAGTTTTCATCGATTTTCTTGGCATGTGTGATGTCGGTAGGATTGTTGCTCGCAGGTTGCGGCAGCAACTCGGAACAACCGGCTCCGGCACCGGCTAAACAAGATCAGGCGCAGTCCGGCACCGATAACGCCAGCGCCGACAACTCCAACTCCGGTGCTCCTGTCACCGCAGTCGGTTCCACGGCGTTGCAACCGCTGGTCGAACAGGCGGCAAAAGACTTCATGGCCAAAAATCCCGGCGCGCAAATCCAGGTGCAAGGCGGCGGCAGCGGCACCGGCTTGAGCCAGGTAGCCAGCGGCGCGGCCACTATCGGAAACTCCGACATTTTCGCGGAAGAGAAAAAAGGCATTCCGGCAAACGAACTGGTTGACCATAAAGTAGCGGTTGTCGGCATCGTTGCGGCGGCCAACCCGGGCGTAGGTGTCGACAACCTGACCAAACAACAACTGATTGACATCTTCACCGGCAAAATCACCAACTGGAAAGACGTGGGCGGCAAGGATCAGAAAATCACGCTGGTAAACCGTCCGAAAAGCTCCGGTACGCGCGCGATCTTCAACACTTTCGTCCTGGACGGCAAAGAAGAAGCGCAAGGCATCACCGAAGACTCCTCCGGTACGGTTCGCAAAATCATCGCTGAAACGCCTGGCGCCATCGGTTACCTCGGCTTGTCCTACATCGATCAGTCCGTCAAGGCTCTGAAAATGGACGGCGTGGAAGGCAACAAGGAAAATATCGTCATCAACAAGTACCCGGTTTGGGCGTACGAACACATGTACACCAAAGGTGAACCGACCGGCACCGCAAAAGCGTTCCTCGATTACATGATGACCGACGATGTGCAAAAGAACGTCATCGAGAAACTGGGCTATATCCCGGTCACCGAGATGAAAGTGGAACGTGACGCGGCTGGCAAAATCAGCAATAAATAACAATCTGGACGTTTTGTGACAGGGAGAAAGGGGGGTACCACGTACCCCTCATTCGTCTTGTTATCTGAAGGGGGATCAAGATGAGTCAACAAGGAATGCAAAGCACCGCGTTTTTTGAGCACCAGGCGGTCTCCACAGGAGGGAATGACATAAAAACACGTCAATCTGAGGTTCATCGCAAGCTGCTCATCCGCCACAAGCGTCCGTTTTTGGAGGATATCTCGGGACGGTTGCTGACGATGGTCTGCGCCGGCCTCTTGATCTTCGTTACGCTGTCGATCACGTACTTCATCGCCTCCAAGGGGCTTGCCACGTTTTGGGTGAACAAGGTGAGCCTGAGCGAGTTTCTCACCGGGGTTCACTGGGATCCGGAAGGCGAACCGGCCCAGTTTGGCGTGCTGCCGTTTATCATCGGGTCGTTCGTCGTTACCTTCCTGGCCGCGCTGATTGCCGCGCCGCTCGGGATCGGGGCAGCCATCTTCATGACGGAGATCGCGCCAACGTTTGGGAAAAAAGTGCTCAAACCGGTAATTGAGCTGTTGGTGGGCATTCCTTCTGTTGTCTACGGATATGTTGGTCTCACCGTACTGGTGCCTTTTTTGCGCGAGCAATTTGACGTCATGGGCTTCAGTTTGCTCGCCGGGGGGATCGTCCTGTCGATCATGATTTTGCCAACGGTCACCAGTGTCGCCACCGACGCAATCGGCGCCGTTTCCCAAGATGTGCGCAACGCGTCTCTCGCCCTGGGAGCCACCCGCTGGCAGACGATCTGGAACGTCGTGCTGCACAGCGCCATGCCGGGCTGCCTGACGGCGATCGTGCTGGGGATGGCGCGCGCCTTTGGCGAGGCTTTGGCCGTACAGATGGTGATCGGGAATACGACCAAACTCCCGACCAGTCTGCTTGATCCGTCCAACACGCTGACCAGCGGCATTACGCTCAATATGGGCAACACCATTCCCGGCACGCCGTACAACAACGCGTTGTGGTCCATGGGGCTGTTGCTTCTGATCATGTCGTTCGTATTTATCTTGCTTATCCGCATTCTGGGCAGAAAGAAGATGGTGAAGTAATGACCGCCAAGCTGAAAAACCGCATCGCAACCATCGCACTGACCTTTTCGGCCGTAATCATCATCTGTGTGCTGCTCGGGCTTTTAGGATTTATTCTCACCAAGGGCTGGCACAAGCTGAACCTGGATTTCATCACATCCGCGCCCGACATCGTCAAGGCCGGAGGCGGGATTGGTCCGCAGTTGTTCAACTCCTTTTACCTGTTGGCGCTGACGATGCTGATCGCCCTGCCGCTGGGGCTGGGGGCGGGGATTTACATGGCGGAATACGCGCCGGACAACAGGTTTACCCAGTTTATCCGCGTGAGCATCGAAGTGCTTTCGTCGCTGCCTTCGATCGTCGTCGGGCTGTTCGGATTGCTCGTGTTTGTCAATCTGACCGGCTGGGGCTATTCGCTGTTGTCGGGGGCTCTGGCGCTGACGGTGTTCAATCTGCCGCTGTTGGTGCGCATCACCGAAGACGCGATTCGTTCCGTGCCCGCCGATCAAAAAGAAGCCAGCCTGGCTTTGGGCGTGACCAAGTGGCGGACGATCGTCTCCGTGATCTTGCCGGCGGCGCTGCCGGGGATTGTCACCGGGGCGATTCTGGCGGCGGGCCGCGTGTTCGGGGAGGCGGCCGCCCTCTTGTTTACCGCCGGGATGACCTCGCCTGATCTGGTGTATCACAATTTCGACCTGAACAGTCCCACGTCGCCCTTGAATCCGTTCCGTCCGGCCGAGACGCTCGCCGTCCACATCTGGAAAGTAAACAGCGAAGGGCTGGTGCCGGACGCGCGCGACGTGGCCGACGGTTCGGCGGCGATTCTGGTGATCGCCGTGCTGGTGTTCAACGTGCTCGCGAGATGGTTTGGCCGCTGGCTGTTCAAGCGCATGACGTCTGCGGCATCTTAGAAGAAGGGTGAGAACATGACGACCACCAAAGACACGATCATAAAGACAGAGCAACTGAGCGTCTACTATGGCGACAAGCTTGCCGTCTCCAACATCAACATGGAGATTGAACGCAACGCGGTGACCGCCTTTATCGGCCCGTCCGGTTGCGGTAAGTCGACGTTTTTGCGCAGCATCAACCGGATGAACGACTTGATCTCCGGATGCCGCGTCACCGGGAAAATCGAAATTGACGGCATCGACATCAACAGCGACCAGGTCCAGATCGAGGGACTCCGCCAATTGGTCGGCATGGTGTTTCAGAAGCCAAACCCATTTTTCAAGTCGATTTTTGAGAATATCGCCTATGCGCCGCGCTTTCACGGCGTGAAAAACAAGGCCGAGTTGGAGGCGATCGTCGAGCAGAGCCTGCGCAAGGCGGCGCTGTGGGACGAGGTGAAGGACAGACTGCACGAGTCGGCCCTGTCGCTCTCCGGCGGACAGCAGCAGCGGCTGTGCATCGCCCGGGCGATCGCGATGCAGCCGTCGATCCTGCTTTTGGACGAACCGGCTTCGGCGCTGGATCCGATCTCCACGGCGAAGATCGAGGATTTGATCCTTGAGCTGAAACAGGAGTATACGATTGTGATCGTCACGCACAATATGCACCAGGCCGCGCGCATCTCCGACCAGACCGCGTTTTTCCTGATGGGCCAACTGATCGAGATGGGCGACACCTCGGAGATTTTCACTTCCCCGAAAAACAAAAAGACCGAGGATTACATCAGCGGTCGCTTCGGATAACAGAGCGGGAACCATCACCCATGTCATCACAAACGTTGTCTACACACGAACGCCTGCTTGCCGTTTCGGCTAGCAGGCGTTTTTGCAAGGGAAGGGGTTATTCCATGGGTGAGGCTGTCTCATCCTGCGGTTCATCTCCGGTTCGGAAGTAGGCGATTTCCTGCTCCAACCCTTCCACCAGTTCCACCAGACGTCGAGACTCCACGAGGAACTTCTCGGCGATGGTGGCGCTCTCTTGTGTGGAGGCGACCGCTTGCTGGGTGCCCGCGAACACGTTTTGATAGGAGCGGGAGAGGTCGTTGACGTCGTCCTTGATGCTCATGCTGCGCTCCGTGATGGCCATGGCCGCGTCGCGAATGTGGGAAAACCGGTTGCTCAATTCCTCGATCATGCCGATGATGGACTGAAAAATGCCGGTGGAATGGCTCAGCGTCTCGATGCCGTTCGCAGCGGCGGTGTCGGTCTTGCGCAAGTGGTTAGAGACCATCCGCAGTTTCTCTTGCACCAGGCGCAACACCTGATCGATCTTGCCGGTCGCCTGTTCGGTTTGTTCGGACAACTTCCGGATCTCGTCGGCCACCACGCTGAAGCCCAGTCCGGCTTGTCCGGCGCGGGAGGCTTCGATGCGTGCGTTGAGTGACAGCAGTTTTGTCTTTTGGGAGATGTCGCTGATCCAGGTGAGGACGCCCGACACCTCGTCAATGCTTTGGTTCAGTTCGGCAAACGCATGCTGCGACGAACGCATGTCGCCTGCGATCGCCGCCATGTCGCTCTGCAAATGACCGATCGCCTGCGTGACGTGGCGCGCCTGCTTGCGGACGTCGTCGCCGAATTGGTTGACGGTGTCAATCTCGTGACTGATGGTGGCAATTTGCTCGCTGATCGCATCGACGATTTGCGAAATGTGCTCGATCTGCTCTTTTTGCCGCTCCATCTCGACGCTTACCAGCTCCATCGTCTCGACGACGCTTTCGTTGGTTTCACAGGTGCGCTTCGATCCGGTGGAGACGTTTTCGGCGATGGTTTTCACGTCGGCTGTCACTTGTGTGATTTTGCTGATGATGTTGCGCAGCGTTTTTGTCATCAGATTAAAGCTGTCAGCCAACTGGCGCGTTTCGTCGTTGGTCGTGACGCGGATGATCTGCGATAAGTCGCCGTCGCGGAATTGTTCCATCTTCGCCTGCACTTCCTTGACAGGCTGAACGATTCTGCGCACGTAGACAAACAGGGCCAGCGTGAGCACCACCAAACAAATCACCGAAATCACGATGATCGTCAGTTTCAGTTGGTTGGCGTCCTGCCGAATCTCCGACTGGGCCTGGGCAACGATGATCCCCCAGCGCAGCTTGGGATTGTACACATAGGCGGCGGCATACGGCTCGTTTCCTTGCCGGAACTCTCCCGTCCCGTGCTGGCCGCTGATCACCGCCTGCACCACCGGGAGATGGTCCAGCGCCGGCCGGCTGAGCGCGTACGTTTTGTTGGGATGGGCGAGCAATTTGCCCTTGTGGTCGACGATAAACAGGTAACCGGTTGTTCCCACTTTCATCGACTCGACCAGTTGGCTCAACTTGGGGACGGAGACGAAGGCGACCACCACGCCTTTGACGTCGTCGTTGTCAGTCAGGATCGGCAGCGAAATCGCCAATTTGGGGAATTCCGTTTGCGAAAATTGAAACACGTCGGAGATGAATGGTCCTTTTTGGGTGAGGGCTCCTTGGTACCAGTCGGTTTGCCTGGGGTCATAGGAAGCGTCGACAGGCGAACCCGGATAGGTCAGGTATTTGCCGTCGGGGGTGGCCAACTGCAACTCCGAGATGGTTTTGTCGTGTTCGGCGATGTCTGTAAACAGATCAAACGTCTGGCTTCCGGTCAATGCCGCCGAACGGGACAGCGCCGCGTACGTGACCAACTCGGTGACGATTTGTTGCACGTTGGCGTCTATCTCTTCCTGCGAGGTCTTGGCCGTTTCCGCCAAACGATCATTCGCTTTTTGCGTCAATATCTTTTGGGCCTGCCAATCGATGGCAAAACCGGTGGCGGCCATCGAAACCAGGACGATAAGCGATGTTCCAATCAACAATTTTTGCAGGATGGCCCCGCGCTTTTCCGCCGTTGGCCGCCGTGCGCCGTACCGACGCATGAACTTTCTCAGGAATCGCGTCACTGATTGACCCGCACTCATCCCTTCACTCTCCTCGTCATTGTGAAACGGCTACAGATTTATTGTAGAAAGTGGCACAGAGGGCGTCGAGGCAATTGCGGGAAACTTTACCTTACCTTTACCATCCTTTACAAATACGTAACGAATCGTTTACACAATGGCGCGGACGGTAAAGCGAACATGATGTTGGCTAGACTATCAATGGGAGGAATTCTCGCGAAGTTATGGTAAAATACACGTAACAAGGATTGGACGGCTTTCCATCAACGTTCGGAGTTGCAAGACGATCCAGATCAAATCGAAGCAGGAGGAATATCTTTGAGCGAAGTAAAGATTTACGCGATGGGCGGTCTCGGGGAGATCGGCAAAAACATGTACTGCGTGGAGTACGAAGACGAAATCATCATCATTGACTGCGGGGTGAAGTTTCCCGAAAACGAGATGTTCGGCGTCGATCTGGTGATCCCGGACATCAGCTATCTCGTCGAAAACCAGAAGAAAATCAAGGCCATGCTGTTGACCCACGGGCACGAGGATCACATCGGCGCCATTCCCTACGTGGTCCGGCAGATCAAGGTGCCGATTTACGGCGGCCGGCTGACGCTGGGCCTGGTGAAATCGAAGCTGGAAGAGCACCGCCTGCAGAACGAGGTGAAGCTGATCCCGGTCACCGACGAAACGGTCATCCCGTTTTCGCATATGACCGCCACCTTTTTCCGCACCAATCACAGCATCCCCGATTGTTTCGGGATTGCCATCGACACGCCGGAAGGCACGGTGGTGCACACCGGCGATTTCAAGATCGACATGACGCCGGTCGGCCCGTCCACTGATTTCGCCAAGATCGCCCGCATCGGCAAAGGGGACGTGCTGGCCCTGTTGTCGGACAGCACCAACGCCGAACGGCCGGGCTACACGATGTCGGAGCGGGCGGTCGGCGAAGGGATCCTGGACGTGATCACCAAGGCGAAAGGGCGGATCATCCTGGCCACGTTTGCCTCCAACGTGCACCGGCTGCAACAGGTGGTGGACGCGGCCATGGCTTGCAACCGCAAGATCGCGGTCATCGGCCGCAGCATGGAAAAAGTGTTCATGATCGGCCAGGAGCTGGGCTACATCCAGGTGCCGGAGGGCATGCTGATCGACATCAAAAACATCGACAACTACGCCGACAACCAGATTCTGATCATCTGTACCGGCAGCCAGGGCGAACCGATGGCCGCCCTGACGCGGATCGCTTCCGGCGCCCACCGCACCGTCCAAATCTATCCGGACGACACGGTGATCATCTCGGCCTCGCCGATTCCGGGCAATACCATCAATGTGGCGCGGACGATTGACAAGTTGTACCGCGCCGGGGCCAACGTGATTCACGGTTCCGTGTTTGACATTCACGCTTCCGGCCACGGCAGCAGCGAAGAGCTGAAGCTGATGCTCAATCTGGTGCGGCCGCGCTACTTCGTGCCGATTCACGGCGAATACCGGATGCTGAAGACGCACGCCAAACTGGCGATGCAGGTCGGGATTGACGAGAAGAACATTTTCGTCATGGACAACGGCGACGTGCTTCGCTGCACCCGCGAAAGCGCGACGCTGGGCAAGGTGCCGGCCGGCGTGGTGCTGATCGACGGCAGCGGTGTCGGCGACGTCGGCAACATCGTGCTGCGCGACCGCAAACACCTGGCGGAAGACGGCTTGATGGTGGTGGTCGTCAGCATCGACATGAAGAACTTCAAGATTTTGACCGGACCTGATATCGTCAGCCGCGGCTTCGTCTACGTGCGCGGTTCCGAGTCGCTCATCCAGGAAGCGACGGTGCTGGTCAAGCAGACCTTGCAGGAGGCCCTGTCCAAAAAAGTGAAAGAGTGGTCCGAACTGAAGGCCCAGATCAACCAGGTGCTGAAGCCGTTTATCTTTGAAAAAACGGGCCGGAGCCCGATGATCCTGACGATTTTGATGGAAGTGTAAGCCGCGAGGGAGTCCCGGATCGGAGGCTCCCTTCCCCGGCATCTTTTTCAAAAATTCGACAATTTCTCCCTGTTGACCCCCGAGGTATCTTGTAATATATTTCCTGTTGTAGGGGGGATTCGGGTTGATCGTTACAACGTGTAGTGAAAAAGTCACTGCCTGTTTGAGTCAGTTGTTTCGCGATCGGGAGTGTGTCTACCAGGCGGAATCCGTAGAAGAGTTGACAGAGGTGTTGGAAGCGGTCTCTCTTGAAATGGAAGAGAGTCGGCGCGACTTTACCTTTTCGATCGATGGCTCGAAGGTTGTCTTTCAACTGGTGGGAGAATAGCGGCACGATGAACGGCGGTGCGAATAGCGCCGCTTTTTTGTTGACAGAACAGGCCTGGGCGGGCAGCATACCGGAACGTTCTCCAATCCGGGAGGAACGGGTATAATAGAATAAGCACCCAACTATACGTCTTTGTAAGGAGAGATTTGCGATGATGTCTTATGAAGCATATATGCAGCAGGTGATTCAACCGATGCGCGACGAGTTGACTCGCGTCGGTTTCACCGAACTGCGGACCCCGGAGGAAGTGGAGCAGGCGCTGTCCAATCTGAAAGGCACGGCGTTGGTCGTCGTCAACTCGGTTTGCGGCTGTGCTGCCGGTCTGGCTCGTCCGGCCGTGGCGCACTCGCTCAAGCACGAGGTGAAGCCGGATCACCTCTACACCGTATTCGCCGGGCAGGACAAGGAAGCGACGGCCAAGGCGCGTGAGTATTTCGAAGGGTATCCGCCGTCTTCCCCGTCGTTTGCGCTGCTCAAGGACGGCAAGCTGGTGGCGATGATCGAGCGGCATCAGATCGAAAACAATGATTTGCAAACCATCTCGTCGCTGCTTACTTCCGCGTACGACAAATACTGCCGCTAAGGCGATGAAGCTGTCGACAGGGCGCCTCGTGAAGGCGTCCGGTTTTTTTGCCCGGACGCGGCCATCTGAGCAATCCGCGTAATCAGAGAAAAAGGAGAGGAAACGATGCAGACGAGACCGTTTGGACGAGATCCCCATCAAGTATCCCTGCTTGGCTTCGGCGCCCAACGGATCGTGGACGAGCACGATTGTACGGAGGAACAGGCGATTGCCATCATCCGCCGGGCCGTGGAGCGGGGCGTCAACTACTTCGACACGGCCCCCAGCTACAGCGACGGTCAGTCGGAGACGCGAGTCGGCCTGGGACTGGAAGGGCTCAGGGACAAGGTGTGGATCGCCACCAAGACGGGCGGCCGCACCCGCGATCTGGCCTGGCGCGATCTGGAGGGCAGTCTGAAGCGGCTTCGCACCGATTACGTCGACGAGTGGCGGGTGCACAACGTGATGCAACCGCACGATCTGGAGAGCATTTTTGCCAAAGGAGGCGCGCTGGAGGCCTTGATCGAGGCCAGGGAGCAGGGATTGGTGCGCAAGCTGAGCATCAGCGGCCACACCGATCCGCGCCTTTTGGCCGAGGCCATTCGCCGCTTCCCGTTTGACAGCGCGCTGGTGGCGCTGTCGGCGCTCGACCATTTCATCTACAGCTTCGCGCACGAGTTCGTGCCGCTGGCGGTGGAGAAGGGCGTCGCTGTGATCGGGATGAAGGTGATGGCTTTGGGCAAACTGGCCCCGTGGTACAAAGAGGCTTTGCGCTACACCTGGAGTTTGCCCGTCGCTACCGCCATCCTCGGGGTAAGCAAGATGAGCGAGCTGGAGGCCGATCTGGAAGCCGCCGAAACGTTCGAGCCGATGACTGACATCGAGCGGGTCGCGTTTTTCCAGCAGATCATGCCGCTGGTGCGCGCCGACGTGCTGCGATGGAAGGCGAGTGAGTGGATGTCGGGCGAGTGGTACCAGTTGCCTGAACTTCCGTTTGCAACCAACAAAAACAGCGTGTAACATGGCAAGTGAGCGTATAGGAGAGACGCTGATCATGTGGGGGAGGAAAGAGCATGGACAAAATCGGAGTGTTGTTGCTTACCTTGCTTGGCGGGATCGGCATCAGCGTCCAGTCGGCCATCAACGGCGCCCTGGGCAAACGCGTGGGAACGCTGGAGGGAGCGTTTCTCTCGTTTCTGATCGGCACACTCGGTCTGACGCTGGTGATGCTCTTTTTCGGCAAAGGCAACCTGCTGGAGATGTTTCAGGTGCCCAAGTGGAACTTGCTCGGCGGGCTGCTGGGCGCCCTTTACGTGTCGGTCATGGTGATCGCCGTACCCAAGCTGGGCGTCGGCGTGTTCGTCATCTCGACGATTGTCGGCCAGTTGGCGATGAGTATGACCATCGATCACTTTGGCTTGTTCGGCGGTCAGCGGATTCCGTTTGACGGCCAGCGGCTGTTGGGGGTCTTGTTGCTGGTGGCCGCGCTGATTCTGATTTTTCGCGGCAGTCTCAAGTCGATGTAAGCCGTCGGCGCGGACTGCTGCCGAGGGTTCGGCCGGACGTGCCGGCCGGGCCGCTTGCGATCGATTCTGCTGCCGCTATAGGGAGGTGCCCGATGACGTTCCCCTGGATGATTTCGGTTGGTCCGGTTACGCTTCATCCCCATCTGGTGTTTGAAACGCTGGCCTATTTTATCGGCTTTCGGCTCTACCTGCGCTTGCGGCGCAAGGAGCGGCTGCCGCTGGACAAAGGAATCTGGGTGGTGAGCGGGGCGATTCTCGGCGCGGCGCTCGGCTCCAAGCTGTTGGCCTGGCTGGCCGATCCGCTGGAGTGGCTGCGCCATCTGGGAGAGCTTGGCTGGCTGATGAGCGGCAAAACCATTGTCGGCGGGCTGTTGGGCGGCCTGATCGGGGTGGAGCTGGCGAAAAAACGGATCGGTCATACGCAGTCGACGGGAGACGATTTCGTCTTCCCTTTGATCGTCGGGATGGCCATCGGCCGGATCGGCTGCTTTTTGACCGGACTTGCCGACAATACGCACGGAGTGGCCACCTCGTTGCCGTGGGGGGTGGATTTCGGCGACGGCGTTCCCCGTCATCCGACACAATTGTACGAAATCGCGTTTCTGCTTGCCTGGGGCGGAGTCATCCGCTGGCGCAAACGGTACCCCTACGAGGAAGGCGACCTGTTTAAACTGTTTCTCGCCGGGTATCTGGCCTATCGCTTTGGCGTCGACTTTATCAAACCGTACCCGGGGGTGTATGCCGGCCTGACGCAGATTCAGCTTGCCTGTCTTGCCGGATTGCTGTATTATCGCAGATCCCTTAGACGCTTGTTCACTTTTGCGCGAAGGAGTGATGTCCATGCCTAACCGCCCGTACCTGTTTTACGAGTTGACGAACAGCATCTGTTCCACCTGTTACCAAAAGGTGGAGGCCAAGGTGATTTTCCAGGACGACCGCGTCTACCTGACGAAACGCTGTCCCAAACACGGTCCAGAAAAGGTGCTGATCGCCACGGACGTAGACTACTACAAACAGACGCGCCAGTACCTGAAACCGGCGGAGATGCCGCTTCGGTTCAACACGCCGATCCGCTACGGCTGTCCGTACGACTGCGGGCTGTGCCCCGACCACGAGCAGCACAGTTGCCTCACCCTGGTGGAGGTGACCGACAGTTGTAACCTGCAATGTCCGATCTGCTACGCCGAGTCGTCGCCGAAGCGGCAGCACTTCCGCAGTCTGGAGGAGATCGAGGCGATGCTGGATGCCATCGTGCGCAACGAGGGGACGCCCGATGTCGTCCAGATCAGCGGCGGCGAGCCGACGATCCACCCGCAGTTTTTCGAGATTCTCGACGCGGCGAAACGCCGGCCGATCAGGCATCTGATGGTGAACACCAACGGGCTTCGCATCGCCCGGGACCGCGCCTTCGTCCAGAGACTGGCTGAATACATGCCAGGGTTTGAAATCTATCTGCAGTTTGACAGTTTCCAGCAGGAGACGCTGGAGGCGCTGCGCGGAGCGGACCTGCGCGAGGTGCGCAAGAAAGCGTTGGAACATTTAAACGAGTTCAACATTTCCACCACCCTTGTCGTCACCCTGAAAAAAGGCCAAAACGACAGCGAGATCGGCGAGATCATTCGCTACGCCACCCGGCAGCGTTGCGTGCGGGGCGTCACCTTCCAGCCGATCCAGGCGGCGGGTCGACTGGAGGGGTTCGATCCGGCGACAGACCGGCTGACGCTAAGCGAGGTGCGACAGATGATCATCGACCAGTCGGGGATTTTCTCCGCCGCTGATGTGATCCCCGTGCCGTGCCACCCGGATTGTCTGGCGATGGCCTACGCGCTGAAGCTGGACGGGGAAGTGGTGCCGCTCACCGGATTGATCGACCCGCAGGTATTGCTTGCGGGATCGCGCAACACCATCGTCTTCGAGCAGGATGAGACGCTGAAGGAAAAGCTGTTTTCCCTGTTTTCCACCAGCCACTCGCCGCAATCGTCCGCCGTGTCGCTGAGAAACCTGCTCTGCTGCCTGCCGCTGGTGCGGGTGCCGGAGACGATTACGTACGACAACGTGTTTCGCGTGATTATCATGCAGTTCCTCGACGCGTACGCTTTTGATGTGCGCTCGGTGAAAAAGTCGTGTGTCCACATCGCCCATCCGGACGGGCGAATCATTCCGTTCGACACATACAACCTGTTTTACCGGGACGGCAAGGAAGAGCGGTTGAAGGCCTTGTGGGCCCGGTACAGCCAGGAGGAGGTGACTCCTTGATGGATGACGATCAAAACCGCGACGGGGCAGACGGGTCAAATGAACACAAGATCGGGAGCGAAGTGTGGAAAGGCATCGGCCTCATTGCCCTGTTGCACCTGCTTTGGGTCTTTTATCCGCCCGCGGTGTTTGCGATCGGGATCTCCCAAATGGTGTACCTGTTTCCGGCCCTTCTGTTCTTTGCCTACAGGGGACGTGTCGGCATTGTCAACGGTCTGCTGATCGGAGCGGGGATTACCTTGCTGTTGAACGCCACCTGTTTTGGCATCGTGATCAGCCGGTTGTAAAGGACACAGTCGACATAAACTCGCTCATGGGTGACCAGTTTTCTTCCCGCCCACATATACTATGGGGATTACAAGTGGAGGTGGGTTGTTCATGAGCGGATGGATTTCGCTCGCTCTGGTCTCGCTGTCGATCAGCCTGGATGGCTTCGGCGTCGGGCTCGCGTATGGCATGCGAAAAATGAGAATCCCGTTCGCCTCGTTGCTGATTATCGCGCTTTGTTCGTTTTGCGTCGTCTTCGCTTCGATGACCATCGGACAGTGGGTGATGGCATGGATCACCCCGGATGCCAGCAAAAAAGCGGGAGCAGCCGTGCTGATCGTCATCGGTTTATTTACCTGGTGGAGAATGTTTGCCGAACGCAAATCGTCCGAACCGGCGGAAGCAGAGCCGGTGGACGCTCACAAGCCGTATCAGTTTGAATGGACGATTCGCCTGTTCGGCTTGATCATCCACATCCTGCGCGATCCTGCCCGAGCCGACGCCGACCGCTCCGGTCACATCGTCGGATGGGAGGCGGTCATGCTCGGGCTGGCGCTGTCGCTCGACGCCTTTGGGGCAGGCATCAGTCTGGCGCTGCTCCATTACCCGCCGCTGTTTACAGCGGTTTGTGTGGCGCTGGTCGGCGCCATCCTGCTGTACAGCGGCATGGCCAACGGCAGGCGGTTCGCCGCCGTCGGCTGGTTTCAGCGCGTGTCGTATCTGCCGCCGATGCTGTTGATCGGCATCGGGTTGTTGAAAATGGGAGGCTAGGCCGTTTGCAGCCGCAGTCGACGCTGCCAGAGGCTCCGTCCCGCCCTGTGCGGGGGTCGGAGCCTGTCTCGCTTTTTCGCCAGTTTGCACGTTTCCTCCATCATAGGCATGGGCCTGTCTGCATACACATGAAGAAGAGAAACAAGCGATGGAGGAGATCGACGTGACTGCGAAATCGAGCAAACCATGGTATCAAGTCCCGACGAGCGACTTTCCCGCCCTTCTGGGCAGCGATCCAATGAGCGGACTGTCAGCGGTAGAAGCGGAAGAGAGGCAGCGGCAGCACGGCCCCAACCAGTTGGCGGAAGCGAAAAAAGTGCCGCTCTACGCCGTGTTTATCAGCCAGTTCAAAGACTTTATGGTCGGCATTTTGACGGTGGCCACGGTGATTTCCTTCTTCTTGGGCGAATATCTGGACGCGATCACGATCATCGCGATTATTTTCATGAACGGCGTGCTCGGCTTCATCCAGGAAGCGCGGGCGGAGCGTTCCCTGCAGGCGCTGAAAGAGCTGGCTTCGCCAATGGCCCGGGTGGTGCGGGACGGAAAGCAGGAGGTGATTCCGGCGGCCAAGCTGGTGCCGGGTGACGTGGTGCTCCTGGAAGCGGGCGACCGCGTGCCGGCCGACCTGCGGATTGTCGCGGCCAGCCGACTGGAGATCGAGGAGTCGGCCTTGACCGGGGAATCCGTGCCGGTCGCCAAGACGGACAAGGTGGTGACGCCGAAGCATCCCGAGGAGAAAATCCCGCTGGGCGACCAGAAAAACCTGGCGTTCATGGGGACAATGGTGACCGGCGGGACGGGCAAGGGCATCGTGATCCGCATCGGGATGCAGACCGAGATCGGGAAAATCGCCCACCTGATGAATCAGGCGGATACGACGGAGACACCGCTGCAACTGCGTCTGGAACAGATGGGTAAAATTCTCGTCGGCGTCGCGGTTCTCCTCACCGTCGTGGTAATCGCGGCCGGCATCTGGCACGGGCAGAAACTGTTGACGATGTTTCTCGCCGGGGTGAGCCTGGCGGTGGCGGCTATCCCTGAGGGCTTGCCCGCGATCGTGACCATCGCGCTGGCGCTTGGCGTCCAGCGGATGATCAGGCGCAACGCCATTGTGCGCAAGCTTCCCTCCGTGGAAACGCTGGGTTGCGCGTCCGTGATCTGCTCCGACAAGACCGGCACGCTGACCCAGAACAAAATGACGGTCACGCACATCTGGCACGGCGATCAGCGGTTTGAGGTGAGCGGCGGCGGATACGAGCCAAGCGGACAGATCAGCCTGCGCGGCAAGCCGGTGCGGGTGGCGGGCGACGGTGCGCTGCGGCAGCTCTTGCGCGTCGCCGAGCGGTGCAACAATGCCCGGCTGACCAGTGAAGAAGAGGCAGAGCGCAAGCGGTTGGGTCTGGGGAAAAAAACGGCGTCCTGGCGTGTCCTTGGCGATCCGACCGAAGGAGCCTTGTTGGTGCTGGCCGCCAAGGCAAAAGGGGACGGCCGGACAGCGTTGTATCCGCCAGGCGAACGCGTGGACGAACTTCCGTTTGACTCCGACCGGAAGATGATGTCGGTCGTCGAACGGTCACCGGACGGCAAGCTGACCCTGTTGACCAAGGGCGCGGTGGAAGCGCTCGTGTATCGCTGCAGCCACATCCTTTGGCAGGATGAGATAATCCCGCTGACCCACAAATTGCGCGAGCGTGTGCTGGACGAGACGGAGGCGATGGCCAAACAGGCCCTGCGCGTGCTCGGCTTCGCCTACAAACCCCTGGTCAGCTATCGCGAGGGACAGCCGCCGCTCACTGTCGAAAATGGATTGATTTTTATCGGCATGGTCGGGATGATCGACCCGCCGCGCGAAGAAGTGAAAGACGCGATCGCCCTCTGCCGCCAAGCCGGGATCAAGACCGTGATGATCACCGGGGACCACAAGATCACGGCGGAGGCAATCGCCCGCAAAATCGGCCTGCTGCGCGGATTGACCGAAGTGCTGGAGGGGCGCGAACTGAACGAGATGAGCGACCGGGAACTGGAGTCGTGCGTCGACCGTGTCGCCGTCTACGCCCGTGTCTCGCCTGAGCACAAACTGCGGATTGTCCGCGCGCTGCAAAACCGGGGACACGTCGTGGCGATGACCGGCGACGGGGTGAACGACGCGCCGGCGATCAAATCGGCCGACATCGGCATCGCCATGGGGATCACCGGCACGGATGTGACCAAGGAAGCGGCCGACCTGGTGCTTCGGGACGACAATTTTGCCACCATTGTCGCCGCTGTCGAGGAAGGGCGCAACATTTACGACAATGTGCGCAAGTTTATCCGCTACCTGCTCGCCTCCAACGTCGGCGAAATTCTCGTGATGTTTTTCGCCATGCTGCTGGGCCTGCCGCTGCCGCTGGTACCGATTCAGATTCTCTGGGTCAATCTGGTGACCGACGGCCTGCCGGCGATGGCGTTGGGCGTCGACCCGGCGGAAGCGGACACGATGCACCAGAAGCCGCGCAACAAGCACGAAAACATATTCGGCCGCGGGCTGGGCTGGAAAATCATCAGCCGGGGCCTTTTGATCGGATTGATGACGCTGGGGGCGTTCTGGCTGACGCTTCGGGAAAACCCGGCCGATCTCGTTCATGCCCAGACGGTGGCGTTTGCCACCCTGGTGATGGCCCAACTGATTCACGTATTCGACTGCCGCAGCGAGCACTCCGTGTTTCACCGCAACCCGTTTGAAAACAAATACCTGGTCTGGGCCGTACTTTCCTCGCTGGTGCTGCTGCTGGGCGTTATCTACATTCACCCACTGCAGCCGATTTTCAAAACGACCGAGCTGGGTTTCCGCGACTGGGCCCTGATCTGGGTGGCCGCCGGGATCCCGACGTTTGTCGCCGGTATGGGCGGGGTGCTTCGTGCCGATCGGACGGGACGCGAGATGGTAAGCGGGGGCAGGCAAAGTCTGGTGCGGTAGGCGCCCGAGGTCCTGACGGCGACTTATTCTGCCACAGCCCCGGTTTGACCGTCTTCGGCCGAGCCGGGGCTGGGTTATCTTTCCCCCCACGCCAAAAACAGGCTGTTCCGAAACTTGTCCGATCAAGTATACTTAGATGATAGGGCTTCACTCATTACATGGGAAAGGGTGCGTTTCGCTTGAAGATAAAGCGTTTGCTGGTTGGCCTGGTGCTGTTGCTGGCGGCCGGGGCGGGATATTACGCCTACGCGTTTTACTCGTTTGCCACCGGCGTGCACCAGCCGAACATTGTCAAGGACAACCCTGCACAACAGACGGACAAGCCGGACATTCCGCTGTGGGGCGGCGAACGCCTCAACATATTACTGATGGGCGTGGACACACGGGCGCTGCGGCCGCAGGAGACGCCTCGTTCGGACAGCATGATGCTCGTCAGCATCGACCCTGTCAGCAAGACGTACGACCTGTTTTCCATTCTGCGCGACACCTATCTGAACATCCCCGGGTACGGCCATTCGCGGATCAATGCGGCGCTGGCCCAGGGGGGGCCGCAAGCGGCGATGGAAACGGTCAGCCAGTTTACCGGCCTGCCTGTCAGCTACTATGTCGTGACCGATTTTGAAGGCTTCAAACACCTGATCGATGCGGTCGGCGGCGTGGACATCGACGTGGAGAAAAACATGCGCTACCGCGACCCGGCCGACAAGGGCCTCTACGATATCGACCTGAAAAAAGGCTTCCAGCATCTTGACGGCAACAAGGCGTTGCAGTACGTGCGGTTCCGCCATGACGCCACTTCCGACTACACCCGCACCGAGCGGCAGCGGAAACTGCTCACCGCGCTTGCGGAACAGATGAAAAAAGGCACGACGCTGTTACAGGTGCCGACGATTCTCGGAGAGGTGCGCCCGTACGTACAAACCAACCTGACGCCAGGCGACATGCTGAAGTTGGCGGCGCTCGGCCTCAGCCTCCACGGCTCGCCGGACGGCGGCTACCAGCTTCCTCAGCCGGGCGCATTTCGCGAAGCCAATCGCGGCGGTTCCGTGCTGTTGCCGGACGTGTCCAGGGTACAGCGCTACGTCCAGGAAAAACTGCAGGAGCACACCACCGCCGCAGCCGGCAGCCGGTCTGCTCCGTAAGCCGAGAGACAGACGAGACCGCCAGGAGAGCGAGCCGGAACCATCACCGATGACATAAGACTGCCCTTGTCAGGGCAGTCTTATTGTGTTCATTCAATATTCTCGTTTTACCCGGAAAATTTACATTGACAGGCGGGGGCAATTTCATTATTGTTTATGTATGTTTATCTTTAATCCCAGTATTTCAATGGGAATAATGCGCAAGAATGCGAAAGGTTTCCGCAAATCACAATAGTCGCACTTTAAAAACGCTTTCAAGCTGCGCGAGAATTCATTCTTTCGGGAAAGGGGACCTTGGCGGTGATCACGCTTTCGAACGTGGTAAAAGTCTTTAAAAACCGGTTCGGGTCGTTTACCGCGTTGGACGGTATTGATCTATCGATAAAAAAAGGGGAGATTTTTGGCATCATCGGATACAGCGGCGCGGGGAAATCGACGCTGGTGCGGATGATGAACCTGTTGGAGAAGCCGACATCCGGTGACGTGACCGTGGGGGACACGCGGCTGAACCAGTTGTCCAACCGGGAATTGCGCAAGGCACGGCGCAAAATCGGGATGGTGTTTCAACACTTTAACCTGCTCTGGTCGCGCACCGTGGCCGAAAACGTCGCTCTGCCGCTGGAGATCGCCGGGATCCCCAAAAGCGAGCACAAGGCCCGTGTCGATGAACTGCTGGCCTTGGTCGGATTGGCCGACAAGGCGGACGTGTACCCGTCGCAGCTTTCCGGCGGCCAAAAGCAGCGTGTCGGCATCGCCCGTGCCCTGGCCAACCAGCCGGACGTGCTGTTGTGCGACGAGGCCACTTCGGCGCTGGACCCGAAGACGACCGACTCCATCCTGGACTTGCTCAAAGAGATCAACCGCAAGTTGGGGCTGACGATCGTGCTGATCACCCATGAGATGCACGTGATCGAAAAAATCTGCGACCGCGTCGCCGTGATGGAGAGCGGCCGGATCATCGAGATGGGTGATGTGGTGGAGGTCTTTTCCCATCCGAAGACGACTACGACCCGCGAATTTATCAGCCAGGTGACCGGAACCGAGCAGATCGGCGAAGAGTTCCTCACGAGCCTCGGCCAGGGAACCGTGCTGCAATGCACGTTCCTCGGCGAAGCGGCCAACCAGACGACCATCAGTCAACTGGTGCGCGATCTGGGCGTGGAGGTCAATATCCTGCAAGGGCAGATCAAGCGGCTGAAAGACGTGGCGTTCGGCACGCTGTACATTCAGGTGCCCGGTGATGTCGACGTCGAGGCCAAAGCGATCGCCTACCTGAAAAAGCACGGAGTCAAAGTGGACGTGCTCCGTGGGGCCGAAGGAGGTGCGCAGGAATGAACGACTTGCTGCAAACCTATCTGCCCAATGTGGTCAAGTTCTGGGACTACATCGAAAAAGCGATCGGCGAAACGATGTACATGGTTTCTCTCTCGCTCTTGTTTTCCGCGCTCATCGGGATTCCGCTCGGCGTGCTCCTGGTGATCACCAGCAAAAACCACTTGAAACCGATGCCCGCGCTCAACCAGTTCCTGGGGGCTGTGATCAACATTTTGCGCTCGATTCCGTATATCGTGCTGGTGATCATCCTGATCCCGGTATCGCGCAAACTGATCGGCACCTCGATCGGTCCGGACGCGGCGATCATCAGCCTGGTGGCGGGTTCCGCCCCGTTCGTTGCCCGGCTGGTGGAAACCTCGATTCGCGAGGTCAACCGAGGGGTGATTGAAGCCGCGCAGTCGATGGGAGCGACCAACTGGCAGATCATCCGGAAAATCCTGATTCCGGAGGCGCTGCCGGGCATCGTTTCCGGCATCACGGTGACCGCTGTCGGGCTGATCGGCTATTCGGCGATGGCCGGGGTGGTCGGCGCCGGAGGTCTGGGCGCGATGGCGTACAACTATGGCTTCAACGGCTTCAAGCCGGACATCATGTTTGTCACGACGGTCTTTTTGATCATTCTCGTTCAGGGGGTACAGATGATCGGCGACGCGATTGCCCGCAAGCTTGATCATCGTTAACCATATTTCATTTTCATATAAGGGAATGGGGGTATCATGCAATGAAAAAATTGTTGTCCACACTGATGGCGGGCCTGATGGCGCTGACACTGGCAGCGTGCGGCCAAGCTCCGGCTGACAACAAGCCTGCGCAAAACGCGGCAAACGCACCGGCTGCGGAACAACAAAAAGAAGTGACGCTGAAAGTGGGCGCGACCGCAGTGCCGCACGCCGAGATCCTCAACCAAGTCGTGAAGCCGTTACTGGAGAAAGAGGGCATCAAACTGGATGTCGTCTTGTTCCAGGACTACGTCCTGCCAAACACCCAACTGGCGGAAAAAGAACTGGATGCCAACTACTTCCAGCACATTCCGTGGCTGGAGAACACCAATAAGGAAAAAGGTCTTAACCTGACCTGGGTTGCCGGCGTTCATATCGAGCCGCTGGGCATCTACTCCAACAAGGCCAAAGCGTACAAAGACGTCGCGTCTCTGCCACAAGGGGCAAAAGTGGCGATTACCAACGGTCAAGGCGAGCAAGGCCGCGTCCTGGCTCTGCTGCAATCAGCCGGTCTCTTGAAACTGAAAGACGGCGTCGGCATCAACGGCACCGTCGCCGACATCGTCGACAAGAAGATCGAGCTGGTCGAACTGGAACCGCCGATGCTGCCGCGCGCGCTTGACGACGCTGCTGTAGACGCCGCTGTCATCAACTCCAACTTCGCGATGGAAGCTGGCCTCGTTCCGGCCAAAGACGCGATCTACCTGGAAAAAGGGGAAAACAACCCGTATGTGAACGTGTTGGCTGTTCGTCCAGACAACAAGGACAGCGAGCCAATCAAAAAGCTGGCGCAAGCCCTGACTTCTCCGGAAGTAAAAGAGTTCATCGAAAAGAACTACAAAGGTTCCGTTCTGTTCGTGGGACAATTGAACAACCAATAACCTATTAGAGTTACTTTGTGACCCGACTGGCGATCTGTCGCCGGCCGGGTTTTTTCTTTCCCGATCAAAAAAGATTCTCCTTCCATAGACATCTGACCAATCCAGATCGTTCGGGCTGACATACTGTAAAAAGGAACCGTCAGTCAAAGGAGGAGAGTAAGTGGATATCAGCAAGTGGCTGTCCATCGTAAAGTCAATCCCGAAGGAGAAGTTGAGGACGGACGCCGGACTCAGGGAAGTGTTCCGTGACATTAGCCAGAGGGCCGGGAAGAAACTGTCGGACAAAGAACTGGACAACTATGTGGCACAGTTCCGCCGCATGGCCCGAACCGAGACACCAAACAGCCTGCTGGACAAATTGGAAAAGCGGGGCGTGAACAAAAACGAGATCAACCACATCAAGAAGCGCCTGAAAAAGTAGGGGGGTGCTGACCATCGCGAAACGAGGAAAACGGAAGGCATCCTCCCGCAGCCAGGTAACGCTCGCGCTCAACCGGTTGGAAGAAGCCCACAATGCCCGAAGCGAAAAACTTCTCAGCGAAGTCCAGGCGATGCGGCTAGACATCGACGAGGTGAAAGGGTTGTTGACCCGTTTCAAACCGGCGCGCTCCCGTCGCGGCTTGCTTTTCTCCCGCCGGTCCATACCGGTGGAGGTGGAAGCGGCTCCCTCAGGCAAAACCACCATGAAGCTTGAGGAATTGCTGCCGCTGTTGCCCCAGTTGGGGAGTGTGGTCCCGCAGCTAAACCATCCGAAAATGGCCGAGACGCTGAAGATTTTGTCCAATCCGGCTGTCATTCGGATGTTGCAACAGTTCCTCGCCAACGGCGGCCTGGGCAAAGCGGCAACGCCGGCGCGGGGGCGGCACCGTTATTGACGGCGTCAGGTGTTGACAACGAAGACCGCTGATGTATGGCGGTCTTCGTTCATTTTAGTCCAAAAATCCTACAAACTTTCTTGGACAAATCACGTCTATTAGTAATGGAAGCCAACACCATTCAACAACGTTTGCGCACTTATCTGCCGTTCGTGTCGACAGACCGCGAACGGCTTTACCCATACAAGACAAACAACACGACCAGAGGAGGAACGGAATGAGGACGTTTTGGAGAGTGATCACTGTTTTGACCTGCCTGTTCGGCTTGCTGCCGGCCTGGGCATCCGCCGCCGTGTCGGATGAGACGGTTCGGCTTGTCATCGAGGGACAACAGGTGGAACCGGATGTGCCTCCGGTCATCAATCAAGGCCGTACGCTGGTACCGGTTCGGGTGATCGCCGAGGGAATCGGTGCCCGGGTGGAATGGGAGCAGACGAAGCGCAAAGCCACCGTTACAAGCGGCGACAAAAAAGTGGTGCTTGCGCTCGACAGTAACGAAGCGTGGGTGAACGGCAAACAGGCGAAACTGGATACGCCGCCGCTCGTTCTTGAGAACCGGATCCTCTTGCCGTTGCGTTTCGTCGGGGAAGCGCTCGGAGCGACTGTCGGATGGGAGAGCCAATCCCGGACAGTGGTGGTCAATCGTCCGGTTACCGTACATATCAATGGAACCGATATGACCGGTTCGCTCAAATCGTACAAGCTGGAGGGGGGCGTTTTTTTGCCGCTGCGTGCGCTGGCGCAGGCCATCGGGGTGGACGCTGGCTTGCTTCATCCGCTGGACGGGACGGTGAAGAAGATTGACGACCAGGAGATGGTGCCGGTCGCGGCGGTGGAGACACTGCTCGGCGGCAAGGCAAAGTGGAATCAGGAGCAGAACGAGGTAAACCTGGAGTGCGTCAACCACCTGTTGGGGATACGCGCGGACGGCGGCCGGATCGCCATTGACACGGACAAGCCTGTTGCGCCGAAGGCTTTTACGTTGACGGGACCGGATCGTGTCGTCATTGATTTGCCCAACACGTTGCTGGCAGACGATTTGGTGCAACTCTTGCAGCGGGACGGCACGGCCGTCGCCTATCCGGTCAATCAGGCGGTGTCCGATCAGGACGACAATGACTCGTCCGGCACAGCGGACAATTCTGCACAGACCGCTCCGGCGGCAGCGTCGGCGCCGCTGATTCACATGATTCGCTACAGCCAGTACAGCGAAGCACCCGCCACGGTACGGGTGGTCATCGAATTGGGGCAAAAGGCGGCCTACAAACTGACGCAGCGAGCCGACGGATTTGATGTCGATCTGACGGCCAAACCGGCCAAAACCGGCTTTTTGATCGTAGTGGATCCCGGCCACGGCGGCAAGGACCCCGGTGCCAAGGGAGTAAAGGGCAATGTGGAAAAAGACTTTACCCTCGCCGTCACAAACCGGATGGTGGCACTCTTGAAACAGTACAAGGAGTTCCAGGTGGTCGCCACCCGCACGACGGACGTGTACCCCACCTTGCAGGAGCGGGTCAAACTGGCCAATGATCTGAATGCCGACCTGTTCATCTCGGTACACGCCAATTCGTTCAAACCGGAGACGAGAGGAACCGAGACGTATTACTATAATGACAACAGCGCGGAGTTGGCCGCGATCGTCCACCGCCACTTGATCGGCGCAACCCAGTTCCCGGACCGGGGCGTGCATCGCACCGACTTCTACGTGATCAAAAACACCAAGATGCCTGCCGTGTTGACAGAATCCGGTTTCCTCACCAACGCGTACGAAAACGCCCAGTTGACCTCACCGGCGTTTCAGGATAAAGTGGCAAAAGCACTGGTTGCAGCCATCCGCGAGTATTATGAGAAACACCACTAATCCATTCACGGGAGGTTTGCCATGAGACGATTGACAATCCTGTTTGTTGCCTTGCTGGCGGTCAGCATGCTGTCGGCCGCTTGTACGACCGCACCGGTCTCCCGCCAGCAGTCCCAGGCGCCCGCCAATACCGATCAGGCCGCTGCCGCCACGAATCTTGGCGGGAGCAACACGCAGTCAACGCCTGAGGTGTCGAAGCCCCAAGAGTCGAGCGTTGAGGTGACCGTGTATTACGCCGACGATAATTTGACCGAACTTCAGCCTGAAACACACAAGATCACCTACACCTCTGACGTCGAGAAGTACCAAAAAGTGATCGATCTTTTGGGCCGTCCGGCGCAAAAAGGGCACGAACCGCTTTGGTCAAACTTCAAGTATCATTCGGTGTCGCTGCAGGACGGACTCTTGACGCTCGACGCCGACAGCAAGAACCAGTACAATGTAGGGTCTACCGGCGAAGACTTCGCCATCAACGCCCTGAAAAAAAGCTTGTTTCAGTTCCCGGAAGTGAAGCGCATCCGCATCCTGGTCGACGGCAAACCGACCGATTCGTTGATGGGCCATGTCGATGTCAGCGAACCGCTGACGCGGGAATGACAGGGACAAAAACAAGGCGTGCCCTTTTCACGGGGCACGCCTTGTTTGTACACCTTGTACCTTCGGGGCTTTGTCACCTGCGCGTCGTACGCTTTCGGCACATCTTAACGAGATTTTTACAATTGCCAAACCATAAGGCAACATTTTGCTGGTACGATTTTTTATTGATTGATTCACGCGCGGCGATGGCGCCAGCTTACGCCGCGTCGGTTGTCTTGCGGCCCGCATGCCGTTTGAAGAGAACGGCTGCGGCCAGCGACACGAATAACGCCAAGGGAGCGATTGCGAGTGAGCATCATCGACGTACGGGAGCTGAATCTCTACTACGGAGAGCATCACGCTCTTCGTCATATACATTTCTCTGTCGATCCTCATACGATTACCGCCTTGATCGGGCCGTCCGGCTGCGGGAAATCGACCTTTCTGCGTACGCTGAACCGAATGAACGACGTCATCCCCCAGGTCAAGATCAACGGAAGTGTCCGCATTGACGGACAAGACATCTACAAATCCGACGTCGACGTGGAGACACTGCGCAAAAAAGTGGGCATGGTGTTTCAGAAGCCCAATCCGTTCCCCAAAAGCATCTACGACAACATCGCCTACGGTCCGAGACTGCACGGCATCACCGACCGCTCAACGCTGGACGACATCGTCGAGAACAGCCTGCGTGCCGCCGCGCTGTGGGACGAGGTGAAAGACTCGCTGAAGAAGTCGGCGCTTGGTTTATCCGGCGGTCAGCAGCAACGGTTGTGCATCGCCCGCGCGCTGGCGGTCAACCCGCAGATCCTGCTGATGGACGAACCCACGTCTGCGCTGGACCCGATCTCCACAGCCAAAATCGAAGAGTTGCTCGAACAGTTGAAAACGACGTACACGATTGTCATCGTCACCCATAATATGCAGCAAGCGGCACGCATTTCTGACAAGACCGCGTTTTTCCTCAATGGCGAACTGGTGGAGTACGACGCCACGCCGGTGATCTTCCAGAATCCCGGCGACAAGCGGACGGAAGAATACATCACCGGTCGCTTCGGTTGACCACAGCATTGCCGCAGGAGAGCAAATTAGCCGCTATTGATGGGTTTCTAGCTGGTATAGTATACTGAGAAGGCAGAAACCAAAACAAAGGCGGGGTAGACCATGGATCCCACGGATATGATGCAAGTGCTGTATCTTGCCGATATATTCAAATTGCTCGGAGACAAAACGCGCCTGACGATCATGGCCCTGTTACACGTGCAATCGTTCTGCGTACGTGATTTGGTAGACATTTTGCAAACGTCTCAACCTTCCGTTTCCCAGCATTTGGCCAAACTCCGCATGCACGGCCTCGTCAAAGAGACGCGCAAAGGCGCATGGGTGTTTTATTCCATTAATCAAGATTGTTCCCCGATCGTCAGGATGATTCTCGACCAGTTGCCTGATATGAAGAAATTTGTTCAAACCGTACAACATCGCGACATGAGTCCGGCTTTATAAGCAGATGAATGAATGCCTTCCGGGCATGACACCACCCGACACAGCGTTGGCTGCGGTCGGGTGATTTTTTTAGACACGCTCGTCGGTCGTCTGCCCGTCAGGCAAAAATAGGTGGAATAGCTACCGCCAGCGGGGCGCACATTATACTCAGCAACGTTGAGGAGGTGAACCAAGCCATGGCCAAACGCAATCAAGAACAAGCTGGCACCAATCCTGCTCAGCCAGCTCGTGCAGCCCAAACACAAAACACCACCACCGAGTTTGCTTCCGATACCAACGCTGCGCAGGTACGGCGCCAAAACCAGGAGTCTGCTAACCGTGCCGCTCAAAACAACAACCCGACTGTCTAAGGGTGTTGAGCGAGAAAACCCCCGTCGTATTGGCGGGGGTTTTTCGCTTGGTGCGCCCGTTTCTTGCCACTGGCTGGTTGCTCGTGGTAACGTTGGTCATAATGACAAAGAACGAGGCAGTGGCAGGAGGAAACGGAATGATACTGGGAATAGGCGTTGACATCGTCGAATTGGAGCGGATCGCCGCGATTCTGCGCCGGCAGCCTGGATTTGTGACGCGGGTGTTGACCGAGCGGGAGCGGCAGGGACTGAAGGAGGCTTCCGAGCTGCGGATGGTTGAGTACGTCGCCGGTCGTTTTGCCGCGAAGGAGGCGGCGGCCAAAGCCTTGGGCACGGGTATTGGGGCCTGTGCCGGCCTTCACGACATCGAGTTGTTGCCGTCGGCAAACGGAGGGCCTCGACTGGAAATTGCCCAGCAGGTGCTCGACGCCTTGTTTCCCGCTGCCGACAGGATCGTGTTGCACGTAAGCATCTCCCACAGCAAGCAGTATGCGGTTGCCCAGGTTGTGATCGAACAAGTGTAACTTGTCTGCATATCGGGACGAGACGGGACATAGATATATATCGCGTAGATTAGGAGGGACGACCTGTTCGGCAGCATGAAGATCAGGTCCGGTGCCAGATCAAGCGATCCTGTGTCCGCCGCGTTTCGTTATTCGCCGCTCTCTGTTTCGCCTGTCAGAAAGCCGCTGCAATACGAGATCGACACAGTTTGCAGGTTCGTGCCGGGGCTGACAAATTTCCTGGGAAATAGACAGGCAATCCCTCCTTTGTCGAAAATAGAGAAGGAGGAGATGATTCGATTGAAACGGGGAGCTTTGTGGTTGGTCTTATTGCTCGTTTTGACGGCTCTCACAACCGGCTGCTTCGGCAAAAAGACACCGGAAGACGTGATCGGCGACTTGAGCAGCACCCTTGACAAAATGTCCGGTTACAAGACGAACGCGGTGCTTACCTTGCAGACCGGTTCGACGACGCAGCAGTACGACGTGCAAGTCTGGTACGAAAAGCCGGACAATTATCGCGTGGCATTGACGTCCAAACAGCGCAACATCACGCAAATCATCCTGAAAAACGACGAAGGCGTATTTGTGCTCACGCCGCATCTGAACAAAAGCTTCCGCTTCCAAAGCGGCTGGCCGGAAAACAACGGTCCGCTCTACTTGTATGAAACGCTGGTGCGCAGCATTATGGAAGACAGCGAACGCGTGCTGAAAATGGACAACAACCAGTACATGTTTGAGGTCAAGGCCAATTACAGCGGCAATCGTTCGCTGACCAGGCAACAAATCTGGTTAACGGAAGATTTCAAACCGGCTCGCGCGAAGATCATGGATACCAATCTGAACACGATGGTAGAAATTACCTTTAACAACTTTACATTTAATCCCGAGTTCGACAAGGACGCGTTTGACAAAGATCGCAACATGACCAGCGGCTTTACCGTCGTGCCGACGCTGGCACAGGGCGGCAAACCGGACCAACCGGCGAAACAGCCTTCCAGCCAGTTCGGGGTCATTGAACCCACGTACGTGCCGGACGGGGTGAAGCAGGTAGGAATCGAGTCGGTCAAACGGGACGGCGAGCCTGTCGTGGTGATGGACTACAAAGGCGCCTACACCTACCGGTTGCTGGAGTCCCGGCCGACGGCGGCAACAGTTTCGTACGAGCAAGGAGAGCCGATTGATCTCGGCTTTACCGTCGGGGTGCTCATCACCGACCAGCAGAAGCGCATGCTGACCTGGGAGTTGGACGGCGTCGAGTTTACCTTGACCGGTGACTTGCCGGAAGACGAGATGGTGAAAGTTGCGAACTCCACGTACGGCGTCACCGGCAAGTAAGCCATTCCTACAGGGGAATCGTTCCCGTGACGAAAAGCTGAACGGAGGGTTTCTTCTCCGTTCAGCTTTTTTTTGCGCAGGGCCTTTCGCTCTTGGCGTATTTTGTCTGCCCCGGACGCGGCGCGGGTTTATTGACATGTCCCACAAAAAAGCGATAAGATACGCATAGTCCTGATGAAAGGTGACCGAACGCCAGATGAAAAAAGCGACCGACGAGGTTTTGTTTCAGGCGGAAGCCACATACAAGGATTTGCTGTTGCGAAAAAGTCTGCGATTGCGCGTAGGGGAAACCGTGGTGTTCATCGCCGGAATGCTGCTTGTCTCGCCGTGGTTTCCGACCGGCAGCGGGGCGTTCAAGCTGTTCGCCGTGGCGATGGCGATCGCCGTGGTTGGACTGGCTCCGTTTGTGTACAAGGCCGTGTTGCGTCCGCGTTACACGCTGACCACGACTCATCTGATCGTCTCGATCGGCAACAAAGAGACAGCCTATCCGCTCCATCAGGTGGAACAGGGGATCGAGGGCCGGAACGTGTACGTGTTGAACGGCAAGCGGGAAGCGCTGATGGTCTCCCGTGAATTTTTGGAACGTTTAAACGAACGACTGTTGCTTTTCCATAAAAAGAACAAGAGGCGGTAAACGATGAAAACATATTGTCGCGACACGTGGGCGGAAGTGGATCTGGACGCCATCCGTGCCAATGTGAAGACGTTCCGCCGTCACATCCCTGCGGAAACCGCCATTATGGCCGTTGTCAAGGCGGACGGCTACGGACATGGGGCGGTCGCGGTCGGCCGGGAAGCGCTGGCCGCCGGAGCAAACGCGCTGGCCGTCGCCATGCTGGACGAGGCGTTGGTGCTGCGCAGAGCCGGGATTACGGCGCCGATTCTCGTTCTCGGCTATACGCCGCTCGACAGCGTGGAGGAAGCCCAACGACGGGATATTACGCTGACGGTATATCAGGCTGATTGGGTGAGGGCGGCATCGGAGCGTTTGGAGCAAAGCCAGGCGACGCGCCCGTTGCGCGTCCACATCAAGGTGGATACGGGGATGGGGCGGCTTGGCGTGCGCACGGAAGCGGAATTGCTCGAACTGGTGGAAGCGGTGCAGGCATCACCTGTGTTGGCGTGGGATGGGATTTTCACCCATTTCGCCTGCGCGGACGAGGAGGACACCGCGCACGTCCAACAACAGCACAGCCGATTCCAGGCGCTACTTACGTCGCTGCGCGAAAAGGGACATACGCTGCCCACCGTGCACTGCTGCAACAGCGCGGCGGCGATCGCGTTTCCCCAATGGGGGTATGATACGATCCGGCTGGGCATAAGTTTATACGGGCTGTACCCTTCGGCTTACCTGAAACAGCGAGGGGATGTTCGGCTGAAGCCGGCGCTCAGCCTGAAAACGCGCATCGCTCACGTGAAGACACCGGCAGAATCGTTTACGGTCAGCTACGGGGCTACGTACACCGCCGCAGCCGGGGAACAGATCGCCACGTTGCCGATCGGGTACGCCGACGGGTATTCGCGGTCGCTGTCCAACCGGGGATTCGTCCTGCATGCCGGACGCCGCGTGCCGCTGGTCGGCCGGGTGTGCATGGACCAGATCATGGTGCGGATCGATGCCAAAGACGCACAAGTGGGCGATGAAGTCGTCCTGTACGGTGGCCAGGGAGCGGAGGAAATCTCGCTCGACGAAGTGGCGGAGTGGCTGGGGACGATCAACTACGAAGTGGCCTGCAAGCTGAGTGGCCGCGTGCCGCGCGTCTATCTGCGCGGCGGCCGGGTGGTCGAGGTTTGTCATCATTTGACGGACGTCATCAAGTGTTAACATACGGCATGCCCGAAAAGCAGGAATTTTTGCGGACAGACGCGAATAAATAATGTGATGAACTATGCCGCGCGGGAGTGAAGCTTCCTGCCTGGCAAGTATAATTTTGCACACGGATCGACATAATGGTATTGTTACGATTGGCATAATCCCATATAAACAAGTGTATAGACGGAAGTTAGGGTCATGTGTTGGAGGTGGATTTGTCTTGTCAAAGACTAATACGAAGCGCATCATGATTAGCTTGCCGCAACACCTTTTGCAGGAAGTGGACGGCGTCGTTGAGAAAGAGAAGTCCAATCGCAGCGAACTGATTCGCCAAGCCATGAGCCTGTACCTGAAAGAGCGCAAAAAACGCTTTATTCGCGAGACCATGCAAAAGGGTTACATGGAGATGGCAAAAATCAATCTGCACATGGCATCGGAAGCTTTTGAAGCCGAAGAGGAAGCAGACCTCACATTGGACCGCTTAGTTAGCGGGGTGTAGTCGGTGATTGTCAAACGTGGCGATGTGTTTTTCGCGGACCTGTCTCCCGTCGTCGGCTCTGAACAGGGCGGCGTACGGCCTGTTCTTGTCATTCAAAACGATATAGGCAATCGCTTCAGTCCGACGGTCATCGTCGCTGCCATTACGGCTCAGATTCAAAAAGCAAAGTTACCTACCCATGTGGAAATCGATGCAAAGATGTATGGGTTTGACCGTGACTCGGTGATACTGCTTGAGCAGATTCGCACGATAGACAAGCAACGTTTGACCGACAAGATCACCCATCTCGATGACGAGATGATGGAACGGGTCAATGAGTCACTGCAAATCAGTTTGGGGTTAATCGATTTTTAATCAATCCGCAACCAAACCACATCAGGCGATTGCGCTGTGTGGTTTTTGTTTTTTTATGCAGGTGCGCACAAGAATTTGAAACCCGGCTGTTGCCCAGTATGGAAGGATTTGCGCCCGGGGATAGCGAAAAATACTTTACTGCAAGACCCGTCAAAATCAGACAAACAACCGGGAAGAAGGTTAGTCACGCGAAGGGAGTCACATCCTATGATCGTGCCAAGTTGCATTACGATTGAGTCGGAACAAGATATTGTCTTCGCCAGACAGACAGGACGCAGCATGGCAAAAGCATTGGGGTACGACAATATTGTTCAGTCGCGCATCGCGACGGCCATTTCCGAATTGGCCCGCAACATTTACCTGTATGCGGGGACAGGCACGATCACGATCGAGTTGATTGAAAAGGGAGATACGCCAGGGCTTCGGATCACCGCGATCGATCACGGTCCTGGGATACCAGATATTCGCAAGGCGATGGAGTACGGATATTCCACATCCGGCGGGCTCGGGGCGGGGCTGCCGGGGGTCAAGCGCCTGATGGACGAGTTTTCTATCGACAGCGTACCTGGCAAAGGCACGACGGTAACAGCAGTCAAATGGAGGAACTGAAGGGGGAGCCAGCGCACACGATGACTCGTCGACACATACAAAACCGGTATGAAGAGATTCTGGCCGCCTTTCTTAAAGGGCGGGGGGAGGACCAACTCTACCTGGCGCAACAGTTGGGCAAGTGGCTGCTCAAGGAAAACATCGCTCCCGAGGAGATTGTCGACATGCACGTGAGGTCGATCGAGCACATTATCGAACTGCCGGAGGTTATTCGCGCGTCGTTTCAATTGCTGACCGAAGTGATGATCGAATACGGGCTCGCCTACCGGGAGCACCGCATGTTGCGCAGCAAGCAACGGCAACTGGAATCGGAGATCGAGGTGGCGGTCGCCATGCAGCAAACCTTGTTGCCGCATACATATCCATCGTTTCCGGGAATCGAGATCGGGCTGGTCAGCATGCCGGCCAAACAGATGAGCGGGGACTATTACAATTTTGCCGAATACGGAAAAGAGGCGTTTAGCGTGGCGATTGCCGACATCGTCGGCAAGGGCATTCCGGCGGCGCTTTGCATGTCGATGATCAAGTACGCCATGGACAGCCTGCAGGAGACCAATATCGCCCCGACTGACATGCTGCGCCACCTCAATCGGGTGGTGGAGCGAAATATCGATTCCAGCATGTTTATCACGATGATTTACGGCAGGTACGACACGGTCGGGCACGTGTTCCGCTACGCGGTTGCCGGGCACGAACCCGGATTCTGGTATCGGGCGGCGGAAAACCGGTTTTATGACCTGGAGGGGCGCGGACTGGCGCTGGGCATCGACCGCGACGCCGTTTACCCGGAACGGGAAATTGGCGTCGAACCAGGCGATCTGTTGATTTTGATGACCGACGGCGTCACCGAGCGAAAAGTCGGGGAACGCTACATCGAGCGGGAGGATCTGGCCGCCTGGATCCGCGAAGTCATCGGGCTGCCGGCGCAGCAAATCGCGGACAGCCTGTACCGCAAGCTACTTGTGCTCTCCAATTTCGAATTGCCTGATGACCATACCATGATTGTGATTCGCCGGACGGCATAGCGGCCGGGATCATCAGGATTTGGCAACGACATCACAAATGGGGGAAACGCGATGAATGTGACGATCCGGACAGAAACGGTCGAGGACGCCACCATCTTGCATGTGGCGGGGGAAATCGACGCTTTCACAGCACCGAAGTTGCAGGATACCTTGATTCCGCTGGTTGCGGCCTCTGCCGGAGGGGCCGTGGTGCTTGATCTGGCCGACGTCGGCTATATGGACAGCACCGGCATCGGTGTGATTGTCGGCGCGCTGAAAGCGACGAGGCAGTCGGGATGCCGGTTGAGCATCCGCAATGCCAACGGTCGCATCCAGCGTTTGTTCCGCATCACCGGATTGAACGAAATCGTTCCCATCATGCCTGGACCGGAGGAGGAAGCGTAATGGACCTCAAGCGTAAGGGCGATATCATCGACTTGACCATTCCGGCTTGCGCCGAGTACATCGGCGTCGTCCGGTTGCTGGTCTCCGGGGTTGCGAATCGCCTCGGCTTTTCCTACGACGACATCGAGGACATCAAACTGGCCGTGGCCGAGGCGTGTACCAACGCGGTGCTGCACGCCTATCCGCAGGGCGAAGAAGGAGATGTCCGCATCCGTTGCCTCGTCTTCCCGGACCGTTTGCAGATCCTAGTGGCGGACAAGGGGACGAGTTTTGATGTCGACCGGGTGAAAACCACGCTGGGTCCCATTGACGGAACCGTCGACATTGCCCATCAGATGGAAGGAGGCCTCGGACTGTACCTGATCCACACGTTGATGGACGAGGTGGACATCAGCGGGGGAGAGGGAATCGTCGTGGCCATGACCAAGTACGTGCGATGGGACGAGGTGGCGGACAGTGTCGATCCATTACCGGAAACACGCCAAAACAGACAATGATCTCTACAGCCTGATCGCCGCTTATCAAAAGACGCCAAACAGAGAGATTCAGAACCGTCTCGTCCTGCAGTTCTCCGAGATGGTGCACGGAATCGCCTCCCGCTTCGCACGCGGACAAGAACCGCTCGAAGACCTGGTACAGGTGGGGATGATCGGCTTGTTGGCCGCGCTGCGCCGGTATGACCCGTCGATTGGCGGAAACTTCGAAAGTTTTGCGGTTCCCACGATTGTCGGGGAAATCAAACGGCACATTCGGGACAAGACGTGGAGCGTTCACGTTCCGCGCCGGATCAAGGAACTGGGGCCGAAAATCAAAAAGGCGGTGGATCAACTGACCGTCCAGTTGCAGCGTTCTCCGAGCATTGACGAAATCGCTCGACTGCTTCAGATCAGCGAGGAGGAAGTCCTGGAGGCGCTGGAGATGGGCCGCAATTACCATTCGCTGTCGGTGGACAGCGAAATCGAAGCCGACAGCGACGGCAGCACGGTGACGCTATTGGACTTGCTCGGCAAGGAAGACAAGGGGTACGACCGTGTCGAGGTAGAGCTGACGCTGGCCAAATTGTTTCACGTGTTAAACGAACGGGAGCGGCAGATCATCGAACTCACCTTTTTTGAAAACATGAGCCAGAAGCAGGCGGGGGATCTGCTCGGCATCTCGCAAATGCATGTGTCCCGTTTGCAGCGCCGGGCACTGCTCAAACTTCGCGAAGCGATGAAGGTAAATACAGTCCCTTTATCCGAGGGATAGCGGCATGACGGTCGGCGGCAAGGGAAGCCGTCGATTTTCCGTTTTGTGGTACAATACCAACAGAAAAACGGACAGGAGGATACATATCTGCATGGATGGGAAACAGATGGTCGCCACGATCGCGCAGGAACTGAACGTCAAGCCCCAACAGGTGGCCCAGACGATTGCCTTGCTGGATGAGGGGAACACGGTGCCGTTTATCGCCCGTTACCGCAAGGAGATGACCGGTCAGCTCGACGAGACGCGAATCCGCGAGATCGAGGAGCGGGTCCGGTATTTGCGCAATCTGGCCGTGCGCAAGGAAGAAGTGCTGCGTCTGATCGAGGAACAGGGGAAGTTGACCGACGAGCTGGCGGAGGCGATCCGCCGGGCAGCCAAATTGCAGGAAGTGGAAGATTTGTACCGGCCGTATCGGCAAAAACGGCGGACGCGGGCCACAGTGGCCAGGGAGAAAGGATTGGAGCCGTTGGCCGAGTACCTCAGCAGCCTGCCTGCGCAAGGCGATCCGCACGAGGAAGCCGCCCGTTTCGTCGATCCGGAAAAAGGAGTGGAGACCAGCGAGCAGGCCTTGCAGGGAGCGATGGACATCATCGCCGAGCGGGTGTCCGACGACGCTGACGTGCGCAAGTGGATTCGCGATGTCACGTACCAAAAGGGTACGCTGATCACCGAGGCCAAAGAGGCGGAAAAAGACGAGAAACAGGTCTACCAGATGTATTACGCCTACAGCGAGCCGCTGAAAAAGCTCGTGCCGCACCGGGTTCTCGCCATCAACCGCGGGGAAAACGAGGGCGTGCTGAAGGTGTCGGTGGAAGCGCCCGTCGAGGAGATCCGCGCCTACCTGCAACGGCGCTACATTCCCCGGCCGACGGTGGTGCGCGAATGGCTGGAGGCGACGCTCGACGACGCTTACAAACGGCTGATCGCGCCGTCGATTGAACGCGAGGTGCGCTCTCAGTTGACCGAAGCGGCGGAAGAGCGGGCGATTCACATCTTTTCCGAAAATCTGCGCAACCTGCTGTTGCAACCGCCGATCAAAGGCAAAGTGGTGCTTGGCGTCGACCCCGCGTACCGCACCGGCTGCAAACTGGCCGTGGTGGACGAGACCGGCAAGTTGCTGCACGTCGCGGTGATTTACCCGACGCCGCCGCAAAACAAAGTGGCGGAAGCGAGTGCCAGGGTAAAGGAGATCATCGACCGATACGTCGTGGACATCATCGCCATCGGCAACGGCACCGCTTCGCGGGAGACAGAGCAGTTCATCGCCGATGTGCTCAAAGAAGTGGAGCGGGACGTGTTCTACATCATCGTCAACGAGGCGGGGGCCTCCGTTTACTCTGCATCAGCCCTGGCGAAGGAGGAGTTTCCCGATCTGGACGTGGCCGAGCGCAGCGCCATTTCCATCGCGCGCCGCTTGCAAGATCCGTTGGCCGAGTTGGTCAAGATCGACCCCAAGTCGGTTGGTGTCGGCCAGTACCAGCATGATGTGTCGCAAGCCCGCCTGGCCGAGAGTTTGCAGTTCGTCGTCCAGTCAGCGGTCAACCACGTCGGCGTTGACGTGAACACCGCTTCGCCGTCCCTGTTGCAGTACGTCTCCGGGGTGAGCAAGCAGGTGGCCGCCAATATCGTCAAGTTTCGCGAGGAATACGGCAAAATTACCAACCGCAAGCAACTGCAACAGGTACCGAGGCTGGGAGCGAAGACGTACGAACAGTGCATCGGGTTTTTGCGCGTAATGGACGGGGACAATCCGCTGGACAAAACGCCGATTCACCCGGAGTCGTACGAAGTGACGCACCGCCTGCTGGAATCGCTCGGCCTGACGCCGGACGAGATTGGCGGCGAGACCTGCCGCGAGCGGCTGAGAGGGATTGACATTGCGAAGGCGGCGGCACAACTGGGCGTCGGCGAACCGACGCTTGCCGACATCGTCGACAGTCTGCTCAGACCGGGGCGGGACCCGCGCGACGAACTGCCCAAGCCGCTGTTGCACAAAGACGTGCTCCAACTAAGCGATCTGCAAAAAGGGATGAAACTGCAAGGGACGGTTCGCAACGTGGTCGATTTCGGCGCGTTCGTCGACATCGGCGTGAAAAACGACGGACTGGTGCATATCTCCCAGTTGCGCAAGGGCTACGTCAAGCATCCGCTCGACGTCGTCACCGTAGGCGACATCGTCGACGTCTGGGTGCTGGATGTCGACGAGCGGCGGCAGCGCGTCAGCCTGACGATGATTCCGCCCGAGTCGCAGGGGTAACCGGCACGCAGCGATTGCTACGGGCGGCACAACCCGCTTTCACACAAACAGCCGTCCTATTCGTTAGGACGGCTGCTGTGTTTTTCGACGTATAAGAACCAGCAACTGTTCAACAGGCGAATCTGCCGTATGTCCTTTCCGTAGAAGGCTCGTTGCAGCTGCCGTTGCATCCATTGTGGCATGAAGGCACCTCCTGCCGTGATTCCTTCACTGGCAGTGTATGCCTATCTTGCCGTTGCGGTACCTGTCTACTCGTGAATCGATTCCGTTTCTTCCTGCAGCGATTCCAGTTGGGCCTCAAGGGCGCGAATCTCGGTCAACAGCGAGATGAGCGGATAGACGTTCTCCTGCAGGCGGGCAAACCGCTGCTCCAGTCCGCTGACGTACTCCAGACCGTCGACGACGTGGCAGTCGCTGTGCAACAACTCCGGTTCGCTGCACTCGGCGATCAGCGCGGGCAGGGTCGGGCGATTCTCGCTGGTCAGTTTGTCGATTTCTTTATGCAGGCGCTTCAACAGGGCGACGAGTTGGTACATGTGGCTCGCGGGCAGTTTGACGAAGCAAAAACCGTCCGCCTCTTGCAAAAGAAGATAACGCATACGTTCCTCCCAACGCGGCGATCAGGTGCCGGGATGCTCTTGCTTACATCGACAAGTTTAGCGTATTCTTCAAGAAGAATTCAAGCAGTAAGCGCGTACCGAAGGAGGGGGAACCGATGACCGACGACGAACTGCAACGCTTGGTCGAAACGATCTCCGCCCAGTATTTTCACCGGCCGTTTCAGCACCGCGCCCGGTTCAACCGCCGTCTGCGCACGACTGGCGGCCGCTATCTCTTGCGCACGCACGACATCGAGATCAACCCGCTCCATTTCCAGGAACACGGCATGGACGAGCTGATCGGCATCATCAAGCACGAGCTGTGCCACTATCATCTGCATTTGCAGGGAAAAGGCTACAAACACGCCGACGCCGAGTTCAAAGCCCTGCTCAAACAGAGCGGGGGAACACGCTACTGCCAGCGCGTCGGAAATGGGCGCAAGCCGCTGCCGTTTCAATATGAGCTGGTATGCGGCGACTGCGGCATGTCGTACAAGCGCAAGCGCAGAATGGACCCTTCCCGCTACGTGTGCGGCCGCTGCCGGGGCAAACTGACCCTGAACCGGCTGTGACCCGCTTTCCTTGCGCGCTTGTTTGGGCAAGGCTATAATGGAAAAAAATCTACCGAACGAAAGCGAGGCGGCACGGGTGGCGCACGATGAATTCTCCTTGATCCGCGAATGGACGAGCCGCTCTGCCGGACAGGAAGCTGACGGTCTGACGGTCGGGATCGGGGACGATGCCGCCGTTTTTGCCGTTTCCGCCGGGATGGAGGTCGTCGCCTGCTGTGACGCGATGATCGAAACGGTGCACTTTTTGCGGGAGACGATGCATCCGTCCGACATCGGCTGGAAAGCGCTGGTGAGCAACATAAGCGATGTGGCGGCGATGGGAGGCATTCCCCGATTTGCGTTGATTGCCATCGGTGTCCCGCCCCGCTGGCGTCCCGACGAGTGCCGCTTGCTGTACGACGGGTTGTACGAAGCGGCAAAGCGGTATGGCGTTCGTCTGATCGGCGGGGATACCGTCTCCACGCCTGACGCGCTCCACGTCTCGGTGACGCTGTTGGGCGAGGTGGAACGCGGCCGGGCGCTGCGCCGGTCGGCTGCCAAGCCGGGAGACACCGTGTTTCTCACCGGACCGTTGGGCGGTTCGGCGGCCGGTCTTAATGCCTTGCTTGCCGCCCGGGATCGCGGGGGCGCGACAGATGCCCGCTGGCAGCCGCTTGTCCGGATGCACCAGCGCCCTTTTGCCCAGGTGGACGCGGGCAGGTTGCTCGCCGGTTTTGACGGGGCCGGTGCCCTGAACGACGTGAGCGACGGGCTTGCTTCCGAATTGACAGAGATCGCCGAGGCGAGTGGCGTGACGGTGGTGGTTGACGCTGACCGGGTTCCGTTGCTGCCGCTTTTGCGGGAATACGCGTCCATTGCCGGGAAAGATCCCCTCGATTGGGCCTTGTACGGCGGCGAGGACTACGAACTGGTCGGGACGGTTGCCGGGTCAAGGGCCGAAGCGTTGGCTGCGGCGTTTGCCGCGCAGGGATTGCCGTTTTATCCGATTGGCCGGGTGGAGCAAGGGGAACCGGCTGTTTTTCTGTCCGCAGGCGGTGCGCGCAGACGGCTGGCAAAGGGCGGGTACAACCATTTTTCGCGACGGTAAACGAATGAAACGGGAGGACGCCGACAATGGCGAAAACGTACACCTGGACATTTCACGGGACAGTTGAGACGCAGCAATTCGCGGAACATCTGGCCGCTTACCTGCGGGCGGGCGACGTGATCGCCCTGGAAGGCACCCTGGGAGCGGGCAAGACCACGTTTACCCAGGGGTTGGCGCGCGGGCTGGGCGTGAAAGGTGTCGTCAACAGTCCGACATTTACGATTATCAAGGAGTACGCGGGCCGGCTCCCGCTGTATCACATGGACGTCTACCGGATCGAGGCGGACGTCGCCGATCTCGGGCTGGACGAGTATTTTTACGGTGAGGGCGTCTGCGTCGTGGAGTGGGCGTCGCTGATCGAACCGGCTCTGCCCGATGAGCGTCTGACGGTGACGCTTGCGGCCGACGGGGGCGACGTCCGGACGTGCCGGCTTGCGCCCAAGGGGAAGCGCTACGAAGAATTGTGCGAGGAGTTAAGCAACTATGCGCCTGTTAGCGATTGACACGTCCAATCTGGTGCTGAGCGTGGCGGTGGTGGATGAGTCGCGCCTGCTCGGAGAGTGGACGACAAATCTGAAGAAAAACCATTCCGTGCGGCTGATGGACAGCATCTCCCGTCTCCTCGACGAACTGGAGATGTTTCCGGAAGAGCTGGACGGAATCGCCGTGGCCCACGGTCCCGGTTCCTATACCGGCGTGCGGATCGGGGTGGCCACCGCAAAAAGCATGGCCTGGGCGTTGAACAAGCCGGTGGTCGGGGTATCCAGCCTGGAAGCGGTGGCGACCAACGCACTCGGGTACAGCGGCGGGATCGTTCCGCTGTTTGACGCCCGGAGGGGACAAGTGTACACGGCCTGCTACCGCTCACAAGGCATGGATCGGCTGGAGGAGGTTCTCTTTGAGCGGATCGTGCTGTTGCGCGACTGGCTTTTCATGGTGGCGGAGGCCCATGCGGGGGAGGCTGTGTTGTTTCTCGGTGACGACGCGGCGATCCACCGCAGTGCGATCGAGCAGGTGCTGGGAGCGCAGGCCCGGTTTGCCCCGGCGGCGTTCAACCATCCGCGTGCGGCGCATATCGGCTGGATCGGAATGAAGCGCCTGGCGGAAGCGGGATCGCCGCACGCGCTGGTGCCCGAGTATTTGCAAGTGGCCGAGGCAGAGGCGAAATGGTTGGCCAAACAGGAAGAGGCAAAGAGGGAGCAGGATGGATCGACGAACGGTGCAAGATGACATGATCTTCCGCTTGATGACACTGGACGACGTGGAAGCGGTCGGGGAACTGGAGCGGCTTTCGTTTCCGACGCCGTGGCCGACCGAAGCGTTCGTCAACGAACTGACGATCAACAAGCATGCCGTGTACGTCGTGGCCGAGCACGCGGGCCACGTCGTCGCATACTGCGGCATGTGGCTAATTGTGGACGAGGCGCACATCACCAATATCGCCGTCCATCCCGACTATCGCGGGCAAAAGATCGGCGAGCGGCTGATGCGGCAGATGATGGCGCTCGCGCTGGCGAACGGCGGAGAGCGCATGACCCTGGAGGTGCGCCCGTCCAATCTGGTGGCGCGCCAGTTGTACGCCAAGCTGGGGTTTACCGAGCAGGGCCTGCGCAAGCAGTATTACAGCGACAACAACGAAGATGCCATAATCATGTGGGTGAATATCCGTGAACAAGTCAACTGACTCACGCTATCGCATGCGTGTCCGCACGATGTATGAGCGGTCTCAGAAGAAACCGGGGCCGAAGCTGATCCTCGGCATTGAGACCAGTTGCGACGAGACGTCCGCCGCCGTAGTGGCGGACGGCCAAACGATCCTCTCCAATGTGATCGCCTCGCAGGTGGATGTGCACAAGCGCTTCGGCGGCGTCGTTCCCGAAGTGGCGTCGCGCCGTCACGTGGAGAATATCACGCTGACGATCGAGGAGGCGCTGACGCAGGCCGGCAAGACGCTGGACGACATTGACGTCATCGCGGTGACGTACGGCCCCGGGCTGGTGGGCGCTCTTTTGGTGGGCATCGCCGCCGCCAAGGCGATCGCGTTTGCGCGGGGCATTCCGCTGATCGGTGTCCACCACATCGCCGGACACATCTACGCCAACCGGCTGGTGACAGAGCTGGAGTTTCCTCTGGTGGCGCTGGTCGTCTCGGGCGGCCACACCGAACTGGTCTTGATGAAACAACACGGTCATTTCGACATTCTCGGCGAGACGCGCGACGACGCCGCTGGCGAAGCCTACGACAAGGTGGCCCGGGCGCTCTGTCTGCCGTATCCCGGCGGACCGCACATCGATCGTCTGGCGCATGAAGGGGAGCCTGTCATCCCGCTGCCGCGCGCCTGGCTGGAGCCTGATTCCTACGATTTCAGCTTCAGCGGACTGAAGTCGGCCGTGCTGAACACGTTGCACAATGCCGAACAGCGGGGCGAAACGATCGATCCCGCCAATCTGGCGGCCAGTTTCCAGGCATCGGTGGTGGAGGTGCTGGTGGAGAAGACGATTCGTGCCGCCAAAGCGAATCGCGTCCGGCAATTGTTGCTGGCCGGAGGAGTCGCCGCCAACCGCGGGCTGCGCGAGGCACTGTCCGCGCGTTGCGCCGCCGAAGGGATCCCGCTGGTGATTCCGCCCTTGTCGCTTTGCACCGACAATGCGGCGATGATTGCCGCAGCCGGTTACATCTCGTATTGCAACGGACAATTTGCCGATCTCGACCTGAACGGTGAGCCGGGGCTGCCGCTTGCCACCCCTTTTTCCTCCTGACGGGGAAAAGGGGTTTTTCTTTTCTCTGTTTGAGGTGTTATCCACAGAATTCCCCGGCCCGTTTCCGGGAATGGCCGCTCTCCTTTTGTGGACAATGGTAATAACTCGCGGATTACTTAGGAATGTATGCGTTTTACCTGTGGGAAAATTTGTGGAGAATGTGGATAACCTTGTGGACATCCAGACGATACTAAAGGAATATCACGGGCATTTTTCGGCCGTTTTCCACAGGAGGGAGGGCTTTGCTGGCACGAAGACGGATGGGGTTGCTCTTTTTGGCAGGATGGCTGGCGAGCGCGGGATGCCTGTTCACGCCGATTGGCGCCAAGGCGTTTACCCCGGCCCCGTCGGCGGCCAAAGCGCGGACAGAGGGGAATGAACCCGCGATGGCCGCCCGGCCGAAGCGGACGTTTCCTGAGGACGGCAGCCGACAAGTGATCGCCGTGTTCGTCGACGGCATGTCGTTTGCCGATTTTGCCGCCTGGAGGACCTATCCACATGTGAATAAACGGTTGACCGAGGCGGCGTATGGGGCGCTGACCGTGCGCACGCTGGGAGCACGCAACGAAGCCAACGCCTATTTGTTGATGGGCAGCGGCGGGCAGGCGGTGTACAGGGAACGCTGCGGCACCGCCTACCAGGCCGGGGAAGAGATCGAACCGGGGAGCACGGCCGGGGAGCGGATGGCGCAATTGGACGGCAGCCCCATCGGCGGCGGTGAAGGGGACGCGATTCTCTTTCCCGGCATCTACCGGTTGCGGCAGGAAAACGCGGACAAACCGGTGACCGCCCGTCCCGGCCTGCTTGGCGCGACCTTGCGGCGAGCGGGAATCGGCGTCGCCCTGTACGGAAACGGCGACTGGGGGGAGAAGAGGCAGCGGCATGCTGCGTTGTTCGCCATGGATGATGCCGGGCGTATCCCGCACGGCGACGTCTCGGCACGGGTCAACCGCAAGGACGGCGGGTATCCGTACGGCATCCGCACTGATTACGGCTATCTCAGGCAACGGCTGGAAAAGGATACGCGCTCGGGGCTGATCGTGGTCGAACTGGCCGATCTCGCCCGGCTGCACCGGATGCGAGAAATGATGGAGCCGCAACACTTCCGGCGGCAGTACGCGCAGGTGCTGGCCGATCTGGATGCGTTTGTCGGGGAGTTGTTGCAGCGGCGTACGTCCAACCGAATGGTCATGGTCCTGTCGCCGGCGGTAAACGAGGCGGCAAAAGCGGACAAGTCGCTCCTGACCCCGGTTCTATTGTGGGAGGGCAAGGGAGCGGGGGGTGAACTGACGTCGGCCACCACCCGCCAGCCGGGCGTCGTCAGCGGGTTGGACATCCTGCCCACGGTGCTCTCCTGGTTGTCCGTTCCGCTGCCGGACAATCTTGCCGGACACGCCATGACCGGTGTGCCGGCCGACGAAGCCAAAAAACCGGGGGAAGGCTTACATACGACGAGATCGCTTGCGGCGGGGTCTCTCGCGGCGGGCGCTTTTGCCAAAGATGGCGCCGATCAGCCGGTCGACCGGTTCTTGCGCCGGATCGAACGGATCGATCACATCTACCGCAACCGTTCTGCGGTGATGTACGCCTACGCCATGTTGCACATCGTCATTCTGCTTCCGGCCGCATTCGTCTGGGGGCGGGCGAAACGTGAGGGACGGCCGCTTGGCCCGAGTGTTCGCCGTGCGGTGCGGCTGGCTCTGTTGGCGGTGCTGTTTTTGCCCGCGCTGTTTTTGCTGGAACCGCTGTTGGGCTGGACGGCGCCGCCTGCCGCCATCCTGGCGGTGATCCTCCTTGTGGCGCTGGCGGGAGCGACTCTCATCCAGGATTGGCCGCTGCCCAGGCTGTTTGTCGCCGTCGCCGGGGGGACCGTTGCCGCGATCCTGTTGGACGGGTTTACCGGCGCGGAGGCGATGCGCCGCTCCTACCTGGGTTATGACCCGGTGATCGGCGCCCGCTTTTACGGACTTGGCAACGAATACGAGGGCGTTTTGATCGGAGCGGCCATCCTGTTCGCCTCCGCCGTGTACGAGTGGCGGAAAAGCGCGGAACCAGACAGAGGGCGCGATCGCCTTGCTGCCTGGCTTACCCTGGGCGTGTTTGCCACAATCCTGTACTACATGGCGTCCCCTGCGCTCGGCACCAATGCCGGCGGCTTTCTCGCGGGTACGGTCGGATTCGGCGTCGCGTTTTTCCGGCTGCAGGGCTGGCGGACAGGCAAAACAGGCCTCCTGTTGCTCGCAGGAGGCCTGTTGGCGGGGGTATTGGTGCTGATGGCGGGAAGTCTCGCCTCCCATGAGCCGCTGACGCACGTCGGGCGTGTCGCCCGGCAGATTGCAAGCGGCGACTGGATCGAGGTGGAGCACATCGTCCGGCGCAAACTGGAGATGAACCTGCGGCTGATCCGGGTGTCGGCATGGAGCAAGGTATTTGCCGTCTCGCTTCTGGTGGCCGCGTTGCTCAGCTTTCGCCCCGACCGGTACCTGCGCCGTTTGGCCGGGTGTTATCCGTACCTCGTCCGCGGATTTGCCGGGGTGATCGGCGGTTCGCTGGCCGGATTGGCGCTCAATGACTCCGGGATCGTCTCGGCGGCCACCTCGATCCTGTTTTTCGTCGTTCCCGCCCTGTACGCTGCACTCGGCGAGACGACGGAGCGAACGGTGTCCGAGTAGCCGGTCACGCTTCCGACAGTTGCGCCCACTCGTCGTAGAGTTGTTCCAGTTGGGTGCGGGCGTGGCTGATCAGGTCGTTGCGCTGTTTCACCTGCTGGTGGTCGCTGTACACCTCCGGCTGGCACAACTCCTCTTCCCAACCGGCGATGGACGCTTCCAGCGAAGCGATCGTCGCCTCGATCTCTTCCAGGCGGCGCAGACGCTGACGTTCGCGCCGCTTTGCTTCTTTGTCCTGTTCGTAGCTGGTTTTGTCGCTTCTGCCGGCGGCCGGCGATCCCGTTTTGCCGCTTTGCGCTGTCTTCTCGGCCTGTTCCGCCGCCAGTTCGGCCAGCTCCTGTTTCTTCTCCACGTAGTAGTCGTAGTCGCCCAGGTAGTTGCTCACTCCATCCGGCGACAGTTCCAGCACGCGGGTGGCGATCCGGTTGAGGAAGTAGCGGTCGTGCGAGACGAACAGGATCGTGCCCGGATAGTCGTACAACGCGTTTTCCAGCACTTCTTTGCTCAAGATGTCCAGGTGGTTGGTCGGTTCGTCGAAGATCAAGAAGTTGGCCCGCTTCAGCATCAGCTTGGCCAGCGAGACCCGTGCCCGCTCGCCCCCGGAGAGGTCGCCGATTCTTTTTTGCACGTCGTCTCCGCTGAACAAAAAGTTGCCGAGCAGGGTGCGCACGTCTTTTTCCAGCATGTGCGGGTAGTCGTCCCAGATTTCGGCGAGCACCGTCTTTGCGTCATGCAAATTCCGCTGTTCCTGGTCGTAGTAGCCGATCGTCACGTTGCTGCCGAAACGGACGGAGCCGTGCAGCGGGGCGAGTTGGCCGACGATGGTTTTAAGGAGCGTCGATTTGCCGATGCCGTTGGGGCCGACCAGCGCCACCCGCTCTTCCCGCTCAATCTGAAACGTCAGTCCGCAGGCCAGCGCCGCGCCGGGATAGCCGATGGCCAGGTCGGTTGCCTGCATGACCTCATGACCGCTCATTTTGGCGATCTCGAACGAAAAGTGGGCCGACTTGGCGTCGGCGATCGGCTTTTCCATCCGCTCCATTTTTTCCAGCATTTTGCGCCGGCTTTGCGCCCGTTTGGTGGTGGAGGCGCGGGCGATGTTGCGCGAGATGAAATCTTCCAGTCTGGCGATCTCCTCTTGCTGTTTCTCGTACTGTTTCATCTCTTGCTCGATCTTGGCCGCCTTCAGGTCGAGGAACTTGCTGTAGTTGCCGACGTAGCGGGTGGCGCGTGTGCGCTCGATCTCGTAGATCACCGTCACCAGCTTGTCAAGGAAGTAGCGGTCGTGGGAAACGACGAGGATCGCGCCCTTGTAGTTTTGCAGGTAGCTCTCCAGCCAGGTCAACGTTTCAATGTCCAGATAGTTGGTCGGCTCGTCCAAAAGCAGCACGTCGGGTGCTTGCAACAGCAGTTTGGCCAGGGCGAGCCGGGTTTTTTGCCCGCCGCTCAGCGTCTTGATCAGGGTGTCCGCGTCTATGTCGGAGAAGCGAAGCCCGTGCAACACACCGCGGATGCTGGCTTCGTAGCTGTAGCCGCCGCGCTCCTTGAACGCTTCCAGGCGGCGGGAGTACTCGTCGAGAATCTGCTGGTAGCGCTTTTCGTCGGAAAAGACGGCGGGATCGCCCATCAAGGCTTCCAACCGGCGCAGTTCCGCCTCTTCCTGCCGCAGGTGGTCAAACACGGCCAGCATCTCGTTCATGATCGTGTTTTCCGACTCCAGTCCGCTGTCTTGCGCCAGATAGCCGAGCGTGACCTCCTTCGGCTTGCGGATCACGCCGCTGTCGTAGCTGAGCTCTCCGGCGAGGATTTTCATCAGAGTGGATTTCCCCGCGCCGTTGACGCCCACCAGGCCGATCCGTTCTCCTGTTTGTACTTGCAGCGAAATATCCTGTAAAATGGTTTCAACACCATAGGATTTGTAAATGTGTTCGGCTTGCAGCAAAATCATGGTTTCACCTCAGGGGTTTCGTCCCATCTAGTGTAGCCTAAGCGGGCGGACAGGGACAAGGGGAGGACGGCCATGACGCGGGTGAGAGGCGGGGGGAGGAACAGAATGGAGATCGCACGGGAAAAACAGGCCTTGCGCAAACGGCTGCTGGCCAAGCGATCGGCGCTTGGCGCAGCCGAGCGGGAACGCTGTTCGGCCCAGGCGGCGCGGCATTTGATGTCGTTTGCGCCGCTTACGCAATGCCGGGCGATTCTCGCGTATTACCCGTTTCGCGACGAGATCGATCCCCGGCCGTTTCTCGCCGAGGCGCTCAGGCGCGACCAGCAGGTTTGGCTGCCGCTCACCGATCCCGCGAAGCGCCGGTTGATTCCGTACCGCTACGAGGGCGAACACATGCTGCGGACGGGGGCTTACGGGATTCGCGAACCGGACCCGGCGATCGCCGCCAGGGCCGACTTGTCTCTGTTGGACGCGGTGTTGCTGCCCGGCGTCGCTTTTGACACCTCCGGCGGGCGGTTGGGGTACGGCGGCGGCTATTATGACCGCTTTTTGCCCGCCCTGACGAACAGGCCACTGTTGATCGGCTTGGGATTTTCGCTGCAAGTGATCGAACGGGTGCCGAGGGAGGCGCACGATTGGCCGCTCGACTACCTGGCGACGGAAGACGGCGTCATCGGCCCGTTTGCCTGATTCTCGTAAAATACCGTTGTTTATGTGAGAAATGAAACATTTCTGTCATACATCGACACCTGTCTGGCAGACAGTTGTAGTATAATCAATCCTAGTGGAGGAATGGATATGGCGCAGTGGAAAATCGGTGTGATCACGGCAAGCGATACGATTGCCAAAGGCGAGCGGCCCGATGACCGCATCGACTTGTTGCGCGGCCTGGTTCGCGAATGGCTGAAAACGGACGTGGCCGTCTATCGGGCAGTGCCGGATGACATGGAAGAGTTGAAGGAACAGATGATTGAACTGGTGGACCGGGAAAAGTGCGATCTCTTGATCGTCACCGGCGGCACCGGTCTCAGCCCCCGCGACGTGACACCCGAAGTGACGACATGGGTGATGGACCGGCGTGTGCCGGGACTTGCGGAAGAGATGCGGCGCGCCGGCTTGCAGCAGTCCCGCCGGGCGATGCTGACCAGGGCGGTGGCCGGTACGCGCGGCAACAGCCTGATCATTAACCTGCCGGGCAATCCGAAGGGCGTGGAGATCTGCTTTACCGCGATTGCCGACATGATCCCGGACGCGTTGCATATTTTGCAGGGGACGGGTGCCTCCACCGAAGACTGGGGCGGATACGGATGGTAAAACCGACGTTCAGGGAGGTTCCGGTGCGCCAGGCCGTCGGCATGGTGCTGCCCCACGACATGACGCAAATCCTGCCGGGCCAGTTTAAAGGACGGCTGTTCAAAAAGGGACACGTCATCACCGAGGCGGACATCGAACCGTTGCTGTCAATCGGCAAGGAGCACATATACATTCTGGACATGCCGCCCGGTTGCATTCACGAAGACGAAGCGGGCGAGCGCATCGCCCGGGCAGTGGCCGGAGCCGGGCTTACCCTGACCGAGCCGTACGAGGGAAAAGTGACGCTCAAGGCTCAGTGGCTCGGACTGGCCAAAGTAAACGAGGCGGCCGTCCACGCGATCAATGCGCTGGACGCGATGGCGCTCTCCACCGTGGTGACGAACCGGGTGGTCAAGCCCGGCCAGCCGGTGGCTGCCGCGCGAATCATCCCGCTGATCATCGAGGAGGAGCGGATCGCCGAAGTGGAGGCGATCGCCCGGTCGTTTGCCGGTCCGATCGTCGAGGTCCGCCCGTTCGCGCCGAAGCGGGTCGGGCTGGTCACCACCGGCAACGAGGTGTACAGCGGCCGGATCACCGACAAATTCGCTCCGGTGATTCGCGAGAAAGTGGAAGCGTTGGGCTCGGTCGTGGTCGAACAGCGGCTTTCGCCCGACGACAAGGCGCAGATTCAACAGGAAATCCGTTATTTTCTCGACCGTGGCGTCGATCTGATTCTGGTCACCGGCGGCATGTCGGTCGACCCGGATGACCGCACACCAGGTGCGATCGCCGAACTGGCGGACGTGGTGCGCTACGGCACGCCGATGCTGCCCGGCTCGATGCTGATGGTGGCGTATGCCGGCGACACGCCGATCCTCGGACTGCCGGGAGCGGTAATGAACGAGCCGCGCACCTCATTTGACATCTTTTTGCCGCGCGTGCTTGCGGGTGAGCGGATCACCGCCGAAGAGATTACGCGGCTGGGCTACGGCGGCTTACATCAATGCTGACAAGCGAATGGAGTGACGTGAGATGAATTCGATTGGTGTACCCGGATTGATATTGCTTCTCGTGCTGGCATTGGTGCTGTTTGGCCCGAAAAAGCTCCCCGAGCTGGGCCGGGCTGTCGGCCATACTCTGAAAGAGTTTAAAAACGCCACGCGCGGCCTGACCAAGGACGACGAAGACGAGCAGCCCGCTGTTGCGGCGGCGAAAGCGCCGGCGGTGACCGCCTCCGAAAACCACGATCCGGCGGCCCGCGAAAAGCTGGAACGGGAAACGCGCGAAAAGCTGGAGCGGGAAATCCGCGAGAAGCTGGAACGCGAGCAATTGGAAAAAGAGATGCGGGAAAAGATCGAACAGGAACGACTCCAGGCCGAAAAGGAACAACCAAAAGCCTAATCACGCATACAGGCGGGTGTCGGGATGAAAACAGAAAAACATATGACGGTGGTCGAGCACCTGACCGAGTTACGGCGGCGGATCATTTGGGTGCTCGTTGTTTTTGTGCTGTTTCTGGTTGCCGGCCTTTTTTACGCCGGTGAAATCATCACCTATGTGACCCAGAATCCGATTACGCACCTTCCCAGCACGGCGCTGTCGTCCTTTTCGCCGTCAGACGCGCTGCAAGTGTACATGCTGTTCGCATTCTGGATTGCCCTCGTGCTGACGTTGCCGGTGGCCCTGTTCCACCTGTGGCGGTTCGTCAGTCCGGGCCTGCGCCCACATGAGAGGCGCGTCGCGCTCAAGTTCATACCGATTGCATTCATCCTGTTTGTCACAGGCCTCTTGTTCGGGTATTTTGTCGTGTTTCCGATGATCATGCAGTTCATGCTCAGCTTCGCCTCCGAAGTCGGCGCCACCCCGTTGTACGGACTCAGCCAGTTTTTCAGCTTTTTGTTCAACATGGTCATTCCATTTGGATTCCTGTTTGAAATGCCGATCATCGTCATCTTTTTGACGAGGCTTCGCATCCTCAATCCGATACGGTTGGCGAAGATGCGGCGCATCGCCTATTTCGTGCTGGCCGTGATCGGCGTCGTGCTCACGCCACCGGAGATTATCAGCGATATCACGGTCACGATTCCGCTTTTGATCCTCTACGAGGTGAGCGTCTGGCTGTCGCAGATCGTCTACCGCAGACAACTGAAAGAAGATGAGGAGTGGGAGCGGCAGCAGAACGACGGGGAGCTGCCCGAATCCACCTGAGGGAAGACAACCGTCTTTCGTCCCGCGCGGCGAGAGATGGTTGTCTTTTTTGGGCATACTATGCCAAGTGTGCGAAAGGGGGATTAGCGATGTGGAAGGCACTGTTCCTTGGTTTGATGTTGTTTGCGGCGCAGCCGAACGGGGCCGGGGAGGTAGAACTGTTCGATACCGACAAAGAACGGGTCGTGGAGACGTACGCCAACTCGGATGCTTTCCAAAAGGAGGCGCGGGACATCCTGAACAGCGTCAGCGGCCGGGTGACAGAGATCAGCCCGTCACTGGACAAAGCGCTGATCCTGAAGATTCCGCTTGCGCCGCCGCAGCAGTTGACGGTGCGATCGGCGATGGTCGACGCCAAAATCGTCGAGATGTTCGTGGTGATGCCCAAGAGCGGCACCCGGTTGCCGTGGCTGATCCTGCATACCAGTGAGAATGACACGCTCCTGATGGAATTCAGCAAAAAGGTGGATGAACTGAAACAGTTGCTAAAAAGATCGTGACAAAACAGCAGGTGCGCCCGGACTCCAGAGGAATCCGGGCGTTTGTGCGCGCAGCGGAGGCCAAAGCGGCCGTCTACTGCGGAGTGACGAAGTCCTGCGTGTAGTAGTCGTCGGTGACGCCGATGCCGAGTTTTGTGAAGCCTTTGTCCAGGATGTTCTTGCGGTGGCCCGGACTGTTCATCCAGCCTTCCACCGCCTCGATGGCGTCGGGATAACCGGCGGCGATGTTTTCTCCCGCCTTACGGTAAGCGATGCCGGCGTTTTTCAGCCGCTGGAACGGATTCAGACCGGTTGACGCCGAGACGTGGTTGAAAAACCGGTTGATTTCCATGTCGCGGCTGTGTCCCCTGGCCACCTGCGCGGCTTGCGGGTCCCAGCGGAGTGCCGTAAGCTGGTGCCGGAAACGGATCACGTTGACGAGATCGAGAATTTGCCGTTCGTGGGCCGCGTCCACCTGTTCCCGCTCTTTTGGCGTAAGCGGCGGCGGGTCAAAATCAGGGGTGTCATCCTGATACGTCCATTTCGTTTCGTAAAAGCCGCCGCGCAACAGGGCCAGCTTGTCAATCAGGCGGATGGCCGTCACCCTGTTGTCGTCGTACTTGTCGGTGTAAAAGATGACCGGGGTTTCGTCCGCGAGCACCAGCGGCCGTTCCTTGGGCTGGTTGGTAATCTCCACAGACGCGTTGGCATAAGTGAACGAGACGATCGGCTTGATCTTGTGCTGGCGGGCGAGTTCCTGATAGCTCGCGCCGATCCGCACGCCCCCCGATGCCGCGAGCGGCGCGTTGGAATAGATGTCGACCGCCTTTTCGCCGAGAAAGCCGATTTGCAGATAGCGGTTGGGGTTCTGGTTGTAGATCCACCATTCGTAGCCGAGCGCCCCTGGTTCCCGCCTCGCCGGTTTTCCGAGGACGGCCACTGTCTGCTCCTGTGTCGCGCCGAGGGAGAGGCCGAACAGGGACGGAGCGGAAGGCTCCGCTTTCAGCGACGCGGCCAGAACGCTGGGATTCGCGCGGAAAGTGGCGGCCTGGGTGGTACGCGCGTAGCTTGTCCCCTGGAACGAGTCTTGGCGATCGCCTGCTGTGCCGGTTTTTCCGCCGATGGCAGGCGGCGCGGGACGAATATCGGCTCGATCGTTTATCGCCCCGCCGTTTCCAAGAAGATGAGAAGCGAGGCCGAGAGCTGTCAGACTTGCTGTGGCGACAAGCGTCCATTTGCGCCGCCGCCGTTGGTTTGCATTGCGCATGGTGAAACCTCCCTGTCTTGCGAGATGCTTCTTTGAATCTATCTCTATGCAAAAAATCGATTGATAGAACCCTCTCGCCCGCGCCGAAGTAAGACGTTGAACCCGCCGCACGGCTTTTTTGTATAATGAATCGGCGGAACGAGTATAGTAGGAGATGGATTTGCTGGAAAAACCCCGGTCCGGCGCAAACTGCAAAAAAGTGGGGGAAGCCACTTGCAAACAAAACAGTGATTCATTATTATAGGTATTGGGTGTTAGCACTCCCTTTGGTCGAGTGCTAACAACACTATGTGAAACCTAACATTCTTGAGGAGGGTGTTTTTTGTGTTGAAGCCATTGGGTGACCGTGTGGTAATTGAACCGATCTCGAAAGAGGAAACAACCGCAAGCGGTATCGTTCTTCCTGACACCGCCAAGGAAAAACCACAAGAAGGCCGCGTTATCGCAGTCGGATCCGGTCGCGTAGCTGACAACGGCGAGCGCATCGCTCTGGAAGTAAAAGAAGGCGACAAAGTCATCTTCTCCAAATACGCTGGTACGGAAGTAAAAATTGACAATAAAGAACTGCTCGTGCTCCGCGAATCCGATATCCTTGCGATCATCGGCTAATCCGGGCTCACATAAGGAACGACACCATACACATATCGCATAGGAGGTTGGTTTTTTCATGGCAAAACAAATCAAGTTTTCCGAAGACGCACGCCGTTCGATGCTGCGCGGTGTGGAAACGCTGGCGAACGCTGTAAAAGTAACCCTCGGTCCGAAAGGCCGCAACGTTGTGTTGGAAAAGAAATTCGGTTCCCCGCTGATCACTAATGACGGTGTGACCATCGCGAAGGAAATCGAACTGGAAGACGCTTATGAAAACATGGGTGCGCAACTGGTAAAAGAAGTTGCGACCAAAACCAACGACGTCGCCGGTGACGGTACGACTACGGCTACCGTTCTCGCGTATGCCATGATCCGTGAAGGTCTGAAAAACGTAACCGCCGGCGCCAACCCGATGGTGGTTCGCCGCGGCATGGAAAAAGCGGTTCGCGCAGCCGTGGAAGAAATCAAGAAAATCGCGAAACCGGTGGAAAGCAAAGCTTCCATCGCGCAAGTTGCCGCTATCTCCGCTGACAGCGTGGAAGTAGGGAACCTGATCGCGGAAGCTATGGAAAAAGTGGGCAAAGACGGCGTCATCACCGTCGAAGAGTCCAAAGGCTTCACCACCGAACTGGAAGTGGTCGAAGGGATGCAATTCGACCGCGGTTACGCTTCCCCGTACATGATCACCGACACGGACAAGATGGAAGCGGTTCTCAACAACCCGTACATCCTCATCACCGACAAGAAAATCTCCAACATCCAGGAAATCCTGCCGATTCTGGAGCAAGTCGTCCAAAGCGGCAAACCGCTTTTGATCATCGCGGAAGACGTGGAAGGCGAAGCGCTGGCTACGCTGGTTGTCAACAAGCTGCGCGGTACGTTCACTGCCGTTGCTGTTAAGGCGCCGGGCTTCGGCGATCGCCGCAAAGCGATGCTGCAAGACATCGCGGTTCTCACTGGCGGTGAAGTGATCACCGAAGAGCTGGGTCTGGAACTGAAATCCACCAAGCTGAGCCAACTGGGCCGCGCCGGCAAAGTTGTCGTTACCAAAGAAACCACGACCATCGTGGAAGGCGCAGGCGACAAAGCGGCAATCGATTCCCGCGTCGCTCAAATCCGTCAACAAATCGAAGACACCACTTCTGACTTCGACCGCGAAAAACTGCAAGAGCGCCTGGCAAAACTGGCTGGCGGCGTAGCTGTGATCAAAGTGGGCGCTGCTACCGAAACCGAACTGAAAGAGAAAAAACTGCGCATCGAAGACGCGCTCAACTCCACTCGCGCTGCGGTTGAAGAGGGTATTGTGCCTGGCGGCGGCACCACTCTGGTGAACGCGATCAAAGCTGTTGAAACCGTTGCGGCTGAAGGCGACGAGGCTGTGGGCGTGCAAATCGTGAAACGCGCACTCGAAGAGCCGGTTCGTCAAATCGCGGCTAACGCCGGTCTGGAAGGCTCCGTTATTGTTGAGCGCCTGAAAACCGAGCGTGTGGGTATCGGCTTCAACGCTGCTACCGAAGAGTGGGTAGACATGATTGAAGCTGGTATCGTCGACGCTGCGAAAGTTACCCGTTCCGCTCTGTCCAACGCTGCTTCCGTTGCTGCTATGTTCCTGACCACCGAAGCAGTCGTTGCCGACAAACCGGAAGAAAACAAAGCGGCAGGCGCTGGCATGCCTGACATGGGCATGATGTAATCAGCCGGTATAAGCCGACTTGCGGGAAAGAGGCGGACGTCTGTCTGCCTCTTTCTTTATGTGTTTTGCGCTATGGTCTTTTGCGAAACCCGCAAGCGATTTCAGGCGCTATCGTCTTTCGAAGGTTTGCCAAGGCTGCTCTGCGATCTTTTAGGCTCAGATTTTCACTAATCCCTGCAACTTTTGGTCTTGCAATCTTCGTTTTGGTCTGCTATTATACTTTTCGTTGCCCTAAAAACAGGGCAGAAAAGGAAAGTGACAGTGAACTTTCCACGTACAAATTAGCACTTGATTAAACAAAGGGAATTGTGATAGAGTAGTAAGAGTCGGCGCCTGAAAGCGTCGGACAAGTGGAAGACAACTCGATTTCTTTGATGCTCTTTGAAAACTGAACAGCGAAGCGTGATGAGAAGCCAATGTTTTATGAACCTTGATCAATCCTTTTCAACTTTATTGGAGAGTTTGATCCTGGCTCAGGACGAACGCTGGCGGCGTGCCTA
>JBHGXV010000050.1:0-19884 GCA_041920505.1 Paenibacillaceae bacterium
TCAATTCCTCATAGGTACGATCTAAACGTTCCTTATTGCTCCATGTCGCGCCGGTCTTTACTTCGGTGTTTCAATTCCTCATAGGTACGATCTAAACAGTACCAATACTGGGTCGTCGCAAGCAATACGTCAGGGTTTCAATTCCTCATAGGTACGATCTAAACCCGTCAAAAGCCCGCAAAAACAAGCTTTTCTGAGGCAGGAAGAAATGGAATATTAGTAATCGATCCCCATTATCATAATACGATATTTGCAGTCGTATCAAGGGATCTCTGAAAAAAAGATTGTCGTCGATCCCCAGGGGTTTTTACGCTATTGGAGGTCGACGACAAACGGATCTTATCTAATAATTAGCGATTACCTACCTTTTTCCAGATTAATGATCTCACGAACAGTATGCTGTTGCGTTCTCCATGTATACACAATCACGGAATCTCCCTCATCACAGCAGTTTTTGTATGACGATACTGCAACGCGCTTCCATCCCAGATAAAAAACCGCAGTTTTCGCACGAGAATTTTGAAAATGTCGGAAAGTCAGACTTGTCCTTGCCTACATTTTGCTCTCCCAATCATCGTAGATTGCATCCTCTTCGCACAGCCAGAAGTGGTACGAACGCCCGACAACAATCGCATCCATTATGTCGGAGGTGTTCCCAGGTTGTGTTGGTTTTTCTTTTTGGAATTCCTCCATCACGATTCACTCCCTGTATGCCTTGACTTAAAGTGTACCGCACCCACAGAAAATGCCCAATACTCGCTGTAGAAGCGATCACTGTGTTCGATATTACGTTGATATGCCGACCGATCTTGAAAAACTAGATGTGTACTGCTGAATGGTTCCCGTGCCATGAAATACGCCTGCTTTCCAAAGTGGCTGCCGTTTGGGTGTTACTGGTCAACAGAATACTTCCTCTCTCATATCTTGCACTTACTGCCTGAAAAAAGAGATTGGCTGCCAAACTGTCAAACGGTAAGTAGCGCCAATCTCGTCACGCTCATGAGGAGTGAATCGGCTCATCAAACGTGTACACCTTTCTCCAATGCTTGCCTCCATCGGTAGTCGTGTACATCACTGCCGGTTTGACATGATCCGTGCAGATCCACCACCCTTCGCTTGCATTGGCAAATGCGATTAACTGATCCCCATAGCCTTCCAATGATTCTTTCCCCCTGACCAATGTCTTGCCGCCATCTGTTGTCCAGCCGATCGTATTCGGCCTGTCGCACGCCATGCATTGCCCACCCATGAATGCCACTTTCGCATTGACCACGTATAACGGGCCGGGACGTGAACCAATCGGTGGACCGTACGTCTCATCCATCGGGAAACCCGGTGCGGGCCCGCCACCTGCCGTCGGCATCGCGATCACTGTCTGCCAATGTTTCCCGCCATCAACTGTGTGGAACAAGGAATAGGATGTTTGGGTCATGCCGGAATCCCCGATGCATTCGATCCAGGCGTCATTTACTCCCGCCGATCGAATCACCACACCGTTGAGTGATGCAATCGTTTTCCGTGTCATCACAGGGCGCCACGTTTTGCCCCCATCGATGGTTCGCATCACGTGGAAGACATCTTTTTCTTGCGTCACTGCCCAACCATGATGATCATCGTGAAAATAGGCGTCTCCTACCATATGATTCGGAACCGGAAGGGAATCCCATGTTTTTCCGCCATCCGCCGTTTTCCAGTTTCCACAAAACGCCTCTTGAATCGATATGAAATGAAGAAACCCTGGATTCGGTACCTTTCCCACAAGCGACCAATGATTCCCGCCATCGTTGGTATGATACAGCAGCCGTTCATTCGATGCAGCAGGATCCTTGGTTACGGTCGCCCACGCATCTTGCTCGTTCAACGCAAACAGTTGCGTAATCGTTCCTTTCACCTGGTATTGCATTCTCCAGCTTTTTCCCGCATCGTCGGTTCTCGCAATCCATCCATCTCCCCCAATCCAACCCGTGTTGAAATGGGCCAACCTCACCGCCGTGACGTTTCCCATTTTCCCATCAGTCTGTTCCCGTGAAGATGGGTTTTCCCCTGGCGTCCCTGCGGATGCTTTCTTGGCCGTCGGCAACGCCGATTCCATTGTTGAACCCTGATGATTCTCCGAAGTGGCTGGGGGATTCGGCGTCACAGCATGCATGCTACACCCTGTAAGAATGGTTAGGAGCAAGGCACCCATGACGGGAAAGATCTTTGTGCGACAAACAATCATCATGAATCACTCCCCTCTGTTTTTGGAAAGGGTCTGGCAACCGATGCTACTTATAGTCTGTCGACATAAAGTGTTCAATTCCTGAAAATATGAAAGTATGAGACAAAATATCCTCCTTTCATTTGGAAAAGCCGTACGTAAATATCGACAAGCCAAAGGATACTCCCAAGAAGCGCTTGCAGGTCTTTGTGACTTGCATCGTACATATATCGGGTCTGTAGAACGGGGGGAACGGAACATTACGCTTCTCAATATGGCAAGGATTGCGTCCGCGTTAGAAGTAACACTGCAAGAATTAATTCGGGAGGCTGAAAATCACACATGATGTCACCTTATGCCAATCAGCCTGTTGAACATTGGGCAGAGATTACACGGAGCCTTATCGAACGCCACCCGCTCAGCAGCGAGGAGCTGGTAACCATCGTGTTGAAATCATGGGATGTCATGTTTGAAAGTACCATTGGCACACGAAAAATTGGAGTTCATATCTTTCCGAAACCACAAATCATGGGCTTTTTTCTTAACGAATTAGTTGCAGCGGAATTAGAAGAAAGATATACAGGTTTGTGGCGAGGAGATCTTTCGGCTGATGAAAAAGACTTGGTTTATCTGCTTGACGACTTTTTTTCTATCGAAATGAAAACCTCATCAAGCAGCAAACAAATTTTCGGTAACCGAAGCTACGCCCAAAAAGGCGATTCCAAAAAAGCGAAAAAAAACAAATCGGGCTACTACCTCGCTGTTAATTTTGAGAAATTCACACCGAAAATGAAGCAGAAGCCCAGAATAACCTTGATTCGATTTGGATGGTTAGACCACGAAGATTGGCAGGGGCAAAAAGCGGCTACCGGACAACAGGCCAGACTTGACCCTGTCATCGAGCAAAATAAACTTCTGCCCCTATACACAATCAAATGACATCGTCAATTGAGCATTTGCAGACTCTTTTTCTTTCAGGAAGTCTTCGATTCGATTCGCGGCAATTTCGCAGTATTCTTTTTTGATTTCGAATCCGAGAACCTTTCGTCCATGGTTAATGGCTGCAACCGCGCTTGTTCCAGAGCCCATAAACGGGTCCATCACGATATCATTTAGGTTGCTGCAGCCTTTTATGATCCGCTCAATCACCGCAACCGGAAATTGAGCTGGATGCGGCGTCCGTTCTTTCGAACTGCGTTTTTCGCCAGAAGTGACTTTGGGAAACTCCCAGACATCCGAAGGATTTTTTCCTAGCGGATTACACTTGAGTTTCCCATTTTTCTTTTGATTTGGATACTTCACGTTGGGGTCACGAATATCGTCGAGGTTAAATACATAGTCCCCCGGATTTTTGACATACCATAAAAATTTTTCGTTTCTTGGGCTCAGCATTTTTTTGGCGGCTACACCGGCACCATAATGCCATACAACTTCTTGCATGAAATAAAAAGGGGTGCGATCCCACAACAAATAGGGCAGCGGTACTGCTTTCCCCTTTCCTTCCACCTCGATATATCCCAAATTTAACCAAAACGCTCCGTTTTCCTTTGTTACACGGTGGGTCTCGGCCATCCACTCTTGGCACCAAGACAGATACTTCTCCAGCGGGAGGACGTTTTCATATTCTTTTCCAATATTGTATGGAGGGGAAGTCACCGTAAGTTGAATGATTTCATTCGGTAACCGCTTCATCGCCTCAAGACAATCCATATGGTAAAGCAGACAGTTTTCATTCTCATAATATGGAGTGCCTAAAAATTCCCGAATCACATGCAAGTTCACCAACAAAACCTCCACATTCATGCTACTTATAGTATTCGTTTTTATGTATACTTCGTCAACCTTTAAAATGGATTGCCAGGTAACGATTCTTCCCGGTTTTGCATGAAACCGCAAAGAAACTCTTGTTTCTCTAGTAAAACACGCTTGCTCTCAGATTACAAACAAATGGCTCGAATCATTGCGCAATAGCATAAACTTTTTCGCTGCCATGGGCAGGACTTCAGCACGCCCCCTTTAACGTTTCGTATCCTGTTAAAGGGGACGTGGGCTGCTACCTCCCCTGCGCCTGCTTGGAGCGGTAAAACTCGTGGAACAGCTTCATCAGGGCGCGTTTTTCGATGCGGGAGACATAGGAGCGGGAGATGCCCAGTTCGCGGGCGATTTCCCGCTGCGTTTTCTCTTTGTCCTGATCCAGGCCAAACCGGCCGATGATGACTTCTTTTTCACGGTCGTCGAGAATATGGATGTGTTGATAAATCTTGTTGCTCTCCAGCTTCAACTGGACGGCGTCCACCACTTCGTCCGTCTCCGTGCCGAGGACGTCGATCAAGGTGATTTCGTTCCCTTCCTTGTCGGTGCCGATCGGGTCGTGCAGGGATACGTCCTTGCGGGTCTTTTTCAGGCTTCGCAGGTGCATGAGGATTTCGTTTTCGATACAGCGAGCGGCATACGTAGCCAGCTTGGTGCCTTTATCCACCTGGTAGCTCTCAATCGCCTTGATCAGGCCGATGGTGCCGATGGAGATCAGATCCTCGCTCTCCTCGCCTGTATTTTCAAACTTTTTGACGATATGGGCGACAAGTCGAAGGTTATGCTCGATCAGCTTGTTGCGCGCGTGCGGATCCCCCGTGGCCATCAGCCGCAGGTACTTCTCTTCCTCTACTTCCGACAGGGGCTGGGGGAAGGCGTTGTTTTTGACGTAGGCGACAAAGGTAACAAGCTCTTTGAACAGGAGCGAAATCGCCAGAAAGATGCTGGACACTGCTGCCACCTCCCATTTCTGGATGCAACCTACTCCTATCCATATGTGGGCGTTCGCCCATGCGTGCCTGTACCGGAAAAAACGCCCCCAACGTCACCCGCCGGCAAGAGGCACCCGCACGGTATCGTTCATATGATGATACAGTCATCGTGTCGCCCCGCCTTGCGGTATCGTTCGGCGAAAGGAGGAAACGGGCATTGACCACCCTGTATGTGACGAAACGGGCATGGGAGCAGATCGAACAGGCGGTGCGGGAACAGCCCGCTGTGGAAACGGGCGGTATCCTGATGGGCTTTCGGGTGCGCGACGGGGATTGGGTGATCGCGTATGCGAGCGGCCCCGGCCCCAAGGCCATCCACGAGCGGCGCGCGATCTCCTTCGACGATCCGTATTTGCGCAAGCTGGCGCGCAAGGTACGCCTGAAGAGCGCCAGCCGTCTTCAGTACATCGGTGACTGGCACAGCCATACGGTACGGCGGCTTACGCCGAGCAAAGGCGACTTGCAAACGGTCTTTTCCAAGGCGAAAGAGGAAAAGTACGCCTCCCCCTCGCCGCTGATGCTGATTGTCGGTTTGGGGAGGCGAAACCGGTTGCAGGCGCGTGGATATATCCTCATCGATGGGTTGCGGGAGATTGAGCGGATTGAGCTGATCGAGAAGACAGCGCATCTACGGCAAGGCCAAACGCCTTCGTAGCCTTGTGGCTTGCGTTGACCGGCTGGTTCTCCGCCACGACGGCGATGGCGTAGCGCGGCTCATCAGCGGGCGCGTAACCCACGAACCACTGGGTCTCGCGCTCCGCGCCAAAGACGGTGGTCTGGGCGGTTCCGCTTTTGCCTGCGACGGGCCAGGCGCAACGCTGCAGGGCCTCGCCCGTTCCCTCTTCGACCACCTTTCGCAACAGCCCGGTCAATCGGCGCGCTGTCAGCTTGTCGACCCCGTCTGCGGCCAGCGGCTGCGGCGCGAAGTGAAAAAAGGTGCTGCCGTTTCGGTAGAGGATGTCCTGCACCAACCGCACCTGTTGCGGTTTGCCGCCGTGCAGGATGGTCACCATCAGGTTGGCCGCAGCCAGCGGGGTGATCCTCACGTCCCGCTGGCCGATGGCCGTCTGGATCAACGCTCCTTCGTCGCGAGAGCCGCCCTTGGCAAACACGCGGCCAACCTCTTCCCCGTCCAGTTGCCGGACGTTTTCCACCCCGTAGAGCGACGGGGTCGACCAGCCGTTTGGCGTAGTCAGGCCGAGCCGTTTGGCGTATGCCTCGATGGTATCACCGCCCAGCCGCCTGGCGATTTGCGCAAACGCGATATTGCACGACTGCGCAAACGCCTCCTCCAGCGTCACGCGACCGTGCCCCCCCTTTTTCCAGCAAGAGAAGCCGTACTTGCCGTACTCGCCTTCGCACAAAAACGTCTCTGTCGGCGACACCGCGCCCTCGGCCAGGGCGGCGGCCGCCACCACCGTCTTGAACACCGAGCCGGGCGGCAGTTGTTTGAGCGCATGATTTTGCCATGCCCCCGCTTCCGCCTGGACACGCGTCTGGTCGTAATCGGGACGGCTGACCATGGCGAGCACGTCGCCGGAAGCGGCATCCAGCACGACGATCGCCCCTTGGGTAATGCCGGCGCGATCCGCCACCCGCTCCATCTGCTGTTGGATGGGCCCGTCCAGAGTAGTGACGAGCGTAAGCGGATAAAAACTGTTCGTATCCTCCTGGTAGCGAAGCTCCAGGCCGCGCAGCGGATGCCCCTCGCCGTCGACGATGTAGGAGAGGCCGGAGGGCCCCACCCCTTGCAAGAAGCGGTCAAAACTGCGTTCCAGACCGGAGGCGCCGACGACGCTCTCCAGGCTCATCTTGCCCGCTCTCCACTCCTGTGCGTAGAGGGTCTGGACGAGCTTGGGATTTTGGCTGACGTAGCCGATCGCGTGTTTGGCCACCCCGTTGGGGAAATAGCGCTCGACTACAGTTACGGCCAAAAGTCCGGGAATGTGCAGCCGGTTGATCTTCTCCGCTTGCGCCGGGTCGAGATCCACCAGCTTGTTGTCCGGGCCGCGCAAGAGGGTCGGCTGCTTGCTGTCCCGGATGAGTTGATCCAACTCCTTTACTGGTCTTTCGACGATCTGGGCCGCCTGCTTCACCGCGGACGCCAAGGGCCCGTCAAGACTGCCGCGCGCCAGCGGAAACACCGCCAGTGCCTGCTGTTTGTGTCCGGTCAGGGGGTGTCCGTTCCTATCCAGAATGTCACCGCGCCCGCTGTCAAGAATGAGCAACTGTTGCCGCTGTCTGACCGCGCTTTTGACCAGATCCACGTCGTGGGCAGAAAAGTGATGGGACGCGGCCAGTTGGATCCAAAACAGCCTGAACAACAGTCCCCCCCAAACAGCCGTTAGCACCAGCAAAATCACGAAACTGCGCCGTTTTGTCATCCGTGCGAGATTCACCAGGCGTTCCCCCCTTTTGCTTACCCAGTATCTCCAGGCTTACGGGCGGCGAGTCGCAACTGGCAAGTATAAAGAAATTTTTTCCAAAATGACATCGTTTCGTGGGTATGCTACAATACGAATGGAGTTTTTCGGGAAATTGTTTCCTTTTTCCCATAACATCTTCCGATTCGATAAGGGCAAACCTTCCGAAAGGTAGGGGCGCAAAGCCATGGGTCTACGGTTCATATGAACTATGATTGCCAGGCTGCCGAATAGCGGTCAGGCTATTCAGGCGATTCGACCTTGAATAGCCTTTTTTGTGTCCACACACAAAAACACGGTACATAGCAAAGGAGGACAGCAAGAATGAAAGTCACTGTGGGAAAAAAGTTGTTTTTGGGATTTGCGACCGTACTGCTGATTTTGGCAGGAATTGTGGGGATCAGTTACTCGGAGATCTCCTCCGTCGATTCCACCTACACCACCCTGATCGACAGCGAGGCCCAGAAACTGGTGATGGTGAAAGATTTGCAGATCGCAGTCAAGCAGGAAGTCGTTTCCATGCGCGGTTATATGATTATCGGAGACGAAACCGCCTTGCAAAACTTCGCGAAAGCGCACGAGGAATTCGGGAAGCTTAGCAATCGTCTGGGGGAGATGATCACTCGGCCACAAGCCGCAGCGAAGCTGAATCAGCTGAATCAGATTGAAAATGATTACTATCAGTTCGCCAGCCGCATGTTCGACCTGAAGCGGCAAAACAAGACCGAGGAGTACACCCGCTTGATCGCCACCCAAGGGCGGAGTCTGGTCAGCCAATTCGACGCGAAAGCGACGGATCTGGCCAATTTCTATCAATCCATACTCGACGAGGGCAACCAGACAACGTCGGCCAAAGTGGAATCCATCAAGCAATGGGTGCTGATTTTGGGAATCATTGCTGTACTGGCAGGCGTCGCCGTCTCTTGGGCGATGGGCCGCCTGATCTCCAGACCGGTGGTCGCCATCGCGGCCGCAGCGGAACGCATCGCGGCCGGCGACCTCACTGTGGAGGACATCAGGGTGAAGAACCGGGACGAAATCGGCGAGCTGGCCAAATCGTTCGGACAAATGGCGCAGAATCTGCGTGACGTGATCCAGCTCGTCGGTTCCAATGCGGAACAGGTGGCCGCGTCGTCGGAGCAACTGACTGCGAGCGCGGAACAGACGAGCAAAGCGACCGAACAGATCGCCTCGACGATGCAGGAAGTTGCCGCCGGTGTGGACAAGCAGGTGCAGAGCGTGGAAGAAACGTTTAAGACCGTCCACGAGATGTCCGAAGGCGTCCGGCAGATCGCCGATAATGCCCAGGGCGTGACCGCTACGGCGATCCAGGCTTCCGAGAAGGCGATCGAGGGGGCCGAAGCCATCGAAACGGCCGTACGGCAGATGAACGCGATCAACCAGACGGTCAACGGCCTGGCGAACGTAATCAAAGGACTGGGCGAGCGATCCAACGAAATCGGGCAAATCATCGAAGTGATCACGGGAATCGCGGCGCAAACCAATCTGCTCGCTCTCAACGCGGCAATCGAGGCAGCGCGCGCCGGGGAACACGGACGCGGATTCGCAGTCGTCGCCGACGAAGTGCGCAAGTTGGCGGAGCAATCGGCCCAGTCGGCGCAACAGGTATCGGAGATGATCGCTGCAATCCAGGAAGAGACCAGACAAGCGATCGCCTCGATGGAAACGGCGACGGAAGAAGTCGTCGAAGGCATTGGCATCGTCCATACGGCGGGCGAATCGTTTGCCCACATCCGGGAAGGGGTCGATCTGGTTTCGACGCAAATCAAGGAGGTGTCGGCTGCGGTTCAACAAATGTCCGCAGGTGCCCAACAGATGGTGGAGGCGATGAAATTCATCAAGGAAATGGCGGAAGCTGCTGCGGGCGGCACACAGGAAGTCTCCGCGGCCACCGAGGAACAGTTGGCATCGATGGAAGAAATCTCGACGTCGGCGTCCAGTCTGGCAAAAATGGCGGAAGAACTGCAGGCGTTGATCTCCCGATTCAAGGTCTGACCGACAAACGGAAAAAACCGGAAGCGGCGTGCTTCCGGTTTTTTGCTGTCTGTTTTCAGGGTTAACCGACGTTGAGCCGCTTTTCCGCGAGGATGTCGCGGATTTTGGTAGAGAGCAAATCGAGTGCGACCCGGTTGTAGCCGCCCTCGGGAATGATGATGTCGGCGTAACGCTTGGTCGGCTCGATGAACTGCAGGTGCATCGGCCGCACCACGCTGAGGTACTGGTTGACGACCGAGGAGAGTGTGCGTCCCCGCTCCTCGATGTCCCGCTGAATCCGCCGGATGATCCGCACGTCGGCATCTGTGTCCACGAACACCTTGATGTCCATCAGTTCGCGAATGCGCGGATCTTCGAGGATCAGCATTCCCTCCAGAATGATCACGTCTTTCGGTTCCACCGGCACGGTTTCCGGCACGCGGTTGTGAATCGTGAAGTCGTAGACTGGCTTTTGAATCGGCCGACCGTTGAGCAATTCCTTGAGGTGGTACAGCAAGAGATCGTTGTCAAACGCGAGCGGGTGATCGTAATTGGTCAGCACCCGCTCCTCCATCGTCAGGTGACTCTGATCCTTGTAATACGAGTCCTGCTCGATCATGATGACACTTTCATCCTGAAATTGGCGGTACAATTCCGTCGCTACGGTGGTCTTGCCGGAACCGCTTCCCCCGGCTACCCCAATCAATACGGGGTGGCGCATGCTCTATATCTCCTTCCTCATCATGTCGTAAGCCTGTACCGGCTTGGCGACTTTTACCTTTACGCGCTGCATCGCGTGACGGGCGGCGTCCAGTTCGTTGCCGTCCTCGTCCCAGATCTTTTCGATCGTTTGCCGGAAAAACGTGTGCGGGCCGAAAAACTCGACGCGAGCCCCCGGCTTGAAATGGTTGCGCTGCTGAATTGTGGCCAGTTGTGTCTCGGGATCGTAATCGAGCACCAGTCCGGCGAATTCGTACGGCACCGATCGGTCGGGCACGCCGAACAACTGCTCCTCGGTGCTCGGATTGCCGTAGAAGAACCCGGTGGACAGGGTGCGCGGGGCCGCTTTGTACACCTCGTCGATCCACTCCTGTTTCACCCGGAAGTTCTCGGGATCAGCGAAGTACGCGTCGATCGCCATCCGGTAGGCGCGCGACACCGTCGCCACATAGTGGATCGACTTCATCCTGCCCTCCACTTTCAGCGAATCGACACCCGCCTCAATCATGTCAGCGATGTACGGCAACATGCTCAGATCCTTGGGTGACATCGTGTACTGCTCGTCACCCTCTTCAAACAGCGGCTTGTAGCCTTGTTTCTCCGCCGCCTCGAAGTCATACCCGTCCTCAAACAGATCGTATTTCCAGCGGCAGGATTGCGCGCAGCCGCCGCGGTTGGAATCGCGCATCGCCATGTGGTTGGACAGGACGCAGCGCCCGGAATAGGCGATGCACATCGCGCCGTGGATGAACGCTTCGATCTCCACGTCCACTTTTTCCTTGATCTCGCGGATTTCCCGAAGGGACACCTCACGAGCGAGCACGATCCGGGAAATCCCTTCGTCTTTCCAGAACTTAACGGATCGCCAGTTGGTCGTCGACGCCTGTGTGCTCAGGTGAACCTCCAGTTTGGGCGCCGCTTTCTTGCAAGCCTGGATCAGCGCCGGGTCGGCCACGATCACCGCGTCGATGCCGATTCGCTCCAGCTCCTGAAAAAACTCGCCCATGCCGCCCAAATCTTCATTGTGGGCGATGATGTTGGCGGCCACGTACACTTTGGCCCCGCGGGCATGGGCAAACGCCACGCCTTGGCGCATCTCGTCATAGGAAAAGTTGTCGGCATTGGCCCGCAAACTGTACACCTGCCCGCCGATGTAGACGGCGTCCGCTCCGTAGCGGATGGCAAACTGCAGCTTTTCCAGGCTGCCGGCAGGGGCCAACAACTCCGGTTTTTTCAAGGCCAGGGAGGGTTTGTTCGCACCTGCGGTCAAGATGGTGGACATCTCGTTTCACCTCGCTTTGGTTGGTAGTAGAATCAATACGGAATCGGCGGTTTGTAGTAAAAGCCGGTATTGAGCGGGCGATTGGGCGGCTGAATCCGGCGGATCGCTTCAAGAAAATCCGCTGCCTTCGCGCGGTACGCTTCGACGTCGTTCACGCACAGATCGAGCGCCTCGCGGTACAGCCGGGTGACCGCAAGCTGATACTCCGTCGTCTTCATCAGTCCTTCGATCTTGAGGCTGTCGATGCCGCCCGTCACGAAGTCTTCCAGCCCGTCAATCATGCAGATGTCTTCCGCACTCAGCACATGGGTGCCGTGCTGGTCTTCGTAGATGGGATAGCTGATTGTCTGCCGCTTCTCTTCTTTCATAAACATGCCCCGTTCCATCCCGGTCGGCTCCTGGGAGAGATCCCGTCCCTGGAAACCGAAGTAAGCGGTGACGAGGTCCCGTTTGGACTGAAAAATACAGGTAGCGCCGTGCACCTGTGCCTGGATTTCGATCGGGCTGTGCTGCTTGTTTTCGATCGTTTCGTCAATCGTCAGCTCGCGGGCCAGAACGGCGCGGGTCGCCCCTTTTTCCGCCCAATACTGTATGGTTTCGTAGTTGGTCGACAGCATCTCCATGCTCCAGTGCAACCCGAGCCTGGGGGCCACTTCCCTCGCCGCGACCAAGACGGACGGATCGCCGAACACGATCGCGTCCGCGCCGATCTCCTGCAGATAGCGCAGATAATCATCCAGGCCTTCCAGATCGTCATTGTGCAACAACGAATTGACGTTGACGTAGACCTTGGCCCCGCGTTCGTCCGCCCGTTTGACCGCTTCCCCGATCTCTTCGACGGTGAAGTCGCCGGCGTTGCGCAGGCCGTAGCGGGCTTCCCCGATGGAAAGCGCGTCCGCTCCGGCCTCGATCAGCGGCACGATCTCCATGAGGTTTTTGGCCGTGACCAACAGTTCAGGTTTTTTCACGTACGTTCGTTCCTTTCCGGACGTTTCACGCTGACCGCAATCCCGTCGCCGATCGGAACGAACGCCGTCTCCAAACGGGGATGGGCCAGCAAATACTGATTGTACTGATCAATTTTTTCGACGAGCGGACGCTGTCGCTTGTTCGCCTCTTGTGGCGCTGCGACCAGCCCGCGAAACAGCACGTTGTCGCTGATGACGAGACCGCCGTCCCGCAAAAGCGGCACGTACAGGTCAAGAAACGTGCGATACTGCCCTTTGGCCGCATCAATAAACAGGCAGTCAAACTGATACGTCGCAGGCAGTCCGGCCGTAGCGTCGCCGGTGATCAACTCGACGCGGTCGATTACGCCCGCCTCGGTCAGATTGGCAACGGCCCGGGCGGCCCTTTCCGGGTCCAGCTCGATGGTGACGATCCGGGCATGGGGCGCCGCTTTTGCCAACCAGATCGTCGAATAGCCGATGGCCGTGCCGATCTCCAGGATGGAAGCAGGCCGATGGCTCAACAGCAACAGGCGCAACAGTTGCGCCGACGGCAACTGAATGATCGGAATGCCTTCCTCGGCAGCCTCCCGCTCCAGGCGTGCAAGCAACGCGGAGCGCTCCGGGACGAGTCCGGCGAGATACGTCTCTATGATAGGGTTGGTAATCATTGCACACCCCCGCATTCACACAACCGCATTATTATAACACATTTCCAACATCGTTTCAGTGTTTTTCGCTATTGCTTGCGGCTTTTGGCGTCCTGGGCCATGTGTTCCTGCAGTGTTTTGGAAAAATAGTGTTCCGACGACCCGTCCTTTTTCGTTACGTAAAAGAAAAAATCGTGGTGGGCCGGTTTCACAGCCGCTTGCAGGGACGCTTGTCCAGGGTTGGCGATCGGCCCGGGCGGCAGTCCCGGGTGCAGATACGTGTTGTACGGGCTGTTTACCTTCAGATCGTCGTACGTCAGACGCTCCCGCTGTTTGCCCAGCACGAACTGCACGGTGGCATCGGCCTGAAGCAGCCATCCCTCGCGCAGACGATTGTAATAGACGCCGGCCACAATCGGCCGCTCCTTGTCCACCACGACTTCGCGTTCAATGATGGAAGCCAGCGTCACCGCGTCGTCCATGCTCATCTTGCGCGCTTTCAATTCCTGGTCCCACTGTGGCCTCCACACTTTTTGGAACTGCGCCAACATCTTGGCAATAATCTCGTGGGCGCTGGCGCCTTTTTTCACTTCGTACGTCTCGGGAAACAAATACCCCTCCAGGCGATATTTTCTCCCTTCCTTTTTGGGAATAGACGCGACGAACGGGAATTCGGGAAACGCCCCCTCGTTCACTTCACGCAAAAACGCCTGTTGGCTGACGAGCTGTTTTTTCTCCAGCAACGCGGCGATCTGTTCCACGTTCCAACCTTCCGGGATGGTGACGCGGACGACGTCGGAGGTGACATCGCCGTCGACCAGGCGGTTGATGATCGTAAGCGGCGACTCGCCCGGCCGAAATTGGTAATCCCCTGCTTGCAACCGGTTACCCAGGCCCTTTGCCTTTACGTAGTAGGCAAACACCAGGCCGTTGCGAACCAGGCCGTTCTGCTCCAGCAGTTGTCCGATCTCCCGCACCGACGAGCCAGTCGGAACGGTCACACGCACCGGCTTCGAGGCAGACGCCACGGGTTGAAGTTCGGCGTACACGTAAACCGCCGCAGCGGCAATGGCGAGCGCAATCGCGGCAAACAGCGCGATCAGCACCCTGCCGATGCGCCGTCCAACGCGTCCGTGGCCGCCTTTATCAGGGCCGGGCGCGTGAACGGTATGGGAAGGTGTTTTGATCAATTTCAACGAAAAGTCCTCCTCTTCGCAGCATCGCCATACATTATACCGAAGTTTGTCGGCAGTTGCATCCCGCAGGTATGAAAAAAACCTTCCCGTCTCGCAAGGAGAGGGAAGGTGGCAAATCCGGCAAAGCCGAATCAGGAAGCCGAAGAACTGCGGAACGAATTGCGCAGCTGGTACACCGCTTTTTTGTTATTGTGCGATTCCTGGATGAGAACGGCGATGTCCGCCTCAACCGAGTCGAAGCGCTGATTCATCTGCTGCTCCATCTGTTCGAAGCGCTGGTTCATCCGTTGTTCGAACTGCTCGAAGCGTTGATCGATCTGTTGTTCAAACTGCTCGAAGCGTTGATCGATCTGTTGCTCCATCTGCTCGAAGCGTTGATTCATCTGTTGTTCGAACTGCTCAAACCGCTGATCGATCTGCTCGAAGCGTTCATCGATCTGCCGAAAGCGTTCGTCAATCTGCCGGAAGCGTTGCTGGTTCTCAACATTCTGTTGCTCCAAATGGTCGAGCCGTTGCTCCACCCGATCGAGCCGTTCCTCCACCCGGTCGAGCCGTTCCTCCACCCGGTCGAGCCGCCGGTCGATGGCATCGAGCCGCTGTGTCACGTCTTCGCGAAACTGAACAATCGACAACAAAATTTTGTTTAACATGTCCCCGCTCATCTCGATCACTCCCCAATTGTTTTTATTATACAACCTGCCCTTCCAAACTACCATGGGGAATTGGGACAGAAAAAAACCCTCCGCAAATTTGTCATGCGGAAGGGTTGATTTGGCTGATGTCAATATCCGTATACAAACGCTTCGTCGTCAAACCACTTCAGTCTGACCGGCTTTTCCGCAAAGGTAAATTCGCGGCCGCACAGGCACAGACGACCCGGTTCCTGCCGGCAGCACTGAAACTCTTTGAACGGGACGGATTCAATCATCGTAACGCGCCCGGAGTCGAACATGACAACCACCGTTCCATTCGTACGATTCGCGGTTTCCCGTTCCACAACCATAGCCATTCGTTTCATCTCCTTGGTTCCAACCGGTATTGAACACACTTTTATTGTATCGGAGGAACACAAGAAAATGACTTCGACTTTCTGACCAAACCGTTAAGAAACGGTTAACAAAAAGTGAACGCCTAGATGTCGCTGTTCTCCAAATCGGCGAGCAGCGTCTCAAAGGTGGCTTCCACTTGCTCCCATTCCTCGTCGTCCTCGATCGGTTGCAGCGTGTCCGTTCCGTCGTAGCGAAGGAAGTGGACTTCGTACTCCTCCTGATCTTCCTGATCGACAGGGACAAGGACGAGGTAGGAGCGGTCTTCAATGTCGAAGATGTACATCACCCGAAAGTCGCGGGCGGTGCCCTGTTCGTCGCCTTCTTCGGTAAGCGCGATCACGTCGCCCACTTCAAATTCTGTCAACATTTCCTCACTCATCATGGGTCACCTCGATTGGGCGTCCAAATAACCCTGCAGGATCAGTGTGGCCGCCATTTTGTCTATTACCTGTTTGCGCTTTTGCCGGCTGACGTCGGCGGCGATGAGCATCTTCTCCGCCGCCATCGTGGTCAGCCTCTCGTCCCACAAGCGGACGGGCAGCGATGTGCGTTCGGCCAACTGGCGGGCAAACGCCTGACAAGCTTCGCCTCTTTGGCCGATCGTACCGTTCATGTTCTTGGGAAGTCCGACGACGATCTCTTCCACCTGATAACGGGCGATGAGCTCGGCCAGGCGGGCGAAGTCTTTTTCCGGCGACTGCCGCCGGATCGTCTCCACCCCCTGTGCCGTCCAGCCCATCTCGTCACTTACCGCGACACCGATGGTCTTCTCCCCGACATCCAAACCGAGTATGCGCATGAAAAACTCCTTCTATAACCGATTCCGGGCACGTGCCTGCCAGACGGGTGCGGTGATTTACGGCCGGTTTTGATCCAGGTATACCTTAACCAATTCTTCCAGAATCTTATCCCGTTCGATCTTTCCGATGAGGCTGCGCGCATTGTTGTGTCGCGGAATGAAGGCAGGATCACCGGAGAGCAGATAACCGACGATCTGGGTGATTGGATTGTATCCTTTCTCTTGCAGAGCACGATAGACTTCGGTGAGCGTCTCCCTTACTTCCGCTTCACTCGTTTCCTTGGGCACCGTATACTTCATGGTATTATCCATGGAACTCATCACCAACACCTCGCTTCTGTAGAGAAGAGTCGCTCTACAATGATCTCGTTACCACAACTGTATTCGCTTTCGGCAGGGGCGAATCCTTGTCCGGAAAAAAATTTTTTCTCAAAGCGGCCTTACTTCGCTACCGCTTGCGCTTCCACCAACTGGGCGACGACGGCCAGTGCGTCGGACAGTTTGGCCGGTTCCTTGCCGCCCGCTTGCGCCATGTCGGGACGACCGCCGCCGCCACCGCCGCAACGGGTTGCCACTTCCTTGACGATCTTGCCGGCGTGGTAGCCTTGCTCCATCAAGTCTTTGGTGACCCCGGCCACGAGGTTGACCTTGTCTTGTTCGACCGCTCCGAGCACGATCACCGCAGACCCCAGTTTGGTTTTCAGTTCGTCCACCATGCCGCGCAAGTTGTCCATGTCGGTCGCCGTGACGCGGGCGGCCAGCACGTTGACGCCGCCGACAACCTTGACCTGATCGGCGAGCGAAGCCGCTTCGATGTGGCCCAGGCGGGCGCGCAGCGATTCGTTTTCGCGTTGCAACTCTTTCACCTGTTGCAGGACGGCTTCGACGCGAGCCGGCGTCTCATGCAACTGCGGCGATTTGACGGCTTGCGCCACTTCGCGCAAGGTCTTTAGTTGCTGGTCGAGGAACTGGTAAGCGCCGCGACCGGTCACCGCTTCGATCCGACGGGTGCCTGCGCCAATGCCGCTCTCGCTCACAATCTTAAACAGACCGATCTCTGCCGTATTGTTCACATGGCAGCCGCCGCACAGCTCCAAGCTGTAATCGCCTACCTGCACCACGCGGACGATGTCGCCGTACTTCTCTCCGAACAGGGCCATTGCCCCCATCGCTTTGGCCTCGGCGATCGGCTTGTGCGTGATGTTCACTTCGAGGTTGGCCCAGATTTTTTCGTTGACGATCGCTTCGATGCGGGCCAGTTCTTCTTGAGACACCGCGCTGATATGGGTGAAGTCGAAGCGCAGACGCTCCGGAGCCACCAGCGATCCGGCCTGGTTGACGTGCGTGCCCAGCACGTCCTTGAGCGCCTGGTGCAACAGGTGTGTCGCCGTATGGTTCTTGACGATGTCCAGCCGCGCTTCGCGGTTCACGTCGGCGCGCACCTTGTCGCCCACGCGCAGGACCCCGGCTTCGACGACGACATTGTGCACGTGTTGGCCCATCGGCCCTTTTTGCACGTCGGTGACACGCGCTTTCACCATGTCGGAGGTGAAGAAGCCTTCGTCGTTTACCTGACCGCCGCTCTCCGCGTAAAACGGCGTGCGGTCCAGCACCACCTGGCAGGTTTGCCCTTCCTGCACCTCATCGACCAGTTGATTGTCCAAAATCAAGGTGACGACTTTGGCATCCGTTACCAATTCAGTATACCCAACAAACTCGCTCGTAACCGTCAGATCGGCGAGCGGTCCGCCCTGTGTCTGCATGCTGTCCACGTCCTGACGGGCGGCGCGGGCGCGTTGCCGCTGCTCTTCCATCGCCTGCTCGAAACCGTCGCGGTCCACGGTCATGCCGTGCTCGCGGGCGAAGTCTTCGGTCAGGTCAACCGGGAAGCCGTAGGTGTCGTACAGTTTGAACGTGTCGGCGCCGCTGAGCTGGGTCTTTCCTGTGGCCTTGGCCTCTTGCACCATCGATTCGAGAATCGCCAACCCCTCGTTGAGGGTCTCGTGGAACCGCTCTTCCTCGGTGCGGATCACTTTTTCGATAAACTCGCGCTTCTGCACCACTTCCGGATAAAACTCGCCCATCATCTTGCCGACCACTTCGGTCAGGCGGTAGAGGAACGGTTTCTCGATGCCGAGCAGTTTGCCCATGCGCACGGCGCGGCGCAAGAGGCGGCGAATGACATACCCGCGTCCTTCGTTGGACGGCAGGGCGCCGTCGCCGATCGCAAACACCACCGTACGGGCGTGGTCGGCGATCACCTTGAGCGCGACGTCTTTTTCCGGATCGGCCTTGTACGGCACGCCGGAGATGGCGCTGGTCGCCTCGATCAGCGGGAACAACAGGTCGGTCTCGTAGTTGTTGTCCACGTCCTGCAAAATGGAGGCCATCCGCTCCAGCCCCATCCCGGTGTCGATGTTCTTCTTCGGCAGCGGCGTGTAGGTGCCGTCCGGGTTGTGGTTAAACTGGGAGAACACCAGGTTCCACACTTCCAGGTAGCGCTCGTTTTCGCCGCCCGGGTACAATTCGGGATCGTTCGGGTCGTTGCCGTACCGTTCGCCGCGGTCGTAGAAAATCTCCGTGTTCGGCCCGCTCGGCCCTTCGCCGATGTCCCAGAAGTTGCCCTCAAGACGGATGATCCGCTCTTCCGGAATGCCCACCTTGTTGTGCCAGATTTCGAACGCCTCGTCGTCTTCGGGGTGAATCGTCACCGACAGGCGGTTCGGGTCAAACCCGATCCACTCTGGACTGGTCAAAAACTCCCAGGCCCAGAGAATCGCCTCTTCCTTGAAGTAGTCGCCGATCGAGAAGTTGCCCAGCATCTCAAAAAACGTGTGATGGCGGGCGGTGCGGCCGACGTTTTCGATGTCGTTGGTGCGGATCGACTTTTGCGAGTTGGCGATGCGCGGATTTTCCGGCACCACCCGTCCGTCGAAATACTTTTTCAGCGGCGCCATCCCGCAGTTGATCCACAACAGCGACGGGTCGTCATGTGGAATGAGCGGAGCGCTCGGTTCGATGTGGTGTCCCTTGCTTTTGAAAAAGTCGAGATACATCTGGCGAATCTGATTGCCGGTCAGTTTCTTCATCGGTACATCCTCCTTTGGCGTCATGCTTGGGAATAAAAAAAGTCCCCATCCCCCATCAGGGACGAGAACTTGCTCTCGCGGTACCACCCTGCTTACAGACAACGCGCGTACAGCGCCGCCTGTCGCTCCTGTGACCGGTAACGAGGTCAACCGCCGGTTTTTGCCCGGTCTTGGGAATAGCGTTCGGCTACTCTTCTTCTGAACGCCCTCTCAACCGCGGAGCGTCCTCTCTGTAGAAGGGCTGTAGCTTACTCGTTCCTTCATCGATCCAGCTTGTTGATATATGTTGGTATTATAGAATTTCTTTTGTTTGATTGTCAACTTTCGCGCATGAGCAGGGATATACGGACAATCACCACTTTTACCACGGCCAGAATCGGGACAGCCAGGATCAATCCGGGAATCCCCGCTATCTCCTCGCCCGTGAGCAGGGCAAAAATAATCAGCAAGGGATGCAGGTGCAAAGAGCGGCCGACGATGTGCGGCGAGAGAATGTTGCCTTCCACCACCTGAATGACGAGGTTGACGGCCAACGCCAACAGCGCCAGTCTGGTGGAAATCGTCAGGGCGATAATGATCCCGGGGATGGCCCCGATCAAGGGACCGATAAACGGAATCACATTGGTGACGGCCACCAGGGCCGCCAGCACAAACGGATACGGCATGCCGATCAGCCAATACCCGAGGTAGGCGAAAGCGCCGACCAAAAGCGCCACCACCATCTGGCCGT
>JBHGXV010000052.1:0-87270 GCA_041920505.1 Paenibacillaceae bacterium
TCTAATGGCTTCCGTTTTCATTTCATGTGGATAGCTCTTGAACTTCTGACCCTTTATTGCCATAACAAATGCACCCCCTAGAATTTTCATCGGATAACCAAGGGGGTTTTTCCAATGTCTATTCTAAGGGGTGCACATCACCATGTGGCGGCGAAGGTGCGGGGGGACATTCTGGCAGAAACGGTTACAGCACTTGCCTGATCCGCGCGATCGCCCAATCGAGATCTTCTTTGGAGATGATCAACGGCGGAGCGAAGCGGATCGTCGTCTCGTGCGTTTCTTTGCAAAGCAGGCCGAGTTCTTTCAGTTTTTCGCAGTACGGTCTTGCGGCGGTGTGCAGTTCCACACCGATGAACAAGCCTCTGCCGCGGACTTCGCGGATAACCGGATTGTTGATCTCCTTCAGTTTTTCCAGGAAGTAGCGGCCCAACGTAAGCGAACGCTCCACCAGGCCCTCCTCCATCAGCACGTCCATGGCGGCGATGGCCACAGCGCAGCCGAGCGGGTTGCCGCCGAATGTGGAGCCGTGCGAACCCGGTTCAAACACGCCGAGAATCTCTTTGTCACTAGCCACGGCAGAGATCGGGAAGACGCCGCCGCCCAGGGCTTTGCCCATGATGTACATGTCCGGCTTGACGTCCTCCCAGTCGCTGGCAAACAGCTTCCCGGTGCGGCCGAATCCGGTCTGAATCTCGTCGCAGACGAGCAGGACGTTGTGTTCCTTGCAGACGGTTTGGGCTTCTTTGAGGAAGCCGTCGCGCGGGATGATGATCCCTGCCTCTCCTTGGATCGGTTCCACCAGAAAAGCGGCGGTATTGGGGGTGATCGCCTGTTTCAACGCCTCGATGTCGCCGTAGGGAATGATCTTGAAGCCCGGCGTGAACGGGCCGAAACCGCGTTTGTACTCGTCGGACGAAGAAAACGACGTGATCGTGACCGTGCGGCCGTGGAAGTTGCCTTCACAGACGATGATTTCCGCCTGGTTGACCGGCACCTTCTTCACGTCGTACGCCCAGCGGCGGACCGCCTTGATCGCCGTCTCCACCGCTTCCGCACCGGTGTTCATCGGCAGGATCATGTTTTTGCCGGTCAGCCTGGACAGTTTTTCGTAGAAGTGACCCAACTGTTCGTTGTAAAACGCGCGGGAGGTGAGCGTCACTTTGTCAGCCTGGTCTTTCAGGGCCTGGATGATGCGGGGATGGCGATGCCCCTGGTTAAGAGCCGAGTAGGCGCTCAGCATGTCCATGTAGCGATTGCCTTCCGGGTCTTCCACCCAGACGCCTTCCGCCCTGGAAATGACGATCGGCAGTGGATGGTAGTTATGGGCACCGTATTGCTCGGTTTGTTGGATAATGGAATGAGTGATCGAATTGGTCACACTCATGGTTCAACCTCCTTGTTCGTTCATACGACTGGATGTGCGGCATATTCCAGTTTCTCCAGATTTTCAAGAAACGTGCCAACGTGTCGCGAATGTGCCGCATACGGAGAAAGTTCAGGCTGGACGGCGCTACCGGTTTACGGGAGGTTGGTTATCCGCAAAATTTGTTTGCGCCAAAAAAGCGCTATAGGCAAGACCGGCAAAATTATTTTGCGGTTTTCCCTCTCTGTGATAGAATGGAGCACACGGAAAGGCGGGGAGAATCATGGGGTTCAAAGAGGAGAGACAACTAAGCAAACTGTTGGCGATTTACGAGCACGTGCTCAATCTGATAAACGAAGGCGTCCACGTGATCAACGCCGATGGCAGGTCGGTGATCTACAACCGCAAAATGACCGAGTTGGAGTCGATGGAAGAGCACGATGTGCTTGGCAAAAACCTGCTGGACGTCTTCCAGTTTCCCGACGGCCAGGAGAGCACGCTGCTAAAGGCGCTTGGCACCGGCAAGCCGATCCGCAACGTGCGGCAAACCTACTACAACGACAAAGGCAAGGAAATCACCACGATCAACAACACTTATCCAATCACCGAAGGCAGCCGGATCGTCGGCGCGGTGGAGATTGCCAACGACGTGACCAAGATGGAGCGGCTGATTCGGGAAAACATCCTCGGCCTGGAAAAAGGGTCGACGCGGTACACGTTTGCGAGCATCATCGGAAAAAGCGACGCCATCCTTGAGGTGGTGGAAAACGCCAAACGGGCCGCCCGCACCACGTCTTCCGTGCTGGTGGTGGGCGAGACGGGAACGGGCAAGGAGTTGTTTGTGCAAAGCATCCACAACGCCAGCGCGCGGGCAAACGGACCGTTTATCTCGCAAAACTGCGCGGCGCTGCCCGACAGTCTGATCGAAGGCATCTTGTTCGGCACGACGCGCGGCGCCTTTACCGGCGCGATCGAACGGCCTGGGCTGTTCGAGCAGGCCGAAGGCGGCACGCTGTTTCTCGACGAGATCAACTCGCTCAGTCTGCCATTGCAGGCCAAATTGTTGCGCGTCCTGCAGGAAAAGTCGGTTCGCCGCATCGGCGGCACAAAGGATCGGCCGATCGACGTGCGGATTATCGCCGCGATCAACGAAGACCCGATCGAAGCGATTTCCGGCCAGCGGTTGCGCAAGGACCTGTACTACCGGCTTGGCGTCGTCACATTGTTTCTTCCGCCGCTTCGGGAGAGGAAGGAAGACATTTTGTTGCTGGTCGACCACTTCATTCACAAGTACAACCAGTTGTTTCAGATGGAAGTGGAGGGCGTGACCGAAGAGGTTGGCCGGTTTTTTCTGGAATACGACTGGCCCGGAAACATCCGCGAATTGCAGCACATGATCGAAGGTGCGATGAACCTGATGGGGGAAGAGAAACGGATCGCCTATTCGCATCTGCCGATCCACCGCGTCCAGCGCCGGAGGGTGGTTTCCGCCGAACAGCGGGCAGCCGCGGACGCAACTGTCTTCGCCAGCGACGACACCGCATCGTCGAAGCGGTTGAAAGACAAACTGGAGGAGTTCGAACGATTGTACATCGGAGCGGTCATCCAAAAGCACAACGGCAACATTTCCCGCGCCTCGCGCGAATTGGGCATCAGCCGGCAGAGCTTGCAGTACCGGTTGCGCAAGCTAAATCTCAAACAAAACCCCAAACCATCCGAATAACCGGTGCCGTCTGGCCGGATTTCCATCTCACCGGGCGACGAACCATTCGCCCAGCGCGAAGCCGAGGCCGGCGAGCGCGATTCCCAGACTGTAACTGATGGTGAGGTAAAGAAGCATCGTGCGCCGCTCCCGGCGTTTCCAAAGCTGGACGGTTTCCCATTTGAAGGTGGAAAACGTGGTGAACGCGCCCATGAAGCCGGTGCCGACAAAAAGCGAGGCATCGCTTGGGGCACCGCTTCCCGCCGTGACGCCGAGCAGAAACGAGCCGAGCAAATTGACGGCGAGGGTGCCGTAGGGAAAGGCGGACGGGCAGCGTTTTCCGATCCACCCGGACAGACAATAGCGGGCTATCGCGCCCAGGCAGCCGCCGATCGCCACCAACAGGACCGGTGTCATCGTTCACCGCCTCCTTTCGTCAGCCAGGAGGAGTCGTCCGGCGGTTTTGACCGCATGGCGAACCGCTCCCCCAGCCAGACAAAGGCGAGGCCGCCCCACAGACTGGCGAGCAGGTAGACGGCGGCGGTGAGCCAGCGTCCATCGCGTATCAGGGTTACGGTTTCCATGCTGAATGTGGAAAAGGTGGTAAACGAACCGATCAGCCCGGTACCCACCCCGAGGCGAATCCAGAGATGGGCCCCGGGCCGCCTTGAGAGCATTTGCAACAGCCAGCCCAACGCGAGACAGCCCGCGTAATTGGTCACAAGTGTAGCCAGCGGAAACGCTCCACTCCACCAGTTGTGCGTCCACAGGCCGAGAGCGTAACGGAGAAGTGCGCCCGCTACACCGGCCAATCCTACGATCACGTATGTCATCCGTCAACTTCCTTTCCGCGCGTTGCCCATGCCAACCGTCCCACGGTCAACAACCGGGATAATCGGCAAAGCAGTCGCTCCCATCATACAACAAACGACACAGGAAAAAAACGTTGACGCAATGTTCACAATGGTCCGCTGTAAAACAGACACAGCCGGGGGGCAATAAAAGGAAAATTCCGTCAAAAATCCGTCAATTTACAAAATTTTACGGGAGTGATAGGATCGAATTTGAGGAAGAACAAGAAATAGATAGAAATTTTGGAAGGTGGGAGTATGGGGGCTGTTGCAAACGCGCTATATTACACAACCATCGGAGACCTGATCAGGCAATACAGGGGGCGAGCCAATCTGACCATTACCCAGTTGGGACATCTGACGGGCATCCACAAGGGGGTCATCTCCAAGATCGAGAACGGCGACACCAAACGCCCGGAACTGAAAACGATCAAGGCCATCTCCCGGGTGTTGGGGATTCCTTATCAGGAAATCATCGAACACTACGTGGAAGTGGAACAGCGAACAGATGTGTTGCGGGAGTTGCTATTGGAGGCGGAAAAATTTTCGGATTTATCTATCATTTCCAAAATTGCGTTGAAGTTCTTGCAATCACCCCATCACGACAGCGATACCGCAGTGGAGCGACTCTATCACCTGACCGATGCCGTATCCAATCCCGACGTCAAACGGGTACTCTACGATCTCATTGTCACCTACGCGAGACAGCACGGCATCCAGCGATTCCTGGCCAAAGGCTTGTTGCAGAAATACCTGATGGAGCGAACCGACCTGAAGCGGCTGAAAGAATCGTTTCGCGTCGGGGAGGAACTGCTCCATTATGCGGACTTTCTCTCGCGCGAAGAGAGGATCACGTTTTATTTCAGGATGGCGCTTCACGCTCATAATATTAAGGAGTACAAGAACTGTATCAGCTTGTGCAAGGCCGGTCTTGAATGGAAAACAACAGATACGGAACTGACGGCCAGGGCGTACCTCGCCATGATCAACTCTTACTGTTTTCTGGAAGAATACGATGAGGTGGAAAAGCATCTGGATGCGTTTGAAAGGTTTGAGTATGATTTTGTTCGCGAAGCGGCAATGCTTACCCGTTCGATTGTAAAGGCAAGAAAAAAAGAATTCGATCTGGCCATTCCGATGTTACAGGATTGTCTGGAAAAGATTAGCGAACATTCCCGCATTCATGTGGTAAACGAATTATTGGAAATCTACCTCCACACGGGGGATCTGGATTCATTTGCTCAATTATTGCACAGAGAAAACGATTGGTTGCCGCTTGACCCTGGGACTCCTTATAAACATCTTTCTTTGGGAAAGTATTATCAACTGAAAGGCACATTTCAAATGATAACGGGCAACCGTGATGAAGGAATGAAAAGCTACGTAAACAGCCTGCAGGCATATGGTGAGATTAATGCGTATCGGGAGATTGCTGACTGCATGAATCAGATATTTTCCCAGTTTTCAATATCTTCGCATGATATTGAAATCAGATATGTTCACGAGCTGAAAATGGTGTATAATAGAATTATAGATAAAAAATTCAGATATAGGAGATGATTTACAAATGAAAAAAATCATGACTCTGTTTGTACTGACCCTTTCGCTCGCTGTATTTGCAGGTGGTTTGCCGGCTGATAACGCGAGTGGAAAGCAAATCACTCCGTACGTCTACGATCCAGGCCATTAATCAACTTGACTGTCATCAGGAACGCTCCCGGGCGTTCCTCTTTTTTTTGTGCTAGACAAACCAAGGCGGTTCCGTGCGTGTTCGCTTTCCGACACGCTTGGAACCGCCTGATCCTTTTATACGGCTGGCAACAGTCAATCGAAAACATCGGCATCCAACACTTCCTAAATTGTAAAATCGTGTCGAAATATAGGGAATGTTTCCGATGTCTTGTTCAGGAACCAGAACGTGCGACAACCTTTATAGTGTAAAAAGGGGACTCCTGCTTTCGCGGGAGAGAAATCAAACATGAGAAAGAAGTCGTGTGATGGTTATGGGAGTGGAAAAGAAACCGAACAAGAAACCAGCCAAGAGAGCGAACGCGCCAAAAGTCAAACAGCCGACCCGGAGCAAGAAGGACAAGCACGTGGAAAACATGCTCAAACAAAAAATTGAGGAAGTGCGGGCCCAATTGTACGCACTTGCCCGGGAAAAGGGGCTGTCTGACAGCGACGTCGTCCGGTTAAGTCAGGAACTGGATCAATATATCGTCTGGTTGCAGCAACTTACGATCCATCACAAACGGTTGGTGTGAGAACCCTGGGGCAGCCTCGGCAACTTCCTGCCGAACAGAACCACAAAATTATGGTACTTGTAGATGCAATCCACGTCGGAAAAACCGATTTCGTTTAGCCACTGAAGCTGGATGTCCAGCGTGGCCATCCGGTCCAGCTTGGTTCGTTCGTACGCCGCCTGAATTTCTTGCAAAGACAGCCCACTGGACTCCACTTTTTGCTTCCAGTCGTTTTTATACAAAGAGTCGAGAAAAGCGGTGCTGCCCAGCACCTGATCGGCGTTGACAAACACCCCGTTCTCCTTTAGCAGCGAGAAGACGGTTTGGTATAACCGCTTTTTCTCCGCGTCCTCCAGATGGTGAATCGACAGGGAGGAGACGATGATGTCAAACGACTGGTCGAACGCGTATGTGGTGTAATCGGCAGCCAGGTATTGCATGCCGGGGCGGTTTTTGAATCTTTGCTTTGCCACCTCCAACATGTTTTCGGACAAATCCATCAGCGTAAAGCTGGCTTTGGGGTACTTGTTCACTAGAAATGCGGAAAACAGCCCGGTTCCGGCCCCCAGGTCCAGGATGTGGGGAGAGTCGTTGCCGGTTTGTGCCACAGACGCCGCCACTTGATAAAAGTCGTCGAAGCAGGGAATCAGCTTTCGCCGTTGACTGTCGTATTGCCAGGCGATCTCGTCAAACAGGGAAGCCACCTGATTTCGATTGTCGTCCATCTGTATCCCTCCGTCTTTCCTGTTTGGTTACCACCATCTTACTGTGTTACCGTCTATCATTCCAATATATCGTTTGTGCGATGTGTATAGGTTTTTCCTATAGGGGGCGGGAAGTCGCAGGTTGGAGTGTCTCTTACTTCTGCATGTGCCTAAGGAGCACACCCGGTTGAATCGGGGCGGTGGGACATTGAACAGCAAGTGACGTAAGACGATGATGATCTGGATAAAATGAGCGAATGCCTAGCTCTCGTCCTTTCCTCTGTTCATACTCTGGTATCAGTTCATGGAGGAAAGGATGGAGAATATGGGGAAAACAAACAAGTTCAAGTGGAGATTAAAACAGAAAAGTACAACAATACAGAGACATGTACATGAGTTTTTAGGCAGCACAAGACTTGCAGAACAAGGTGATGAGAGACATAATCACCGTTTCGCTGGAGTTACGGGTGAAGCGATTCCAAGGGGGAAGAGTCACGTACATGTAATAAGAACGAATACTGACTTCTTCGATCATCTTCATCAAGTCCGTATCGTAACTGGACCTGCCATACCCGTAGGTAACGGAAAGCATGTTCACTTTGTCAAAGGGTCAACTACCTTTAACGATGGCCATGTTCATAGGTTTCGATTTGCTACTTTAATTCAGCAGCCTCTGCTCTAAAGAAAAGCCCCTGTCGGAAGTTCAAGATCTGTACGCCATAAGAAGGATGACACGTGCGAAAGGCGAGGGGGAAAGCGAAGGGCGTCAGAAAGACCATCCAATACGGGTGTGTTCTGGCGTCCTCTTTTATTTTGCCTGAGAGAGTGAGTGCGCCCCAATGTCTTTACGATCCCGGCGTATAGGTGGCTGTTTTTGGATACATCCTGAATAGAGAGTGAAGCCATACTATTGGAGTTTTCCAAAGAGGCGCATGATGACCAGTAACAAGGACAAGATCAGTCTGTTTCAAGCTTGCTTCATTTTGGTTGCATCGGCAGGCATTTTCGACCATGTGATGGTCATTCCCATCCTTTTGCAAACGGCCGGTCGGGACGCTTGGGTCTCTGTATTGTCGACATTTTTTCCGTTTGTCGTGTGGATCTTTCTGCTAGTGTTCATCATACGAAAAACCAATCAGCAACGGCTGTCAACCTGGCTTAAGCAGCATGCCGGAACGGGGATTGCCCGGATTTTTTCGTTGCTTGCGGCCCTGCTACTGTTTAGCCTGGGGGCGATCACCTTGCGGGACACCACGGTTTGGACGAATGTCACCTATTTACCCCAAACCCCCAACCTGTTGCTGGTGTTCTTGTTAGCATCGATCTGTTATTATACGGCTTACTCGGGGATCCGGACAATCGCGATCGTCAACGGCGTTCTGCTCCCGTTAGTCCTTGTATTTGGGGCATTTGTGGCGATTTCCAACCTACCACACAAGGATTATACGCTTTTATTTCCTGTTCTGGAGTATGGGTTCGATCCCTTGTTGCGGGGAATGCTGTACACTGCGGCGGGGTTCTCTGAATTACTCCTGTTGCTGTTTTTGCAGCACCGGATTCGGTCGACCGTCACTGCAAGAGCGCTGATTCTCACCTGTGCTGCTTACGTAAACCTGATTCTTTCGCCATTAACCGGTGCCATCGCCATATTCGGAGCTTCCGAAGCCGCCGCTCTCCGGTTCACCGCGTTTGAGGAATGGCGGATGGTCACATTTGGCCATTATCTGGAGCATGTTGACTTCTTGTCGGTCTATCAATGGCTGGTCGGCTCCTTTATTCGCATTTCGTTCCTTTTGTTTTTGATACCAGAAGTGTTCCTGCTTCCGGCGGGGAAAAAGCGAACCGTTCTTTTGCTGACGGTGTCTGCCGCAATGGTGGCTGTAACGCAAATCCCGGTCAGCGACATGACATTTTTTCAGTTTCTGAAACATATCTTTCTCCCTGTCTCTCTGGCCTTGGCGATTGTACTGACATTGTTTTTGACGATCGTGACCATCTTTGTGCCATCTGGAAAGGGGATGAAACAGTGAAACGGAGCTCTTTCTTTAAAAAAAACGGCGAGTGGCAAGCCGATTCCGGTTCACAGACGGCGGGTCAGGCAGTGGACAGTTCTTTGGAGAAAAACGAACGGTGGATTCGTACCGCCTGTGCGTTGTGCGAGGATGTAAAAAGCCAAAAACTCCAGTTCCAGACCAAAGCAGGCAGCCGTGCTGCGCTCTTGTTGTATTGTGAAGGGCTGGCGGATACCAAACAAATAACCCACACTATCGTGCCCAGTTTGGAAGAGTTGCTCATGTCCGATCAACCGCCGGATACCTGGCATGTGGCTCCTTTACGCTTCGAAACCGATTTGGAAAACGTCATTACCAAGGTATTTCAAGGCACTGTAGCCGTTTTTGTCGACGGAATCGGGAAAGCGTACATGCTGGACATCAGCAATCCGCCGAACAGAATCCCGGAAGAACCCAATACAGAGGTATCCATCCGCGGTCCACGTGACGGATTTGTCGAAGAGCTAACCGTGAACGTCGCTTTGGTTCGCAAGCGTCTGCGCACCCGATCGCTGGCCTGTGAAACATTCGTATTAGGCAGACGAAGCCAAACGCGGGCAGCTTTACTATACATGGAGGACATCATCAATCCGGAGGTACGGAACGAAATCCGTAACCGCCTGTCCACGATCAATTTCGACGCCGTTTACACCAGTTCGCAGTTGGAGCAGTATTTGGCAGATTCCTCTTTTTCCATAGTCCCATTATTTCATTATACCGGTCGGCCGGACCAAGTGGTTACTTCGCTGCTTCTAGGCCGGTTTGCCATCCTTGTGGACGGTCTGCCTACTGCGTTGATCGGACCGGCCAACTTTTTTCTGCTGTTAAAGTCGCCGGAGGATTATCACGTCAATTATCTGTATGTGATCATGGAACGGCTCGTACGTCTTTTCGGGGCTTCGTTAGCTGTTTTTTTGCCCGGATTTTATATTGCGATTACCACATATCATCAGGATCAAATTCCGCTTACCCTGCTGGCAACGTTTATCACATCGAGAAAGGGGGTTCCGTTTCCGACACCGGTGGAAGCATTTATCATGCTAATCCTGTTTGAAATTTTACGAGAAGCCGGCTTGCGGCTCCCGGGTGTAATCGGACAGACACTGGCAGTTGTGGGTGGGCTGATCATTGGCGAATCGGCGATCCGTGCAGGTTTGACCAGCCCTTCCATGTTGGTGATGATAGGGACGACGGTAATTGCTTCCTTTACCTTAATTAACCAGTCCCTTTTAGGGGTGGCAAGCGTTTTGCGGTTTGGTGTTTTACTGCTATCCTCTCTGTTTGGGTTGTTTGGTTTTCTGATGTCCGTTTTTGCCATGTTGACCTATCTGGCAAGCCTGCGCTCTTTTGGCTTGCCGTACCTGTCTCCCCTGTCTCCGTTCAACTGGCGGGATTCCCTGCGCTCTTTGGCCATCTTCCCCTGGTTAAAAAGGCCACGGATGCTACACACTCAGGACAACAACAGGCGGGGAGGAACCCGATGAATCCGAGAAAATGGCGGCTTGCCCTTTTGATCATGCTTCTTTTTCCAGTTCTTGGCGGCTGTTGGAACCAAAAAGAGCTGGAACACATGTTCTATGTCCATGCGATCGGCATCGACTATGTCGACGGGCAGTATGTGCTATATGCCCAAATCCTCAATTTCACTCCTCTGGGAAAGGCGGAGAGCGACAGCAAAAGTTCGGCCGGGCAATCTCCCGCCTGGATCGGGAAAGGGACAGGTACGACGATTGATATGGCTGCGCACAACTTATATTCCACAACGCAGCGTTATGTGTACTGGGGTCATTTGACCGCTGTGGTGTTCAGCGACAACGTATTGCGCCGCGGCATCGGTGATGCGCTCGATCTGTTGGGGAGATTCCATGAACTCCGGTACACGGCGTGGATCTTTGGGACGAGCGATCCGCTGGAGAACATATTGACAACCGCCCCGATTCTGGAGGTATCCCCGGTGTATTCCCAATTGGGCGATCCCCGGGACGTTTTTAACCAGAGTTCCTTTATCCCTCCCATCCGGTTGAACCGATTGGTGGCATCACTCAGGGAACCGGGGCGAACCGCTTATATCCCGAACCTTACAGTCGTCAAAACACGGTGGATGGACGCAAAAGAAAAGCATCCGGCATTGTGGATAAACGGTATCCACGTGTTGCGTGACGCAAAAACGACCGCCTATTTGTCGCGTTCCGGTTTGATCGGATGGAGATGGATGCTAAACGAAGTGCCTCGTACCCCGTTGGAAGTTTTCGTGGATGGCCGTCCGGCAGCTGTCCTCATTTGCGAAAATCCCAACATCAAGATTCTGCCGGAAGTAAAAGCCAACCGGGCTACATTTCGAATCAAAGTCAATGTGACTGCGATGATTGTTGAGATGCTACAGCCTGAGTCGGAAATGGTGCTCCGGAACAAAGCGGCGCGGCAAATCGAACAAGAGATCCGCTCCACGTTTAACAAAGGGGTCGAATCCCGATCCGACATTTTCCAGTTGGGAGCTGTTCTCCACCGTACATCACCGAAATCCTGGAAGGCGATCAACCAAGACGGAAAATTGCCCTTGCGCCCTGATACCTTGCAGTCGATCGATGTAACCGTAAACATGATCAGTTCCGGAAAGAAAATGATGGAATCTCTAGGTTGAAAATCCCGGGTGCCGCTACGATTTCATCTCAACAAACGGGGGTGTTTTTGTCGTGATGAAAGGCCTCTCTTATTTCATCGTTTCGTTTGCCGGTGCTTCGTTGGCGATTATGCTCGCCGGTTTGGGCGCTTTCGTCTGTGCACGGCCGTTGGTCAAGTGGATGGTCGGTCGCTTTATCAAGCGGTTGATGTCGGATAGATACGCCGAAAACATCTGGGAAATGGTGACGGCGATGACTCGCATCAGTCCCCGGATCGTCGTCGAGAACAGCTTGCGGGCGGCTGTCGCAGGTGTGATCGAACGGCCGTTTGGCAGTCCGCGAAAATTTCTCAATTTTGACGGACTCGTCTTCTCGCCAGCGCAATTGGCTGTTTTGCCTGCGCACGAGTTTGCCGATGTAGATATGCGAATAACGATCGGTCCACGGGCGGCAAAACCGTTGACGCTGGAAATCCCCTTGATGGCAGGGGGGATGGGATACGGGATCGGGTTGAGCGAAAAGGTGAAAATCGCCATTGCCAAAGGAACGGCTGCGGTTGGAACCAGCACCAATTCCGGAGAGGGGCCGCTTTTGCCCGAAGAGAGAAAATTTGCCCGATATTATATCCTGCAGTACAGTTCCGGGCATTGGTCAAAAGAGCCAGAAACGTTGAGGCAGGCGGATGCGATTGAAATACACATCGGGCAGGGGGCGACGGCAGGTGCGGCCAGCTTCATCCCCCAGGAGTTCATTGAGGGGAGGGCGCGCACATTACTGCACGTGCAGGAAGGCGAGTTTCTGGTGATTCCTTCACGCCACCGGGAAATTGCGCAGCCCCAGGATCTGAAACAACTGGTGGACAAGTTGCGGACGATCACCGGAGGCGTGCCGATCGGGGTCAAAATCTGCCCGAGCGGCAGACTGGAAGCCGACCTGGAAGTGGCGATCCAGGCAGATGTCGATTTTATCAGTATCGACGGAGGTCAGGCAGGGACGAAAGGAGGAGCTCCCATTCTGGAAGACGACTTCGGGCTGCCGACCATTTTCGCGCTGAGCCGTGCCGTCCGCTATCTCAAACAGCGCGGCGTAAAAGAGCGGATCAGCCTCTTGAGCGGCGGAGGATACGCCACTCCGGGAGACTGCCTGAAAGCGCTGGCGTTGGGCGCGGACGCTGTGTATATGGGGACGGCTCTCCTGTGGGCAATGACACACGTTCAGGTCACCAAGGCGATTCCCTGGGAACCGCCGACCCAGCTTGTCATGTACCCAGGCAGTATGAAAGAGGAATTTGATGAAGAGGAAGCGGCGAAGTACCTGTCCAATTTTTTGGTCTCCTGTGTGGAAGAGATGAAAGTCGCCATCCGGGCGTTGGGAAAGACGTCCGTGCGGGACGTGACTGCCGACGATCTGATCGCGCTCGACGAGTGGACGAGCAAAGTGACAAACGTTCGCCTGGCTATCGAGCCATTCGCCGGATCGGGAACAACCGAACGTCCGGTTCAACCGTCCGTTCAGCAGACAGTTTCTGTTCAGCCTGCTGACAAAAGCCCCGGCGCGGCGCGTACGTACAAACGGATGCGTGCCCACGAGTTGTTTGCCCTCTTGCAAAGGAAGAAAAAAAGATGACAGGCAAGCGAAACTCATGGATCATGACGCAGACGTGGGAGCACCTCCTCTTCGCCCATTGGCCCGTGCCTGTGGAATCGTTGCGCCGACTGGTTCCTGCCGGACTGGAAGTGGACACCTTTGAAGGACAAGCGTGGATTGGCGTCATCCCTTTCTGGATAAGCGCTGTCCAATTGCGGTTTTTGCCGGTGATGCGGCACGCGTTCCGTTTTCCCGAGGTCAACGTGAGGACGTATGTGACCGAAAACAAGAAACCGGGTGTGTTTTTTCTCACCCTGGACGCGGCCCATCCGTTGGTTGTGAACGTGGCCAAGCTGTGGTATCACCTTCCCTACTACACGGCGGACATGTCGATAGAGCGTAGGGCGGACACGATTCACTTTCAGAGCGAGAGAAGAAATTCCCCAGCGGCGCGTCGGTTTCAGTGCCGCTATCGGCCCGTCTCCCCGCCGTTTGCGGCAAGGACGGGAACGCTTGAACACTGGTTGACCGAACGGTATCGCTTCTATTGCCGCTGTCCCCGCAATCATCGCGTCTACCAGGGGGACGTCTGGCACAGACCGTGGGAGTTGCAGAGGGCGGACGCGGAGATTGCGGTCAACACACTGGTCGACGAATACGGCTTCAACCTCCCGGCGACGGCTCCGCCGCTTGTGCATTACTCCCGTGGCGTGAACGCGCGGGTTTGGCCGACACGCCTTTCACGCATTTCTGCGTACCAATAGCGAACAACTCTCCACATGCGGCGTGTGCGGAAACATGTCCAGCGGCTGCACCTTCACCAGATCGTACCGGGCGAGAAGACGCTTGATGTCTTTGGCCAGGGTGGAGGGGTTGCAGGAGACGTAGACGATTTTCGCCGGACAGACGGCCAGAAGAGAGTCGATCAGCGAGGCGTCCAGCCCGGTGCGCGGCGGGTCGACGACGACGACGTCGGGGCGGATGCCCTGCTTTGCCCATTGGGGCATGAGCACTTCCGCCCTGCCGATGTGGAAACTGGCGTTGGTGATGCCGTTGGCGGCAGCGTTGGCGCGGGCGTCGTCGACAGCTTCGGGGATCAGCTCGATGCCGCGCACTTCTTTGGCATACGGGGCAAGCCACAGCGCGATGGTGCCGGTGCCGCAGTACAGGTCGAGGACCAGCTCGCCGCCGGAGAGGGCGGCCGCTTGTTTCACTTCTTCGTACAGTTTGTGTGTCTGCTCGGGGTTAAGCTGGAAAAAGGCGCGGGCGGACAGGTCGAACGACAGCTCGCCCAGTCTTTCGGCGATGGCGGGTTTGCCCCAGAGCACGCGGGTGGTTTCGCCGAAGACGAGCGAAGTTTTTTTCGGATTGATGTTTTGCACCAGGCTGACCAGGGACGGCAAGCGGTAGCGCAGTTCCAGGATCAGCTCTTTTTCGTGCGGAATCTTCGGGGTGGCGGTCACCAGCGTCAGTTGCGTCTCGCCGGTGGCAAACGCGACCCGGGCGACGATCGTGCGGATGACGCCGGTGCGCTTGCGTTCGTCGTAGACCGGGATGCCCAGTTGCTCGATCACCTCGCGGGCGGTGGCGACGATCTCATTCGTGGCCTGGTGCTGGATCTGGCACTGCTCCAGGTCGACCAGTTCGTGGCTGCCCGGTTTGTACAGGCCCACGATCAGCTTGCCGTCCTTTCGCCCCACCTGGAACTGTGCTTTGTTGCGGTACCCCCAAGGGTGTTCCATGCCGATCGTCGGGGCGACCGGGGGATTGCTCAGTCCTGCGTACTTTTGCAGGGCTTCCTTCACCAACTCCCGCTTGCCGACGAGCTGTGCCTGGTAGTCCAGGTGTTGCAGGCTGCAGCCGCCGCACTCCGCGTAGACCGGACACGGCGAAGCGACGCGGGACAAAGAGCGTTCAGAGATGCTGATCAGGCGGGCCGTCGCGTAATTCGGCTTGACGTCGGTGATTTCCGCCCGCACCACTTCGCCGGGCAGAGCGCCCGGCACGAACACGAGCTTCCGCTTGTAATAGCCGATGCCTTCCCCGTTTATTCCCAGGCTGCGGATCGAGAGCGTCACCGGCTGTCCGACGCGCAGCCGCACCTCTGTGTGTTGGTTCGTTTTGTTCATGGGCCGTTTCTCCTCTGTCAGGTAGTTGCGTCCTTATTATAGGCGATTGGGGGAAAAATGCATACTTTGGTCGCCGATGCGCACACTAGGGGCGAAAACGAGAAAGAGGAAGGGAGTATCCTATAATGGCGAAAAAGCGTTTGTGGATGTCGTGGCTTGGTGCGATGCTTGGCATGGCACTCGCGGTTCAACCGGCAGCGGCCGCTTCGCTGATTCCGGAAGTGGACGCCCCGTCGTTGGGGACTGTGGCGGAGAGGCCTGCTGCGTCGGGTCTGCCCTGCAGCGTGACGAGCGAACAAGCGATTGCGCTGGTAAGGGAGCAGGGCAGCGAAAAGCAATACTATTATCCGGGGCTGTCGTTCCAGGAGGTTCAGTTGGACAGCGACAAGCCAAACGAACTGTTCGTCTGGATCATTGGCGGATCAACCGTGGGCAACTTCTTCATCTTTGACAAGGACGCGCAGGGGCGATACCGCAAAGTGTACGAGCAACCGTGGCGGATCGACCGCTTTCAGGTGCCTCTGGAGTGGACGTTTGACGGCAAGCATCTGTTCGAGGTGGTGGTCACCACCGGGGGGACGGGGGTGCGCACGAAGACGTCGTACCTTTTGTATCTGCAGGACGGCAAGGTGACGGAAGCGTGGCACGGCGTGCTGCTCAACAGCCAGGTGACGCCGCCCAACACCGTGGTCGACCAGGTGGGCTCGTTTGTCGTGGACGAGGAAGATCAACTGTTCATCTACCAGCAGGTGAGACTGATCGCCGACCGCACCGGCAAAACCATCTTGAGCGCCCATCGGCCGACGGTCACCGTCTACCGCTGGAACGGCCAACGTTTCGAACAAGCGCAGGAATTTACCCGTTTCGGGCCGTGACGGAAGGATTCCTCGTTTTTCTGGTTTTTGCTATAATGGGGCAGAGAAAAACGAGGGAGTGTTTGGGACGATGGACCAATTGTTTGAGCAATTGAAAGAGTATCTGAACATGGACACCGAAATCTCTTTCGAAGAGTTTGACCGCTACTACAAGGATGTCATCGCCTTTCTGAACGAAAACTGGGACAAGCTGAACGAGGAAGAAAGCATGAAAATGCTGTTTATCCTCGACAACGTCAAGTCCAACAGCGAAGACCGCGCCAAGCGGAAGACCAAGGAAGCGAAGAAGTACAAAAAGATGTTCGACCGGACCAGCATCTGGTCGGCAGCGATGTTCAAACGTTTGCTCGACTTCGGCTGGACCGAGGAGCAAATCGGCAAGCGTTACGAAGAGATTTACGAAGCGGTGTAAAGCGGATGCCCTGCGGGGCGTCCGCTTTTGTTTTATAACAGCATAAAAAAGGGCAAAAGAGGGATAATACAGAGACGGAAACAGGAAGAGCAAGCAAAACGGAGAAAAGGACGAAAAATGTAGTATAACACGGTTTGGTTTTGTTGGATATGTTATGGTACAGTGGCGGTAAGAATTTGTGCAAGGAGCGTGGACAACGTGATCGCGGTAAGCACCTTTTTTGCCAATCTTGAGAAAAAATGCTGTTCGGTATGCGGCAATTCGTTGTCGGAACAGGCGGAATCGTACATGACGGAGTGTTTCGCCTGCCAGGAAAAAGCAAGTGAAGAAGGCTATGCTCTCAAACGTTGATTCGCTTGTGCGCGAGGCGATCACCCCATCTTTTGGGATGGCGGTGATTTTTTTTGTGCGTCCATGGCCCTTGCCAGCGCCCGGCAAAGCGGGCATGCTAATAGACGTAGAACGTGTCGGGAGGGGCCTGGCTATGTTTCATCCAACCGTGTTTGACAATCTCAAGGTGGTGCTGGAAGGGGCGGTGTACGACCGCGACCTGGACGGGGAGATCGTCGTGACCCACCGCGCCGACGTGATGGATATGGCGGCGTTTGCCCGGTTTTTTCAGATTGACTTTTGCATGGCCGAGGACGCGGGGCGGGAAGAAGCGGTGACGGCGCAAATCCAGTTGCGCACCACACTCGGCGACCTGGCCAGCGAGCAGTTGGAGCAGCCGCTTGTCGAGCATGTCGGTTGCACGATCTGCCTGCATTTTCTGGTGCAGGTGCGCGACGTTCCCCGCGAGACGGAACTGATCACGGGCATCCTCAACGAGATCTGGGGGGAGCGGCCGCACATCACGCAGTTGCTCTCGGCCAGACTGGACGAGCACAAGCCCTTGCGTTGGCCGCCCGAGGTGTACAAAAACCGCGTGACGCTCGACTTTCACCGCAAGATCGACGAAGGCAATATCGCCGACATGCGCGCCCTGGTGGAACACTGTGTGTTGTCGGTGGCGCGGTTGCGTGAGGCGTTATTCCCCTGGTAAGTTAACTGTCAACTTGTTTGTCAATTCATGTTGACAAATCTCTGACAATTCCCTAAGCTAAAGGCATGGCACTTATCTTATCAGGCAGGGTGTGATCAATCGAATGAAAACACGCGATTTGGTCTTGGCTGCGATGTTCATCGCGCTGATGACGGCTTTGGGAATGGTGAAAATTACGCTTCCGATGTGGAACGAGGTTCCGATCACGGGACAGACGCTCGGCGTCATGCTGGCCGGCGCCTTGCTCGGGGCACGATTGGGCGGATTAAGTCTGTTGTCGTTCGTCGTGCTGGTGGCTGCGGGTGCGCCGCTGTTGTCCGGCTTTACCGGGGGCATCGGCGTGTTTGCGACGGCGCGCGGCGGTTGGGTACTGAGCTGGCCGCTGGCGGCGTTTCTCATCGGATATCTGGTGGAGCGCAACTGGAATTCGCTGAAGACCTGGAAAGTGTTTTTGTACAACGTGCTGGGAGGGATCGTGGTCGTCTATCTGATCGGCATGGCGTATCAGGCGGCGATTACCGGCGTGCCGTTCTGGACCGTGGTGCTGAAATCGATGATATTTATTCCGGGCGACGTGCTGAAGGCGTTCGTGGCCGCGTTTATCGCCGTGCGGCTGCGCCAGTCGTACCCGTTGATCAAACCGGCGGACAAAAAGCTGACGCACGTATCCTGACAGGCGTTGGGCGCTTTTGCTATCATATGGATAACGGTGGAGGGAAAGGTTTGCTGATCGGCGAACCTTTTTCCTTTTTCGTGCGGTTTGCGGATGGCAGACGGACGAAGACAAAGGAGGAGAGAGCATGCAGCGAACAGCGGTGATCGTCTACGCCAAACGGACGCCGATCGGCAGGGTGGGCGGCATGCTGCGCGACTGGGAGCCGCATGAACTGGCGGCTGCGCTTTTGCGGGATGCCGTGGAGATGTGCGGGATGGACCCGGGCGAGGTGGAGGAAGTGATCCTGGGCAATGTCGTCGGACCGGGGGGCAATCTGGCCCGGTTGGCGGCGCTTACGGCGGGGTTCCCGGTCCAGGTGCCGGGCGTGACGGTGGATCGGCAGTGCGGCGCCGGGCTGGAGGCGATTCAGTTGGCGTGCCGTCTGGTGCAGGCGGGTGCGGGAGAGGTGTACCTGGCCGGGGGAGTGGAGAGCGCCAGCCGGGCGCCCTGGAAGTTGGAAAAGCCGCGCTCGCTCTATGAACAGCTTCCCCGAGTATATGGACGGGCCCGCTTCGCTCCGGACAGCGTCGGCGACCCGGAGATGGGGGAGGCGGCGGAGAACGTGGCGGAGGCGTACGGCATTTCGCGGACGGAGCAGGACGCATGGGCGCTGGAGAGTCACCGGAAGGCAGTAGAGGCAATCGACGCCGGACGGATGAAGCGTGTGATCCTGCCGCTCGCGGGTGAACAGGGCGTGATCGAACACGACGAGTGTCCGCGCCGCGACACCAGCCTGGAACAACTGGCGCGGCTTCGCCCGGTGTTTCGTCCGGGGGGAACGGTGACGGCGGGAAATGCGTGCCCGATCAACGATGGGGCCGCGCTCGCGGTGGTGATGAGCGAACGCAAAGCCAATGAGCTTGGGCTTGCGCCGCTCTTGCGTTTCGTCGACAGTGTCTCGGCGGGCGTCGATCCCCGCCTGCTCGGCACCGGCCCGATTCCGGCCGTGCGGCGGTTGCTGAGCCGTACAGGTGTGGCGGCGGAGGAGTTGGCGCGGATCGAATTCAACGAAGCGTTTGCTTCCCAGGTGATTGCCTGCGTCAACGAACTCGGGTTTTTGCGCGAACGGGTCAATCCCGATGGCGGGGCGCTCGCCTACGGACATCCCTACGGCGCGTCCGGCGCCGTACTCGTCGCCCATCTGGCCCATGGGATGGCTTGTGAAGGGAAGGGACGCTACGGTCTGGCCACGCTCGGCATCGGCGGCGGACTGGGGCTGGCCACATTGTTTGAACGGGTGGAGGCGGTGCGATGACGCGGATTGTTGACGGTTTGCTCGCACATGCTGCCGCGCATCCCGAACGGGCGGCGGCGCGGATGGAGGATGTGTGCGTCACCTACGGCGCGTTGGCCGAGGTTGCGCACCGACAGGCCGAACGAGCGCGTCGGGAGGGATTGGCGGGCAGGCGGGTCGGCCTGTGGTTGTCCAACAGCCCCGATTTTCTCGCCTGTTTTTACGGGATTGTCCTGGCCGGAGGGATTGCCGTCCCTTTGCCCGTCGATCTGCCTGAGGCGCAGTTGCCGGCGTGGGCCGACCATCTCGGGCTGGCTGCCGTCTGGAAAGAGCGTTTCCGGCCGGGAGAGCCAAAAACCGTTTGGATGTCGGCCGGGGCGAAACAGTGCCTGTCGGCAGGGACAGCGCCTGATGACGGTACTGGTGAGGATGGGCTGTTTTACATGGCCGTATCGTCCGGGTCGACGGGCAAACCGAAGGGCATTTTGCGTTCCCACCGTTCCTGGGTGGAGAGTTTTCGGCAGATGAAGCAGACGTTTGGCACCGGGGGCGGCGACAGGCTGCTCGTCCCAGGGCCGCTGCATTACTCCGCTTCGCTGATCGCCGCCTTGCAGGTGCTTCACGAAGGCGGAGAAGTGGTGCTACTGCCGCAGTTTGATGCCCGGCGGGTGCTAACGGCCTTGCGCGACGAGGGGATCACGGCGGCGTTCATGGTGCCTGCCATGTACGCCAAGGCGCTGGCCCGGATGCCGAGCGGGGACGGTGGTGAACCGTGCCTGCGGCCGATCGTGTTCGTCACCGCCGGGGCGAAAATGGACGCCGCGCTGAAGCGGGCCTGGCTGGAGGCGTTCCCAGCCAGTGTGCTGTACGAATACTACGGAGCGGCGGAGTTGAGCTTTGTCTCCGTCTCACGCGCGGAGCCGGGGATGTTGCGGTCGGAACCGGGCGTTTCGCGTGCGGGGGCGGGAGTGTCGGGTTCGGGCGTGTCAAAATCGGCGCCTGAATGTGCCAAGACCGACAGTGTCGGACGAGCCTTTGCCGGGGTGACATTGATCATCCGCGATGAACACGGCCGGCCGTTGCCTCCCGGCGAGATCGGGGAAATCTACGTGGCGAGCGGAATGATCGCGCAAGGGTATGGTCATCGCGGCGCGGAGCCGTTCCTCGAACCGGTCGACGGCACGTATTCGGTCGGCGACATCGGGTATGTGGATGAAAACGGGTATCTGTATCTTGTGGGGCGGAAACAGGAGATGATTCTGCGCGGAGCGGTCAATGTCTACCCGCTTGAGGTGGAGCAGGCGCTCACGTCATGCCCCGGAGTGCGGGAAGCGGCCGTGTTTGGCGTCCCGGACGCGGTGCTGGGCGAGCGCATCGTCGCTGCCGTCGTCGGGAACGGGTCGGAGTTGTCTGATCCGCGCGTCTGGCGGGAGTGGCTGGCGTCACGGCTTCCCCGCTCGCGTTGGCCGGACGTGTACTGGCCCGTCGAGCGGCTTCCCTTCGGCAGTACAGGCAAAGTGGATCGTGCCGCATTGAGGCGCGAATATCTGCAACGGGAGGGGGCGAACCAAGCATGGAACCCGTCTGGAACCAACTGACGCCGGGACTTAGTACGCCGCCGTTTGAGGTCGAGCTGACCTGTGAGCGCGTGGCCCGGTTCGCCGACTGTTTGCGCTGGCCGCTCGCGGCAGGTGTGCCGCCGACGCTTCCGGCCACGTTTTGGCAAAAGCGCTATCCTGACTGGCTCAAGCGGCTTGACGCGCCGCAACTATTGAAGCGGCAGTCGTTTTTCTACGCGCGTCCGCTTCGCATCGGCGCCGCTTACGAATGCCGCATCGAGTTGACACGAATCGAGCGGGTGACGACGCCTGGCGGCAAGACCTACGCGGCGCTCGTTCACTTGCTGACGGGACGTCAGTGGCGGGAGCTGCACTTTTCGGCGGAAACCCTGCTTTATGTGCCCGTCGCGGCAGGGGAATCAGGAGGTTCGGGCATGTCCCAAACCGCCGGGGCGGGGAATTTCGACGGCAGCTTTCTTTCAAAGACGCTCACCGACGTCTTTTCCTTGCCGATCACGCCGAATTTGATACGCCGATACGCGGACGTGTCCGGAGATGATCAGCCGATCCATGTGGACGAAAGCGCCGCTCGAAACGCCGGATATCCCGGATTGCTGGCGCACGGGCTGCTCGGTATGGGATTGGCGGCGCGGGTGGTGCTGCCGCTTGTGGAGTCGGGCCGCGTCATCCGTTCCTATCACATGGAGTTTCGCTCGCCGCTGTTTGCCGGTGACACGCTGTCGGTCCTGACGGCAGGAGAAGGGGAGCGGTGGCGGCTTGCCGGAGTGGCGCAGGCGAGCGGCAAGCGGGTATTTCACGGAGAGATTGGACTGGGAAAGGAGACAGGGTGAGATGCGGCACGGGAACGAGACCATCACAAACACGACGGCCCAATCGTTGGCCGGAAAAGTGGCCATCGTCACAGGATCGACGCGCGGCATCGGGCTTGCCATTGCCCGCTCGCTCGCCGACGCGGGAGTGCGGACGGTCGTCAACGGGACCACAGACGAAGCGGTGGAGCGGGTGGTACGCGAACTGCGGGCAAACGGCGGGGAAGCGGCGGGCGTCGCCGGCCGGGTGGAGCAGATGGAGACGGGACGAGCCCTGGTGCGGCAGGCGATCGATGCGTTTGGCTGCGTCGACTTTCTCATAAACAACGCGGGGATCGTCGCCGACCGCTTCAGCCACCGTCTGTCGGAGGAAGATTGGGACCGCGTGCTGGCGGTGCACGCCAAAGGCACGTTCAGTTGTGTCCAACCGTTTTTGCTCGCGCTAAAAGAAGCCGGGCACGGCGGCGTGATCGTCAACATGACGTCAACCGCAGGATTGCATGGCACAGTCGGCCAGTTGAACTACGCGGCGGCCAAAGGGGCGATCCTGGCGATGACCTACACCCTGGCCGAAGAATGGCGGCAGGCGGGGATTCGCGTCCACGCCGTCGCTCCCGCCGCCTTGACCGACATGACGCGCCCGCATGTGGAGCGGGCGCAGGTCGAAGCGAGCGCACGCAAAGAGGAACTGCCGGAATACTGGCGGATCGGCTCGCCGGAAGACGTCGCCCGGCTGGTCGTCTGGCTTTTGGCCACGCCGCAGGAAACCGGCACCGTCTGGGCGGTCAACGGACACCGGATAGGCCGCTGGTCAAAACCGGTGTACAGCGAGTGTGAAATCGGCGGGTAAACCGGGGGCGGGGCGGAACGTGCCGGTTCAGGAGCCGGCGGTCTGGGACGGGGACGACGGCTGGGCGAAAGGAACGGTAAAGCTGAAGCAGCTTCCATACCCGAGCTGGCTGGTGACAGTGATCTCCCCGCCGTGGCGGCGTACGATGTCCTCGCAGATCGCCAGGCCGAGGCCGGTCCCGCCGCTGTTGCGGTTGCGCGATTTTTCCGCGCGGTAAAACTTGGTGAACACTTTCGGCAAATCTTCTTCCGGGATGCCTTCTCCCTTGTCGATCACCGAGAAAAGGACGTACCCTTCCCGCTGATCGACGGTCAGCAGGATGGAGCCGTTCGGCCTGTTGTAGTGGATCGCGTTGTTCAACAGATTTTCCAGCACCCGGCGCAGTTTGGTCTCGTCCGCCTGGATGTGCAGCTCGTCCGAGATGCGCAGTTTCCAATGGAACGTCAGGTTGGCTTCCCTGGTTTTTTGCAGGTAATCTTCAATAATGTTTCGGACAAAGGTACGGACGTGGAAGCGGGTGACGGTAAGCGGCATCAAGAGACTGGTCTTGTTGTAGTCCTGCAGTTCGTCCAATAGGCGCCCAAGGTCGTCCGCTTTTTGCTCGATCTTGGCCATTTGCCGTTTGATCTGTTCCAGATCGGTCACCCGTCCGGAGCCGATGAACGAAGCATATCCCTTGATCGTCGTCAGCGGCGTGCGGAAGTCGTGAGCGATCGCGCCGATCAGTTCGTGTTGCCGCTCCTCGGACTGGCGCAACTCTTCCACCATCTCGGTGAAGTAGCGCAACAGTTGGCCGAATTCGTCGTTGCGCTTGAACGAAACCGTGACATTCCGCTTCCCGGAGCGAATCTCCTGAATTTCCCGCGACAACTCGTTGACGGGACGCAAAATCCAGCGGGCCAGGATGAAGACTAGCACCAGGCCGATGACCAGCACGCTGCCGTAAATGTACCAGATGGTCATCGCCATTCCTTTGGAGGCGAGGATATCGGTGTCATCGGTGAAAAACTGGATGACCGTCCGCCCTTCGTTGGGAGGGTCGTGCTGAAACGAATACTCGGCCACCACTTTCTTCCCCTGCCCCTTTTCGTCATAAGCCTTGGAGGTCTTGGAAAAAATCTCCCGGCCGTGCTCGTCCTCCACCATCATTTTGTACATCAGATCCTCCGGCAGATTGCCGACCATATCCTGCAACTCCGCCGGGTTTTTCAATAAGGTGCTGCTTAACAGTTGCACGAACTGCACCATTTCCGCCGCTTCTTTCTCCTGGACGAACTGTTCGTGGCGGTCGTTCTTGATCTGCTCGACGATCATGTGTTCAAAAACCAGCTTGTAGGTGAGCAAGTGAGCGGCGATCACAACGAGGAAGGTGAGGATCAGTTTTTTGCCTACGCCCACCTAGACACGCTCCCCGATGAACACGTAACCGGTTCCCCATTGTGTCTTGATGAAGGTCCGCTCAAACTCCACCTTTTCACGCAGGTTCTTGATGTGTACGGTGACCGTGTTGAGCGATCCGTATCCGTACCCCCAGACACGGTCATAAATCTGCTCCCGCGTAAACACGATACCAGGATGTTCCGCCAAAAACGTCAGCAACTGGAACTCTTTCGTCGACAAGTCCACCTTTTTCCCGCTCACGTACACCGTGAACGTCTCCTTGTGGATCTCCAGACCTTTAAACTTTAACACCGTCACCGGAGGCGCCGAAGGGATCGGTTTGTCGCCGCCTTCGCCCGCCGCCAGCTTGCGGATGCGCTCGTAGCGGCGCAGGTGGGCACGGATGCGAGCCAGCAGTTCTTCGGTGTCAAACGGTTTGGTGATGTAATCGTCCGCGCCGATTTCCAGGCCGACCACCTTGTCGACCGGTTTCCCCTTTGCGCTGAGAAAAAGAATGGGCATATCCCATTCCCGGCGAATTTGGGCGCACAACTCATACCCGCTCATGTTGGGCATCATGATGTCGAGGAGGATAAGGTCCGGACGGACGCCTTGCGACAAAAGGGTCAGAGCCTGCTCGCCGCTCTCGGCGGAGGAGACCTGATAGCCTTCACTTTCCAGTATGTCCCGCAAAAGATCGATGATCTCCTGATGGTCATCGACGACCAATACATGTTCCTTCACCAGAGACTCCCCCCACATCTGTCATGCTATCTTTCATCATATCACGGATTTCGCTTGACGGGGGGACAATTGACTGGCTGGTCAGACAAGAAAAACCTGTCCCCACCTCATAGGACCAGGTGACAAAAGACGCCAAAAAAAGCCAAAGGCGATTTGCCTTTGACTTCAATCATTGCCAATCTCTTATTTTTTCTCTTTCGACGGCGTTTTGTGCGAGTTTGCTTGCTCCGCTTTCAAAGAAGCAGCCTGCACTGTCTTCGGTTTTTGGGCGTTCTGGGCTGCGGTCAGCGCCGGAATCGCGACGCGTTTTGCGCCGACATAACGCTTGCTCCAGTAGTACGGGTCGTCCAGACTGGTTTTGACAACCCCTTTGCCGGATTCGGAGTGAACGAAGGTGTTGTTCCCGATGTAGATGCCCACGTGGGAGACGCCGTGTCCGCTCGTGTTGAAAAAGACCAGATCCCCCGGTTGCAGATCATTGCGGGCAACAGATTGTCCCAGCTCGTACTGAGCCGCAGACGAATGCGGGAGGTCGACGCCCAATGCCTGAAAGACATAGCGCGTAAACCCGGAACAATCAAATCCCTTCGTGTCGGTTCCCGCCGCTTTGTACGGAACTCCGTACAATTGGTTGACGGTGTTCGTCAACGGATTCTCGTCCGCAAACACCGACGGCGCTCCCAACGTCAACAATCCAGTCACCAACAAAGCACTGACAAATTTACGCAACGAGGCTGCTCCTTTCTTAAGCCTACGAGGTTAGCTGAAGGGTTCGGTCGAAAGGTAGCCCTAAGCTGTCGAAACAGCTATTCACCCCAAAACATTGGTTCCCCCGTTTCCTTGACGGAACTCGGCTTGTTTCGATTTTATTCGCGCACGGGCAACATATTCGACCACGACCAGGGGTTTCCTTTTTTTTTAGCGTATCGTTCATAATTTTGTCACAAATTCTTGTCCTCTTTGTGTAACGTGCGCGGCGGTTTCCCGTCTGATTTCTTTTTCGGCGACAGGCGATGGCTTATCCGGTCGAAGAAGGATCGGCCCTCCGCCTCGGGGCCGAGACAAAAACCGTCCGCGCGCCCGTTATGTCGGCTATTAGCCGCGGTCTACAATGAAGCCATGACGACCGCAAGAAAATGGAGGGATGAAAGATGGGTGAGCGGTCTGGGAAGTTGTTGCTGGGATTGGTCCTGCTGATTGTCGGCGCGCTTCTCCTCCTGGACCTGTTCGGGATCGGGGCCGGCAAGCTGATTTCCCTGCTGGTTCCGGTGGCGCTGATGGTGTACGGGGCGAGAAAGGTGATTCGCTCGGATTCGAGAGGCGGCAGGGTCTGGGGAGTGTTTGTCTTTCTCGTTGGACTGCTGGCGCTGGTCGGCAAGCTGCAACTGCTGTTTACCAGCTTGCTGGCGATCGGGATCATCTACATGGGGATGCGCCTCCTGCGGCGTTCGCGCCTGGACGAGCCCGAGGTGAGCCTGGCCGAGAGGTACTGGGCGCAATCGGTTCTCAAGGAAGACAAGCTGGACGCCTGGGAGCGCGAATTGGGCGCCAATCGGCCGTGACAAAAGGTTTTGCCCGAGTATTTATTAATGTTAAAATAGGGAGGAATACCAGATGAGTATTTTCAAAAGACTGCGTGATTTGACGGTAGCTTCGGTAAACGATGTGATTGATTCGCTGGAAGATCCGGCAGTGATGCTGGCCCAGTACATGCGGGACATGGAGGCGGAGATCGGCCGCGTCGAAGTGGCGGTCGCCCGGCAAGTGGCCATGGAGAAAAAATTCCGTCAGCAGTGGGAAGAAGCGTTGGCGATGGTACAGAAGCGTGACCGTCAGGCGAGCCTGGCCGTCATGGAAGGAGAGGACGAGTTGGCCCGCCGCGCGCTGTTGGACAAGAAACAGTACCAGGCCCGCGCCGCCGAGTACGAGGAACTCTGCCACACCACCCGCGAAGCGGCGCAACAATTGCGGGAGAGGCTGGCCGAACTGAAAGACGAATTCTATCAGCTTCGCTCGAAAAAATACCAGTTGCTGACCCGGGCGCAAGTGGCCCGCACGCAAAAGCACCTGAACCAATTGGTCACCGGCATCGGCAGCGAGACCGCCAGCCGCGGCTTTGCCCGGATGGAAGAGAAAGTGATGCGGATGGAAGCGGAAGCGCAGATCAGCGGCCAGTGGAAAGGGTACCCGAAAAGCCTCGACAAGTCGCTGAACGCACTGGAAAAACAGGACGAGATCGACGCTGAACTGGCGATGATCAAAGCAAGGCTTACGGGCGAGCGTCAAGCTGACGCCAAACAGGAAGAACAAGGAAATCGTGAAGCAACATTGAAAGAATAGGTATTGAATCCCAGCAGCCTGCATGCAGGCTGCTTTTCCCCTAGGAGGTATCCCGGTGTCAGATATACTGGTTTTTCTCAAACGCTTCGTCTCCCGCCCGGGTCAGATCGGCAGCGTCATCCCCAGCTCCCGGTTCCTGTGCAAGCTGATGATGGAGCAGGTTCCCTGGGGGACGGCCCGTTCCATCGTCGAACTGGGCCCCGGCACAGGCGTGTTTACCCAGGCGATTCTCAAGCGAAAACGGCCGGGGACTGTCTTTTTCGCCGTCGAACGGGACCCGATGTTTCAGCAGATGTTGAGGGAGCGTTTTCCGGGGTTGACCATCCGGGATGAAGCGGTCAAGTTAGCCACCTATCTGGGGGAGTTGCATCTGGCGGAAGTGGACGTGATTATTTCCGGATTGCCGTTCGCGGTCTTTCCTGACTGGTTGCGGACAGCCATCCTGGATACGATATATGAATCTCTTTCCCCTGGAGGGGTGTTTGTCACGTTTCAGTATTCGCTGCAGTTAAAATCGGAATTGGAGCAGCGCTTCGGCGACATCGACATCGGCTTCACGCCGCTGAACATCCCCCCCGCGTTCGTTTACACCTGCCGCAAGAAGACATAGAGTCTTAAGCCAGGAGGAGGAGACTCGTGTGAAACGATCAAGACTGAACAATATGATCGCGGGGATCGTCATCATTTGTGCCGGATTTGGCCTCTTGCTCAACAATCTCGGACTGATCTCGTTCGGGCTGTCCGACATGTTGCCGCTCGTCATCGTCTACATGGGGCTGCGCCTGTGGGCGAAGCAGCGGCGAATATTGGGCGGGTTCGTCACCGGTCTGGGCGCGCTGATCACGCTGCACGCCTGGTTTGGCGTCGGCGTGGACGACGTGTTCGGCGTCATGGTGGCTCTCGGATTGATCTACTTTGGATTTCGGCTGGTCCGTTCACGCCGGGAGACGTTGCCTACGACACAGGCGTACGGAGGAGCGGAGATGGTGTCCGCCGCCGAACCGTCGGGGGCTAACGGAGCGGGCGAGAGTTCCCCGCCTCCTCCGATGTACAACATGCGAATCGAGTCGGCGATGGGAGACGGACAGTCCTACCCGCCAAGGGAGTCGCGCAGCGCTTTGATCGGCGACTTTCATTTGACATCCGGCAGGTTTGAACTTCGTCACTTGCATATTTGGCACGGGATCGGCGACGTGGTCATCGACCTGTCGCGGGCGCTGATTCCCGAGGAAGAGACGTCCCTGGTGATCAACGGCTGGGTGGGCGACGTCACCGTTTACGTGCCGGTGGATTTGCCGGTCGCGGTGGCGGCCGAAGTCACCATCGGCGACATGGATGTGTTCGGCCACCGGCAGGGGGGGATGAACCGGCGTATCGTGATGACCGCCGACCGCTACGCCGAGTCGGCCCGCAAGGTGAAAATCATCGTCTCGCTGATCGTCGGCGACATCGACGTGAAGTATGTCTGAGGGGGGCTCGCCGTGTGGATTCGCCAACGCAGACTCTCCAGCATCCAGTGGCAGTACGTCCGCCAGGGCCTGACGCTCGGGGTCGGCGTGGTGCTGTTGAATGCGGCCGCGTTTTTGCTGGTGATCGGCTATCTGGAAAACAACCCGGGACAGGCGGAGTGGCTGGCCGCCTACCTGCATCTCGCCTTCCCGGTTCACCTCGACTGGCTGACGTTTGGCGTCTGCCTGGCGGCGGGCTTGTCGCTTGCCGCTCTAACAGGCGTGGTCAGCGGTTACATTGTCGGAAATTTGCAGAAAAAACGGCTGAACGCCTTGCGCGAAGCGACGATGAATCTGGAGCGGGGCCTGCTCTCTTACCGCGTGCCTGAACTGGGCGCCGACGAGTTGGGCGAGATCGGCTGGCAGTTTAACCGGCTGGCTTCGAAATGGGAGGAACAGGTCGCTTCCTTGCAGCGGCTGTCCAACCACAACGCCGCGCTGGGCGAGCAGGTGCGGCAGGCCGCCGTGATTGAGGAGCGGCAGCGGTTGGCGAGGGAGTTGCACGACGCGGTCAGCCAGCAGTTGTTCGCGATCGCGATGACCACGGCAGCCATCAAGCGGATGATCGAGCGCAATCCGGAACGGGCCGCCCAACAGATCGAACTGGTGGAAGAGATGGCCGCCGGCGCGCAGGCGGAGATGCGGGCGTTGCTGTTGCACCTGCGACCGGCCACGTTGCAGAACAGAACCTTGCGCGAGGCAATTTGCGAATTGTTGGAAGAAATGAGCCGGAAGCATCGTCTGGGCATTACCTGGGAGATAGAGGAAGTCCCCGGGCTTCCGAGCGGCATCGAGGATCATCTGTTTCGCATCTTGCAGGAGGCGTTGTCCAACACGCTGCGGCACGCCAGAGCCAATCACATCGCGGTGAAGCTGTTCACGCAACAGGGACAGGTGCGGCTTCGGGTGTCGGACGACGGCGTCGGCTTTGACCCCGAGGGGGAAAAGATGACCTCGTACGGACTTGTCTCCATGCGCGAACGCGTCACGGAGGTGGGCGGAGCCCTGGAAGTGTATTCCGCCGTCGGCAAGGGGACGCAGATCGAGGTGCGCATCCCGTTGATGCTGGAAACGGAGACGAAGGGAGTGGAATCCGACCGATGATCCGGGTATTGCTGGTAGATGATCATGAGATGGTACGAATGGGCATGGCGGCGTATCTGTCCACCGAGGAGGATATCGAGGTGGTGGGGGAGGCCTCCAGCGGGGAAGAAGGCGTGAGACTGGCGCAGGAACTGTCGCCTGACGTCATTTTGATGGACCTGGTGATGGAAGGCATCGGCGGAGTCGAGGCGACGCGGCGGGTGCGGGAGGTGTGTCCGTCCTGCAAGGTGATCGTCCTCACCAGTTTCATCGACGACGAAAAGGTGTATCCGGTGATCGAGGCCGGGGCGTTCAGCTACTTGCTGAAGACATCGAGAGCGGCGGAGATCGCCAGAGCCATCCGCGCGGCCGCCGCCGGGGAACCGGTGCTGGAATCCCGCGTTGCGGGCAAGATCATGGCCCGCTTCCGCCACGCGAATGAACCGGCTCCCCACGAGCAGTTGACGCCGCGTGAGCTGGATGTGTTGCGGCTGATTGGGCAGGGCAAGTCCAATCAGGAAATCGCTGACGAACTGATCATCGGGATCAAAACGGTGAAAACCCATGTGAGCAACATCCTGTCCAAATTGGGCGTGGAGGATCGCACCCAGGCGGCCATCTATGTCCACAAGCACAACCTGTTGTAGTCCGACTTACACGCTTCCCCCAGGAAGGTTCGGCCGTGGCGTCAAATCTGTTCCGGGAAGCTTTTTTTCATGGAGGCGGGATACGCGGCTCTTTCCGGCCAAAACGGGAAATCCTAGGAAGAATGAAGCGAGAAAAGAGTGATTTGAGATGCAGGCTCGCAAGGGGAAACGCGCGATGAAAATGGACGTCGGACGGGGCGTCGATATCATCGGCGACGTTCACGGCTGCTACGAGGAATTTGTCGCGTTGATCGAAAGGCTCGGCTACCGGCAGGACGGAAAGGACGGATTGTTCCGTCATCCAGAGGGACGAAAATTGCTGTCGCTCGGCGACATCACCAGCCGGGGGCCGCATTCGATTTTGATGCTGCAGTTCTTTTTGCGCCACCTGGAGGCAGGGATCGCCGAGATGGTGGACAGCAACCACGGCTGGAAAATCGCCCGCTGGCTCGACGGCAGACGGGTGACGCTGGCGCATGGCGACGAAAAGGTGGAGGCGGAATTCGAGCGCTACGAACGGGAGCACGGAGAAAAAAAAGCGGCCGAGCTGCGACGGGCCAGTCGGCAACTGCTGCTCACCGCCCCGTCCCACATGATGCTGATGCGAGACGGCAAACTGGCTGCGGTGGCGGTGCACGCCGGCATTCGCGACGAGTACATCGGCAAGAAAGGGGCTGTGATCGAAAACTTTTGCCGCTACGGCGACGTGGCCGGGATCGGCGCGGACGGGCGGCCGGTCCGCCGTGACTGGACACAAGGGCGGACGTCCGCTCTGCCGATCGTCTGGGGGCACGATCCGAGGCCGGAGCCAGAGCGGAAAAACGGCGCGATCAACATCGATCAAGGCTGTGTCTTCGGGGGGGCCCTGACCGCCCTCCGCTTTCCCGAAGACGAGCTCGTCAGCGTTCCCGCGCGGGACAATTACTCTGGCTTGAGTGACACGCCGCTTACCCGCTACCGGCAGGCGCACGGATAAACCGAACCCGGCCGCGCGGGTACCTCACAGGAAGTATATGCAGGTGTGACGCGGTTTGCATGGGCAGCGTGTCCACGGCGACAAAAGCAGCGTGGAAACGTTCACACGTTGTGGTACAATGAACGAGACGAAACCAAAAAGGATGGTAATGCAACATGTGGAACGTGATCATTCCGATTCTTACCCTGATCGTCGGCCTGATCGGCGGCTTCTACGCAGGGGTGTACTACTTGCGCAAACAGTTGAGCAACATGCAGATGGACGAAAAACAAATCCAGATGATGGCCCGCTCGATGGGCATGAACCTCAACCAGAAACAGTTGAAACAGATGAGCCGCAACATGAAAAACATGAAGTTACCCAACAAATTCCCGAAATAACCGGTGATGCAGGAGGAATCAGTCGTGGGCCCCACCCGATTGCGATACACGATGCTCGGTTTCATCCTCGGCGTGTTGGTGGTTTATCTCAAGGCGCTCCCGATCAGCGAAGGAGTCCGCTTCGCCTTCCCGTTTTACGGGGCGGGTGTCGGCTTGTTGATTGACGGCATCATTTTACGGATCAAGGAACGCAAGGGAAAAGACGAGTGACGCGTCGGCCTTGCGCGAAAAAAGGCTTCCCCCTGCCCGCGTCCGCGTCGCGTTTCGCAGCGGACACCGCCGACTTCTTCGCTGGCCGTCAAGAGAGCGGGCGGGAACCAATCATCCATGGCAACACGGATTTTGTCTGCAAACGAAGGGGAACCACGGATGGCGGTTCCCTTTTTCCATGTGCCCGGCGCGGGCGTTGTCAGTTTGATTCGTTATGCCGTTTTCGACAATGCGGCCTCAAATGCGTCGAGAATCTCCAGGAAGCGTGTGGCTTCGCGGAATACGTGGTCGGCGAGCAGCGGAGGAATGATGCTTTTGATCCGGCACGCCTCGATCAGATCGCGTGCCGTTTTCTTGAAGTCGCGTAACTGCCGAACGGAAACCCTGTTTTGGTTGACGAATTGATCCAGCAACGGATACGTTTGCGACTGCGGACGCATCGACTCCAGATCGCGGGCCTGGAACAGCAACTGGTCGAAGTCGTGGCTGAACTCTCGCGCCTGCTCCACCAGCTTGCGTTCGGACGGGTCAAGCAGGTGGTTGATAAACTTGGCGTGGTCAGCCATGATTCGCAGAAAGAAAACGTTCTCGTTGATGATGGCGTCAGGCAACGGGTCCAGCGTGCCCGTGTTCAGCTGTTCCAACCGTTTCATGAAGTAGGCGGCTTCCCGGCTGACGTGATCCACCAACAGCGGGAAGTTGTTGCCGCCAATCTTGCAGCGCAACAACAAACCGAGAACTTTCCGTTTAAACGCGTAGATGTGGCATACGGCGTTGTATACAACCTGGTTGAATTCGGCGATTTGTCTGGGGTCTGCGTCGTTCGAAAAATTGCGGGAGCGGTTCTCAATGTCTTCAAAAATGGCGTAGAACCGGTTCGCCTCTTCAATGAGGCGGGTATCTTCACACTGAAACCCCAAGCGCAGAAACAACGAGTGTTCCTTCATGATTCGCGACCAGAATCGAATCTCATCCAGTGATCGGGTAACGAACGAATCGCTCATTGCGTCGCCCCTCCTTGATTGCTCATACGCAACTCCTCCTGAGTGTGGTATGTTGCATTTCTATGCATCTGCCCAGGAAGAGGAGCAGGTTCGACCCAAAAACATTCGTAACGACAGACACCCCCGGGTTTACCCGGGGGTGATTGTCAATGAGAAACCATAAATTCGTAGATCATTTTGCCCATCAGGGTGAGCGATACCAGCAAAAACAGCGGCCGCACGTAACGGACACCGGTTTTGACCGCCATCCGGGCGCCGAGCGAAGCGCCGAACAACATGGCGATCCCCATCGTCAGACCCGGCAACAACAACAGTTCTCCCTTCCAGACGAACACGGCCAGCGCAGCCAGATTGCTCGCCAGGTTGAGAATCCGTCCGTTCCCGGCGGCGGTGACGAAGTCGTATCCGAACAAAAGCACCATCATAAAAATGAAGAAGGAACCCGTGCCCGGACCGAAGAAGCCGTCGTAAAATCCGATGGCAAACGTCAGTGGCAAGCCCCAGCCCATCGTCCGCAAGGTGTATCCCTTGAACCGCGCTTCGTGACCGAACTTTTTGTTGACCAGGGTGTAGACAAAGATGAGACCCATCATCACGACGACGAGCGGCTTGAGGATTTCTTTTGGCACGTACAGCACAGTCAGGGCTCCGAGCAATGCTCCTACGAACGACACGGGGAACAGGTAGCCCATCAACCGCTTGTCGAATCTCCCCAGGCGGATAAAGGTAGCGGAGCTTGTGGCGGACGAGATGGTACCGGCAATCTTGTTCGTACCGAGTGCGAGGTGCGGGGGCAACCCCAGTCCGAGCAAGGCGGGCAGGGAGATCAGCCCGCCGCCGCCGACGGAACTGTCGATAAAGGCGGCGACAAAGCCGAACAGGGCCAACAGAGCGATAGTTGTCAGGTCAAGCTCCACGAAACATCCCTCGATTCAGCGAGATCACTACCCCCAGTCTAGCACGTCATTCCCTTTTTTCAAGATGTATAAACAGGCGATAAGAAGAATGATAATAGAGACGAATGGCAACAGGTTTGGCCGTGCATGTGAAAAATTTCTTTTCAATACTTTTCTATCTGCTTTGTTGCGTTAGTCAGGATGTTGGAGTATAATCAGACTTGGAAACGCAATCCATACATATGAAGGAGGTATTTGCAATGGCACATCAACTTCCGCCGCTCCCATATGCGTTTAACGCGCTTGAACCGCACATTGATGCGCTGACCATGGAAATTCACCATGACCGTCACCATGCCACCTATGTAAACAACCTGAATGCCGCTCTCGAAGGTCACGCCGACCTGCAAGCGAAAAGCATTGAGGATTTGATCTCCAATCTGGATGCCGTGCCGGAGTCGATTCGCACCGCTGTGCGCAACAACGGCGGCGGCCACGCCAACCACACCCTGTTCTGGGAAATCCTCAGCCCGAACGGCGGCGGCGCTCCGTCCGGCGAACTGGCTGACGCGATCAACAACGCGTTCGGTAGCTTCGACAACTTCAAGGCAGAGTTCACCAAAGCGGCGACCACCCGCTTCGGTTCCGGCTGGGCATGGCTGGTCGTGGACAACGGCAAGCTGGCCGTCACCTCCACTCCGAACCAGGACAGCCCGCTGATGGAAGGCAAAACCCCGATTCTCGGCCTGGACGTGTGGGAACACGCCTACTACCTGAAGTATCAAAACAAGCGTCCTGACTACATCGCTGCTTTCTGGAACGTGGTCAATTGGGACGAAGTCAGCAAAAAATACGCCGCCGCGAAATAAGTTTGACCGACAAGCAGACGCCTCCGGCTCGCCCGGGGGCGTCTTTGTTGCGTCTGGCGCAGGTTGTTGCGGATTGTTTCGCCGCGCCAACAATCTTGGGCGGTTCCTGTTTTTCTGCCTGTTCACAAAAACGTTTCTCTGGACTAACATGTGGTTGACTCTTTACGATGGAAAAGGATGATGAGTGTACGAAAGGCAGGGAGCAAGCGGTGGATGCGCGACAGGGAATGGAGCGGCTGCAACAGGGAAAACGGGGCGTGTATCTCAGCATAGCCGCCTACCTTGTGCTGACGGCGGCGAAAATTGGGGTCGGGCTGGCGGCTGGTTCGCAGGCGCTGGTTGCCGACGGGTGGAACAACGCGTCTGATGTGGCCGCGTCGCTGGCCATCCTCATCGGATTGACCGTCGCTATCAAGCCTGCCGACGGGAACCACCGGTACGGCCATTTCCGCGCCGAGACGGCAGCGGCGCTGATCGCCGCGCTGTTCATGGCGACGGTCGGGCTGGATGTGCTGCGCGTCGCCATCCGGGTCTTGTTTACCGGCGAGCAGTTGGCGTCGCCGGAACCGTTGGCGATGATGACGGCAACAGTGAGCGCCGCCGTGATGTACGGGGTGTATCGGATCAACCGGCGGATCGGCGAGCGTACGCAGAATGCGGCGGTGCTGGCGGCCGCCTACGACAACCGCTCCGACGCGCTGGTCAGTCTGGGCACGCTCGCGGGGATTGTTATCGCCCAACTGGGCTGGCGCTGGGCCGACCCGCTGGTGGCGCTGGCCGTTGCCCTCTTGATTCTTGGCACGGCGTGGAAAGTGGGGTATGAGGCCATCCACTCCCTGACGGACGGCTTCGAGGCGGAAAAATTGAAGCGGATCGAACAACAGATCAGGCAGGTGGACGGCATCCGTGAGATTATCGACGTGCGCGCCCGCTATCACGGTAGCGTCGTCCACGTGGATGTGACCATCGGGGTGGACCACCACCTCAACGTGGTGGAGAGCCACGCCTTGACCGAGCGCATCGAGGACCGGCTGCTCGGCTTCGAGGCGATCGAGCGGGTGTACGTTCACGTCGAGCCCGCCCGCCTCTCGCGCAAGGTCATGGCCCCCTCGCCGCCGTCACGGGGCTGACAGCGGCGAGGCGCGACAGAGGCATCAACGGGTGAGTTTGGTCAAAATTCTGTCTATTTCTTCCGGCGACGTATCTATAACGGACAAATCGTATTCGGTTTCTATGGAAAATTTGCTGTCATTAGTGATTACATGCAATTTTTCATACACCTGGTCTATCGCCTTTGCAAGTCTTGTGATTTGTGGAACCTCTTCTTCGGGTAGTGTGCTGATCCTGCTGGAGAGGTCTTGCAGTTGTTCTCGTAAGGAATACATCCGCTGCATGGTTTTGGCCAAAGGAATAAAGTGCCCTTCAGTGATTCCGTCACTTCTGATCTCGACGGTTTGGTAGTAGGCAAAATTTTGTAATCGTTTCGCTTCAACGGAAAGCCGATTCGCGTACACAACCTTTTGTGTTTGATCCCGCATGTCACGGATTCCTTGCAGAGTGATGCCGATTTGTTTGAAAGCGTCCGCTTGTTCTTTCACCTCGTTTTTAAACAGGGTGTTGATGGTGTTGATCGACACCAATTTTCCTGACGCTGACCATCTTGTGTACAGGCGGAGAGAAGGAAGATGAATACTGTTAGACCTCTCATTGTTTTTTTCATCAAAAAATATACTCCTCTTTTCAAGGCAGACAGGATCACCTCAAAAGTTGATCCTGTCTGCTTTTGCTTGATTAAGAACCAATAGTAGATTTTTTGGGCAAGTATGATAACCCCCTCCTTTACTATTTTTGTATTCTGTAACATTTGTTTCTTGTTCCCCGGGATGTCCGTCGGTTTTTTGAGAGAAGTGGATATGTCCGGTTTCCAAGCTCTCCTTCGGCGAATAGGATAAGGTGATATTCGTTTCATGATCTGAAACAGGGAGGCGGGGGGCAGGATGATCCATCCCGATGTTCGTTTGCCGGAAACATGTGTGGTTGGCGAGTACGTGACAATCGAGCAAGGGGTGAAGATCGGCGAACACGTGCAGATCGGACATCATACGGTCGTGTTGGCCGGGACGGTGATTGGCGATCATGTGACGATTGGCTGCCGGGCGGTGCTGGGCTGTCAGCCGTTTCAAAACGCGCGCGTTCGCCATCAGGTGTCGAGGCAAGAGGCGCTCGTCATCGGCAACGGGACCAGGATCGGCAACAGCGTTGTGCTGTACGCCGGGACGGTGCTGGGGGAAGGAGCGATGGTGGGCGATCTGGCCAGCATTCGCGAGCGGACGACCATCGGCGACGGCACGGTGATCGGCAGGAGCGCGGCCGTGGAGTGCCGGACGACCATCGGCAGCCGTTGTCTGATCCAGACAGGGGCGTACATCACGGCGGACATGGTGATCGAAGACGATGTGTTCATCGGACCGGAGGTGTCCACGTCCAACGACAAGTACATGAGCCGCCGACCGTACCCATTGGCCGGGCCGCGGATTCGCCGGGGGGCGAGTATCGGCAACAATGCCACACTGTTGCCCGGTGTGGAGATTGGCGCCCACGCGCTCGTCGGGGCCGGAGCGGTGGTGACGGCCGACGTGCCGGCGCATGCGACAGCGGTCGGCGTCCCGGCCAGAGTGATCGCGGTACGGACAGAACCGGAACAAGGGGCACAGTCCGCCAGGGACAGGGCACCTGACGGAAGCGGAAAATGAAAGTTCTGCACCTGCCATACGGCGTCGCGGGGCCCGTGCTGTGCCGGGCGCTGCGGCGGATCGGCGTCGAAGCGGTCGCCTGCCACTTCTGGCAGAGCAAATTCCGCTATCAGCCCGATGTCTGCCTGCGGTTGGACACGGTTGATGTCAGTGAACAAAAGGAGCGGCGCCGCCAGTTTTTGCATGAGGCTGCCCAGGAGTACAACCTGTTTCACTTCCACTTTGGCGAGACGTTTCTTCCCGATGGAAGCGATCTGGCGTATCTGAAACAACTGGGCAAAAAGCTGGTGGTGCAGCATCATGGTTCGGATGTGCGCATGCTGTCTGTGGCACGCCGGTTCGACAACCCTTTCGTCCGGGTGAAAGGGGGAGAGCAGCGCAGCGAAACGGCGATTATCAGCCGGTTGCGCCTGTTGTCCCAATGGATCGACAAGGCCATTGTCTCGGATGACGAGCTTTTGCCATACGTGAAACCGTTTTACCGGCGCGTCACCCTGATCAGGCAGGCGGTGGAGACAGAAGGGATCGCACCCGTGTATCCGTCCGCCAAAGAAGCGGAGCCGTTGATTGTCCACGCTCCGTCTCACCGTTACATCAAGGGAACCGAGTACGTGCTTGAAGCAGTGGAGCGGCTGCGCCGCAAGCGCCGTTTCCGCTTTCGCCTGCTGGAAGGGGTGTCGCATCAGGAGGCGATGGAGGCGTTTCGCCAGGCGGACATCGTCGTGGATCAACTGCGGATCGGCGCGTACGGCATGGTCAGCCTGGAAGCGATGGCGACGGGCAAGCCGGTCGTCTGTTACATCCGCGACGATCTGCGCGAGCGCTACCCGGCAGGCTTGCCGGTGGTGAGCGCCAGTCCCGATACTCTTTACAAACGGCTGAAATGGCTGGTTGACAAGCCGAAAAAGCGGCGTCGCCTCGGTATCGAGGGCAGGCGATACGTCGAGACTCATCACGAGGCGACCGCCATCGCCGGACAATTGGCCGATCTGTACCGGCGGCTGTGATGGCGACTGGGAAGCCGCTCCCAATGAATCAGAAGGGGGGATGATCCGGTGAAGGTACTGCATCTTCCTTTCGGCGGACAGATGACCGTGCTTTGCAGGGCGTTGCGCGAAGTTGGCGTAGACGCGACAGCGTGCCACTTCCGCTCCTCCAAGTTCGGGTTTCAACCCGACGTGCTGCTGCCGCTGGAGTCGTTGCCGCTCAAGGAACAGGAAGCGAGGCGACGGGATTTCCTGAAACAGGCGGCAGAAGAGTACGATGTGTTCCACTTCCACTTCGGCGAGACCTTTTTGCCCGATTGCAGCGATCTCGCCTATCTGAAAGAGCGCGGCAAAAAACTGGTGATGCAGCATCGCGGCTCCGATGTCCGCCTGCTGTCTGTCGCCCGCAGCCAGGGAAACCCGTACGTCCGCGTGAAAAAACGCGATCCCGATCAGATCGTGGCCCGTCTGAAACAATTGTCCGCCTGGATCGACCATGCGATTGTTTCCGACCACGAACTGCTCGCGTACGTCCGGGACTATTACCGGCATGTCCACATTATCCGCCAGGCCATCGACCTGAAGCGGTACACGCCAGCCTATCCGACGGAACCGAAGGAAGAGCCGCTGATCATTCACGCGCCGTCCAATCAGCGGGTGAAAGGCACGTCGTGCGTGTTGTCGGCAATCTCCAAGCTGGAGCTCATGGGTTTTCGCTTCCGGTTCCGGCTGATCGCCAACATGCCGCACATGCAGGCGATGGAATGCTATCGGCAGGCGGATATCGTCATCGACCAACTGTTGATCGGGGCGTTCGGCGTTTTCAGCCTGGAGGCGATGGCGATGGGCAAGCCGGTCATCTGTTACATCCGCGACGACCTCGTAAGCCAGTATCCGCCGAAATTGCCGATTATCAACGCCAATCCCGACACGCTCTATCAGAAGCTGAAAAAGTTGTTGCTGCACCCGGAGCGCTGGCACGATCTGGGCGTCAAGGGGCGGCGGTACGTCAAACAGAATCACGACGCGCTGATGATCGCAAGGCAGTTGGCCGACCTGTACGCCCGGCTGTGACGCCACGGATGATCGGCGATCCGAACAGAAAAATCCGGCATGTGCGTCCATGCCGGATTTTTCCATGCCGCAGCAAAACAGCGGCGGTATCCACTCGTAAGAGCTCAACGGAACGCTTTCGGGAATCAGGCAAGACCTCTCGCCTACAGGTTTTTATAGATGGAAAGCAGTTTCTTGACAACTCGCTCGACGGCGTGGTGCTTTTCGACGAAAGCGCGGCCTGCCTTGCCGATCTTGTGGCGCAACTCGGGGTGGATGATCAGATGGTGCAACACGTCGGCGAGGTTGTCGGGAGTGGCAATCACGATTGGCAAGTCATCCGGCATCTTGGCGCGGACATCGTCGCGAATAAATGCCACCACCACCTTGCCCAACGCCATTGCCTCGACGCTCACCATCCCGTAGGACCCGCACAGCACCTGGTCGATCAGGATGTCGCAGGCGGCGTAGATTTGCAAGGCTTCACGGTTGCTCAGCTTTTCCACAGCCCGGTAGTCAAACGGAACCGATCGTTGTTTCAGTCGCTCCACCGCTTGTTCTACATATGTAGAGCCTTTGAAGGCGCGGTTCGTCGGAGCGTGAACGATCATCGGAACTTGTTGATCGGGTGAGGGATAGGACGGCGTGAATTTGCTCACATCGCAGGCAAGCGGCAGAACGTGCACGTGCTTGTAGTAGTCGCACACGTACGGATATACCTCGTAATCCTGCACGATGGCCGTGTCGATGTAGCGGGACATGTAGACGAGTCGTTCGTGGATTTGCTCGTCGCTCAGATAACTCGGCGGAAGCGGGTACGGGTTGAGCCGACTCACCCGGTTGGCGGCGCGCACGTCGTTGCCCCAATGCTGCATCACCATTTTCTTGCCTGCTTTGGCGATGAAAGGCAGGTCGCGGTTTTCCGTCAGGAGCGAGTTGCCGTTGTGGAAGTGAAACAGATCGCAATACGCGAGCAATGGGTCGAATATCCGGGCCAGTTCGTAAGCGTCAGTGTCGATAATGTTGTTCCGGTAGCTGATGTAGGAGCGAAACCAGTTGTAGCCGTTGACCTTCACACCGGCTCGCCGCAAACCTTGACAAAGAATCCCCATTTGTCCGGCAATTTCTGATGGAGCATGAACCACCCTCACAAGCCTTCCTCCTTTGGAAAAAATCCCCGCAAAACCAGTTGTATTCACAAATAGGATAAGCGGTTATGCAGCAAGGCAAAAATAGGTGCTTGCCAACTGTCAAAATTTTTTGTTCTCAGTATGCTGTAGGAGATGACAAGTCTACTGGAAAGGTGTGAACCGTTGATGTCCCAGACGCTGCAGCACGGATACCTGACGGCGGCCAGCCTGAACCTGCAAAACCACATCTGCGTGTTGCCCGTTGGCTCTCTCTGTGAAAAGAAACCGCGCGACTGGACCTCCGATTCCCTGAAGCCGTACCTCTCTTATTGCCCGGACGGTCAGCCGAAGGACCGCATGTTTGGCGGGCTGATTTTTCAGGGCATCTCTGCCAGAAAAAAGCGGTATTTGTACCCCATGTACGTGGGATTTGGGCAACCGGGCGACAAGCGTGACTGGACAGAGTGGATCGACCGGCTGTTTGCGTCAAAGCGCAATCTGGAAGCAGCGATCCTGGCCGCCAGCCGGTTTACGCCCAATCCGCTGGACATCTGGGTGTCGATTCCGTATCCGCACCGGTTTCAGCGGAATTTTGGCCGTATCGGAAAAAAAGACCTCAATTTTGAGTCGCAGGAAGATCGCTTCACCGCTGTCCACTGGTGGATTGAGCGTTTTCTTGAACGTTGGCAGTCGGCGTCCCGTCTGCACGGCATGCTCCGGTTCCGGGGATTTCTCTGGCTGCGGGAAGCGATCGACGGACAGGACGAACAACTGGTCAAACAAGTAAACGAACACATCAAAACCGTCGGCCTGTACAGCATGTGGCTGTCCCATTACGGCTCGTACGGATACGCCAAGTGCAACGAGTTGGGGTTCAATGTCACCGCCGTCAATTCCAACTACTACGGAAAGACGGCGTGCAAGCGGGTCTGGCTGGAGAACGCCTGCATGTTTGCCAGTGCTTGCAACACCGGCTTGCAGATTACCTTTGGCAGGGGAGCGGTTTACAGTGACGTCCACTTCTGGGATTACCTCAACCTGGGGCTTGAAGACAAATACGGGTACATGAATAGCTCGCTGCTCGTCTACCAGTTTCCCAATCACACGATGCAGGAGATTGTGAAACAGCGTCCGGACGAGTACGCTTCCTTGTACGCGTTTGTCAAGGAGACCTATACCCGCAAGGACTACCCCGGCATCTCCTATTGACGGGCAAACGATGCGGTCGCCGTGTCCGCCGGTCGAAGGCAGTCGAATTTTCCACCATTGCCTTCGTTTCTGTTTCGGGACCAGCTTCATACGATGAAATCGTCTGTAAAATACTGTAAATCCGCATGGTCAGCCAGACGGAGGTGAGAGGCAATGAACATTGGGTTGATCGGCTGTGGCTTCATCGGCAGCAAGCATGCGGAAAGCCTGGCACGATCGTCCGACTGTCGGCTGGTCGCCGTCTCCGATCTCGACAATGAGCGAATGGAGCAACTGAGGAAAACGTATCTGGCATCCGCAGGGGGACGGACAGACGCGGACATCGCCTGTTACCCGTCATATCGCGACCTTCTGGCAGACAAGCGAGTGGACGCGGTGGCGGTGACGACGACGAGCGGTCTGCACGCAAAGCTGGCGCGGGAGGCCCTGGAAAGCGGCAAGCACGTGGTCGTCGAGAAGCCAATGGCGATGACGATTGGGGAGGCACGCACGCTGATCCGCCTGGCCGAAACGAGCGGACGCAAGCTGGCTGTCTGCCATCAGAAGCGTTTTTTCCCGCACCTGCAGACGATCCAACGCATCGTTCGCGAAGGCAGGCTGGGCCGACTGATTCTCGGCGGCGTCTCGCTCTGCTACAACCGCGACGACAGCTATTACCAGGCAGCGAAGTGGCGGGGCACCTGGGAAGCGGACGGCGGGGTACTTTTGAATCAGGCCATCCACGACATCGACCTGTTGCTGTGGATGGCGGCAGAACCGCGCACCGCCTACGGCCGGATCGCCCGGCTGCTTCGGCAGACGGAAACGGAAGACACGGCAATCGCCCTCTTGGAGCTGGCAGACGGTGCGCTGGTGCGGATGGAAGCCACTGTTTGTGCCGCACGGGCGTCGGCCCACGAACGCATCAGCCTGATCGGTTCGGACGGGGCGATTGTGCTGAGCGGCAAGTTCCTGGGGACCGTCGAGACATGGCAGGTGGAGGGAGTTGACCCGCCGCCGTATGCCGAGGTGGACCCGTACCGCCACCTCTACGACGACCTCGCTATGGCGGTCCGCGACAATCGTCGTCCGCTGATCGACGGGCGCGAGGGAATCCGGGCGCTGGAGGCAATCCTGGCCGTATACCGCTCCGTTCGCGACAGCGCCCCCGTCCCGTTGCCGCTCGACGAATTTTCCACGGTTGAGATGAAACACATCGCTTGGTGAGGACGAAAAGGAGGTCATGGTGGTGTATCGCGGGAAAAGGGTGCTGGTGACCGGCGGAGCCGGTTTTCTGGGAAGCAATCTGGTCAAACGACTGGCCGACGAGGCCAAGCGGGTATGGGTGCTGGACGATCTGTTCACCGGACGCCGGGATGCGGTGCCGGAGGCGGACAACGTCCAATTCGTCCACGGCAGCGTGACTGACGCCGCCCTGCTGCGGGAATTGCTGGCTGAAGTAGACTATGTCTTCCACTTTGCGGCGCGTAACATCACGCTGTCGGCACGACAGCCCGAGAGCGACTTCCGCGTAAATGTGGAAGGAAGTGTACAGATTCTCTTGAACGCGCTGACCCATAAACACGTGATCCAGCGGATCGTCTACGCCTCGACCGCGTCCATCTACGGCAACAGCCCGATCCTGCCGGCCAGGGAAGGCAGCTACGACATTTCCGTGCCGTACGCGGCAAGCAAGCTGTCCGCAGAAGTGTTGGCGATCGCCTACGGCCGGATGTTTCGCCTGCCGGTTACCTGTCTGCGCTTTTCCAATGTGTACGGCCCGGGACAGGTGAGCAGCAATCCCTATTGCGGCGTGGTGTCCAAATTTTTTGACGCTGTTCAAAAAGGAGAACCTCTGACGATCTATGGCGACGGCACGCAGACGCGTGACTTTACGTTTGTGGATGACGCGATGGACGTGACGCTGGCTGCGGGCTGCTCGCCGACGACCGTGGGCGAGGTGTTCAATGTCGGCACCGGTGTCGAAACCACCGTCAATCGTCTCGCCGAGCTGGTGGGAGAAACCGTCGGCAAACCTCAGTACCCGGTGGTGTATGCGGAAAAACGGGTGATTGACACGGTCTACCGGCGCAGCCTGGATTCCGGAAAATTGCGGGAGGCGATCGGATGGACCCCTCGATACTCGCTTGCCGACGGGCTGGACAAAACCTGGGAATGGATGAGTCGGCAAACATGACTCGTGATCAGGAAGGAGAAGCAGGGATGAAAGAGATTCAGTTAGTCGATTTGGCGCCGCAGTGGCGCGAACTTCGCGCCGAGATCATGGCTGCGGTGGAGCGGGTGCTGGACAGCGGGCAGTACATCCTGGGCGAACAGGTGTCCAGCTTGGAACGGGAGGTGGCGAGCTTGTGCGGCGTTGCGCACGGGATCGGCGTCGCCAATGGCACCGATGCCTTGACCCTGACCCTGCACGCGTTCGGCATCGGCCCCGGGGATGAAGTGATTACGGCGCCGTTTACGTTTTTCGCCACAGCCGAGGCGATCATGCAAACGGGTGCGACGCCGGTGTTTGCCGACGTCGACCCGCGCACCTACACGCTCGATCCGCTGGAGGTGGAGCGGCAGATTACGCCCCGCACCAAGGCGATCGTGCCGGTGCATCTGTTCGGGCAGATGGCCGACATGCTGTCCTTGCGGGCGATTGCCGACAAATACGGGCTGATTCTGGTGGAAGATGCCTGCCAAGCGATCGGGGCGATGCGGGATGGCGGTGGAGTAGGGGTGAGGGGAGACGCGGCTGCCTTTTCTTTCTTCCCGACCAAGAACCTGGGGACCTATGGCGACGGCGGCATGGTGGTTCTGCATGACGGCCGGACGGCGGGACTGATTCGGCGGCTGCGCGTGCACGGCAGTGAACGCAAGTACATGCACGAGCGATTGGGCTGGAACAGTCGGCTGGACGAACTGCACGCCGCCATCCTGCGGGTGAAGCTGACCAGGCTCGCGGCCTGGACGGATGAGCGCAGGGCGCTGGCCGCCCGTTACGACGAGTCATTGGCCAATCTGCCGCTCGTGACGCCGTACGTGCCGAAGAACAGCAGGCACGTCTACCACTTGTACACGATCGTCACCGAACGGCGGGACGAATTGCAAAAGTGGCTCTTGTCACAGGGGATCGGCTGCGGTGTGTACTATCCCGTTCCGTTGCACCTGCAGCGGGCGCTCGCCTCGCTGGGGTATCAATCCGGCAGCTTTCCGACAGCGGAGCGGCTGTCAGAACAATCACTCTCCCTGCCGCTGTATCCCGGCATGAGCCAGGCTGACCAGGATGTGGTGATTGAGCGTGTCCGTCAGTTTTTCACCCGATAGCGACGGCACAGGAACGGTGCGGGACTCGATTCGCCGTCAGAACCCCCGAACGTCCGGTCGGCACGACCTGTCGGCCTGTGAACAAATGCTTGGCCAAATTCACGTCTAAAGAGGTGAAGCAAAATGTCAGCATACGAAGAACTGCAAAAAAACATCCAGGAAGGGCAAGCGGTATTGGGTGTGGTTGGATTGGGATTCGTCGGATTGCCGCTGGCGGTGGCGAAAGCGCAGGCTGGATATACGGTCATCGGCTTTGACGTCGACCAGGAAAAAGTGAACGCCATCAATGCCGGGGTTTGCTATATCGACGATGTGCCGGCGCAGGAGTTGGCCGAGCAAGTGGCAGCCGGCCGGCTCAGCGCGACAAGCGACTTTTCGCTCGTCCGCCGGCTGGACGCGGTCAGTATCTGCGTACCGACGCCGATCGACAGGCACAAACAGCCTGATTTGACCTACGTGATACAGGCGGTGACCAGCATTGCCGAAAATGGTCCGGAGCGGTTGCTGGTGATCTTGAGCAGCACCACTTTTCCCGGCACCACCGAAGAAATCGTCCGGCCCATCCTGGAATCGCACGGTTTGGTTATCGGCAAAAACGGTTTTCTCGCCTACTCGCCCGAGAGGATCGATCCGGGGAACCGGCAATACCAGATCAAAAAAATCCCCCGCGTCGTCGGCGGGGTGACGCCGCAGTGCACGAATCTGGCTTCCTTGCTGTATGGCCGGGTGCTGCAAGACAAACTGTTCGAGGTGGAGCGGCCGGCGATTGCGGAGATGGCCAAAATCGTCGAAAACACGTTTCGGCTGGTCAACATCGGGCTGATGAACGAACTGGCCGTGTTGTGCCACAGGATGCGTCTGGACATCTGGAAAGTGATCGAGGCGGCCAGCACCAAACCGTACGGGTTTTTGCCGTTTTACCCGGGGCCGGGAATCGGCGGCCACTGTATCCCCGTCGATCCCTATTACCTGGTCTGGAAGGCCAAAGAGTACCGCTACACGACGCATTTGATCGAAAAGGCGGGCGAGATCAACGAATCGATGCCGTCGTTCGTTGTCCTTCGGATCGCGTCCATTCTCAACGATTTTGGCAAATCACTGAACGGGTCGCGCGTGCTGGTGATCGGCATCGCCTACAAGAAAAACGTCGCAGACCTGCGCGAATCCCCGGTGCTGGAGATTCTCGAACTGCTTCAGCAGTACGGCGTCGTCTGGAGTTATCACGACCCGCACATCCCCAGATTTCAACGCTTCGGCAGACAGGTGGACTCCGTCGCGCTGACGCCGGAAATCATCGCCGGACAGGACCTGATCGTGATCGCCACCGACCACGATGCGATCGACTACCAGCTCGTGGCCGAACACGCGTACGCGATCTACGACACGCGTAACGTAATGGCAGGCATCAAGACGAAAGGGATGTACTGCAAGTTGTAACCAAAACCGTCTGAAGGAGGGCACCGCTGTTGTATCGTGTCTTGCACGCTCCGATTGAGATAGCGGGACAAGTGGGGTTAATATGCCAGCAGTTGCAAAAAAACGGCATTCCCGCCATCGGGTACAATACGTTTCGCACCTATCTCGGCTATCAAAAAGGAATTGTGGAAACGGACGCCTACCAGTTGCAGCAAGTGTTTGAACCGGCCCTGGAGACGTTTGACCTGTTTCACTTTCACAACAGCTACACCTTTTTTGAGGATCATCGCGACCTAATGTGGCTTGCCGAGCGCGGCAAAAAGATCGTGATGCACCATCGGGGCAATGACGTGCGTTCGTCCGTGCGTGCGCGCAAGGGGGATACATACTTCAACCCGTATGTTTCCACGCACTGTTCGTTTCCCGATGAACAAATTGAGCGCAATCTGAAGCTGTTTGCCAAATACGTCTCGGCGGTGATCGTCCAGGACTACGAATTGTATCACTACGTGCACGATTATTATCCGCGCGTCTTCGTTCTGCCCAGGCTGATCAACCTGTCGAAAAAAGAGCCAGTCTATCCGTCGGTCAAGCAGCGTGTTCCCACGATTGTGCACGCCCCGACGGATCGGCGGTTCAAAGGAAGCGACATCATTGAGCAGGTGCTTGCCGATCTGAAGCGTTCCCATGACTTTCAATATGTGCTGGTGCAAAACATGTCGCACGCGGAAGCGCTTCGCTGCTATCAAAACGCCGACATTGTCATTGATCAGATTCTCTGCGGCGCCTACGGCAATCTCAGCGTGGAAGCGATGGCTCTGGGCAAGCCGGTGATCGCCTACATCCGGGACGATCTGGTTGGGACGTATCCGCCCGGCTTGCCCATCGTCTCGGCCAACCCCGATACCTTGAAGGAACAACTCCGTACACTGCTGGAGAGTCCCGAGCTTCGCCGCGAGCTGGGCAAGCGTGGCCGCCGCTACGTGGAGGCGAACCATGACGCGCCGATCGTGATCCGAAAGCTGATTGGCATGTACAACGAACTGATGGGAGAACGCTCGTAAAGGGAGGGAGATTTGTGACGTTTCTGAATCCGGCGACACTTGGTTTGCGAAACCACATCGCCCACTGCCGCTATCTGTACACCGTCCTCGGCGAACCGGTTTCGCCTTGGACGGCGGAGGAATGGCGGCCGTATCTGGCCTATTGGCGGGACGGCAAGCCGGTTGATGCGATGTTTGGCGGTCTGTTGCTGGAAGCCGACCGCTCATCGTCCGGCGAGGCTATCTCCGCCCACGCCATCGGGTTCGGCGGGCCGCCGACGTCAGCGGGGTGGCAGAAGGCGATCGACGAACTGTTTGTGTCCGACGGCAATTTGCCCGCCGCCGTCGCGGTTTCCCGCGAACAGCCGTCGCTTCCTCCGGTGGACATCTGGATCACGCTGCCGTATCCTGACGTGACCCGCCAGCCGTTCGGTTCAGTCGGCAAGAAAACCCTTGATTTTCACCTGCGGGAGGAAGACCGGAAGACCGCGCTTACCTGGTGGATCGGCGAGGTGCTGTCCGCCTGGAACCAGTTGGACAAATCGCTTTCGGGACACAGGTGCCGACTGTGCGGATTCGCATGGACAAAAAATTCGTTCGCTCCGGGCGACGAGAAGTTGGTTGGTCAGATCAGCCGCTTTCTGCACGATCGGAAGCTGAAGTTGCTCTGGTGTCAAAACTACGGCACGACAAATGCGCATCGAGGCAGGGAACTGGGATTTGATCTCATATGCACGCGTCCAACCGTCAACGGCACACCATTGCGAGGCGCCGGGTGGATCGCCTCGGCGGCCAAATTATGCCGCATTCACAACCTCGGCATGATCATCTGGGGCGATCCGTTCGTGTCCAACCGGCAACTGGACGACTTTTTGCAAGTGGGCAGACAGATGTTTTCAGAGGCGTTCCAGCTTTACGAACTGGGCGACAAGGCAGTGTATCAGTTCTGGCGGACGAACGATCCCATCTATCACTCCCTCTACTCGTACATGGCCCACTCCGGCACCGTCTCCCGCGGTCAAACGTAATAGTCGAGCGGAAAGGAGGATCTTGAGATGAGAGTGATGCACTGCCCGATCGAGATTGCCGGACAAATGGGGACCTTGAGCAAGGGGTTGCAGGCGGCGGGCGTGATTTCGGAAGCGTTCAACACGTTTCATACGTACCTCGGCTACCGTGATTACGTGCACAATATCGACCTGTTTGAGCTGGAGTGGATTGTGCCCTACGCTTTGCGCTACTTCGATCTGTTTCATTTTCACTACGCGGCGACGATGTTGCAGGATCACTACGATCTGCAGCAGATTCACGCGCTTGGCAAACCGGTGGTGATGCACCACTGGGGCAACGACGTGCGCACCCACGACGTGGCTACCCGGCACAATCCGTACGCCTACACAGGAGACTCTCCGCCGCCGGAAGAGGTCGACGCCAGACTGAAGCTCCTCTCCCGCTACATCGACCATGCGATTGTGCAGGATTACGAAGTCTATCCCTACGTCACGCCGTATTACAAACACGTTCATGTCTTGCCGATCGCCTTTGACGTGCGGTCTGTCTCCCCTGTTTATCCGAGCCGCAAGGAGACGACGCCGCTGGTCATCCACGCCCCGACCAATCCGTTGTTTAAAGGCACCGCGCATGTCGAGGCGGCGATTGAGCGGCTTCAGCGGGAAGGTGTGCCGTTCCGTTACCGCCGGATCGAAAAAATCAGCAACGCGGAAGCGCTGAAGCTGTATCGCGAGGCGGATGTCGTCATCGACCAGATTCTCTGCGGATCGTACGGCTTGCTTGCCGTCGAAGCGATGAGCATGGGCAAACCGGTGATCGGCTACGTCCGTGAAGACCTGAAAGGGACGTTCCCGGAACCGCCGCCCATTCTCTCGGCCAATCCGGATACCGTGTACGACGTGCTCAAAGAGTGTCTGTCAAGTCCGGCGCTAAGGATCGAAACGGGACGCAAGAGCCGGAAGTACGCACAGGCTTACCACGACGTGCGGGTAGTCGTGCAACAATTGCTTGGCCTTTACCGCAGCCTGGCGTGAGGCCTGGAAGCGGCGGATGGCGTCGAGATCCAAACGGGAAGCGAGGGAGTGCAGATCATGGGACATTTGCAAACGTCGGCGCGGGGGTATCTTGCCCCTGATGCAGGTGGTGCCATTAGCCCCGTCGCCCATTTGCGCTGCGGCGGGGATTGGCTGGGCAAACACTATAAGCGTTGGAGCCGTTCCGAGATCGAATGCTACATGCGGGATCAGACGACAGCACAGGCAGACAGCTTGTTTCGCAGCTTTCTGTTTTCGCCCGTCCGGGCCGAGAGCGGACGGTTTCTCGATCCGCTGTTTCGCGGATTTGCTCCGCCACCTGATGTGAGCGACTGGAACGAGTGGCTGCGCGAACTGTTTTTGTCAGGGCACAATCTGGACGCGCTGTCGCAGTCTGTCACCGGCACAGAGGGGGCGGGCGGAAAGGTGGACGTCTGGATCACCTTGCCGTATCCCGATCCAGGCCACAAGTCGTTCGGACAGGCGGACAAAGAGCGTCTGGACTTCAACCGGCAAAGCGATCGGCAACGGGCGCTCGACTGGTGGATCGGCCGCTTTGTGAAAAAATGGTCCCGTTCCGGCTACGGCGACCGTTTGAGCCTGCGCGGTTTCCGCTGGCCCGCCGCCATGCTGCCCGACGGGGACGTGGATCTGGTAACGGCCACGGCGAAGACTGTTCATCGCCACCGCCTGCTGTTCATGTGGCTGCCCAATTACGGTGCTGATCGCGTGACTGACTGGCAACAGTTGGGTTTTGACATCACCGTTTTGCAACCCAACTACTGCGGCAAAACCCCTCTCGGACGCGAGTGGATCGACAACTGTGCCCTCTTCGCCGCGCATTACGGTTGCGGGCTGCAAATCGCCTGCGGCAGGGGGCTTCTCTACGACCCGTACCACCTGCACGACTACCTCAATCGCGGTTTGCCGCAATACAAGCGGTATATGAAGGAGGCGTTTCTCGTCTTCCAGTTCGACCGGGCGGGGATGGAGACGCTGCATCGCGAGCGTTCCCCCTTGTACAAAATGATCAGCGCGTTTGTTCGGGGAACGTATGAAAAACAGGCGTACCCGGGAATTCCTTACTAACGGCTGACGGGATGTTTCACACTGGTGAAACATCCCGTCTTGTTGGGGGCGTCAGTTGAGCTGTACTTCCTTTTCCGGGTCCAGCTTTTTCGCCAACTGCTCTTCGCCTCGGTGAATCCAGCCCGCGAACGAGTCGCGAATCTGTTTTTGCTTGTCGAGATAGACGACGGCGACGAACATGTAGTGGCTTCGTCCCAGGTTTTTGGCCCGGTAGCGAAGGTCGAACCATCTCACCTCGTAGCCGAAGTCGTGCTCTTTCACCTCGACGTGCGCGTAACTGGTGAAGGAGAGGAACGCCTGTACCTTGTGGTTCGTTTTCGCCAGCGCCACCAGCTCGTTTTCCGGCCGCCGCACGAACGTGTCGAGGATCATCACTTCGCCGTCGTGCGTTTCGCCCACGTACCAGTGCGTCGGCGTCTTGACGATCACCGTCCACTGGTTCCAGAAAAACGTCGGAATCAGTGTGTACTCTCCGGGGATGCCAAGCGTCCGTCTGGTCTGCTCGATTGCCCGTTTGTGCGCCTGGTAGCGGATCACGTAATACCCGGCAATGATCAGATAAATCAGCAAAAACAGCGGTCCCGGCCGGGTGCCCGCCGCCCAAAACAGAAAGCCGAGCACGTGCAGGCCAAAAATAAACGGATCAAAGATAAAGATGACGTCGAAAGCAATCCATTTCTTGGAAATAGGGGATAGACCTTGGGTGCCATACGCGTTGAACAGATCGACGAAGACGTGCAAGCATACGGCGAGAAACGTCCAGGCGAGCAGGTGCAGCCAGTGCGCTTGCGGCGACAGCGTCTGAATCAGGGCGAAAATGGACAGCGTCCAAACGAAGACGGCCGGAATCGAGTGCGATGCGCCGCGATGATGCCGGATGTAGGCGGCACTTCCGCACAACCGGGTGAACCCGTCCAGATCGGGCGCCTGCGAACCGATCACGGTTCCGAGCATCACCGCTTCCGCCAAACCCGGCGTGGAGGCGACCACAGGATCGAGATGCGCCAGCGCCGCCAATCCGAATCCCATGGCAAAATGAGTAGCAGTATCCATGGATAGCAAGTCTCCCCTTTCAGACGTCACAGGTGTCGCTCTCCTGCAAAAGGAGGAGAACCTCCACCCTGGGATCCAATGGTTCACTCTTCTTATTATAACGGTTCCCATCGGCGATTTCTCGGTATTCACAAAAAATCATCCGTGGACGGATGGGGCCTCCTTTCGCTAAGATGAGAAGAGTCAGGCTTCCCGAGGAGGCGACAGGACATGATTACCGTATTTATTGAATACAAGCTGCAAGAAGCACAGCGGTCCGCGTTTTTGCGCGAGCTTTCGGCCATCCAGCAGCGGGTGGCCGAGTATGGCGGCCAGAACTACCGCTGCTTCGAGGGAATGGACCAGCCCCACCTGTTCGTGGAGATGTTCGAAGTCCCTACGGCGGCTGCGTACGAAGCGATCAAGCGCTGGCGGACAGAAGACGAGGCACTGGGACGCTTCGTTGTCGGCGGGGCGGCAAAAACGCACGTCTGGGCGTTTTGCCCGGTGACCAATCTGGGAGGAATCGACGATCACGATGGCAGGAAAAAAGAAGACACCAGAGATGACGATCAAACTGCCCGATGAATTTCACGTCTTCGGCTTTCACCGCGATCTGCTCGCCTGGTACGACCGGCAGAAGCGCGATTTGCCGTGGCGGATCAACCGCGACCCGTACCGTGTCTGGGTGTCGGAGATCATGCTCCAGCAGACGCGGGTAGAGACAGTGAAACCCTACTACGAACACTTTATGCAAAAATTTCCCACGGTCGAGGCCCTCGCCGATGCCCCGGAAGAAGAGGTGCTGAAGGCGTGGGAGGGGCTCGGCTACTACTCCAGGGCGCGCAATCTGCAGGCGGCCGCACGCGAGGTGAAGGCCGTCTACGGCGGCAAAGTGCCCGACACACGGGAAGATATCTCCAGGCTTAAAGGCATCGGCCCCTACACCGCCGGTGCGATCCTCAGCATCGCGTACGACCGGCCGGAACCGGCCGTCGACGGCAACGTGATGCGCGTCTTCTCCCGCCTGCTCCTGATGGAAGACGACATCGCCAAACCGGCGACCCGGGTGAAAATGGAGCACCTCGTCCGTCAGACCATCCCGGCGGACAGGCCCGGCGATTTCAACCAGGCGCTGATGGAGTTGGGGGCCTTGATCTGCGTGCCGCGCAATCCGCACTGTCTCACCTGTCCGGTGTTTGACTACTGTCTGGCGCGAAAAGAAGGGGTACAGGAACTGTTGCCGGTCAAAGGCAAGGCGAAGCCGCCCCGTCCGATCGACCTGTTGGTGGCCGTCGTCCGCCAAGGCGATACGTACCTGATCAACAAACGGCCGGATGAGGGGCTGTTGGCCGGACTGTGGGAGTTTCCCATGGTGGAGACGGACGGCAGAGCGGACGAGACACATGTGCTGGAAGATTACCTGTTTGCGCGCTTTGGCATCGAGGCGGTGGCGGGCGGCAAGCTCATCCATGTACAGCATACGTTTTCCCACCTGCATTGGAACCTGGACGTTTACCTGTGCGAGGTTGTCGGCGGCCAATTGCGCCCCGGACCGGCACGGTTTGTCACCCGCGCGGAACTGGCCGGCTACGCCTTTCCCGTCGCCCACAACAAGATCATCGACGCGTTGGACAAAACGGCGGCTCCCTCGTAAGGGAGCCGCACGTTTACAGACGGGTACCGTATGGCGGATAGTATGCGGTTTGCCAGAAACGTTCTTCTTCCCACCGGCGGATCGTCTGCGCCCGCAGATAGGCAACGGCCGTTTCTTCGGCCGACTTTTTCCGCCGTTCGATCACGATGGTGAAAAAGATCATGGAAATCTGCATCGAAAAGTCCCTCCTCTGGTAATCGGCGAGGGCAGTCAGGTGTCATCCGGCGCCTTGCCCCCTGTGAATTTGAAGGTCATCAACTGACGGCGTTGTTTGTTGCTCATGTCAACATTCCCCCTTTACGTGATCAAATCGGGACAGATGATTACAGCAGGATGTGAAACCCGGTTTGTTGCGCCGCCTGTTCGGCAAACGCCTCATCGCGGGCCTTCAGCCACTCCCGCTGGCGGTGAAGCGCGAGGCGTTGTTCGGCAGACAGCGAAGTCCGCTCGATCTTCACCGTAAAAAACAGCAGGTTCAGCACCATGTCGACTCCCTCCTCGCAAGATGGTTCTATAGAAAAAGACCGCAGGATCGATGAAGCGTTCCTACGGTCTTGATCTAGCGTCAAAATGGATAAAAACAACCGTAGATTGTCGGCAACCTACGGTCTTTCGTCAGCGTCACGATTATGGCAAAGAAAACGATGGTCAGGTCAAGAAGACCGTCTCCATGACGCGGGCGGAGGATAGGCTACCGTATGCATTTGCGACAAGCGGGTCTTGTTGGTTCCTGTCTGGACGAGTGGCATTGTCTTTCCTCCTTTCCCAAAATCGTGTATCTCTAGGATATGGCAAAAGTTTCCCGTTGTAAAGCTCTTTTTTCTACCTATTTCCAACCGCCGAAGGACACCGGTTCCTTTCGCCGCCTTCCGTTGCCGCGTCCAAGCGCGCGAACGAGAGTCCCGCCTCCCCGGGACGTACGCCGTCTGGCGCAAGACGGAGGTTTCGGCTATAATACAGAGACACAAACTTTAGCACCAGATACTAATAGCTGCTTTTATGCAGTCTGGATACGGAGGGCGATACAGATGAATCAAACGAGAAAAGTGGCTCTGGTAACGGGCGGATCGCGCGGCATCGGCAAGGCGATCGCGCTGAAGCTGGCCGATCAGGGGTACGACATCGTCATCAACTACCTGCGAAACCGGACGTCGGCTCGGGAGACGGCGGCCGAACTGGAGGCAAAGGGCGTGCGCGTCCACCTGGTCAAGGCAAACGTGGGCGACGTGGCAAAAATCAAAGAAATGTTCGCCGAGATCGAACAGGTTTTCGGAAGACTGGATATACTTGTAAATAATGCGGCATCCGGCGTGTTGCGGCCGTTGATGGAACTGGAAGAAAGCCATTGGGACTGGACGATGGACATCAACAGCAAGGCCCTGCTCTTTTGTGCCCAGGAAGCGGCCCGCCTGATGAGAAAGACGGGCGACGGCGGCAAAATCGTCAGCATCTCCAGCCTGGGATCGATCCGCGTGCTCAAGAACTACACGGCGGTCGGCGTTTCCAAGGCGGCGCTGGAGGCTTTGACGCGGTATTTGGCCGTTGAGCTGGCCCCGCACAACATTGTCGTCAACGCCGTCTCCGGCGGCGCGGTCGACACGGATGCGCTGAAGCACTTCCCCAACCGCGAAGAACTGCTCACCGACGCGGCCAAACGCACCCCGGCAGGGCGGATCGTCGAGCCGGACGATTTGGCGAACGCGGTGATGTTCCTTTTGTCCGACGAAGCGTGGATGATTCGCGGCCAGACGCTGATTGTCGACGGCGGCATCTCGCTGTTGACCTGACGGATCGCCCGATTGCGTGCGGGGGGCGTTCTTGCGCGAACCAAGAGACAAACCGGTACAGGTAGTGTAAAATAGAATGCAGAAGCCAGCTAAGGAGGCCGTATATGTTGATTCGTACGTTTCGTCTCGGCGATTACGCTGCGATCACCCGGATATGGCAGGAAACCGGTTTGGAACAGACGGAGATGGAGTCGCTGGACGCCCTTGCCAAACAGCTAGCGTGGGACAGCGAACTGGTCATGGTGGCGGAGCACGAAGGCGAAGTGGTTGGCGTGGTGGTCGGTACGATTGATGGAACGCGCGCTTACTTCTATCGGCTTGCCGTCGATCCGAAAATGCAGGGCACGGGCATCGGACGCAAACTCGTGGAAGCGATCGAGAACCGGTTTCGCCAGCGCGGCGTGAATCACGTTTTGATCATGGTCAACCAGGACAACAAGAAGGTATTGCCGTTTTATCATTCCCTTGGCTACGAACTGCAAAAATATGTTACACTTTCCAAGAAGCTCTCTTCGTAAACGGTGGGCTTTTCCTTGTGAGATACAGAAGAGAAGAAAGGGGAGAGTCATGTCGCCAGCACCAGGCACCCATATTCGTATTGAAAGTTACAAGCACGACCATTCTTTGCACCGATCCTGGGACAAGACTACCCTGATCCACACGAGCGACGCGGTGGTGATCGGCGGAAACGACCGCGTCAAAGTGACGGAAGCGGACGGACGGGAGTGGCGGACGCGCGAGCCGGCCATTTGCACGTTCGGCAGGGGGCAGTGGTTCAACACAATCGCGATGATTCGCGACGACGGCATCTACTACTATTGCAACATCGGCTCTCCCTTCAGTCTGAAGGGGAACTTGCTGAGCTACATCGACTACGATCTGGACGTGAAAGTCTACCCGGACATGACGTACGCTGTTTTGGACGAAGAGGAGTTTCTTTTGCACAGCAAGCAGATGAACTACCCGCCCCAGGTGATCCAGCGCGTACAAACGGCGCTCAAGGAAGTGATCGACTGGGTTCACGCCCGGCGCGGTCCGTTCCAGAACGGTTTCGTCCAGCGCTGGTACGAACGGTATTTGCTGGTGCGCGACGACGAAGAATAAATCCCTTTCCCGCAAGCGACGGGGGAGGGATTTTTTCTGCCATTTTCTCCCGAGACAAAGCGTGCGAAATAGGTGTAAAATCGTAACATACAAAAAATAAGCGGAGGTAAGACATGAACAGTGTCAAGCGCTATCTCCGGTACGTGATGCCGTACTGGCATCGCATCGTGCTTACCATCGTGATCGGCATCGTCAAGTTTGGCATCCCGCTGTTGATGCCCTTGATTATCAAATATGTCATCGACGACCTGCTCCCCAGCCCGTTGCCGCAGGACGAGAAGCTGAGGCAGTTGTTCTGGCTGATGGGGGCCGCGTTTTTTGTGTTCACGGTGGTGCGCGCGCCGGTCGAATACTTTCGGCAATACTATGCGCAGTGGGTGGCCAACCGGATCTTGTACGACATCCGCAACCAACTGTTCGTCCATTTGCAGAAGCTGTCGATGCGCTATTACAACAACCACAAGGCGGGGGAAGTCATTTCCCGCGTGATCAACGACGTCGAATCCACGAAGAGTTTTATCGAGACCGGCTTGATGAACATCTGGCTCGATTTCATTACCATTTCGCTTACGGTCGGCATCATGCTGTACATGAACATGACGCTGACGGTGATCGCGCTTCTGGTCTTTCCACTCTACGGCGTCTCGGTGAAGTTTTTCTACAAGCGGCTGCGTCAACTGACCAAAGACCGCTCGCAGGCCCTGGCACAGTTGCAGGGGCATCTGCACGAGCGGGTGAACGGCATCTCTGTCACGCGCAGTTTCGCGCTGGAGGAATACGAAGCGCAGCAGTTCGCCAAACAGAACGACCATTTTCTGAAAAAAGCCCTGGAACACACAAGCTGGAACGCCTACACCTTTTCTGCGGTAAATACGGTGACCGACATCATCCCGCTGTTGGTGATCACCTTTGCCGGGTACGAAGTGATTGCGGGCGGGCTGACCATCGGGACGATGATTGCCTTTTACGCGTACCTTGAGCGGCTGTACACGCCGCTGCGCCGACTGGTCAACTCGTCCACCACCCTGACCCAGGCGACCGCCTCGATGGAGCGGATGTTCGAGTTTATCGACGAGCAGTACGACATCGTCGACAAACCAAACGCAGGCGAGTTACCGGTCAATCCCTGTACGGGGCGGATTGACGGCCGGGTGGTGTTTGACGGCGTCTCGTTCCGCTATCGCGACGAGGGCGAGTACGTGCTGCACGACATCAATCTCACCATCGAACCGGGGGAGACCGTGGCTTTGGTCGGCATGTCGGGCGGCGGCAAGTCGTCTTTGATCAGCCTGCTGCCGCGCTTTTGGGATGTGACCGAAGGACGCATCCTGATCGACGGGGTGGACATCCGCGACGTGAAACAGCAGAATTTGCGCAGCCACATCGGGATCGTCCTGCAGGACAACATCCTGTTTAGCGAGTCGGCCCGCGCCAACATCCTGATGGGCAATCCCGACGCCACGGAAGCGGAGATGATCGCCGCGGCCCAGGCAGCCAACGCCCACGAGTTCATCAGCGAACTGCCGCAGGGGTACGACACGGAATTGGGGGAACGCGGCGTGAAGCTGTCCGGGGGACAGAAGCAGCGGATCGCGATCGCCCGCGTCTTTTTGAAAAATCCGGGCATCCTGATTCTCGACGAGGCGACGTCCGCGCTTGATCTGGAGTCGGAGCACATGATCCAGGAGTCGCTCGCCCGTCTGGCTAAAGGGCGGACGACGATTATCGTCGCCCATCGACTGTCGACGATCACCCACGCCGACAAGATTGTGGTGATGAAAGACGGCCGGATCGCGGAAATCGGCACACACGAACAACTGCTGGCGCAAAAGGGAGTCTACCATTCGCTGTGGAGCGTGCAGGATCTCGGCTCGCCTTCCGCTGACGCGGTCAACGCCGGGTGACGAACGCCGGGTGTGCGCGGTTCTTCGATATGACGGGAAAAAGGGGGGATCTTCGATGGAGATATGGAAGCGCAACCTGTACGCGTTGTGTGCGGCGATGTTTGTGGTGATGGTGGCGATGAGCATGATCATGCCGTTTTTGCCCCTCTACATCCAGCACGATCTCGGCGTGAGTGACCCGCACATGGTGACCACCTGGGCAGGCATCGTGTTCGGCGCCAACTTTCTCACAGCCGGGCTGGTGTCGCCGATCTGGGGCAATCTGGCCGACAAGTACGGCCGCAAGATCATGATTCTGCGCTCCGGCTATTCGATGGCGGTGATCATTTCGTTAACCGGCCTCGCAGGCAGTGTCTGGCAACTTCTGGCGCTGCGTCTGCTGAACGGAACGGTTGGCGGAATCATCCCCGCCAGCACCGCGCTGATCGCCTCTAGCGCGCCGCAGGAGAAAGCAGGCTGGGCGCAGGGAATGCTGCAGTCGTCAGCGGTGGCCGGCACGATCATGGGGCCTTTTTTCGGCGGGCTTCTGGCCGATCACGTCGGGTTTCGGGCGATTTTCAGCCTGACCGGCGCGCTGATTCTCTTGGCGACGGTTTTCGTCACGATAATGGTGAAGGAGCAATTTACGCCGCCGCCGGCCAAAGAGCGAACCAGCCTGCGCGATGACGCCCGGTTGATCTTTTCCACCCGGCCGCTACCGGCGCTCTTTTGTGTCACCGTGATGATCCAGTTCGCGTTGTTCAGCATTGTGCCGGTGCTGCCGATTTATGTGCAGAGCCTGGTGGGTACCGGGGGCAGGGTGGCGTTTTACGCCGGGCTGGTCACCGCCGCGATGGGCATCGCCAACGTGATCGCCTCGCCGCAGTTGGGCAAACTGGGCGACCGCTTCGGCTCCAACCGGGTGCTGCTCGTCTGTTTGCTGGCGGCTGCGGCGATTTTCGTCCCGCAGGCGTTCGTCACCTCGGTCTGGCAGCTCGTCGCCCTGAGGTTCACGCTCGGGCTGTGTCTGGGCGGACTGCTGCCGTCGGTCAACGCCCTGATCCGCCGCTCGGTTCCTGACGATATGATCAGCCGGGTGTACGGCTACAACAACAGCTTCGTTTGCCTCGGCAACATGCTCGGGCCGATGACCGGCGGATTTTTGGCCGGATACATCAGCATGCGGGGTGTGTTTCTCATGACCAGCGCGCTTTTGTTGCTCAACGCCGCCTGGGTGGCGCACAGTCTGTACCGGATGAGCTTTGCCGATGATTCGGATGCGGCGTAGGCGTCGCCCATGACCTGTGAACGTTGTTGATACCAGAAGCCCCTCCGCACAGGCGGAGGGGCTTCGTCGCGTTCATTCCGTTCTGTTGTGATTACGCGGTTACTTCGAGACGACGGCCTGAGTCGCCAAAAACGACAGGATGGCCATCAGGTCCTGCTCGCCGTAGCCTTCGCGCAGGGCCGCCTGGTAACTGGCGTTGGCCGATTCGGCCAGCGGGAACGGCGCGCCCGCTTCCCTGGCGAGACGCAGGTCTTTGGCCATGTGCTTGAGCGCAAACGCGGCGGGGAATTCGCCGGAGAGAATGGAAGGCGTCTTCATCCGGGAGATGGCGGTTCCGACCGCGCTTTCGTTAATGATCGTCAGCATGTCTTCCGTGCGGATGCCGTGTTCCTTGGCAAACAAGACGGATTCGGCGATCCCTTGCACGGTGATGCCCAACAGCAGGTTGATCGCCAGTTTGGCGTTGCTGCCCGCACCGTTGGGTCCGAGGTGGAGCGCCATTTTGCCCAGTACCTCGAAGACGGGCTTCACTTTGGCGAACGTCTCGGCATCCCCGCCCGCCATAATGATCAGCTTGCCTTCTTTGGCCGGCTGGACGCTGCCGGAGACCGGGGCGTCGAGGAAGGAAGCGCCTGCGGCTTTGCAGCGCTCGGCGAGAAATACGGAAGTGTTGGGAGAGACGGTGCTCATGTCGACGGCGATCTTGCCTTGAGCCGCGCCGGACAACAGACCATTCTCGCCGGTGTACACGGCTTTCACCGCTTCGTCGTCGGAGACCATCGTGATCACCAGATCGCAGGTGTCAAACAGGGCGGAGGGCTTGTCCGCGAAGCCGGCGCCTAAGGCAATCAGCGGTTCCGCCTTTGATTTGGTGCGGTTGAAGATGGTTACGTCGTAGCCGGCATTGAGCAGATTGGTTGCCATCGGGATCCCCATGTTGCCAAGTCCAATCCATCCAATACGCATCGTGGTCAGTCCTTTCTGTAGAGGGTATCACTTCCAGTATAGCAAAAATGGGCGGCTCCCGCAGGTGCGGCGGGTCTCGGGATGCCCATGCGCCTATTTTTCGAAAAATTAAAAACAAATCATTGAAATCTGTTTGTTCTCTGTTATATAATAACTTCAACAAAAAGAAAATGTATTAATACAGATTGGGAGGAATGGAGAATGAACTGTCAACGCTGCGAAGGGAACGGGGAAAAACAATGCCCCGACTGCAACGGGAAAGGCCATGACCACTCCGGCGAGCTCTGCCATCACTGCGAAGGAGAAGGCCATATTTTCTGTATCACCTGCGGGGGAACGGGACTGGTGGATTGACGACACGCCGGGTGATGTGTATGCCCTTTTGACGGACCTGTCCGCCGGGGGCTTTTCTTCTGGCTGTTTCGTCTGACAAAAGAAAGAGAGGGAGAGAACCGTGGATGAGATCGTGAAACAGTTTGGCCGGTTGCCGTCGACATGCGTCTCCGACGCGCTGGACGGATTGAACAACCTGCATCCGTCAATCAAGCCGCTGCGCGACGAGTGGCGTGTGGCGGGCCGGGCGTTTCCCGTGAAGGTGCGCGCCGCCGACAACCTGATGGTCCTCAAGGCGATCCGCGACGCAGAGCCCGGCGACGTGCTGGTGATTGACGCCAAGGGGTACGAGTACAATGCCGTATGCGGGGATTTTGTCGTCAGTCTGGCCCGGCTGTTGGGCATCGGCGGCATGGTCGTCGACGGAGCGGTGCGGGACGTTGCCGGGATTCGCGCGCTCGATTATCCCGTGTTTTGCCGAACTTACACCGTGGCGGCCAGCGGCAAGTCGGGAGCGGGCGAGGTGAATGTGCCCATCTCCTGCGGGGGGGTCGTCGTCGCGCCCGGAGACGTGATCGTCGGAGACGCGGACGGCGTGGTCGTGGTGCCCCGCGCGAGGGAAGCGGAGGTGCTCAGGCTGGCTTTGGCCAAGCTGGAGAAGGACCGACGGCGCGAAGAAGCGGCGCTCTCCAGCGCGGAGGCGGCACGCGAGTACCTGGACAGCGTACTGGCAAAAAAGGCATGACGGCGTCTTCCGAGAAAAAACGGCAAAATTATGAGAAAATGTTGTCAATTGCGCCTGTTCTGTAATATAATACGTCCATAAATCGTAAACTGTTGCATAATAGATTGGAAAGAGCCATGCTGTGGTTCTGAAAGGAGGCCTGTTTATCCATGCCGACACAAACCAGCCGCTATCCGGTCGGCGTCGAGATCATGGCACCGGTCAACAGTGAGTACGCCGAAATCTTGACGCCCGACGCACTGGAATTTGTGGCCAAACTGGTCCGGAATTTTTCCGAGACGCGGGAGAAGCTGTTGCAAAAGCGAGTGGAGAGACAAAAAGAGATTGACGCGGGCAAGCTGCCGGACTTTCTGCCCCAGACCGAACACATCCGCAATGGCAACTGGACGATCGAGCCGCTGCCGCCCGATTTGCAGGACCGCCGGGTAGAGATCACCGGACCTGCGGGCGACAGGAAAATGGTGATCAACGCCTTCAATTCCGGCGCCAAGGTGTTCATGGCCGATTTTGAAGACGCGAACTCGCCGACGTGGGACAACACCATCCAGGGGCAGATCAACCTGCGTGACGCCATCCAGGGCACAATCGAGTACACCAGTCCCGAAGGCAAGCGGTACGCGCTGAAAGCAGAGACCGCCGTCCTGATGGTCCGTCCGCGCGGCTGGCACCTAGAGGAGAAGCATGTGTTGATCGACGGCAAGCCGATCTCCGGCAGCCTGTTCGACTTCGGGATGTACTTTTACCACAACGCCAAGGCGCTGCTCGCCAAAGGCTCCGGTCCGTACTTTTACCTGCCGAAACTGGAGAGCCATCTGGAAGCGCGCCTGTGGAACGACGTGTTCGAGTTCGCGCAAAAAGAGCTGGGCATCCCGATCGGCACGATCAAGGCAACGGTATTGATCGAGACCATCCTGGCGACGTTCGAGATGCACGAAATCCTGTTCGAACTGCGGCAGCACAGCGCCGGGCTAAACTGCGGCCGCTGGGATTACATTTTCAGCTACATCAAGAAGTTCCGCAACCGGCCTGAGGTGATTCTACCCGACCGGGCTCTGGTGACAATGACCGTGCCGTTCATGCGCGCGTACACCCTGTTGACCGTGCAGACCTGCCACCGCCGCAACGCGCCTGCCATCGGCGGGATGGCGGCACAGATACCGGTCAAAAACGATCCGGCGGCCAACGAAGCGGCGATGAACAAGGTGCGCTCCGACAAGGAGCGGGAGGCCAAGGACGGTCACGACGGCACCTGGGTCGCCCATCCGGGGCTGGTGCCGGTGGCGATGGAGGTTTTCAACCAGTATATGCCCACGCCCAATCAGATCGACAAGAAGCGGGATGACATCCGCGTCACCGCAGCCGACCTGTTGGCCGTGCCGGAAGGGACAATCACCGAAGAGGGGCTTCGCACCAACATCAGCGTCGGCATCCAGTACATCGAGGCCTGGCTGCGCGGGTATGGGGCGGTGCCGATCTTCAACCTGATGGAAGACGCGGCTACGGCGGAAATCTCCCGGGCGCAGGTGTGGCAGTGGATTCGCCATCCGCGCGGCGTTCTGGCCGACGGGCGCAAGGTGACGATCCAACTGGTGCGCCAACTGGTACAGGAGGAGCTGGACAAAATCCGTCAGTCGATCGGCGACGCGCAGTACGAGGCGGGCCGATTCCCGCTGGCCACCCAACTGTTCGACCAACTGGTCACGCAGGACGAGTTTTGCGAGTTTTTGACGCTTCCGGGCTATGCCCACTTTGCATAAAAGAGAAAACAATCAGGAGAGGACTGATACTGGATGGTAAAAAAGGAAGAGGTATTGAAACTGGAAGAAAGCTGGAAGTCTGACCGCTGGAAAGGAATCGAGCGTCCGTATACGGCCGAAGACGTCGTTCGTCTGCGCGGTTCCGTCCAGATCGAGCACACCCTGGCGCGCCTGGGGGCCGAGCGGCTGTGGCACCTGTTGCACACCGAACATCACATCAAGGCACTGGGCGCACTCACGGGTAACCAGGCCGTCCAGCAGGTAAAAGCGGGGCTGAAGGCGATCTACCTGAGCGGCTGGCAAGTGGCGGCGGACGCCAACCTGTCCGGGCAGATGTATCCCGACCAAAGCCTGTATCCGGCCAACAGCGTGCCGCACGTGGTCAAGCGGATCAACCAGGCGCTGCAGCGCGCCGACCAGATCCAGCAGGCGGAAGGTAAGGGGGACATCTACTGGTTCGCGCCGATCGTCGCCGACGCCGAAGCGGGGTTCGGCGGTCCGCTCAACGTGTTTGAACTGATGAAAGCGATGATCGAAGCGGGGGCGGCCGGGGTGCACTTCGAGGACCAGTTGGCGTCGGAGAAAAAATGCGGCCACATGGGCGGCAAGGTGCTGATTCCGACGCAGGCGGCTGTCCGCAACCTGATTGCGGCCCGATTCGCCGCCGACGTGATGGGAGTTCCGACGATTCTCGTCGCCCGCACGGACGCCAATGGCGCATTTTTGATCACCAGCGACATCGACGAACGGGATCGTCCGTTCCTCACCGGTGAACGCACCACAGAAGGATTCTTCCGCCTGCGCGGCGGCCTGGACGCAGCCATTGCCCGCGGCCTCGCCTACGCGCCGTACGCTGACCTGATCTGGTGCGAGACGTCCGAGCCCAACCTGGAGGAAGCGCGCCGTTTCGCCGAGGCGATCCACGCCAAGTTCCCGGGTAAACTGCTTGCCTACAACTGCTCGCCATCCTTTAACTGGAAAAAGAAACTGGACCCCGACACGATCGCCCGCTTCCAGGACGAATTGGGCGAGATGGGCTACAAGTTCCAGTTCGTCACCCTGGCCGGCTTCCACGCGCTCAACCACAGCATGTTCGAGTTGGCCCGCAAGTACCGCGACCGGGGCATGGCCGCCTACTCCGAACTGCAGGAAGCGGAGTTTGCGAGCGAAGTGTACGGCTACACCGCAACCAGACACCAACGCGAAGTGGGCACCGGCTACTTCGACGAAGTCTCGCAGGTCATCTCCGGGGGCACGTCTTCGACGACCGCCCTCACCGGCTCGACCGAAGAAGAGCAATTCACCCACAACTGATCGTAAAAAAGGAGCGGCTTCCGTCAGCGTCGACTGCGGAAAGCCGCTCCTTTTTTTAGAGTCGGCGTGCCATTGTTCACGAGTCCGTGGGGATCGAGGAGCGCGTTTCGTTTTCTTTCGGTTATGGTTAGCGATCGTCGTCCGAGCTGTTGAAGATCATGATGTACTTGACCAGTTCGAGCACGGAGATCAGAGCGGCGGCGACGTAGGTGAGTGCGGCCGCGCCCAGCACTTTGCGCACGCCTTCTTCCTCGAAGTTGCGGATGAAGCCCATCTGCACCATCAGGGTTTTCGCCCGGCTGCTCGCGTTGAATTCCACCGGCAGGGTGATCAACTGGAAGGCCACGGCAGCGCTGAAGAAGAGGATGCCGAGCAGGATCAGGTCGGCCCAGTGGAAGAAGAAACCGGCCAACAAGAGCAGCGGCGCGATGCCGGAGCTGAAGTTGACGAGCGGGAAAATCCGGTGGCGGGCCACCAGCATCGGGTACGAAACCTTGTGCTGAATCGCGTGTCCGACCTCGTGGCAGGCGACGGACACGGCGGAGATCGAAGAACCGAAGTAGACCGGATCGGACAGGCGCACGACGCGGTCGATCGGGTCGTAGTGGTCGGTCAGCGTGCCGGGGATGTGTTCGACCGGGATGTGCGACAAGCCGTTTGCGTCAAGCATGCGGCGCGCGGCTTCGGCACCGGTCATGCCGGACGAGACCGGCACGTCCTCGTATCGCGCAAACGTGCCTTTGACGCGAAACTGCGCCCAGAGCGACAGGCCGAACGCGATGAAAATCAAAAAGTCCATGGGGTGAAAAAACATCTCTGCATCACTCCTGCTTTTGCAATGGGTTTCCTATCGCCCCAAAACACGGCCGGACACGTGCTTTCGTACGTAGTGTGTGAGAAAACATAAAGCGTTAACCGGCCGTTTCTGGGTGTGATCGTCCACAATTCTCATTACGAACATATGTCACATAAGTTTCAGTTTATGTCTAAGAAAAATTGTACTATGTCTGACCGTTCCTGACAACGAGGAAGATGGCGGCAGCAAGCAAGAAAAGGCGGGAGCGCCCCGCACAGGGAAGGGGCTCCCGCCGTGTACCTTGTCCGCTGCCGTTTTTCGGCCGTTATTCGGTCGTTATTCGGTCGAGACGGACGGATCGGCTTGTTCTTTTCTCGGTGAGATCATCAGGAAGTGCGCCGCCGGGTCGTCGATCAGCTTCTGGAGTTTGCCCGCAGTTTCATACTGTTCGCTGGCGAGCAGTTCTTCCTTGTACGCCGAGAGCAACTCTTGCACGTCGGCGACGCCTTTTTGGTCCAGGTTGTAGAGGAACACCTTGGCCCCTTTGGCGATTCGCCGCTCCAGCGCGGCCCTGTCGAAGCCCAGGTCCGGCTGCATCCGGACGTAAACCACGCCGCCGGTCATCCCGGCACAGATCCAGGGACCCGGATCGCCCAGCACGACGGCGCGGCCGTTGGTCATGTACTCAAAGGCAAACCCTTTGATGTTGGCGCGTGCGCCGATGCCGCCCAACTCGTCACGCACCGGTTCGGTAATCTCGCCGCCAAAGACCACGTCGGCCCCGGACAGGCGGATGCAGGCGCGGGAGTCGGCGTTGCCCTGGACGATGAACAGCCCTTTTTGCGCCCCGTAGCAGAAGCTTTTGCCGACAGACCCGTTGATGTAGACGCCTTTGCTGCCCTTGGTTTTCAGAATCGCGACGCGGCCGCCGAAGCTGGTCTTGCCGACGCCGTCCTGCGCGCCGCCCTGCACGCGGATGTTGACGCCCTGCGCGTTGTAAGCGGCCAAGCCGTTGCCGGGCACGCTGCCTGCGGTAAAGCTGAGCGATACTTCAGGCAATGAAGCGTAGCTGCCGTCCAGGTGGTGTTTCACCCGTTCGCCTGACCAGCGGCTGCCCAGCACACGTTCGCTGGAGAGGATGCTGGTGAACGTCTCTTCGATCGGACGATCCGGACTAAAGTAGCGGCTGCTGGGTTCATCCCCGGCGGCCACGGCCCCCACCAGAACCGGCGCTTCCTGTTTCACCTTGACGCCGGCGGAGACGGAAGCGGACAGCGGATGGACGGCCAACAGCGCCGAAAGATCCAGCTTCTCCAGCAGCCGTGCCTGAACGAGCAGGTCGGAGCGGCCGACCAACTCCTGCGTGCGGGTGAAGCCGAGCGCGGCGGTGATCCGGCGCACTTCTTCGCCGAACAGGGTAAAGAACGTTTTCAGCCCCTGCACCGCCTGGTCGAACTGACGCGGAACGAAGCGGCGCAATCCTTTTTCGTGCGCTTCTTCCAGCGAGTCGATCTGCGTGGCAATCCCGACGTGGCAGGTGTCGAGATGACAGCCCCGGCAGGTCGTGCATCCGACCGCGATCATCGCCAGGGTGCCGAAGCCGATCCGGTTGGCCCCGAGCATCATCAGCTTGACGACGTCGAGCGCGCTCTTCACGCCGCCGTCGGCCCACAGTTCCACCTTGTCGCGCAGCCCGGCCTCCAGGAGCGCGTTGTGCGCGGCTTTTACGCCGATTTCCACCGGCAGGCCGACGTGTTGCAGGGCGTGTACGCGGGCCGCGCCGGTGCCGCCGTCAAAGCCGGAGAGCGTGATGAAGTCGGCCCCTGCTTTGGCGATTCCCACAGCGATCGTGCCGATGTTGGGAACGATCGGGACTTTGACGCACACTTTGGCCTGGTGGTTGGCCGTTTTCAGTTCGGTGATCATCTGCGCCAAATCTTCGATCGAATAGATGTCGTGATTGTTGGACGGCGAGATCAGGTCGGACCCGATCGTCGCATTGCGCGCGGCGGCGATTTTGGCCGTCACTTTGGAGGCCGGCAGGTGACCGCCCTCGCCAGGTTTTGCCCCCTGGCCGATCTTGATCTCCAAAAGGTTGGACGAGTTGGCCAGTTCGATGTTCACCCCGAAGCGGCCGGACGCCACCTGGATGCCGCGCGTGCGCGGGTATTTGCCGAGCATGTCTTTGATTTCGCCGCCCTCGCCGTTCATGCTGATCATGTTCAACTGATCGGCGGCTTCGGCGTAGGCGCGGAACGCCGTCTCGTTTTGCGAGCCGAACGACATCGACGCGATCAGGAAAGGAAGCGAGTGTTCGCCGACGCTGATGTCGACGTCGGACGGATCGATGGGGCCCCTGCCCTTGTCGTAGGCGATGTCGGCCAGATGGCGGATGGAAATCGGGTTTTCCCGCTCGGTCTCTTCCAGCTTGAGCGCGTAGTCGGCGTACGGGATTTCACCCGCGGCGATCTGGCCGATCAACTTCCACAGACGCGGGAAGATGTGGAACGTTTTCGCCTCGCGCGCCTTTTCGTCGGCAAAATCAGCGTGCCGCTTGACGCTGTCTTGCTCCAGGTCGGCAAACGAGGTGCCCGCCTTCTCTGAGCCGCAGAAGTTGACGATGCCGAGCACGTCGGCCACTTCCTTGCGCAGACCGATGGAGGAAAACAGACGGCCGTAGCCGCGCAGTTCGTGGATGCCGATCGTCGACGTCACCTTTTCCAGTCCTTTGTTCAGCGCCGCGTACAGGTTGAGCACCGATTTGACCCCGCCTTTGGCAAACGCGACGGCAAACATCACGTATGGCGACACCGCGTCGGCGCCGGAGCCGACGGCAAGCGCCAGATCGTGCAGGCTGCGGATCGCCCCGGAGCGCAGGATCAGGCTGCACTGGCGGCGCAGGTTGCCGTTTGCGTTGGGGGCGGCTTGCTTCAGGCTTTGATCCACCCGGGCAATCGCCAGATGCGGGTCTATCCAATACCGGCCGTCCCGGTGGGTGTTGGCGTCGTCGAGCACGAGCAGGACCGCCCCCGCTTCCACCGCTTTCACCGCCTGTTCCCCAAGACGCTTCAGCCCGCCGGCCAGTCCTTCGTCTTGCGTGAAGTGGGTGGAGAGCAGCGCGATGCTGGACGGATTGTCATGAAAGGTGAGGATCACCTGTTCCAGCGACAGCGTCCCCTGTTCGCGGGCGGCCGCCTGCAGCGACTGGCCTTCGAACAACAGCGGAGACGGCAGTTCCAGCCGTTTGCCCGCCTGTTCGCGGCTGGCCAGCGGAGCCCGGGCGCCGAGAATGACGCGCGTGGAGAAATGCTCCGTCTCCCGTTCGCGGTCGATGGCCGGGTTGGTGACCACGGCGACGCTCTCTTTGATGAAGTCGGCGATGTTTTGCCGCTCCTTGGAGAGGGCCGCGAGCGGGCCGTCGTGGCCCAGCGAGCGGATCGGCTCCGCGCCGTTGCTCGCCATCTGTTCGATCAGTTGAATCTGTTCGCGGTCCCAGCCGAACGCGCTGTAGACAGAGGCGGTCGGTTCCGGCACGTCCGGTTCAGCCACAGAGGTGTCGATGTCATAAGCGAACGCCAGGTGGTGGCGGGCGCCGTCAAACGACGCTTTCTCGCGGAAGCGTTCCAGCACGGTGCGCTGCAGTTGGTGGTGATACACGATCTCCACGTCTTTGTCCGGATACAGGATCACCCCCACTTTTTCGCCGGGCGCAAGCGGTTTCGGTTCGCTCGCCATCGCGTGGACGGGAATAATCCCCTGCTCCGAGGAGAAGTAGTACCGCTCGTCGCTTTCCACCATCCACAAGGGACGCAGACCGAGCGAGTCGACGCTGAAGACGCACTCGTTGGCGTAGCGGGAGACGATGCCGGCCGGTCCTTGCGCGAAGTGGCCCCACGCCTGGCGAATGTAGACATACAGATCCTGCAGGTCGCCGGGCAGGTTTTTCATCTCGTGGTGGATCGGCGGAAAGACCACTTCCATCGCTTCAAACAGGCTGAGCCCGTAGCGGTGGATGAACGTCTCTACGGTGCGGTTGACGTTTTGCGAGTCGCTACCGCCGTCCACCAGCGGCACGCCCAGCATCTGCGCTTCTTCTTCCAGCTTGCTGATCGTGTTGATCTCGCCGTTGTGGCCCAGAAGCGAGAACGGCTGCACACGGAAGAAGTTGGACAAGGTGTTGGTCGAGTACCGATTGTGGCCGATCGTCACCGAGGAGACGAAATTGTCGTGCGCTAAATCGTTGAAGTACAACGGTAAAATATTGGCCGCGCCCATCACTTTGTAGGCGGTGGAGTACGGGCTCAACGAAGCGACGTGCACATGATGGCGGGCTTCGATCTCGACGTGCAATTCAAACAGTTGGCGGGCATAGGCCGCCCCCGGCTCAAACGAAGCGTCCGCCTGGGGCACGACAGCCAGTTGCCAGAAGCTGGGTTCGTCCTGTTTGCCGTTTTTGCCCAGCACGGCGGAGTTCACCATGTCCTCGCGCTCCAGCACGATGGTAAGGCCATGCTTCGCAAACAGGGCGCGAATCTCCACTTTCACCTGCTTCTCGTCATGCCCTTTGCGCGGAACGAAGATATGCGCGACGGCAAAGCGCGGATTGTACGCCAGCGAACCGTCCAATCCCACCTGATGCAGGTATGATTCCCACAAGCGGCGCGGAATGTCGGTCAGTACCCCGCAACCGTCTCCTTCTCCGTCGATAAAGCCGGAACGGTGCTCCATCTGGACGAGGGAGCGTATCGTCTCGTTCAGATTCTTTCGGGAGGGTTTCCCCGATTTCTCAATAATGCAAATAATTCCGCAACTATCGTGCTCGATGTGCTGATAGTCTCGAAACTGTGCGATTCTCTCTCTCTGTGCTTCCCTGTTCATCATGCTGCGGTCAGACGAGCCTGACCCTCCACCTCCCTTATGAAAGATCCACCGGACGGAAGAGTCCCTCCGAATAAAAGTATCCATAGAATAACACGAATAGTATGTTGATACAAGGTACTTGTGATTTTTTATACGAAATGAAAGCGTTTTTATACGATAATTATTTTGGCGTGTTTCTCAGGGGTGGTAGAATCAAGGTGGTAAAAACGAATTTTTATCCAATTTTTTTGTTTTATATTCGGCTTTTCTAAAAAATTTTACTGGATTTCGTGATTGAAGAACGGGTTTGTTCAATAAGCGGAATAATTTGAATTTTTTATTTCGTATGCATTTTGTATGAAAAGGTGTATAAAATGGTTTTCATTTTCCGAAAGAAAAAAGGGAGCCGACCCAAAACGGCAACTCCCGGATGAAAGGAAGTCAGTTTTTCAGAAATGGGGTTCTTGCCTCCTTGCAAGTGCTCGAATAAACAGTGTCCACCAATACAAGATGTACACGATCCCTAACAGGAGAAACCAGGATATGCTGTCGCCGCGAATCCATTCGTGAACGCCGTACACAAGCGTACACGCAAAAAAGACATAGTAGATGAACCAAAACCAACCAGGCATTGTCATGGTGTACCTCCTCGTGGCTGAAGGACGATGAGATCCTGCACTTTCATATTGTAAGAAGGGAGAATTTGCTGAGCCGTTTTCGCTAACTCAAACCGTTAAACGGTTTTTGGTGCTCAGGACAATATGGTTCTCGAAAAAAGCCATGTCATAGGCTGATTTTTCTTGCAAAGGAATCGTCTTTACCGTTTTTCCTGCTTCGATGTCTACGATGTAGAGACAGGAGCGTTCCTGTTCGACTATGTCAGAAAACAGATAAAGATGGGAGTTGACGTGAATCGCTTGCGTAACCAGGGACGGAAATTCCAACATCTGCGTTTTTCCGCCGTGATGGTATTCGACGATGTTTTTCTCGATACTTGCGTTCATTCCTTTTATCAAGAGGTCTTGATCATCTTTAAACATAATTGGAGGATATGCCAATTTTTCTACCGATGTTACTTTGATGTTGTGGTGATCAACCCGATAGAGGTTCCTGTAGCGATCAGACCACAGCCAGATCTCGTCTTGTTCTTTGCCATGATGTTCGAGTCTCCATATGCCAGGCGCGTCTATTTCATGCGAGTTCATCTGGTTATTGTCAACATGCACAAAAATTGATTTGTTTTGAAAGGGATTGGAATAAACGACACCGATTGGGCGAGAGAGCAGCCCTGTGGACGGCATTTAGGTACCGATGTTCTATCGTGGTTTGGCTATTCCGTTGATGAAAGGGAGGGTCGCTTTCGTTTGCAAACAAAATGTAGGCGACAAAGGCTAACATGGTGACAAAAAGTCCGGGCAATATCCAGTAAAAGGATCTTTTCATGAGAGTCCTCCCTTCTGGACTTCATCACAAACATTACTAACCGGTTAGTTACATCAAATTTGCCATATACCCAATAATATTCAATAACTTTCCATCAACGTGTTTATCCCATAAAAAGATCCCCTCCAAGTCAACAGGGAAGGGCTTTCCCTGTCCGCTTGAAGGGGAAGGTATCCGTTCGTCAGCGGGCCATTTTGGCGAACGAGCGGTCGACGGCGGCGATCGTCTCGCGGATGTCGTCTTCCGTGTGCGCGGTGGTGATAAACCAGGCCTCGTACTTGGACGGAGCGAGGCAGATGCCCTCGTCCAGCATCAGCCGGAAGAAGCGGGCGAACTGTTCGCCGTCCGCCTGTTGCGCACCGGCGTAATCGGTGACCGGCTGATCGGTGAAGTAGACGGCGAGCGCGCCTTTGACCCGGTTGAGCTGGATGGTGATGCCGTGCGCGTCGGCTGCGGCGCGGATGCCGTCCTCCAGGAGCGCGCCCAGTCTGTCCAACTCTTCATAGACGCCCGGCTGCTTCAGCACCTCCAGGCAAGCGATCCCGGCTGTGATCGACGCCGGGTTGCCGGCCATCGTGCCTGCCTGGTAGGCCGGGCCTAGCGGGGCCACCTGTTCCATGATCTCCCGGCGTCCGCCGTAAGCGCCGATCGGCAGGCCGCCGCCGATGATCTTGCCGAGCGCGGTCAGATCAGGCTCGATGCCAAGCAGGTTTTGCGCTCCGCCGTAGCAGAAGCGGAAGGCGGTGATCACTTCGTCGTAGACGACCAGCGCGCCCGCTTCGTGCGCCAGCCGGTTGACCTCTTCGAGAAAACCGGGTTTCGGCGTGACGATCCCGAAGTTGCCGACGATCGGCTCGACCAGCACGGCCGCCGTCTCGCTGCCCCAGTGGCGGATCGCCTCGGCGAAGGCGTCGATGTCGTTGTACGGAACGGTGATCACTTCGTTGGCAATGCTTTGCGGAATCCCGGCGCTGTCGGGAATCCCCAGAGTGGACGGGCCGGAGCCGGCCGCCACCAGCACCAGGTCGGAGTGGCCGTGGTAACAACCGGCGAATTTGATGATTTTCGTCCGGCCGGTGTAGGCGCGAGCGACGCGGATGCAGGTCATCACCGCCTCCGTGCCGGAGTTGTTGAAGCGGATGCGCTCCATCGACGGGATCGCGTCGCGGAGCATCCGGGCGAAGTCGATCTCCCACGGGGTTGGGGTGCCGTAGAGCGTGCCGTTTTCCGCCGCGCGGGTGATCGCCTGGGTGATGTGCGGATGAGCGTGGCCGGTGATGATCGGGCCATACGCCGCCAGGTAGTCGATGTAGCGGTTGCCGTCCACATCCCAGAAGTACGCTCCCTTGGCCTTGTGCATCACGACGGGTGCGCCGCCGCCGACGGCTTTGAACGAACGGGACGGGCTGTTGACTCCGCCCACGATCACTTCCAGGGCATGTTCATACAAGCGTTCAGACGTTTGCCGGTTCATGTGCATTCCTCTTTTCTTCTCAAAATCTCCTGAAAAAAATTCCGTCCTCTATCATACCACAGGGCGGCACACAGCGGCCGGACATTTCAACACATTGGGTTTTGCACATTGAGGGCCGCTCATATACACTTACATGTGGAAACTTTCACGGTAAAGGACGTGCCGCAACGTGATGATACAAGTGAAAAATTTGCAGAAAGTGTTTCGGATTCACCAGGCCCGTCCCGGCCTGGCCGGCGCGTTTCGCGACCTGTTTGACCGCCGGTACAAAACGGTTCAGGCCGTGCACGGCGTGTCGTTCGCGGTGGAGGAGGGGGAGTTTTTCGCCCTGATCGGCGAAAACGGGGCCGGCAAATCCACCACGATCAAGATGCTGACCGGTATCCTGACGCCGACGGCCGGGGAGATCGTGATCAACGGTTACGTGCCCTACCGCGACCGGGAAGCGTACGTTAATTCGATCGGCGTCGTGTTCGGCCAGCGCTCCCAGCTCTGGTGGGATCTCTCGCCGATGGAATCGTTTCGTCTGCTGAGGCGGGTGTACAAGGTGGACGAGGCAAAGGGCAAGGAGTGGCTTACGCGGCTGATTGACGAGCTGGAGATCGGCTCGTTCATCAACCAGCCGGTGCGCAAGCTCAGCCTTGGCCAGCGGATGCGCTGTGAAATCGCCGCGTCGCTGATCCACAAGCCGAAACTGTTGTTCCTCGACGAGCCAACCGTCGGCCTGGACGTGCTGGTCAAGCAGAAAATCCGCGAATTCTTGCGCAATCTCAACGAGACGGAAAAGACGACGATTCTCTTGACCACCCACGACGTGACCGACATCGAAGCGTTGTGCAAACGCGTGCTGGTGATGGATCGGGGCAAACTGATTTTCGACGGGTTGCTTGCGGATCTGAAGGAAAAGTGGGGCAACGGCACCGAGATCGTGTTCCAGTTCAAGAAGCGGACGACGCCGGAGCAGGTGCGCGCGGTGTTGGAAGAGGTGCCGTGCGAACTGTTGGCGGAAAACGATTACGCCGTTCGGGTGAAAATCCCGCGCAGCCAGGAGATGTTGCCGTTCGTGCTCTCCACGGTGATGGCATCGTTTGAGATCAGCGACGTGAAAATGCAGGAGGCGAGCACGGAGGATATCGTGCGAAACATCTACTCGGCGGGCAGCGAGGTCGTCAGCCATGGGTAAACTGTACGCGGAGCTAATCCGCATCCGTTTTTTGACCATGCTCGCCTACCGGGTGAACTACTACAGCGGCATCATTATCTATGCGATCAACATCGGCGCGTACTACTTCCTCTGGGGAGCGATCTACGGCGGCCAGCCCAAACTGGCGGGGATGACCCCCGAACAGATCACGGCGTACGTGGCGATCGCCTGGATGTCCCGCGCCTTTTACTTCAACAACATCGACCAGGAGATCGCCGAAGAGGTGCGGGAGGGCAAGGTGGCGATCGAAATGATCCGCCCGTACAACTACCTGTCGGTAAAAGCGGCCCAGGCACTGGGCGAGGGAATCTTCCGCTTCCTGTTCTTCTCCGTACCGGGGATGCTTCTGGTCAGTCTGTTTCTGCCGCTGCGCTTCCCGTCGTCGCCGGCCGCGTGGGGCGTCTACTTTGTCAGCCTGCTGTTGGCGTTTGTGATCAACACGCAGATCAACCTGTTGACCGGCGTGCTCACGTTTTTTTTGTTCCGCAACGAAGGGATGATGCGGGCCAAGCGGGTGATTGTCGACCTGTTGTCCGGGTTGATCCTGCCAATCAGCTTTTTCCCGGGCTGGGCGCAAGCGGTGATGAGCTACCTGCCGTTTCAGGCGATCAACTACATCCCCAGCATGATCTTTGCCGGGGCGATCCATCCGGCCCAAGCGGGAGGGATGCTCTTGTTGCAGGGGGCGTGGATCGGCGGGCTCATGCTGCCGATCGCATGGTTGTGGCGCAAGGCCCGACGCAATCTCGTGGTGCAAGGAGGGTGACGCGTGGTGGGGCAGATTCTCAGACTGTTTGGCGATTATCTTGGCCAGTATTTCAAGACGCGGTTGTCGTACCGCGCCGACTTCTTCGGGGAACTTATCTCCAACCTGGTGTTTGAATTGATCAACCTGGTGTTTATCGTCGTCGTGTTCCAGCATGTCCCGACCCTCAATGACTGGACGCGGGACGAGATCATTTTCATCTACGGGTTTTTCCTGGTGCCGTTCGCCGTGTTTACGATGTTTTTCGGCTTCTGGGACTTCAACGAGCGCTACATTATCCGCGGCGAGATGGATCGCGTGCTGACCCGTCCGGTGCACAATCTTGCGCAGGTCTGCCTGGAGTCGATCGCGCCCGACCGCATTTTCGGGGTGCTCACCGGGCTGATCATCATGGGGTATGCGGCGATCCGGCTGCACCTGTCGTTCACCTGGTACGATCCGATCATCTTCGTCGTGCTGGTGATCAGCAGCGTGATGATCTACGCCGGGGTGTACACCGCGATCGCGGCGATCAGTTTCTTTTCCGACTCGCGCACCGGCATCGCCCCGATGATTTTCAACATCCAAAACTACGGCCGCTACCCGGTGGATGTCTACAACAAGGTGATCCGCTTCATCCTCACGTGGATTTTGCCGTTTGCCTTCGTCGGCCTGTATCCGGCGGCCTACTTCCTGCGCAAGGAAACCTGGTACACCTTTACGATGCTGACGCCGGTGATGGGGATCGTTTTCTTTGCGATCGGACTTTTTGTCTGGAACTGGGGGGTCAGCAAGTACCGGGGAGCGGGCTCCTGACCCGCCTATTGCCAAACGACAACCTGCCGACCTATAATGAATAGCGAAAAACTTCACAATTTCCTTCGGGGCAGGGTGGAATTCCCGACCGGCGGTGATCACAGAGGTGTAAGCCCGCGAGCCCCTCGTCCGCGCAGGCGGCAGGGTGCAGGATCCGGTGCGAATCCGGAGCCGACAGTACAGTCTGGATGGGAGAAGGATGACGACAGTGCGTTCGTGCGCGTGCTTGTTTTGGCGTGCAAACGGATGGCTTGTGCGCGGCTGTTTTGCGGGAAACGGGCCGTGTGGCTGGCCGTGCCGTGTTACCTTTGGTTCATCGTGCCCTGAAGACGTTTGTCTTCGGGGCTTTTTGCATGTCGCGGACCGCCAAGCCGCAAACGAACCTGTTGCCAGTCCTCACAAGAAGGAAAAAACAGATGAGGAGATGGTACAGATGCACCAACAAACATTTGCAACCAGACGGCTGGTGACGATCCCGTTGCTTGCGGCCGTCGCCTTTATCTTGCAGTATCTCGAATTCCCGCTGCCGCTGTTTCCCAATTCGTTTCTCAAACTGGACTTCAGCACGCTGCCCGGCCTGGTCGGCGGTCTGATGTTCGGGCCGATGGCCGGCGTCGTGATCGAATTGCTGAAAAACATCCTGCATTTCCTGTTCAAAAACACCGACGGTCTTTTGATCGGCGAGTTCGCCAACTTTATCGCCGGTTCCAGCTTTATCGTCGCCGCCGTCTGGATGCGCAAGAGCAAGGCGGGCTTCGTCGCCGGACTGGCGCTCGGCACGGTGCTGATGACCGTGTTCATGTCGGCGATGAACTACTTCGTGCTGATCCCGGCGTATGCCGCCCTGTTCCACATGCCCGTCGACGCCATGCTGAAGCTGTTTGAGATGGACAGTTTGTGGTCGCTGATCCTCTACGGGATCGCTCCGTTCAACCTGATCAAGGGAGCGGCGATCGGCGTGGTGGCGTACCCGATCTTCCGCAAGCTGGCGCCGAGACTGCAACTTGCCGCGTAAGCACCCCCGGCGAGTCGGCGGAGCGCGGAACGATCATCCGCCACAACATAGACATCGACCAAACGGAAAGCGAAGCCCCCGCAGGCTTCGCTTTTCCTGTGCCGCAAGGCGAAAATACTCGCGGTATGTAATAAAAAAGCATGTTCACCGATGCTCCGCGGGGGAGCACAGATGACCATGCCTGTCTAACGGCTGTTTTTTGACCAGCGGGAGTCTCCCGATTGCGAGGGGGAGCAAAAGTCCCGCCCGGCGGCCGGTGAACGGTTACAGTTCCTCGTCGTCGGTGTCGACAAACGGCTCGTCGCACTCGTCCGCCGGTTCCGGCGGGGAGAGGGGGAAGAGCAGATCGAGATACTTGAATTTACGACGTCCTTCGCCGTTTTTCAGTTCCTTGTACTTGCGGAACAGCGCGTTGATTTCGTTGATGAACTCGTTGCGCTCTTCTTTGGTCAGGTACAGTTCGCCCACGTTGTAGGCAAACGTGTCCAGGTATTCCTTGCGGGCATCGGCGTCGCTGCCGACGAATTTGTTAAGCGTCCGCATCAGGTCGCGCTCGGTCGTGCGCAAGGGAGAGAACATGACGTCGCCCAACTGCTGGGCGTTCTCCTCGATCATCACGCGCAGATTTACCTGAATCACCTTGGCTACCGGCTGGTAATACTTCTCCACGATGGACCCTTTTACCCGCGTGTCCACCTGTTCCAGCAGGCCGACGCGAACCAGTTCTTTCACGTGGTAGTGCAAGCGGGCGGCGTTTTCGCCCAGTTCGGTGGCAATCTGTTTGGCCGTGCGCGGCTCCAGATCCTCAAACAATTCCAAAATCTTGACTCTCTCCGGGATCGCCAGGGATTTCAATGCCTCCGGGTCCGTTACGTCGTAAAACTCTCTCATCTACTCGTTCACCGTCCAGCTCGTATATAAATAACCAACTGATGGTCATTTTATCTTTTTTTATGATTGCCATTTACTAATTGTACTTGTTTATGGTGTAAATCGCAATTAGAAAACGTGGCTTCCGTCAAGCCGTTGGCGCAGGTGGAAGCCGCTGAAAAAGGTTGTCCGCGCCCCAACGAGGAAACCGGCGGGGAATCGGCCCGGTGCGCTTTCGGATTGGGGCCGGGTTTGCTAAAATAAGACAAAACCTACCGAAAGGAAGATGCGCCAATGCTCGAAGCAGGACAGACGGCACCAGATTTCACGCTCCCGGCAAGCGGGGGGCAAACGCTGTCGCTTCACGATTTCCGAGGGAACACGGTGGTCTTGTACTTCTATCCCAAAGACATGACGCCAGGCTGCACCACAGAAGCCTGCGACTTCCGCGATTACCACCCGGAATTTGCCAAGCTGGGCGCGGTCGTGCTCGGCATCAGCCCGGATGACGTGAAGTCGCACGACAAGTTTACCGCCAAGCACGAACTGCCGTTTCCGCTGCTGGCCGACACCGATCACGCGGTGGCCGAGGCGTACGGCGTCTGGGTGCTGAAAAAGATGTACGGCAGGGAGTACATGGGCGTGGAGCGGAGCACCTTCGTCATCGACAAGGACGGCAAGATCGCCAAGGTTTGGCCAAAAGTAAAGGTGACCGGCCACGTACAGGATGTGCTGCAGTTTGTCAAAGACCATCTGAGCTGACAGGAGAGGAAGAACCGGTGAAACAGATACCGCTGGAGTATATGGTGGAAACGTTCTGCGCACTTGCCAACATCCCCAGCCCGTCGGGGAACACGGGCAAGGCGATCGCCTGGGTGGAACAGGAACTGAAGCGGCTTGGCGTCGCGTGCAGACGGACGAACAAGGGGGCTGTGCTCGCCACACTAAAAGGGCGGGACAATGAGCGGCATCGTACACTGACCGCGCACGTGGACACGCTGGGCGCGATGGTGAAAGAGATCAAGGCGAACGGCCGCCTGAAGCTGGCGATGATCGGCGGATTTGCCTGGAACGCGGTGGAAGGGGAATACTGCCAGATTGAGACGATGAGCGGCCGCGTGTATACGGGGACGATTTTGACGACGAAAGCGTCCGTGCACGTCTACGGCGACGAGGCGAGAAAGCTGGAACGCACGGAGAGCGTGATGGAAGTGCGTCTCGACGAAAAGGTGAAGACAAGGGAAGACGTGCGCGCGCTGGGTATCGGCGTCGGCGATTTCGTCTCGTTTGACCCGCGGGTGACCGTGACCGAAAGCGGCTTTATCAAGTCGCGCTATCTCGACGACAAGGCCAGCGTGGCGATTCTGCTCGGCGTGGTCAAGTATCTGAAGGAAGCCGGTACAGAACTGCCTTTTACCACCCATATCCTGATCAGTAACAATGAGGAAATCGGCTATGGCGGCAATGCCGCGATACCGGAGCGGACGGTGGAATACGTCGCTGTCGACATGGGGGCGATCGGCGAAGGGCTGGAGACGGACGAATATTGTGTGTCGATCTGCGCCAAGGATTCGTCGGGACCGTACCACTACGGGCTGCGCAAGCGTTTTGTGCAGTTGGCGGAAGAAAACGGGCTTCACTACAAGGTGGACATTTATCCGCACTACGGGTCGGACGCCAGTGCCGCGTTGCGCGCCGGATACGACATCGTGCACGGCCTGATCGGGCCGGGGATCGACGCCTCCCACGCCCACGAACGGACGCACAAGGAGGCGTTTGCCAACACTGCCAAATTGCTCGTCGCCTATCTCCAGTCGTCCGAATTGGTTGTATAGGGGGCAAGCATGAAGGAAAACAGCATGTATCAGTGGGCAGAATACTACGATTTGACCCAGCGGGGCGTCACCGGCGACATTCCGTTTTTCCTGGAGATGGCGAGGCAGGCGGACGGCGAGGTGCTGGATCTTGCTTGCGGCACCGGTCGGGTGGCGATCCCGCTCGCCCAGGCGGGGATTCGCGTCACCGGACTCGACTTGTCAGCCGAAATGCTGGATCGCGCTCGGCAAAAAGCGGAGGAGCAGGGCGTGACTGACCGGTTGACCTTGTTGCAGGGGGACATGCGCAGGTTTGACCTGGGCAAAACGTTTTCCTTGATCATGATTCCGTTTCGGTCGTTTTTGCATCTGTTGCACATTCACGAGCAGATGAAGGCGCTCGCCTGCATTCGTCGCCATCTCGCCCCCGGAGGCAAGTTCGTCATGAACGTGTTTGTGCCCAAGATTGAGCACTTGTACGAAGAGAGCGAAAAAATGTCGCTTCGCAGCGTGTTTCCGCTGGAGACGGGCGAGCAAATCATGATGTGGGACTACACCCGCTACGATTATTTTCAGCAGTGGTCAGAAGTGACCCGCACCTATGAACGGATCAGCCCGGAAGGCCGGCTGGTGGAAAAAGTGGTCGGACGGTTTACGCTCCGTTACATCTTTCCGGCGGAGTTGCACCACCTGTTGCGCCTGAACGGATTCAGGGTGGTTCAGCGTTTCGGTTCATTTGACAAACAGCCGTTTGACAGCAAAAGCACGGAACTGATCATCGTCGCGGAGACGATGTGAGATTGTCGATTTCCGGGGAAATGACACAGAACTGGAGGGACGGGGTATGAAGATTTACACGAAATCTGGCGACAAAGGGGAAACCTCGCTCGTGTCGGGCGTACGTGTACCCAAGTATTCTCCGCGCGTGGAAGCGTACGGGACGTGCGACGAGGCGAACTCCGCCATCGGGTTGGCGCTTTCGCTGCTGCCGCAGGGAGAGGAGTGGAAGCCGCTCTGCGACGTGTTCCACATCATCCAGACCAAGCTGTTTCACATCGGAGCGGAGTTGGCCACGCCCCCGGGCAAACCGGTCGGCTGGCCGATCAAAGACGAAGACGTCACCTTTTTGGAGGAGCAAATCGACGCGCTCGATGCCCAGTTGCCGCCGCTCACCAATTTTATCCTCCCGGGCGGCCACCCTGCCGCTGCCGCCTTGCACGTGTCGCGAACGGTCGTTCGCAGGGCGGAGCGAGTAACCGTGCAGATCAACGAACAAGAGGCAGTCAACCCGGTGGTGATCAAGTACCTGAACCGTCTCTCCGATTACCTGTTTGTCGCCGCCCGCTGTGTGAACCTGAAACTGGGGCGGTCGGAGCCGACTTTGCACGCGTAATCGGAATCCGATGTGAAAAAGGAGCTGACCCTTTGGTCAACTCCTTTTTTCGTGCTTTTTATCGCAAATAGGCTCGGATACCATCGGCGAAACGGACTTTCGCCGTGGCAAACGTACGGTACAGCCGCTCCGTGTCCGTGCAGGTGTTTCCTTCCAGCAGCATCGTCAACTGGGTGCTGGTGATCGGGAAAAAGGCGAAACCTTCCATCAGGGAAATCACGGGTTTCATCAGGGAGAGCGGCAGGTGACATTTGCGTACCCGCCGTTTGCCGAGAGCTTGGCCGATTTCGTCGAGGATTTGCCCGTAGCTCAACGGCTCCGGCCCGCCGACCTCGTAGGTTTGTCCCGTTGCCTCATCCAGGGTGAGCGCCTGGGTGAACACATCGGCGACGGTCTGGCGCGAGACGGGCTGCAGTTGGTACGAGCCGTCGCCGATGACCGGCGTAATCGGCAGCCGGACGATGTCGGCCAGCATGTTGACGAACTCGTCGCCCGGGCCAAAAATCACGGAAGGGCGAAAAATCACGTAGGGAATGCCGCTGGCGATGACGGCCTGTTCCGCGTCGAATTTCGTCCGGTGGTACGGGCTGTTCGCCCCCTGCCGCGCTCCGAGCGCGCTCATGTGCACGAAACGGCGTACGCCCGCCTTGCTAGCCGCTGCCAGCACGTTTTTGGTTCCTTCGACGTGTATGCGCTCAAAGGTGACGCCTTTGCGCGGTTGCTCCCGGATAATGCCGACGAGATGGATAACCGCCTCGCATCCTTGCATGGCCGCTTCCAGCGAACGGCTGTCAAACAGATCGCCCAAGCAGAGTTGGACGCGCTCTTTCCACGCTGCGTCCCGCGAAATCTTCGCTTCCGAACCGGGCCGGGCGAGGCAGGCCACGTCGTGTCCGGCCGCAGCCAACGCGGGGACGATTCCCTTCCCGACAAAACCGGTTCCCCCGGTAACGAACACCTTCATCGCGATCCCTCCATGACACAGGTTTTAGCCAGGCGGATGACCAGGCATACGCCCCTGTCCGTTTGGCAGTAGTATACAACATCTGGGAATCGGACGGCCACTTATGCGCGGCTCGCCCGTGCAGGTATAATAGGGAGAGGTAAGGGGGAACGATCATGGATCAACACAACCAATCGGCTCAACCAAAGAAAACAGAGCGCACCGGGCAACGGCGCGTCCCGGTCGGACGGATTTTGGACACCTTGCAACAGATGTATCCCGATGCCCATTGCGAGTTGAACTACACGACGCCGTTCGAATTGCTGATCGCGACGATTCTGTCCGCGCAGTGCACCGACAAGCGGGTCAACGAAATCACCGGCCCCTTGTTTCAAAAGTACAACAAGCCCGAGGATTACCTTCATCTCACCCAGGAAGAGTTGGAGGAAAACATAAAGGGGCTTGGCTTGTACAAAAATAAAAGCAAGAACATCCTGGAAACGTGCCGCATCCTTTATGAAATATACAACGGAGAAGTGCCGAGGACGCACGCCGAACTGGAGGCGCTTCCCGGCGTCGGCCGGAAAACAGCCAATGTCGTTTTGTCCAACGCGTTTGGCGTCCCGGCGATTGCCGTCGACACCCACGTCTTTCGCGTCGCCAACCGGCTGGGATTAGCCGACAGTGACAATGTGGACGAGACCGAGCGGCAATTGATGAAACGGATTCCTCGGGAAAAGTGGTCGGACGCCCATCACTGGCTGATCTGGCACGGACGCCGCATGTGCTCCGCGCGCAATCCGCGCTGCGGCGAATGTCCGTTGCAGGACGTCTGCCGGTACGCCAAGGCAGAGGCCAAACGGTCGGCCAAGTCGAAACGGAAGGCCTGATCGTTCCGTTCCACACATATTGACAGTGTCGGGTCAAAAGACGTACACTTGTTTATAACAATTCTAATGAGATTTTTGTTATCGTCTACCGGAAACCGACAGGAACAAGAAGGCTCTCCGATGCTTGGATGATTGTGAGGTGCATGACGACATGACGCAACGTGTGGAAAAAGCGGTGGAAATCTTGAAAAACACAGGGGTGCGGATGACTCCGCAACGTCATGCCATATTAGCGTATTTGCTGGAAACGATGAGCCATCCGACTGCTGATGAGATTTACAAGGCACTGGAAGGAAAATTTCCTAATATGAGCGTGGCCACCATCTACAACAATCTGCGCGTGTTTAAAGAAGCCGGGCTTGTTCGGGAACTTACTTACGGAGATGCTTCCAGTCGGTTTGACGCCAACGTGTCCGAAGATCACTACCACGCGATTTGTTCAGAATGCGGAGCGATCCGCGACTTTCACTATCCGTATCTGAGCGATGTCGAAGAAGCTGCGGCCAAAGCCGCCGGGTTCAAGGTGAACGGGCATCGTCTCGAAGTGTACGGCATTTGTGAGGCGTGTCAGCAAAAGCGATCGCATTGACACCAGGATGGACGGCGAGGCCGCTATTCCGCACGGCGCGGGTGATAGCGGCCGTTTTTGTTGGCTTGGGGTCTAGCGGCGGCGTTTTCGCGTATACATCAAGCATGAGGGTCATTGGCATTTTTTTCTGAAGGTTGTGGAAATCGATTGCCTGCTATATCATCATAGGAGAATAACAGTTGGATCTGATATACCGTTAGGGGGTACAAATGATGGACGTGCCTGTTGGCACTTCGCCCCGGTTGCGGCGGCCAAAGCGCCGGTTTCGATTCGTGGCGTTGCCTGTCCTGATTGTGGCTGCGGTTGTGGTTGCGGCCGTTTGGTACTGGCTGGCGATGCCGTCTGATCAGAGAGTGGCGCCGTTCGACGGGCGGCAAAACGTCATTCTCTACCACGGCGAGCCGTTCCCCCGGCCGTTTCGCGTGGAGAATGGCGAGATTCTGCTTCCGTTTGAGTTTGTTCAGTCACAGCTTGATCCGCATCTCTATTGGGACGAGCCGACCGGGTCTGTGGTGGTGACGACCAAGGACAAGGTGCTGCGAATGGAGAGCGGTAAACTGGTGGCGTTCTTGAACAAGCGGCCGGTCGATTTGCGCGTGCCGGTACAGGAGGCGGACGGGGTGCGCTACGTGCCCTACGCGCCGCTGGAAAAGCTGTATCCGGTGAAGGTGACCCGTCATTCGCAAACCGGCGTGCTCGTCGTCGAAAAAGCGGGGGATGCCGTGCAGCAGGGCAAGGTGCTGGCGAAAAGCAAGGATTCGGACAAAGCGTCGCCGTTGCCGCTGCGAACCGGTCCCGCTGACCGGCAGCCGATTGTCGCGGATGTCGTGCCCGGCCAGATTGTGGACGTTCTGCGCGAGGAAGCCGGTTGGTACCGCGTGCAGACGAGTGAGGGGATTGTCGGATATCTGCCCAAGGAACGGGTCGCGTTGACCGAAGTTCGCCGAGTCCAGCTTCCCTCGTCCGAACCGGATGTTCCGGCGCGTTGGAAGCCGCTCGGCCAAAAGGTGGCGCTCGTCTGGGAGCACGTGGTGAAACGCACTCCCGATCCTTCCGTGATTCCCGACATGCCCGGGGTGAATGTGGTTTCGCCGACGTGGTTTGAATTGATTGACGACAAGGGACATCTCGCCAACAGGGCGGACACCGCGTATGTCAAGTGGGCGCACGGCCGCGGCTACCAGGTGTGGGGGCTAGTCTCCAACGGCTTCAATCCTGATTGGACGAAAGCGGCACTGGCCGATGTCCGAACGCGGGAAAACCTGATCGCCCAGATCCTGGAGTACGTGCATTTGTACGAATTGGATGGCATTAACCTCGATTTTGAAAACGTCTATCTGGACGACAAGCAGCGGCTTGTCCAGTTTGTGCGCGAATTGACGCCGTACTTGCACGAGCAGGGCGTTACCGTTTCCCTGGACGTCACCGTCAAATCAAACAGTGAACGCTGGTCGCTGTTTTACGACCGGGCGGCGCTTGCGGCAGTGGTCGACTATGTGGCGTTGATGGCGTATGACGAGCACTGGGCGTCCAGTCCAAAGGCGGGATCGGTCGCGTCGCTTTCCTGGACCGAAGAGAGTTTGCGCCAGACGCTTGCCGAAGTGCCGCGCGAAAAACTGTTGCTGGGCATCCCGTTCTATACCCGTCTCTGGAAAGAAGTGAAACAGCCGGACGGTTCGCTCAAGGTGAGTTCAAAAGCGTTGTCGATGCGTCAGGCGGAGGACTGGCTGCGCGAACGGGGTGTGCAGCCGAAGCTGGACGAGGCGAGCGGTCAGTTGTACGCCTCCTATCGGGACCCTGCCGATCAGGCCGTGTACAAGGTGTGGCTGGAAGAGCAAACTTCGCTTGTCAAACGGCTGGAGCTGGTGCGCAAATACAAGCTGGCCGGCATTGCCGCATGGCGGCGCGGATTTGAGAAACCGGAACTGTGGCCGGTGATTCAAAAAGGATTAAACGGGTTTTAATGCAACAACCACCTGATCCCCTGCCGGGTCGGGTGGTTGTTGTGTTGAGCGGGCTGTGTCACTGGCTTTCCTCGGCGATCACGAGCGGCTGGCCGCAAAACATGCAGGCGTCTTCTTTTCCGAGCATCTTGGTCACTTTCCCGCAGGACGGGCATTCCACCTGCGGCACCGATGTGGAAACCATGCCCGAGATCATGAACAGAACCGTCCCCGTCATCATGAGCAGAAAGCCGATGACGAGCAACACGGTCATAAACAGATAAGATCCTTTCAGCCACGGGCCGAGATAACCGGCGAAAAACGCGAATCCGGCGTACATGAGAAGGATGCCGATCCCCATGTTCCAGTTGGCCCATGTCCGTATGCGTTTGATTTTGCTCAAGCGTTCCGTTTTTCTCATGCTCCATTCCTCCTGTTGCCAGTATAGCACAAGCTGCCGGTTGTATGATTGACAAGCGAGCGGTTTTGAGGACCGTGTTAACAAGCAGGAAACTGTGAGCCCGCGTAGAATCCTTATGCAAACCAACCTGGTATGGAGGTGCATCCATGGATCGAAGCCTGCACGCATACACGGAATCGATCGTACAGCGCGACGATGTGCAGTCTGTCTTGCTAATGGACAAGCAGGAGAGATACAACCCGTTTATGGATGGAGCCGATCTGTTGTACGTGGTTGTGGTCAATCGTCCCGAGCCGCGTTGGGAGACGAAGCATTTCACGTACCGGGACTATCAGGTGGTGGAACATTGCATCAGTCAGTGGCAGTTGGAGCGATGGGCGACGTACGGTGCGAGCGAACGGATCGTCTGCTGGATGACCCGGTCGATGATCGTGTTTGACCGGGACGACTACGTCAAGGGAATCAGAGAACGCTTGACCCGATTGCCGCTGTCCCTGCAAAAACGGCGGTTGTGCGAAGAGTATTCCCGCTTGTTGAAGGCATACCTGGACGCGCGGGAACTTCTTTTGCATCAGCATGCTCTGGACGCCTATCAGATCCTCTTGCACGCGCTGAACGTCTGGGCTCGTCTCGCTGTCTGGGAAGCCGGGGAACTGCCGGAGGCTCCGATCTGGAAGCAGGTAAAACAGATCGATCCTGCCGTGCACAAATTGTATGAAGAACTGATTGCCAGCAATGAGCCTCTGGAAAAGCGCATCGAGTTGTTGCTGTTGGCCATCGAGTTCAGTTTGATGTCCAAAATGAAGGCCTGCACGCTTCTTCTTGCGGACATTTTGCAGTCGCAACACCGTCCGTGGTCGATTGAAGAATTGCGTCAACATCCTGATCTCGCCGGGGCGGAGATCGATTTGCCGCTATTGCTCGACAAGATGACGAAACGGTCGCTGATCCAGGAGATTGTTCTGCATCAGGAGGGAGAAGTGGTGTGGAAAAAAGGATATATATTGACAGGTTGATTTTTTAAAAGCTATTGACTTACTTTGAGATCATGTGCTATATTTACAAACGTCGCTTCCGACAAGTGATTGTTGGAGCGGTTACAAGGTTAAAAAAACAGTTGACTCCAAGGGTTGGCTGTGTTAATCTATAAGAGTCGCCATTCTGATATGGGCGATCGATAAACGACCGAACAGCAACGAGGCGACACGAGATGCTCTTTGAAAACTGAACAGCGAAGCGTGATGAGAAGCCAATGTTTTTGAACCTTGATCAATTCTTTTCAACTTTATTGGAGAGTTTGATCCTGGCTCAGGACGAACGCTGGCGGCGTGCCTAATCCATGCAAGTCGA
>JBHGXV010000053.1:0-14408 GCA_041920505.1 Paenibacillaceae bacterium
AAGATGAGACTTCCCACAGCGTCAAGCTGGTAAGACCCCTCATAGACGATGAGGTTGATAGGTTCGGTGTGGAAGCGCCGCAAGGCGTGGAGCTGACGAATACTAATCGGTCGAGGACTTATCCACTCATTCCTTCGCTTCACTCGTTTGCGTATCCGGTTTTCAGGGAATAAATCCTTTCCACCTGGAGCTGTGGTGAAGTTGGAGTTCACGCCGGTCTGTCACACCGGAGGTCGCGGGTTCGAGTCCCGTCAGCTCCGCCATTTCCCCTTGGGAACGGACATGTCTCTCATTGGGACGGGCTCGATCCTTGAGAGATCATTGCCGTATTTCGGTTCGGTAGCTCAGTCGGTAGAGCAGAGGACTGAAAATCCTCGTGTCGGCGGTTCGATTCCGTCCCGAACCACCATGTGTGCGAGCCATTAGCTCAGTTGGTAGAGCATCTGACTTTTAATCAGAGGGTCGAAGGTTCGAGTCCTTCATGGCTCACCATTTTTTACAAATGAACAGGGACGGTTTTGCGGACGTAGCTCAATTGGTAGAGCGTCGCCTTGCCAAGGCGAAGGTCGCGGGTTCGAGACCCGTCGTCCGCTCCATACCAATGCCAATCAAACAGTAAACACCACTTGCGGCAGGCAGGTGGTGTTTCCGCTTTCACCGGCGGATTTACTTGTGGGCATGAGTCGGATTTGATACGATACATGGAGGACCAACCATGAACGGAGGGCCTATGAAAAACAGCGAAAGAGTAAAGCAAGCGACGGTTGTCGATTTCATGCGGGATGCCAGCTTTTTTGCGGAGCGGGGCCTGCGTCTGTCGCAGCGTTACGACTACGAAAAAGCGTTGAAGTGCCTTCGCCGTGCTGTTGAATTGGAACCGGGAAACCCGACCTATCTCTGCCAACTGGCAAGCGTTCTGGCGGAGACAGGACAGTTTCACCAGTCCAACGATCTGTTGCATCAGATTGTCGACGAGATTGATCCCTCGATGGAGGAGATATATTTTTACCTCGCCAACAACTACGCCAACCTGGAAGATTTCCAGATGGCCGAAGAGATGGCGCTCAGGTACCTGCAAACATGCAAGCGAGGCGAATACAGGGAAGACGCCGAAGAACTGCTCGACTACATCTACTTTGAGCTGGACTTGCCGCCTCGCCGCTTCCCCGGCTCGGCGACAGAGGAACTTTACGCACGGCACGAGCAGGCGCGCAAATGTCTGGAAGAGGGACACTTTCTCAAAGCGGCGCAGATGCTGCAGGGCATCGTGCGCAAACACCCTTCGTTTATGCCGGCCTGGAACAATCTGGCGCTCGCTTATTACTACGCCGGACAGTTCGAGAAAGCGATCGACACCATTGAGCAAACGCTGGAGCGCGATCCGGGCAATTTGCACGCGCTGTGCAACCTGTCCATCCTGTTGTCCCATCATGGGCGGTTGCCAGAGCTGGTAACATTGCTGGCGCAATTGAAAAAAGTCACGCCGCTCCATCACGAAAACGTCTATAAACTGGCAACGACGCTGGGCATCCTCGGCCAGCACGAAGAGGCGTACCGCTTGTACCGCAGACTGATGCGCCTGACCAGCCCCCGGGAAGCAAGCACCTACCATTTTGCTGCCATCTCGGCGTATCTGACCGGGCGTGAGCAACAGGCCATCCGCTGGTGGCAAAAGGCGAAACAATTGGACCCGGAATCGGGAGTGGCGGATTATTATCTCGACATGGTGACGCGACAGTCGGCCCATGACCCAATCGAGACGATTCCGTACCACTACAGCCGTCCCAACCCAGAGACGCCGACCGGATACGGGACCTTCTTCAGTCCCGAGGACTTCAAATCAGATCCGATGGTGCGCGCGTCGCTATTGTGGGCGTTGCAGCACGGCAAAGACGACGCGAAACAGATGGTCATCCAGACGCTGGCGATGATCGGTGACGAGGAAGCGGAAGCGACGCTCCGGTACTTTTACAAGCGGACGGACGATCCCGAATTGCGGGAGCTTGTGCTGCTTGCCCTGTGGGAGATGGGAGCAGAGGTCGCGCACGAGATTGGCGAAGACATCCCCGCTGTCCGTCGGCCGGTCGAACACGATAGCGTCACGCTGGCCATCGACGATTCGTTTGCCGAAGTGGAGCAGGCGGACATGCGGATATGGGCTACCGCTGTTTGGCTACACTACAAGCAACAGTACCCGAAGCACCCGGCAGTCCGGAATCCGCAAGCGTGGGTGGCCGCGTTGGAATACCTGTACGCGAAGCAAATCGGCCGAAAACAGACACAGTCCTCGCTCGCGGACACATACGGAGTTTCTGCCTCGACGGTCGCGAAGTGCATCAAGGAATTGTCTCGACTTGATTTAAATACATTCTAAGATTATAATTACTTTAAAAATCGAGATGTGTCTGATCGCGTGACAGGAGGTAGAGAACCATGAGCGAGCAATCGAAAGTATACGACGTCATTATTGTCGGAGCAGGGCCGGCCGGCATGACCGCAGCCGTATATACCTCGCGGGCCAACATGTCCACCCTGATGCTGGAGCGGGGCGTGCCTGGCGGGCAGATGGCAAACACGGAGGAAATCGAGAACTATCCGGGCTTCGGCAGCATCCTCGGCCCCGAATTGTCGACCAAAATGTTTGAACACGCCCAGAAATTCGGTGCGGAATACGCCTACGGCGACATTAAGGAAATTCGCGACGGTGTCCCGTACAAAACGGTCGTCGCCGGCGACAAGGAATATGTGGCGAAGTCGGTAATCGTAGCGACGGGCGCGGAGCATCGCCTCCTCGGCATACCGGGAGAGAAAGAGCTGTCCGGACGCGGCGTTTCGTATTGCGCAGTGTGCGACGGCGCCTTTTTCCGAGGCAAGGAACTGGTCGTGGTAGGCGGCGGAGACTCTGCGGTCGAGGAAGCGGTCTTTTTGACCCGCTTTGCCAGCAAGGTGACGATCATCCACCGCCGCGACGAATTCCGCGCGCAAAAAATCCTGCAAAAACGCGCGTTTGAAAACGAAAAAATCGACGTGATCTGGAACACGGTCGTCAAGGAAATCCGCGGCGACGGCAAGGTTCAAAGCGTTCTGCTCGAAGACGTGAAGACCGGCGAACAGCGTGAATACCCGGCAGACGGCGTGTTTATCTACGTCGGGATGGATCCGCTTTCCAGTTGCGTGGCTCATCTGGGCATCACCAACGAAGCAGGGTACATCCTCACCGATGACAACATGTGCACCAACATTCCGGGTATTTTCGCGGCAGGAGACGTCCGGGAAAAAGCGCTCCGGCAAGTGGTCACGGCAACCGGCGACGGCTCGATTGCGGCACAGGCGGCGCAACACTACGTAGAAGCCTTAAACGAGCGTCTAAAAGAAGAAAACGTTACAATCTCTTAATCATCCTGTAATCTCGCTGAAATATTGAAGGGATATGATAGAGACACGATGAAGTGCCCCCTTTTTCTATACAATTGCGTGACCGCTTGCTGGTCACGCCTTTTTTTGGTTGTGCGAAAGGCTACGATAGCGGGAGGCGATATGGTATGCTAAGGGAAGGATCAGAGGAGGCGGGATTCGTGAGCGAACAGGCAACAGAGCGAGCGATAAACTTGTTGATCATCACCGGCATGTCGGGCGCGGGCAAGACGACAGCAGTCCAGAGTCTGGAAGACCTCGGCTTCTTTTGTGTCGACAATCTGCCGCCGGTCTTGATCCCGAAGTTCGCCGAACTGATCAGGCAGTCCGGCGGCAGCATTGAGCGCGTGGCCCTGGTGATTGACCTGCGCGGACGGGAGTTCTTCGAGAGTTTGGCGGAAGCGATTGACCGGCTCAACGAGATGAAAGGCATCTCGTTTCACATTCTGTATCTGGACGCCAACGATCAGACGCTGGTCACACGCTACAAAGAGACGCGGCGCCGACATCCGCTGTCGCCGAGCGGCTCGCCGCTGGAGGGGATTTTGGCCGAGCGGCGGCTGTTGCAGGAGATGAAAGGCCGGGCCAGCCAGATCATCGACACCAGCCAGATGAAACCGAGTCAACTGCGGGAGAAAATCATCAGCCAATACGCGCAGCAAAGCTCCCAATTGACGATCAACGTGCAGTCGTTCGGTTTCAAATACGGCATCCCGATCGACGCCGACCTGGTGTTTGACGTGCGCTTTTTGCCCAATCCGCACTACGTGGACGAACTGCGCCCGAAAACGGGGTGCGACCGGGAAGTGGCCGAGTACGTGATGAAATGGACCGAGAGCAAGGAATTCCTGGAGAAACTGCTCGATTTTCTCGCCTACACCATTCCCCATTACCAGCGGGAAGGGAAGAGCCAACTGGTGATTGGCATCGGCTGCACGGGCGGGAAGCACCGCTCCGTGACGATCGCCGAACAGATCGGTGCCGCGTTCAGCAAGGACTTCCCGGTTCGGGTAACCCACCGTGACATCGAAAAAAACAAGTAAGCATACGATGCAGAGAAGACAAAACAAAAGCGTGCAGCCCGAGCATACCGATGAGGAGAGAACGAGGTGACATATGGCAGCAGGGAGAAGGGGAAAACGGCAGGACGAGTTGCTTCGCGTTGTCGTGATTGGCGGGGGGACGGGATTGTCCGTTCTGCTGCGCGGCTTGAAGCAGGAGCCGGTGCACATCACGGCGATCGTAACCGTCGCTGACGATGGAGGAAGCTCTGGCAGGCTCAGGGAGGAGATGGATATGCTTCCCCCGGGCGATATTCGCAACGTCCTGACGGCTTTGGCCGATACGGAACCATTGATGCAAAAAGTGATGCAGTACCGTTTTACCAACGGGACGGGATTAGCTGGTCACAATTTGGGAAATCTACTCATTGCAGCCATGAATGAAATTACGGGCGACTTCGTTACGGCAGTGAAGGAACTGAGCAGGGTGCTGGCGGTACGCGGGGACGTGTTGCCTGCGTCCAATCAGTCCATCCTGTTGAAAGCGGAGATGGAAGACGGCTCCATCGTCTCCGGGGAGTCGCAAATTCCGCTCTCCGGCAAACGAATCAGACGGGTCTTTCTCGATCCTCCGGACGCGGTTCCGCTGCCGGAAGCGTCGCGGGCGATTGCCGAGGCCGACGTGATATTGATCGGTCCGGGCAGTCTGTACACCAGCATTTTGCCCAACCTGCTGGTGCGCGGGCTGTTTGCGGAGATCACCGCGTCCCCGGCGCCGAAAGTATACATTTGCAACGTCATGACCCAGCCGGGCGAAACGGACGGTTTCACTGCGGCGGATCATGTGCGCGCCATGTACGATCATCTGGGACAGCCGTTTCTCGACACGGTGATTGTCAACGACGCCGAGATTCCCGAATCGGTTCAGGAAAAATACGCGGAAAAAGGCTCGGCGCCCGTTCGTCTCGACATCGATCAGCTTGTCGGTCTGGGACTGAACGTGATCGCCGAGCCGCTGATCGCGTTTGAGGACGGATATTTGCGGCACGACGCAAGGGCCGTCAGCAAACAAGTGGTATCCTTGATCAAAGAGAGAAAGGGGTGACCTTCTATGTCATTCGCCGCGCACGCAAAAAAGGAACTGACAATGCTGGAGGTTCCCGGCTGTTGCAGCCGGGCTGAATTGGCCGCGCTGATCCGGATGAACGGAAGCATCCAGTTTGGCGCGGGCCGCTTTATCCTGGACGTATCCACCGAAAACGCGGCGATTGCGCGGCGGATTTATACCCTGCTCAAGAATTTGTTCAACGTCCACGCAGAGCTTCTGGTCCGCAAAAAAATGCGCCTGAAGAAAAACAACGTCTACATCGTTCGCCTCCCGCACCAGACGAGCGAAATCCTTCAGGATCTGCGCATCATGGACAAGAACATGTCGTTTCTGCCGGGGATTTCCCCCGATCTGGTGAAAAAGGCCTGCTGCCGGGGCGCGTATCTGCGCGGGGCGTTTCTCGCCGGCGGTTCGGTCAATCATCCCGAGGCGTCCAGCTACCATCTGGAAATCTTTACGGCCTATCAGGATTTCTGCGAGGCCCTGACCAAGCTGGCCAACCGCTACCGGCTAAACGCGAAGTGCATCGAACGCAAAAAAGGGTATGTCATGTACATCAAGGAAGGCGAGAAGATCACCGAATTTCTCAGCCTCATCGGCGCCCACCAGGCGCTGTTGTACTTCGAAGACGTGCGCATCGTCAAGGACATGCGCAACTCGGTTAACCGCCTGCACAATTGCGAGATCGCCAACATCAACAAAACCGTCAACGCGGCCACGAAGCAAATGGAGAACATCCAGTTGATCCAGCGCGAGCTCGGACTGGAAAGCCTGCCGCCGAGGTTGCGTGAAGTGGCGGAGTTGCGCCTGATGCATCCCGACATCAATCTCAAGGAACTGGGGGAGATGCTGCCGAGCGGCTCGGTCAGCAAGTCGGGCATCAATCACCGGCTTCGAAAAATTAACGAAATCGCTGACAAATTGCGAGAAAAACAAAATATGTCCGTTCCCTGAATATGGTATACTAGCAGTATGGATTCTAGTTTGTGAGGAGGTATACAGATGGTTCAACAGCAGGTGCTGGTCAAACTGAAGACAGGTTTGCAGGCCCGTCCGGCTGCCTTCTTCGTTCAGGAAGCCAATCGGTTCGCTTCGGAAATCTTTGTGGAAAAAGACAATAAGAAAGTAAACGCGAAAAGCATTATGGGGATCATGAGCCTGGCGATCAGCTCGGGTACGGAAATCACCATTTCGGCGGAGGGACCGGACGCCGCCCAGGCAGTGGCGAGCCTGGTCAATCTGGTAAACAAGGAAGAGTAGCAGGGGAAAAAGGTAGTCTTCAGCGAGTAAGACTATCTTTTTTTATGGTTTTACGAGCGTGATTCCTCTGGCTGCGCTTGGGGGCAATCGTCCAGTAGCAAAATCCGAAAAACTTCTTGGAAAAAAGTTATCGTAATTTTGTAAGGATTCGCATATAATAAAAGACAAGACAAGACAAGACAAGACACTATTTCCCTGTCTTTGTCCACCTATTTGTGATTTTTTTCACTTGCCCTTCATCTTGATCTTCTTTTCCGAAAGGAGTGCTGACATGCACATTGTTGTTTGCGTCAAGCAGGTTCCAGACACGAAGATCATCAAGATTAACCCCAAGACAAACACCCTCGATCGAAGCAGTGCCCCCGCTATTCTCAATCCCTACGATGCGCATGCAGTCGAAGAGGCGGTCCGCCTGAAACAAAAATACGGCGGCTCGGTGACGGTTCTTTCCATGGGGCCGCCGCAAGCCGTCAGTGCCATCCGCAAGTGCGTGGAAATCGGCGCGGACGATGCCTATCTGATCTCCGACCGGGCGTTCGCCGGGGCGGATACGCTGGCCACCAGCTACGCGTTGTACAAGGCGCTTGAAAAGATTGAGAAAATCAAACCGATTGATTTGATTCTCTGCGGGAAGCAGGCGATCGACGGGGACACAGGGCAGGTAGGCCCCGGAATCGCCAGACGAATCAACATTCCGCCGCTTACCAACGTGGAAAAAATCGCGGAAGTGGACCTCGCCCAAAAACGGATCGTGGTGCACCGCAAGCGCGAAAACGGATATGAAGTGATCCAGTCGACGCTTCCTTGCCTTCTGACGGTGGAAAAAGAAATCAACGAAGTCTCCTACGCTCCTCTGCCCAACATGATTCGCGCCGCCCGCTTCGAGCCGGTCGTCTGGTCAGTCAACGATCTGGATGACGTGGACCGCTCGCAGCTCGGCCTGAAAGGCTCTCCGACCGTTGTCGGCAAGATGTTTGCTCCGCCGAAGCTGGAAGGCGGCAAAAAGATCGAAGGGGACGCGAAACAGCAAGTGCAGAAGGTGATCGAGTTGTTGCTCGAACGCAAAGAGCTGTTTAGCCTGAAAGGGGTAGAGTGAGGATGACAATAGACCTTTCCGCGTATCGCGGTGTCTGGGTGTTTATCGAACAGCACGAGGGCCAAATCGCCGGCGTTTCGCTGGAATTGCTCGGAGCCGGCCGCAAGCTGGCCGACAAGTTGGGCACCGAGTTGTGCGGCGTCCTGTTGGGCCACAACATCCGCGAACTGCCGAAGACGTGTTTCGCCTACGGGGCGGATAAAGTGTATCTGATCGACGATCCGATTTTGGAGCACTACCGTTCCGAGACCTACATGCACGGCGTCGTCCATTTGTGCGAGAAATACAAGCCGGAGATTTTCCTGTACGGGGCGACGACCACCGGAAAAGATCTGGCGAGCGCCGTGGCGACCGACTTGCAGACAGGGCTGACTGCGGACACGACGATTCTCGATGTCGACGTTGAGCAGCGTCTGCTCGAAGCTAGCCGTCCCGCGTTTGGCGGTAACATCATGGCGACGATCCTGTGCAAAAACCACCGGCCGCAAATGGCGTCCGTCCGTCCGAAAGTGATGAAGGCGCTGGAGCCCGATTTCAGCCGTAGCGGCGTCGTGATCGAAGAGAAGATCGACCTGAAAGAAGAAAATCTGCGCACCAAAGTGTTGAAAATCGTAAAAGATGCAGAGAAGGCTGTCAATCTGGAAGAAGCGCACATCATTGTCGCGGGCGGCAAGGGACTCCAAGACCAGCGCGGCTTCCAACTGGTGCATCGCCTGGCGGAAGTGCTCGGCGGAAGTGTCGGCGCCAGCCGCGACGCGGTGGAAGCGGGCTGGATCGGGCACGAGCACCAGGTCGGCCAGACCGGCGTCACGGTGACGCCCAAGGTGTACTTCGCCATCGGGATTTCCGGCGCGGTGCAGCACATTGTCGGGATGCAAAACTCGGAGCTGATCATCGCCATTAACAAAGACCCCAATGCGCCGATTTTTACCGTCGCCACGTACGGCATCGTCGGCGACGCGTTTGAAATCGTTCCTCTTCTCATCGACGAATTCAGCAAGCTGAAAGAGACGAAACAGCGGGAAATAGCGGTCACAGCCGAACAAGAGGGGGAAAAGGTGCATGGCTAATCAAAAATTTGACGTAATCGTTGTCGGAGCAGGACCGGCGGGTACCGCCTGTGCCCTGACCTGCGCGCGCGCCGGATTGAATGTGCTGGTGATCGAGCGCGGGGAGTATCCCGGAGCGAAAAACGTGATGGGCGGCGTTCTGTACCGGAAACAAACCGAAGAATTCGTGCCGGAGTTTTGGAAGGAAGCACCGGTGGAGCGGCCGGTGATCGAGCAACGCTTCTGGGCGTTGGGAGAAGAATCCGTTCTCAGCTTTGGCTACAAAGGACTGGAATGGGCGCGGGAGCCGTACAACTGCTTTACCGTGTTGCGCGCGAAGTTTGACCAGTGGTTCGCCAGCAAGGCGGTGGAAGCGGGCGCGCTGTTGATCAACGAGACGGTCGCGCTTGAATGCATCGTCGAAGACAACCGCGTGGTCGGCGTTCGCACCGACCGGCCGGACGGAGACGTCTACGCCGACGTGGTGGTGCTCGCCGACGGGGTCAACTCGCTGTTGGCCAAACAGCTTGGCTTCCACAAGGAACTGCGTCCGGATGAAGTGGCTCTGGCGGTGATGGAAGTCATCAAGATGCCGGCCGAACGCATCGAGGAGCGCTTTAACCTGGAGCCGAACCAGGGCTGTACGATCGAACTGTTCGGGGATGCGACCAAGGGCGTGCTCGGCACGGCGTTCATTTACACCAACAAGGATTCGATCAACGTCGGTGTCGGCGCCACCTTGTCGGGCATGATCAAGGCGAAGATGCGCCCGTACGACCTGTTGGAGTACGTGAAGAACCACAAGATGATCCAGCCGCTGCTCAAGGGCGGAGAGCCGCAGGAGTACGCCGCCCACCTGATTCCGGAAGGCGGCTATCACTCCATCCCGAAAATCGTCGGCAACGGCGTGCTGGTGGTCGGAGACGCGGCGCAACTGGTCAACTCGATCCACCGCGAAGGCTCCAATATGGCGATGACGTCGGGACGCCTGGCAGCAGAGACGATCATCCTGGCGAAGCAGGCCGGCGATTTCACGGAAAACATGCTGGACACGTACCGGGTGCGCCTGATGGACAGCTTCGTCGGTCAGGATCTGAAAAAGTACAAGGATGCCACCCATACGTTCGAGACCAATCCGCAGTATTTCAAAGAGTACATCCCGTTGGCAAACAAGGCGGCCAGCCTGTTCTTCACCGTCGACGGTACGCCGAAAAAAGAAAAACAGAAGAAAATTCTCAGTGTGTTCCGTGAGCAGCGCGGCTCGATGAAGCTCGTCAGCGATCTCTACAAAGCATGGAGGGTGATGAAATGAGTCAACTGGAACGACTGGCCAATATCGAAGAGAAGCAGTACCTCGTTCGGTTCCGGGCCAACAAGGAATCGCATCTCCACGTTTTGGACTACGACATCTGCGCCACCAAATGTCCGGATAAGCTGTGCACGATCTTCTGTCCGGCGGAAGTGTACAAATGGGAAGAGACGGGCCGGATGGCCGTCGGCTACGAAGGCTGTCACGAGTGCGGCAGTTGCCGGATCGGCTGTCCGCACCAAAACATCAAGTGGGAATATCCCAAAGGCGGCCACGGCATTGTCTTTCGGCTCGCCTGATCGAATCCCGCCGTATCGCGAATCATCACCGTCCCATACGAAGGAAACGATCTCCCTGACCGTTTTGCGGTTGGGGAGATCGTTTTTTTGCGGAAAACAGGGAATGCTAAAACTGATTCGCCAAAGGAGGGATACGATGGAACGAAACGACCCGAAACAGACGGACTCCCTGTATGAAGGGCGCGGCGACAACTTTATGGATATCGACCGGATGGTCAACGAAGGATTGGGCGGGGGGCAAGTCACTCTCCAGAATGGCCTGATCGAGGAGACCACCACCGATACGATGAACGGGAAGGATACTGACACTGCCGGGCACGATCCCAAGGCAGACTGATGGCATGATTGAGAGGGGGATACAGATGGACGTTGCACGTGTAAGGGAAATTATGCAATCACCGCTAAAAATCGAGGTGGAGTACAAAGGGGTTCCGGTCTGGATTGACGGAGTGGACGAACAGCGGAACATGGCCCGCATCCACACCCAGGGCGATCCCGGCGACACCAAGATCGTTGCGGTGGATCAGTTGAAAGAGAGGTAAACAAAGAGACTTTCCCGGCTGTGCAGGGAAAGTCTCTTTGCTGATGGTCCGGTTTATTTCACGGAAGGGGTGGAGGTAATGACTTCGTCGATCAGACCGTACTCTTTTGCCTCCTGCGCGGACAGGAAGTTGTCGCGGTCCGTGTCTTTCTGGATACGCTCCAGCGGTTGCCCTGTCCGTTCCGCCAGAATGCGGTTGAGATGCTCGCGCATGCGCAGGATGCGTTTGGCGGCGATTTCGATGTCGCTGGCCTGACCTTGCGCGCCGCCGAGCGGCTGGTGGATCATGATTTCGCTGTTGGGCAGGGCGTAGCGCTTGCCTTTGGCTCCGGCGCAGAGCAAAAACGCGCCCATCGAAGCGGCCAGTCCGACGCAGATCGTGGAGACATCCGGCTTGATGAACTGCATCGTGTCATAGATGGCCATGCCGGCCGTGATCGAGCCGCCGGGGCTGTTGATGTACAGGGAAATGTCCTTGTCCGGATCTTCGGCCGCCAGGAAGAGCAGTTGCGCCACGACGCTGTTGGCGACGACATCGTTGATTGGCGTGCCCAGGAAGATAATCCGGTCCTTCAACAGACGCGAGTAAATATCATAAGCGCGCTCGCCGCGGTTGGTTTGCTCAATCACGGTGGGAATCAGGTTCATGTCCATACTTCATCCTCCTCTCCTTTATACACCTTATCATACACAATTGGTCAATAAAGGTCAAATAAGAAGAGAGCGTTTTGCGCTCTCTACTCATTATCTCTGAACACGGGCAAGTTAAACGTGCGGCCGTGAAAAATCTCAACTCTTTGCCAGGATACGCGCTACACGCCCGGCGTATTCACTTGCCGCACAACGGCAGCCACGCTGCCGAGGTAGGCCATCCAGACGCCGATGCCGATCAGCCAGCCGAGGAAGGGGATTTGCAACAGGAGGTACAGGCCAAGCACGCCGATGCCTTCGGCCATCAGTGGATGGAAGCGCCAGCGCAAGCGCTGGATCAACCGCGTTCCCGCCCAGGCCCCGATAAATATCTTGGCGATGTAAAGCATCAGGGCGAGAGAGAGGCCAAGCGTCACCGCAATCGGAATGCCGACAACGGTGAAGAGCAGAATCACGATTAGCACAGGCGTGGCCAACAGCAACAGGGCTCCGACGCCGAGGTGGGCGCCAAGTTGCGTGTCCAGTTTTTGCTGTACCCGCTGCATGGCGGCGGGGAACAGGTAACGGATCAAGAGCCACAAAATCAAGGTGCTCAACAACGACATGGCGATCAGCAGGAACGGGACAGAGCGGCCGGCATGTTCTTTCGGCGGCGCTTCCGGCGTAAACGTTATCTTGCCGCTGATGGCGGCGCCCGGTTGGATGTCCGCTTTCTGCGGGCTCATGTAGTTCAGATCGCCGCTGATGACAGCCGTCGAGTCGATTTGGATGTGGTTGCCGTGCAGCATCGAGACGCCCTGGCCGATCTGGCCGGTGACGCGGAAGGTGTTGACCGCGCCATTGGCTTCCTTGCCCACTTTTCCGAACAGATCGACCGATTCGGCAAACGTCAGAACGCTTCCCCGCACGGTTCCCTCTTCGGCGACGACGAGATTTTGCGTCATGGCGGTTACGTTTCGCGTCACCTCGCCTTCGATCGTCAGGTGTTGGGTGAAGGACCGCACGTTTCCGTCCACTTTGCCGCGAATGTCGGTCTCGCCGGCGAATGAAATCACGTCCCCCTTTACTTCGCCGATGACCTGCACATTTTCGGCAAACACGTAGAGATCTCCGTCCACCACGCCTTCGATGACCGCCTTTTTTGCGTTAACGGCAAGATCCCCCTTGTGCGTCTCCCCCCGGGTGAGCACGTAGGTGTCCTGATTGACCGCGCCAAAAGCATACGCCGCAGTGCCGGAGACGAAGCAGAACAGCAGCAGGAGCGGGCCCAACCACATCCATCGATTCACTTTTGCATCCCTCCGTCTGACTGATTCCATTGCCCGCCGGAGACGCGGCGGGCGTTCAAAATGACCAACACGAGAAGCAACGCCGAGAACAGGAAAGAGATCGCGTATGGGTTCCGCTGCGGAATCAGCAAGAAGTCGCTCGCGTTTTCCTTGAGCCAAAAGGTCCAGGTCCAGACGAACGATTTCACCCAGGTGGACCAGAGCGTCCCGACCCACGCCATCCAGCGGTTCTGCGCGAACAGGGAAAGGATTAAGAGGCTCCCCAGACAGGTGATGATCCAACCGAGCAGGCGACGTGCGCTCTGATGTTCGCGTTTGTACAGGGAAGCGATTTCATTGACTTGCGCGCAGACAAACGCCGACAGAGGCAGTTCGGTCAAAGCCGGTGCAAAATGGCGGAAGCTGTCCGTCAGCATGGCCTGGTCCGCTTGCCAGCGTGTCAGCGCCTCCCGGCAGTGGTTGCAGCAGGAGAGGTGGGTAGCGACGTGGTGCTGTTCTTGCGGTGTCAGTTCGTCGTCGGCGTACATCATCAATGTGAATTCGTCAATATGTTGCATCTAGCACCCTCCTTTCCAGCATACGTTGCTCCAACAGGGTTTTCAATTGTTTACGCGCGCGAAACAAACGCGTTCCCACCGTGTTTTTGCTCATGCCGACAATCTCGCCGATCTCGTCATAGCTTAACTGATCAGAAAAGCGGAGCGTGACGATCAGCCGGTCTGTGTCGTCGAGCTGATTCAGCAAGTCTTGCAGATGTTCCCGGTATTCTTTTTGCAGATACAGCGCTTCCGGTGTGTCTGCTTGCGAGTGAGGTTCTTTGGTGAGCCGCAGGTGAAGCTGGTCGTCTTCCATCGTGATTTCCCTCTTTTTGCGCAGAAAGTCAATACAGGCGTTGGAGGCCAACCGGTACAGCCAGGAGTGAAACGGAAGCGACTGGTCAAACCGGTGCAGGTTTTGCGCCACTTTCAGCCAGATTTCGTTGCTGATGTCCTCTGCGTCGTGATGAGAGTAAATCATTTTTTGCACGATCCTAATCACGCGCTGCCCGTACAGGTTGACAAGAGCATGGAAAGAGTGGGCGTCTCCCTGAAGAAACTGCCGGATCAAGACAAGTGCCTGTTGATTTGCCTGGTACAGCTCTTCTCGTTGTTGCGCCTCCATTGTTTTCCTCCTCCACCATGTAATACGGGTCAGCCAGGCGGAAAATTTCGGGCTGCCGAAGAATGTGCTGGGAAAAACGCCCCGCCTGTCAATAGACGATGAGTGATGTGCACCCCTTAGAATAGACATTGGAAAAACCCCCTTGGTTATCCGATGAAAATTCTAGGGGGTGCATTTGTTATGGCAATAAAGGGTCAGAAGTTCAAGAGCTATCCACATGAAATGAAAAC
>JBHGXV010000056.1:0-5894 GCA_041920505.1 Paenibacillaceae bacterium
CAGCGACCAGTCCACCTCGCCGCGCATGGCTGCCTCGCACGCCTCCATGCTCGCGCGAAACACCGGTTCCGTCGCCAAAAGTTCCCGCGCCATGCCCAGCCACTGCGACCCCTGGCCGGGAAAGACGAACGCGAGCTTGGGACGCCGTCCGGTGACGACCCGGCCGCAAGCCAGGCCCGGGCGCGTCTCCTTGCGCAAGAATGCCGTCAATTTTTCCGCCATCTCTTCCTTGGTCGATCCGACAACCGCCAGCCGGTGATCGTGGTGCGTCCGGCGCATGGCCGCCGTGTAACAAATGTCCGCAAGCGTTCCGTCTCCCGCCAATCGCTCGCGGTACGCTTCTGCGAGCACACGGAGCGCGTCCTCGCCGCGCGCGGAGACGAGCAGAAGCTCGTCGCTTTTGGCTGCGGCCGACACCAATTGCCGCGCGGGCGCTTCCTCCAGCACAACGTGCGCATTGGTGCCGCCGAAACCGAATGAACTGACCGCCGCCAGCCTCGGCTTTCCGCTGTCCGTCCATGGTTCGGGACGGGTGGGTACGAAAAACGGCGTCCGCTCCAGCGAAAGGTTGGGATTCGCCTCGCGAAAGTGCAGATTGGGCGGAATCGTGCGGTGTCTGAGCACCAGCACCGCTTTGATCAACCCGGCGATACCGGCGGCCGCCTCCAGATGGCCGATGTTGGTCTTGACCGCCCCAAGCGCGCAGCGCTGCCCCTGTTTGCGTCCCTGTCCGTAGACGGCGGCCAGCGCCTCCACTTCAATCGGATCGCCGAGCGGCGTCCCTGTGCCGTGCGTTTCGACATAGGCTACCTCGGCCGGATCGACGCCCGCCTGTTCCACCGCCAGCCGGATCACGTCCTTCTGCGCGTTGACATTGGGAGCGGTCAGACCGCTGGAGCGTCCGTCCTGGTTGACTGCCGTGCCGCGAATCACCGCCAGGATCGGATCGTGGTCGCGCAGGGCGTCGGACAGGCGTTTCAGCACCACCACGCCCCCGCCCTCGCCGCGAACGAACCCGTCGGCGCGGGCGTCGAAGGTTTTGCAGCGGCCATCCTTGGCCATCATGCCCCACTTGGAGAGTGAAATCGTGCCCGCCGGCGACAGCATCAGGTGAACGCCTCCGGCCAGGGCCAGGTTGCACTCGTTCATCTGCAAGCTCCGGCAGGCGAGATGAACTGCCACCAGCGATGACGAGCAGGCCGTGTCGACAGCAAGAGAGGGACCTCGCAAATCAAGGAGGTACGACAAGCGGCCAACCGCCACGCTGTGTGCGTTGCCCGTGCTGGAATAGGCGCCGATGGTGGCGAGGTCGGCCAGGTTGATCCAGATGTAGTCACTTGAGGACATCCCGACGAACACGCCGCCCTGTGTCCCCGCCAGCTTTTCCATTGACTGTCCGCCCCGCTCCAGCGCTTCCCAGGCCATTTCCAACAACAGCCGCTGCTGCGGGTCCATCGCTTGTGCCTCGTGGGGAGGAATGCGGAAAAACGACGCGTCAAACTGATCCACCCCGTCCACGACTCCCCCCCAGCGGCTGCTCATCTTGCCTTTCGCCTCCGTGTCCGGATCGAAATACTCGTCCATGTCCCAGCGGGAAGGGGGGATTTCGCGGATGGCGTCTCTTCCCTCCATCAACAGCCGCCAAAACTCCTCCGGCGTATTCGCTCCCCCCGGGATGCGGCAGGCCATTCCGATCACGGCAATCGGCTCATGGCGATTCCCGTCCCCAGTCGTTCCTCCCAATAGCCGGGCGAGCATCTGCTTCCGCTCCGGGGAGAGCTGGCCAATCAACTTGAGCAACGTGTCACTCATTGCGAGCCTCCTTCTGCCTTTTCAAACAGCGCAAGCAAGTCTTCTTCCGATTGGCGGTCCAATGCTTCTACGATCGAAGCGAGCAACTCCATCTCCCCGTCCGCTTCCGTCTGGGACGGGGTGTCGTCTATGGCAACGCCGAGAGACTGGGCCAAATAGGCGACGAGGGCATCCACCGTCGGGTAAGCCCAGATCAGCGTCGCTTGCAGGGTGAGGCCAAACGCCGCTTCCAGCCGGTTGCGGAACTCCAGGGCCATCAGCGAATCGAAGCCAAGCGTACCAAGCGGTGCCTGGGGATCGATCGAGGACGGGTCCAGTTTCAGCACCGCTCCGATCTGTTGGCAGACGGTTTCCTCCAACAGATCGCGCCGTTCGGCTGCGGTCGCGGCGGCAGCCAGTTGTTCAAGCACGCCGCCTGCCGCTTTGTCCCGGGTAACGCCGCTTCGGGCCAGTTCGTCCGCCAGGCGGGCAAACAAGGAAGAGCGGGCCGCGCGCGGGAAGGATGCAAACCACTGTCCTGCGTCCAGGTGGAACACCCCGGTCTGCGTCCGCCCGTGGGCCAACAGCCGGGCCATGGCCTCGACGCCGAGCGCGGGCGTGATCATGGTAAACCCTCGCCACGAAAAATCGGTGGCAAGCCCGACCTGCGCCCACGGACCCCAGTTGATGCTGAGCGCGGGCAGCCCCTGTGCCCTCCGGTAGTGGGCCAGCGCGTCCAAAAAGGCGTTGGCCGCCGAGTAATTTCCTTGTCCCGGCGAACCGACGAGGGCGGCCGCTGACGAGAACAGCACGAAAAAGTCCATCTCCCGCCCCAGCGTCGCTTCGTGCAAAAGCCAGGCGCCGACCGCTTTCGGCCGCATTACCCGGGCGAGCCGCTCGTTCGTCTGATGCAGCAGAATGCCGTCGTCAATCACCCCGGCGGCGTGAATGATCCCGCGCAAGGGCCGCCCCGTCTCGTCGATCTCCCGCATCAGCTCCGCGACCGTCGCGGGATCGGCGATGTCGCCCAAGCGAACGATTACGTCGCACCCCGTCCGGCGAATCTCAGCCAACGCTTCTTCCGCCTGCGGGGACGGCGCGCTGCGCCCGATGAGCACAACAGATCCCGCCCCTTGCTTGGCGAGCCAGCGGGCAAACACCAGCCCAAGTCCGCCCAGTCCGCCGGTGACGAGATATGCGGCGTCCCGGCCCGGTGTCTTGACGCCTGGAAGCACGTCGACGACTTCCCCCTCAGGGAACGTCAGGACAATCTTGCCGATGTGCCTGGCCTGCGCCATGTGGCGGAACGCCGCCGCCGCTTCGCCAATCGGATACGCGCGGTGCGGCAGCGGGCGGAAGCGGCCGCGCTCCGCTTCGTTCGCCACCTCGCGCAACAGCCTGGCCCCGAGCGCCGGACGGGCGGCGATGAACGAATCCAGATCAATGGCAAAGAAACTGATGTTTTTATGGAACGGATACAGGCCGACCGTCGTGTTGGCGTAAATGTCCTTTTTGCCGATTTCCAGGAAACGGCCTCCCGGCGCCAGAATCTCCAGCCCCTTGCGCAATGCCTCGCCAGTCAGCGAGTTGAGCACCAGATCCACCCCTTGCCCGGCGGTGGCCGCCATCACCTCGTCGGCAAAAGCGGTGCTGCGCGAATCCATCACGTGGCGGATGCCGAGCGAACGCAGGTAGTTCCGTTTTTCCTCGCTTCCGGCGGTGGCGAACACCTCGGCTCCCGCGGTTTGCGCGATCTGCACAGCGGCAAGCCCTACTCCGCCCGACGCGGCGTGGATCAGCACCCGTTCGCCTTCGCTGATCCGGCCCAGCGTGCACAGGGCGTAGTAGGCAGTCAGATAGGCGACCGGCAGGGTGGCCGCCTCGATGAAGCTGAGTCCGCGCGGCTTGGGCGCCACCAGTTGCGCCGAAGTGACGACAAACGAGGAGAAGCTGGACGCGGCCAGCGCGATCACTTCGTCCCCGACGGCGAAGCCATCCACGCCTTCGCCCACGGCGGTAATCCGTCCGGCGCACTCACCGCCGAGCGGCATTCCTCCGCCTTCGGACGTCTCTTCGGCAGCCGGATAGATCCCCATCGCCTTCATGACATCGCTGAAATTAAGTCCGGCAGCCAGCACCTGGATTTCCACCTCGCCGGGACCGGGTTGGCGTCGGGGAATCTGACGCAGGGCCAGTTCGTCGAGAATGCCGGGCTTTGCCATGTCCAGGCGAAACGCGTCCCGGCCGCATATCGCCCGCTCCGTCTGTGCCGAATTGGCAGTGCTTTCGGCGGGAAGCGCAAGGCGGGCCAGTCGGCTGACGAACCGCTCGCCGCCTCGCCACGCCACCTCGTCATCACTTGCATCAGCCAGCAGTTCCCTGACCAGGGTCTTGGCTCCGTCTCCCGCCGCCAGATCCACCAAGGTGGGCCGCACATCCGGATGTTCGTAGGCAACCACCCGGCCAAGCCCCCAGAGCGGCGCGTGCAAGAGCCGTACCGGCTCCGTCGCCTCCACCGCCTGGGCTTGGCGCGTCACCCAATACAACCGGGGGGATTGGCTCCAACCCGTTTGGACCAGCGCCTGGATGACGGCGAGTGCGCTGCCCGTAATCCGCTCATTCGTCCGCAAGATGGATGACGGACTCCATTCACCGCCCTCGTCGGCTTCGTTTCCGGCGAGGAAGACAATCCCTCGGCAGTCGGTGCCGCCGGGGAACCGCTCCCGCAGCCACTGGCCGCTCAGGTCGGCGCAAGCGACCACGGCGCAACGCTGTCCGGCTTGCTCCAACCGGACGGCCACCTCCAGGCCAAAGCCGCCTTCGTCGTCGACGATCAGCCACTCGCCCCGCTCCCCTGCCGCTGTCGCCGGGGGCAATGGCGCGCGCTCCCACTCGATCTCAAACAGCCAGTCTTGCGGATCGTTTGCCTGTTTGGCCCGCTCCAGCCGCTGGATGCGAATGCCGTCCGCCTCCAGGATCACCTGTCCGTGTCCGTCCGCGAGCCGGACATCGCCGACAAACGCTCCCGGCTCATCTCCAGGTCGCAGCCGGGTGTAGCTGAAGGCCGCGCTGCGGGGATCGCCGTACAAACGGACACTGTCCACTCCCTTCGGCAGGTAGGTGTCGCCCGCCGCGTGCTGCCCCTCCGGCATCGCCGCTCCCAACACCTGCAGGCACATGTCAAGAAGCGCCGGGTGAATCTGGTACCCGTCCGGTTTTCCGACCGCCGGATGGGTGGGCGCGATCGCGCCAAGCGCTTCCCAATCGCGCCGGGCCACTTCGCTGATGCCGGCAAACCCCGGACCGTACTCCAGCCCTCCCTCGGCCATTTTGGCGTAAAACGGGCCGCTTTCGACGCGCTCCGTCAACCGCGCCCGCACGTCGGCAAGCGAAAGGGCCTCGACACTTTCGGATGCGGCTTGTTCTTTGGCTTTTGAGTGCGCATCGGCCAGCCGGATGATGCCTTCGGCGTGCAGGACATGCCCCTCGCTTTTGCGGCTGAACACCTGAAAGCTGGCTTGGTTCGGCCCGACGGAGCGGAGCACGGTGACGACCGTGACGTCCTCGCCCAACAGCAGCATCTGTCTGAATGCCACCCGCTCCAGGCTGTGCGCGCCCGGCCCGTACGCTTCCCGAGCGGCGGACAGCGCCATTTCCAGATAGCCTGCGGCGGGAAAGACCGCCATGCCCTGTACCCGATGGTCGTTCAGATAGGGCAGCCATTCGACCGACAGCGTGTTCTCCCAGAAATGGGTGTGCTCATGCACCGGCGAGGCCAGATGTTGCCCGAGAAGCGGGTGACCGTCCGGCGCACGCTTCGCTTTCGCCTCCTTTACGTCCACCCAAAAACGCTCCCGCTGCCACGGATAGGCAGGCAGTGTCCGGCAAAGCCGGCCGCTCGGATACCGCTTGTTCCAAACGACGGGGTACCCTTCACAATGCAGGCGAGCAAGCGTCTCCAGCATCGCCGCCCGCTCCGGCTCCTCGCGGCGAAGCGACGGCAACGCCGCTCCCTGCTTGCCTGACAAATGGAGGCTCTCCTGCACCGCCGGCAGCAGGATCGGGTGCGGACTCAGTTCGACGAACAGCGTATAGCCGTTTTC
>JBHGXV010000062.1:0-41545 GCA_041920505.1 Paenibacillaceae bacterium
AAAAAGGAGCCATTCTGTTTGTAGAAGGAGGGCAAACCATCGAAGGAAGCCTGACCAACCTGCGTATCCTTCACCGCCTGGGCGTAAGAGGCATGACGCTTACCTGGAATCATCGCAACGAGATCGCTGACGGCTGCCACGAACCCAATCCCGGCGGACTTTCGCTGTTCGGCCGCCAGGTGGTGCAAGAGATGAACCGGCTGGGAATGATCGTCGACGTCTCTCACGTGGCGGAACCGGGTTTTTGGGACGTGCTGGAGCTTTCCGACACGCCGGTCATCGCCTCCCACTCCAACGTAAAAGCGCTTTGCCCGCACCCGCGCAATCTGACCGACGAGCAGATCAAGGCCTTGATCGCCAAGCGGGGAGTGATCGGGCTCACCTTTGTTGACTTTTTCTATACGAGTGAAAAACGAAAAGTGTGGATCAACGATCTGCTGCGCCACCTGGAGCACGTGCTGGCGCTGGGCGGGTTGGATCATGTGGCGCTGGGCTCCGACTTTGACGGAATCGTGGAGACGTTTGGCGATATGACCGACGCGGGACAATATCCGCTGCTGACAGAAGCGCTGCTGAAGCGGTACAAGGAAGCGGAAGTCAAGAAAATCTTGTGTGAAAACTGGTTGCGGTTTTTTTATGAGGTGTTACAATAAGAGTGGCAAGACATTAATGAACTAAGTTCAACTATCGAACCGTTCTAAAAGTATTTTTAGTAAAAGCACTTGAAATTTTCGATGGCTCGGACTACAATTGGTAAAGCTCGTACACAGTTTGTTCACATCTCATCCGTGCACTATCGTTTACGGACCGTATTCAGGGATTTTGCCGCATCGGATCGCTAGTGGATGGAGCGAGGTGGGATATCTTCTCTCACAGTCACGTAAGGGGTGGAATTACATGATTAGTCAACTTTCGTGGAAAGTTGGAGGACAGCAAGGGGAAGGGATTGAAAGTACAGGGGAAATCTTCTCCATTGCGATGAACCGCATGGGATACTACCTGTACGGCTACCGCCACTTTTCCTCGCGGATTAAAGGCGGCCACACGAACAACAAGATCCGTGTGAGCACGAAGCCGATGCGTTCGATCTCCGACGTGTTGGACATCCTCGTCGCTTTTGACCAGGAAACGATCGATCTGAATGCACACGAACTTCGTGAAGGCGGCATCATCATCGCCGACGCCAAATTCAATCCGACTGTTCCGGAAGGGTTGAAATCGGTTCGTCTGCTGGTTGTTCCCTTGACCCAAATCGCCGATGAACTGGGCACCTCCCTGATGAAAAACATGGTGTCGATCGGCGCAACCAGTGCGATTCTGGGTATCCCTGTCGAAAATTTCCGCAATATTGTCGAGGATATGTTCTTGCGCAAAGGCGAAAAAGTCGTTGAGAAGAACATGGAAGCGATTGCACGCGGTTTTGAATACGTCAACAACCTCACGGGCGGCCAATTGCCCGAGTTCCAACTGGAAAAAGCGGACGGCAAGCAACGCCTGTTCATGATCGGGAACGACGCGATCGCGCTGGGTGCGGTTGCGGCCGGCTGTCGCTTCATGCCTGCGTACCCGATCACGCCGGCATCGGAAATCATGGAATACCTCATCAAAAAACTGCCAAAATTTGGCGGTACGGTCATCCAGACCGAAGACGAAATCGCGGCCATCACGATGGCGATCGGTGCCAACTACGGCGGCGTTCGCGCCCTGACCGCTTCGGCGGGTCCGGGTCTGTCCCTGATGATGGAAGCCATCGGCCTTGCCGGTATGACGGAAACGCCTGTCGTGATCGTCGACACGCAACGCGGCGGTCCGTCCACCGGTCTGCCGACCAAGCAGGAGCAATCCGACATCATGGCGATGATCTATGGCACCCACGGTGAAATCCCGAAAGTCGTCATGGCTCCGACTTCCGTGGAAGAGTGCTTCTACGACACGGTGGAAGCGTTCAACATCGCGGAAGAGTATCAGGTGCCGGTCATCCTGCTCACTGACCTGGCGATGTCTTTGGGTAAACAGACGGTGGAACCGCTGGACTACAGCCGCGTGGAGATTCGCCGCGGCAAGCTGCTCGCCGGCCAACAACTGCCGGAGCGCGGCCACGACGAACTGTTCAAGCGTTATGAACTGACCGAAGACGGCGTGTCCAACCGCGTTGTGCCGGGCCAAAAATACGGCCTTCACCACGTCACCGGCGTTGAGCACGACCAAACCGGCCGTCCGTCGGAAAGCCCGATCAACCGCAAACAGCAAATGGATAAGCGCTTGAAAAAGCTGAATCAATTGGCGAGCCGCTTCCCGAATCCGGTTCACCTTGACGCTCCGCACCAGGAGGCCGACATTTTGTTCGTCAGCATCAACTCCGTTGGCGGCACCATCGAGGAAGCGAAACAATTCCTGGAGCGCGACGGCTATAAAGTGAATCAGGCGCAAATCCGCCTGATCCATCCGTTCCCGACCGACGTGATCAAACCGTACGTTGAAAAAGCGCGCAAAGTCGTCGTCGTGGAAAACAACGCGACGGCTCAAATCGCCAACCTGCTCAAGCTGAATGTGGGCCATGCCGACAAGATTGAGTCTGTGTTGAAATACGACGGCAATCCGTTCCTGCCATCCGAAATTTATACCGAAGTCAAGGGGCTGATCAAACATGGCGACGTTCAAAGAGTTTCGCAATAACGTAAAGCCGAACTGGTGCCCAGGTTGCGGAGACTTCTCCGTTCAAGCTGCGATCCAGCGTGCTGCTGCTAACGTGGGTCTTGAGCCGGAAAATCTGGCTATCGTGTCCGGGATCGGCTGTTCCGGCCGTATCTCCGGGTATATCAACTGTTACGGCTTCCACGGCATTCACGGCCGTGCGTTGCCGATCGCGCAAGGCCTGAAAATGGCCAACCGCGAACTGACCGTAATCGCTTCCGGCGGTGACGGGGACGGCTTCGCGATCGGGATGGGCCACACGGTTCATGCCATCCGCCGCAACATGGACATCACCTACATCGTGATGGACAACCAAATCTACGGGTTGACCAAAGGACAGACCTCCCCGCGTTCCGCGACCGGGTTTGTCACCAAGTCGACGCCGCAAGGGTCCATCGAGTCGGCGCTGTCGCCGGTGGAAGTGGCGCTGTCCGCAGGCGCGACCTTCGTCGCCCAATCGTTCTCCAGCGACCTGAAAGGCTTGACCGAACTGATCGAGATGGGCATCAAGCACAAGGGCTTCTCGTTGATCAACGTGTTCAGCCCGTGCGTGACGTTTAACAAGGTAAACACCTACGACTGGTTCAAGGAGAACATCGTGCCGGTCGAAACGATCGAGGACTACGATCCGCACGACCGCATCAAGGCGATGTCCTACTCCATGAAGTACAACGGGTTGATCACCGGTCTCATCTATCAAAACACCGAGCAAAAATCCTACCAGGAACTGATTCCGGGATTCAAAGAGCAAGGTCTGGTCAATCAGGACATTCGTCTGGGCGAAGAAGATTTCAAAAAGCTGGTTGCCGAATTTGCCTGATCGGCATCCGGGTACAGCAACACCTCTCCGTTTCGGCGGAGGGGTGTTTTTTTACCCGGAAAACCGCTTTCTAGCGGCCGAACAATTGGCGAAATCCCAGCATGAGCAAAAACAAGACGACAATCTGGCCAAAAAGCGGGTACAATAGAGACAATAGCGGAGCGAAGCCAACGAAGCTGACGGCGTAACTGATGCCGAGGATCAGACAGACGGCTGCCGCTTGCGGCAAGGCGACGAGTTGCCGCATTTGCTGCACGAGTCCGAACACGTTGGCCACAAGCGAGGAAAAGATTTCTGCATACACCAGGAGGGCGAACGGAACGGTCACCCATCTGCCCAGTCCGGAAAGGATGTGGATCATCGGCATGTCGATCTGTTCGATCTGCGGCATGTGGATGCGGATCGAGGAGTAGGCGAAGAGCAGCAACACGCCGATGCCCAGTCCGCCGAGCAAGCCGCCTATGATCAGCGGACGTTCGCTCGCGCTCTCCCGGCCGATCGGGATCAGCACCGACTGCGTCAGCGCGATGTTTAACGCTACATAGTACAGGGGAGAACTGAACCAGACCCACGGCTTGACCTGTTCGACAATGACACCGTCGCTGGCCGCCCAGGGTTGGGTGTACACAAATACAAGAAGCGTGAACCCGATCAGGGTGGGGACAAACAGGCTGTTGACAGCGTGGATGGCGGTAAGTCCGCGAATGGCGACCCCAAACACGCAAATCATGCTGAACCAGATCCCGAACTGGGAGGGCAGCCGAAAGGTGTCAGCGAAGATCGAACCGGTCGCCGACAGCATCACCGAGGTGGTGCCCAGCATAATCACCAGCAAGATCAGATTATAGCCGACCCCGACGGTCCTGCCGAACAGATACGTGCTGACATCCTGGCAGGAATCGGACTGCATGCGGCGGGCGATGATCATGATCCGTACGCCTGCCCAGATAAACAACAGGCAGGCGAGGAAAATGCCGACCAGCCCCTGGGTGCCGTACTGCACAAAAAATTCGAGGATTTCCCGACCAGAGGCAAATCCGGCACCGACGACGGTTCCGATATACGTAAAGGCGATTTGCAAACTGTGTTTCCACGTGTTTTTCATCTTCGACCTCCTGTCCCGGCCTGAATCCATTTTATGAGCGGGAGTGGACATTCATGCGACTGGCGCGGGAAGAGGTGCTGACGAAGATGGCGGGGGACACCCGGGGAGCGCGGCAGGCGGCCGAAGTCGGGGGCGTGCTGGAGATATCGTGTGAGTGAGAGGAGAGTGCGAATTGTTTCCCAATGTGTTGGAGGTAGCCAGACAAGTAATCCGCGAACGGGTAGGTAGCGGCGAGACCGTCGTCGACGCGACGATGGGAAACGGCAACGACACCTTGTTTCTCGCCCAGCTTGTCGGAGTCCACGGGCGGGTGATTGCCTATGACATCCAGCCGGAGGCGGTGCTTCGGACAAGAGAGCGTCTTGAGCGGGAAGGGGTGAGCGGATGGGTCGATCTGCGGCTCGCCAGCCACGAGCAGATCGGCGCTATTCCTGAACAGGTCGGGGCGATCATGTTTAACCTCGGGTATCTGCCCGGCGGCAACAAGGCGGTGACGACCCAGGCGGAAAGCACCTGCCGGGCGATCGAGGCGGGCCTATCCATCCTGCGTCCGGGCGGGGTGATGACCATCGTCGTCTACTGGGGCCACCCGGCCGGCCAAATGGAAAAAGAGGCGGTCGAGAGCTTCTGCGAGTCGCTGGACCAGACCCGGTTTCTCGTCCTGAAATACCAGTATCTCAATCAGCAAAATCAGGCGCCGTTTCTGCTCGCCGTTGAGCGGCGTGGCGACTGAGCGCCCCCTTTGCGCCCGTTTGTCCCTGGACAGGCGGGTGCGGTTTTTTGGCGGACGGTGAGGAGTTGCCTGTTATACGCCTTTCCTGGGCCTTTCCCGGGCAAGCGCAGGATGTGACAGGGGTGGCGAAGTGTGTCGGTCTGTGGCGGCATTCGGCGGGACGGACGTGTGCAAGCTGGTCGCGGACATATTGGGTAGCCTGGCGTGAGCGCTCGGCCATGGCGGAAGATTGCCGCAAAATTGGGCAACCGCTTGCCGGAGTGGCGACATACGTTGATAGAAGCAATAGACAGAACCAACGGTAAGAGGGGATACAGGTGAACAAGATCGGTGTCATGCTGGACGAAAAGGTCATCAGCTTGGTTTTGCGGGGTAAACAGACGTACGAACGACTGGGGTACTACGCCGAGATCGGTGAGAGTCTGGGACTTGTGCCGGTTTTTTTTCACCCTCGCCACGTCAATCTGCGCACGCGGCAGGTCCGGGGCTACCAGTGGCGGAATAACCGTTTGACGCGGCGGACGACCTCGATACCGCGCGTCATCCACAACCGTGTCTTGACGGGAAACCCGGCGACCAACGCGATGATCCGCGCGCTCGGGCGCGTCGCCAAGGTGTACAACGGCATCGTCGTCCGCAACAAGGGCAGGGTGTATCAGTTGCTCAAACAAAATCACGATCTGCGCCGTTATCTGCCGAACACCGGCCGGTACAGCCAGACGGACTTTCTTCGTTTTCTACAGCGGTATCCGATCGTCTATGTCAAGCCGACAGTCGGTTCCGTCGGCAAAGGCGTGGCCCGGATCGAGCGCCATGCCGACAAATACTTGTTCGTCTCCAACAAGGGGCAAAGACTGTTGGGCCAACCGGCGCTGCTCCGGGAAATGGGCAGGTGGGTCAACGGCCGGCGCTTTCTCGTGCAGCAAGGGGTGAAGCTGGCGACATACAAAGGGCAGACTTTTGACATTCGTGTCTCCGTGCAAAAAAACGGGAAACGACTCTGGACCGTCTCCGGGATGGTGGCGAAGGTGGCCAATCCGCACAACAAGCTGAGCAATCTGGCTCAAGGCGGCAAGGCGGTGCCGATTGGAAACGTGCTGGGGCACCTGTTTGACCAACAGAAGGCGGGAGAAGTGAGGGAACGGATCGAACAGGCGGCGATTGCCATCGCCAAAGAGTTAAACCGCTACAACTCGTCGCTTGCCGATCTCGGGTTGGACATGGGCATCGACGAAGCGGGCAACCCGTACCTGATCGAAGTGAATGTGCGGGATCAGCGTTATTCGTTTTACAAGGCGGGAGAGATCGAAATGTTCAAGCGGACGTACCGCACACCGTTGGAGTACGGGAAAAGTTTCTTCGCGTGAAAAGCTGGCCTGCGAGCGTGCCGCAGGCCCATTTTGCGCATGGGAAGAGGACGCGGGTACACAAACGGGTCACAGTCACAGTTGGCGAAAATAGCGGTACAACAGAGCCAGGATGGCCTTGCGGGTGAGGATGCCGACAAACACATCGTTGTCATCCTCGATGCAGACGAACGGATGGTTGATGGACAATTCCAGGGCTTTGAGGAAGCTGTCCGTCTCTTTCATCCGCGGAATGTTGGTGTTCATCACTTCTTCCACTTTATGTTCGTGCAGCGTTTCGTATTCGATGCGTTCGATCCCGAGAATCGATTCCAGAATCAGGGTTTTGCTGATTTGCCCGTGAATTTTGTATTCCATGTCCAGTACGGGAATGGCGGAATAGCGGGATTTGACGAGAACAAGCAGGGCGTGTTCCAGCGTATTGCCCAGTTGGACGTGGGCCACTTTCGAGGCCGGAATGATCAGTTCACGGATCTCTTGTTGCAACAGGTCTTTCGCTTGCGGGTCTGTCATGGCGATTCACTTCCTTTGACAGCGGTTTCATCTTCGTATAGCATACGCTATTTTACATTTTTTATAAAGAGTTCGACGACTCAAAAAAAGGCCTGGTCGCCCAGGCGTCAATCGAGGTGTAAGACAGCAAGTCCTCTCTTTAGTATGCAACAGCCCGGATCGTTCGGCACTAGGAGGTTGCAGGAAGCCGCCATCCCGGTTGCCGGATGTCCTCGGAGGTGTACGAAAACAGGCCAAGCCGGTCGAGCAGGTGGGATTGGGCAGCTTCTACCTGGTCTTTTGGCACCGGATAGGAGATGGGGACGGTGGGCCAGTGGGACGACACGGCCTGAAACAGGCGGTCTTTTACCTCCGGCATCGTGACGGGGCTTGCGTTCTGCTCGCTCAGGCTGCCGATCGTGGCCGCGTCGACGTAGGGAATCGGCTTGTTTTTCTCCATGTCGGCCAGCCCGGCCAGGTCGTAAAAGCGCTCCATCAGGCGGCCGCGTTCAAGCCCGCTGCCCTCGACATTGATGCACAACTGCAGGATCGAGCCGTGCCGCGTGCGCCGCTGGGCCATGCCGCCGATCTTTTTGCCGGCGATCGCGAAGTCGTAATCACCCGCGCAGTAGGAACCGACCACTTCGCCTACCTGTACGGGACCGTAGGCGACCAGGCTCTCCGCGATGATGGCGGACGCCAAACGGAAGAAGGCGTCGATGGCAAGTGTCGTGCCGGGCAACAAAAACGCGACGTTGAGCACGCCGGCATCAAGCGGGACGCATGCGCCGCCGGACGAACGGAGCAGCGCGCTGTACCCTTCTTTGGCCATCTCGGCCAGGGCGGTTTCCAAACGGGGCAGCCGGGCGTCGCGCCGTCCAAGAAACAGGGCCCGTTCCTGTATCCAGAGATGGACGACAGGCACCGCGTCGGGGGCGGCCATGCTGTTGGCGAGCGCCTCGTCCATCGCGATCGGTACGACCGGCGAGCCATGATGAATGCCGGAGTCAATCCAGTGTATGCGTGAAAACGAAACATCGGTGAACAACGTGGTTTGCTCCTTCCCATGTCGTGCAAAATGTCGTCCCCATTATACACAGGCGGGCCCGCTTTTCCAAGAGAAATGACAGGCCGCCTCATCAAACGGCCTGTCTGGGAGGTTTATTTATCCAGAACCCGGAAGGAGAAGTTGTCAAAATAGGTCGCCTTGTCCGGCAGGTGGTTGGTCGCGTCCTTGTGCAGGTAAAGTCCCAGCCCGGTGCCCTCGATCTTGTGATTCTGCTGGCCGAACACAAAGGTGTCATTCAGGTAGATCGCGTAGCTGTCTTTGTTTACGACCAGTTTGAGCTTGTTGACAGCTTGCAGCTTGTAGGCGACTTTGGCCAATGTCGTCGTCTCGTTCTTCTTCACGTCGCTCATCTGGCTTACGGTGACATTGTTCTTGCCGATCGTCACCAGTTCCGCCCTGCCGTCCTTGCCGTTGAAGAACAGGCCGCCCAAACCGTCCGTCCCTTTGGCGATCACATCTACCTGCACCTCGTAGTTGGTTGGTTTGGCCGACTCTTTCCACTTGAGCGGCAACAGGAAGTGCCGGATGTCATCGTCGTTGCCGATGGCTGTCACCTGTTTGTCCACGACCGCCCAGATGCCGCTCGCCTCGTCTTGTTTCCATTGACTCAACTGGCTGTCGGAAAACGAATCCGTCACGTTCAGAGAGAGATCCGGCTGGCTTTGCTTTGGTTCGTCGGGGAAGACGACCTTTGTCTCGTCAAGGCGGGCGCGCTCAAGGAGGGAGGCCGCTTCGGCGCGAGTGATCGGGCTTTGCGGGCGGAACGTATCGTCCTCGAATCCTTTGATCAACCCGGTCTGCACGGCAATCGCAATGTAGGGACGCAGAGCGGGGGAGATGCGCTCCCGGTCGTCAAACCGGGAGAGAACGGACAGATTGGCCTTGGTGCTCTGGTCCGCTCCCGCAAGCCGCACCAGTGCCACCGCGATGTCCTCGCGCACGGCGTACTCGTCAGGTTTGTAGGTGTAGACCGAGCCGGATTTGTAGCCGGTCAGGTACGGTTTGGCCAGTTCGACGTAGTAGAACGCCCAGTGGTTCCGATTCACGTCGGCAAAGGTTTGTCGCACTTGGTTTGCCGAGGTGATGTCAATGCCGGCGGCGGCAATCATGATTTTGGCAAATTCGGCGCGGGTAATGCGGTTGTTGGGGCGGAATGTTCCGTCCTTGTACCCCTGAATGACGCCTTTCTCCGCCATGGCGGTGATCGCCTCGTACGCCCAGTGCGTGCGGGGCACATCGGAAAAGCGAACAGTCGCCCCCGCGGCCGGTATGGCCGCCAGGAACACGACAACGGCAAGCGTGAACGTCAACCACTTTTTCATCACATTCATGTCCCCTCTCCCTTCGTACTCGTATTCGTCGTTATGGACGGAGGAAAGAAAAGGAAAGTTGCAAGCGGGACAAGCCCTGAACAAAAAATAAGCCATCGGTCGGGGGAGGAAGCGGTTCTCAAGGCACAGGCGTAGATCCATGGCAAGGGAACGGGCGCGAACAGACAGGATGCGGCGTTTTTGGCTGTCTTATCGCAGGGAAATCGTGTAAAATGGATGCGAAAAGGAGGAAGTGGGGATGGCGAAGCTGTTTTTGCCGCGTAGCGGCAGCCCGTGGCGCGAGGGGCTGCGACTGCTGGCGGGCAATCTCTCGTATATCGCCGCAAGCATCTGTCTGGCTGCGGCCGTGTTTCTGGCGGGTACGTCACTGCCGGTTTCCCTGATCGCGGGGATGACGTTTTCCGCCTTGTTATTGATTGCGCTTGCGGTCAGCGGGGCGGGGTATGTGTATCTTTGGGCGCGTTTTTCCACGGAGTACGTGAGTCGCTTACGGGAGAAAAAAGTCCGGAATCTGCTGATGGTCAACGGAATCGGCATTGTTCCCAATCTGGTGTTCCTTTTCTTGGTGCGCTATCTGTCCCAGATGGCCGATCCAAACGCTTGCGGAACGATCGTCTGGGTGCTGGCCTACCTGGTGTTTGGCTTGTCGGCTATTTGCATGCCGCTACTTGCCCTGCTCGCTTTCGCGCTTTCAGCGTTGCACGCGTATGGACAACCGCGCAGCCGGTGACGCAAACAGGAATTCTAACGATTGCGGCCAACGGCTCGATATTTTTTTGGATTGTTTTCGGAATATATGTACAATTGTGTCTCTTTTCCTGCTACGATAGGGGAAAAAGCAGATATCGAACGGGGGTGAACCAATGGTACAGGCGGAACCGAAGGCATTTTTGCAGGGGCATGCCCTATTTCAACTGTTGACGGAAGCGCAACGAGAAAGGCTCCTTGCCGAGTGTGACGTGCGCGAGGTCGCGGCCGGTCACGCGATCATTCAGGACGGGCAGACGGAGTACGATTTGTACGTATTAATGGAAGGCATGGCGAAAAACACGTTTCAAAGCGATGACGGAGAGGAGATCACCGTCCTGTTTTACCACCCCGGCGAATTGATCGGACTGGTCTCAGCGATCGCGCACAAGGAGACCGCTTTTACCGTACAAGCGGCGGCTCACTGTCGGCTGTTGCGCATTCCTCACGCCACGCTCAATGCGCTTTTGCGGGAAAACCTCGATTTTTCCGAACAGATTATGCGGCTGATCAGCCAGCGGTTTCATGCCCTCTACCGGGAAATCAGGGAAGAGCATTCGTATCACGCCACCGGTCTGGACACGTATCCCTACCGCAAAAAGATCGGCGAGATCATGACGGCCCCGGTGCTGACGGCCACTCCAGACGATTCGCTGATTCAACTGGCCAAGACGATGTACGAGGCGCGGGTCTCGTCCCTGGTCATCGTCGACGGGCGGGGAGAGCCGTGCGGAATCGTCACACGGGAGGACATCATCCACGTGGTGGCCACGTGTCCCGAGTTTTTGCAACTGATCACGGCGGAGGATGTGATGAGCGAGACCCTGATCACCTTGCCGCCGGAAGCGTTTTTCTACGAGGCGTTGTTGCTGATGGCCAAGCATCAGATTGAGCACATCCCGGTGGTGAGCGGCGGACGGCTGGAGGGGATGGTGACGATGCGCAACCTGACTGTGGCGCGCGGCAACGCCGTCTTAAGCGTCGTGGACTCGCTGGAAGCGCAAACCAGCGTCGCCGGGCTGGCTGAGGCCAAGAAAGAGATTTGGCGGATTCTCGAATCCATGCTGAAGGATCAGGCCACCGCCCATGAGATGTGCAGTTTAATCACAGAATTGAACGACCGGCTGGTGCGCAAAGTGATTGCGCTCGCCGAACGGGAGCTGGAAGCAGAAGGGCACGGCAGACCGCCGGTAGAATACTGCTGGCTGGCGATGGGCAGCGAAGGCAGGCGGGAACAGACGCTGGGAACGGACCAGGACAACGCGATCATCTACAGCGATGTGCCCGAAAGCGAGCGGGCGGCGGTGGACGGCTACTTCTCGCTGTTGGCCGAAAAGGTTGTCGCCGGACTGGAGCAGTGCGGATTTCCCCGTTGCCCCGGCAATGTGATGGCCACCAACCCGCGCTGGCGCAACAGCGTGAGCGGCTGGAAACAGGCGATCCAGCAGTGGCTGGAGAAAATGGAAGGGGATGAATTGCGCAGTTTTACGATTTTTCTCGATTTCCGTCCGGTTTGCGGCCAGACGGAGCTGGCGGAGGAAGTGCGCCGGTATCTCCTCGGGCTGTGCCGACAGGATCAGTTCCTGCTGTTCCGCCTGACCGAGGACGACGCCGAACACAGCGTGCCGCTCGGTTTGTTCGGCCGGATCATCACCGAGCGGGACCGGGAGCATCATGATGACATCAATCTCAAGCACGGAGGGGTCATGCACATCGTCAACGCGATGCGGATTCTCGCCCTGCGGGAGGGCATAGGCGCCGTCTCCACCCTGGAACGGTTGAAGGCGCTGGAAGAAAAAGCGCTGTTTGCGCCAAGTGAAGCGGCCGAGATTCGCGACGCGTTCCAAACCTTGATGAGGTTTCGCATCAGGGAACATCTCAAACAGGTGAAAGCGGGACAGGCGGCCAGCAATTTCCTCTCGGTCAAGTCGCTCGACAGGCATGAGTACCTGCAATTGAAACAGGCGCTGTCGACGGCGAAGTGGCTGCAGCAGGTGATTGCCCGCCGGTTTCCGGTAGGAGGTCGGTTATGATCGGAGAGTTGAACAAATGGTTGGGCCGTTTCTTCGGCGGGAAACAGCCGGTCGCGCACGATCCCGGGTTGATCGCCGAGGTCGCGCGATTGGCGGCGGCCGGAAGGATGGACAGACGGGAGTGGTCCCGGCCGCTGCGGGAGTTGACCTATGTCGTGTTTGACACGGAGACGACCGGATTTCATCCTTACGCCGGAGACGAATTGCTGTCCATCGGTGCGGTGTCGATCCGCGCGGGGGTGCCGGACGAAACAAACGTGTTTCACCAGTGGATCCGTCCCTTAAAACCGATCCCGGAAACGGTGGTTCACTTGACAGGGGTGACGGAAGATGACTTGCGCGACGCGCCGGACGCTTTGGAGGCGATTCGCCGGTTTTTGCAGTTCGCGCAACAGCATGTGCTGGTGGCGCACAACGCCGAGTTTGACCTGCATTTTCTCAATCGGCCGATTCGGCAATTCTGCAAACAGACGCTTGCGCATACCACCATCGATACCCTTGCGCTCGCCAATCACCTGCATCCGCTTAAGCAGCCGCACTCTCTCGACGATTTGCTCGTCCACTACGGCGTGCCCGTCTACGGCCGCCATCATGCGCTGAGCGACGCGCGGATGACCGCCCAGTTGTTTGTGCGGATGCTGGATCACCTGGAAGAGTGCGGGATCAAGACGATGACCGGCCTGCACCACTTCCTGAAAATGTCGCGGGCCGTCCGGCAGTATTCGCTGTAAGGATCGCCGGGCGTTGCCTTTTTTGTCGGTTCGGTTTTTGTCGCCTACTTGAGCCAGTTGCCGAGCGGTGAAAACAGGGCGTCGATCATCTGCGATGGGCCTGGGAGATTGGGGTTGTATACCAAAAGCATCGACAGCATCCAGGCGAGAGCCATGAGAAACACATAGGCGAACCGTATTCTTTTTACACTTTTTCGCAGTGATGCCCGTTGTGACAGCACGATCAACAGCAGAATGGCAGTGATCACAAGAGCGGTTCCCCATTTCATCGTCTTCTACTCCTTACTCGGAATGCCGGAAGGCTGGGTAACCAAACCCGTCCGAAGCAGTTGACTTTTGACGCGGATGTTTGTGTGTATGCGGGCAAACATCTCGGGCCAGCGGTCCTTCACCTGGTTCCATTGCGTGGGATACTGCTGGTGGAACCGTTCCGCGAATTGGATGACATCCGTCTGCTTTGCCTGCAAGTAGGCGATGGTGGTTCGGAGATGCTTCTCCAACTGCTGGCTCAGTTGCTGCTCCAATCGACTGAGTACAGCCGGTTCCATCGCGTTTTCCTGGCCGGTGTATTGGGCGAGCTCGCCTTTTGCCTCCACAGTGATGTTCATGGTCCAGTTGTCGCCGGTTATATTCGGTGTCAGATCGGTATGGCCGTGCAGGATTCGGACGGTCAAAGATCTATCCGTCCCTTTCGGCTTCAGCGTGACGTTTTCCAGATCGATCTGATTGAGCAACCACAACAGCCCCTTCGATACGTTGTTGTTCAGACTGCCAACCATTTTGTCTCGTTTGAACACAGCCGTTCCACAGATGTAGGCAATCGTCTGGTACTTGGTCAATGGGGGACGGGGCGGAAGTTCTTCTATCAGCGGCAGTACGCAATCGCCCGATTCGTCGCTCAACATCCCCATCAGGTCCTTCAAGGTCACGACCAATCCCGTGTGAAGATTTGACAATTCCCGCAACACTTCTCCGGAGTGACGTTCGATCGGGGGGAGCAATTGAAGCAGGTCTTGCGCCTGCCCCTTGCTGACATAGATATACATGCGTTGTCGCGGCATAGGATCGCGGGCGAGGAAATCGATCTGCTCACGGATACCGTCCTTGGCGAGCGCTTCGCCGATCAAAAGGACGCTGTTGTGCCCCCAGAAGATTTTGCGCGGCAGCACCTCTTGTACTTTGGACATGGCCTCGGCGATGGTTCTCCCTTCACCACTGCGGACGATGGTCGGAGGTAGTTGTTGACCGCCGCCGCTTCCGCCTTGCTGGGTGGTGCCCAGTACCTTTGGAATAAAGATCTGCAGGTGCAACTGGATGGTGTGTTCGGTTTTCTTGTCGATTGCGGCTGCTGTGACCAAGGCCAGGTCATTAATCTCCACGCGATTCCAGCAACCGGCAAAAAGAATCGAGCACACCATGAGGAGCTGTGTCAATAGCAGGCAAGAAGGTTTCATCCCGTTTCCCCTCTCTGCCATCTGTGGCGCAACCGGTCGACAATCAACAGCAAAAACGGGATGACGGTCTGCATGAGTGTCAGATAAAACGGCACGGTGGCGCTTAACAAATGGCTCAGTTCCGGTAGATTGCGGGCGGACCAGACAGCGACAATCGTCATCCAAATACCCGTAGGCAACACCAGCGGGCGGCTGTCGGACAGCTTCAGCCACTGGGCAAGCCCTTGTACAAGGACAAAATAAAAGACGGTTACCTTGACAAAGGTGCCCACCACCCAAAGTGACATCACAATCGCCTCCAGATGTTCAAAGAACTGGGCGATGCTGATGTAGCGCGTGGCATTCATCAAAGGAAAGGTGAGCGAGTGTGTCACTTCGTCAAACAACAACAGGGACACCAGGTTGCTTGCCATCAAGGTGAGAACGATCAGCACCACGGTGACCATGCTTAACCTGGCTCCGTTTTCCCGGTCACTGACAAATGGCAACAGGAAGGAAATCAGGGCAAATTCGCTCAACCAGCCCTGCGGCGCAACAGCCCCCTTGATCGAGGGCAACATCCCGTGTTCCATCACGGGCAGGATGTTTCGCGGTTCGAGGTCGGGGATCAACATCAACATCACGATCAACAGAGCGAGGGCGAACAGCGGAACAAGCACCAGAGCCGAGCGGGCGATCACTTCAATGCAGCCGTGTACAGCCGTCGCGCTGATCACTACCATGCCGACGATCACAACGATGATCGGTGTGCGCGTCAGGTAGACACCGACGACAAACTCGGCGTATTCACGCAGGATAATGCCGATGATGTAGAGGTAAAACTGCACATAGAACAGTCCGAGGATGCGGCCGACCCATTTTCCCAGGATTGCCTGACTGTACTGGATCAAAGACAGACCGGGGTAGCTGTTGTTTAGCCTGCATATGATATAAACCGTCGCAAAGCCGACAAGTGAAGCCCAGATCGGCGACATCCACAAGTCCCGGTCGGCCTGCTTGCCGCAAATCGCTGGCACCAGCAGGACGGCAGTGGCCAGAATGGTGGGGTACATAATGACGCACATTTGGAATGTGCTAATTCTTTCTCTCTCCACGAAAATCCCTCTTTCCTATTGGCGTGCATGGTTTTCCGGCCCTGGTTTCTGACCGATCGACTGCCGGTATCTGTTGTAATCTCCGGTCATATGCGGACGTTTGTCCAACGTCCACAAGGGAGCACGCATGAACATGTCTTTGAGAGTGTACGGTTTTTTTGGCAAGGACATCGTCAAGTAGGGGACGCCGAACGAGCGCAGCGTGCTGAGGTGGACGATAATGGCGATCACCCCGAACATGATGCCCAGAAGGCCCAATGAACCAGCGAGAAGCATCATCGGGAAGCGCAAGAGTCGCATGGAGATGGCCACCGTGTAATGAGGTACGGCAAAGGAAGAGATTCCGGTAAACGCGACGACGATCACCATCGGCGCGGACACGAGCCCGGCGGTCACCGCCGCCTGGCCAATCACCAGAGCCCCGACGATACTGACAGCCGCCCCGATCTGCTTGGGCAGCCGGATGCCCGCTTCCCGCAGCGCTTCAAACGTCACTTCCATCATGAGGGATTCCACCAGCGTCGGGAACGGAATGCCTTCGCGGGCAGAGGCGATGCTTAGCAATAGCGGGGTGGGGACCATCTCCTGGTGGAAGGTGGTGACGGCGACATAGACCGACGGCAATATAAGAGAGATTATAAACAACAGATACCTTAGCCAGCGGATTACCGTACTGATGATGAAACGTTGATAATAATCCTCCGCCGACTGCAACATCGAATGGAGGGTGGTCGGTGCGATCAACACCAGCGGCGTGTTGTTGGTAAGGATGGCGACGCGTCCTTCCAGCAGGGCGGCGACGGTGGTGTCGGGCCGCTCGGTGCTGAGAATCAGCGGGAAGGGAGAATACGGATCGTCTTCAATTAACTCCTCGATGTACTCGCTCTCCAGCACCCCGTCGATGTCGATTCGGCTGATGCGATTTCGCGCCTCCTGCACCAGCGTTTCGTCAGCTAGCGTTTCCACACAGGCAAGGATTACCTGAGTTCTGGTATAGCGACCAACGGTAAGAGACTCCATTTTCAACAGAGGGGTTCGCAGCCGCCTTCGAAGCATCGAGGTATTGACCTGCAACGATTCCGTAAATCCCTCGCGCGGGCCTTTGATCACACTTTCGGCCGTAGGCTCTTCCACTGCTCGTGTTTTCGTATGCCTGAGGGATAGGGAGACAGCAGAAGGCTCCTGTTGAACAAACAGGATCACGTCCCCTTCACAGAGACTGTTGATACATTCTTCAACCGATGTGTTCTCCTCTACGTGGGCCACCGTGACCTTCGTTTCCAGCAGAGTCTTCAGATCGGCCCACTCGTCGTCGGCGGCAAACATCAACGGTTTGAGCACGTGAATGTCGATCGCCTTGTCATCGGAAAGTCCGGAGATATAGATGAGTTCAGCATTGCGGCGCCCGGAGATGGTAAAGCGGCGGAAGACGACATCAGAGCACTTGTCGTAGAGCGAGCGGAAGGTTTGCACATTCTCTTCCATGTCTGCGCTCAGCGGCGTATGACTGTGCTCAACGTCCAATGGTCGGCGCAACTTTCTCCCTCTTCGCTTCATTTGTCATTCACCTCGCTTGAAACACATCTGGACCCAAGAGCGCTGCTACCTCATATGATTTGTGAATTGTGGTGGTTTATTCCAAAAAAACAAGGACATCTCCACAAAATGGACACAAAAGGGAGCATGCGTCGGGAATTCTCCATGTTTTTTTGTCGCGGCGGCCCGGGAATGGTATAATACAAGTTGGTTTCAAGACAAGAGGATTCCCATTGGGCTGACATAGAGAGGAAGTGACAGGATTGACAGACAACAAATATGCCAAATACTTTCAGCCGCCGAGCTTGAAAGAGGCCAAACAGCGGGGGAAGGAAGAGGTCGCGGTTCACTACGACTTCGCCATTCCCGATGAGATGAAGGATATCGGCGTGGGCAAGCACTTCTTACTGCGCACCTACGGCTGTCAAATGAACGAACACGACAGTGAGACGATCGCCGGGATTCTCCGGCAGATGGGCTTCACCGCCACCGACGACGAGGACGAGGCGGATGTGATCTTGTTCAACACCTGTGCGATCCGGGAAAACGCGGAAGACAAGGTGTTCGGCGAGCTGGGCCACATGAAAAGCGTCAAGCGCAACAACCCCAACGTAATCCTCGGAGTATGCGGCTGTATGTCGCAGGAAGAGAGCGTCGTCAACAAGATCCTCAAGAGCTACCCGTACGTCGATCTGATTTTCGGAACGCACAATATTCACCGCCTGCCGGTGCTCTTGCGCGACGCGATGTTCTCCAAGGAAATGGTGATCGAGGTGTGGTCCAAGGAGGGCGACATCATCGAAAACCTGCCAAAAGTGCGTGAAGGCACGATCAAGGCGTGGGTGAACATCATGTACGGCTGCGACAAGTTCTGTACGTACTGCATCGTTCCGTACACGCGCGGCAAGGAACGCAGCCGCCGTCCGGAAGACGTGATCGCCGAAGTGCGCGACCTGGCCCGCCAAGGCTTCAAGGAAGTGACGCTGTTGGGGCAAAACGTCAACGCCTACGGCAAGGATTTCACCGACATCCGTTTCGGATTCGGCGATCTGCTCGATGAAATCCGCAAGATCGACATCCCGCGCATCCGCTTTACCACCAGCCATCCGCGAGATTTCGACGACCGGCTGATCGAGGTGCTGGCCAAGGGCGGCAACCTGGTGGAACACATTCACCTGCCGGTGCAGTCCGGCAGCTCCGAAGTGCTGAAAAAAATGGCGCGCAAGTACACGCGCGAGCACTACCTGGAGCTGGTCCGCAAGATCAAGGCGGCGATCCCCAACGTGGTGCTGACCACGGACATCATCGTCGGGTTCCCGGGCGAGACGGAGGAACAGTTCCAGGAGACACTCTCGCTGGTGGAAGAGGTGGGCTACGACTCCGCCTACACCTTCATCTACTCCCCGCGCGAGGGCACACCGGCCGCCGGGATGGAGGACAGCGTGCCGGACGAAGTGAAGAAAGACCGCCTGAACCGGCTGATGGCGCTGCAAAACCGCATCAGCCTGGAGAAAAACCTGGCGCTGGAGGGCAAGGTGGTCGAACTGCTCGTCGAGGGCGAGAGCAAGACCAACCCGGACGTGCTCTCCGGACGCACCCGTACCAACAAACTGGTCCACTTCGCAGGCGACAAGTCGCTGATCGGCCAGTTCGTCAACGTGCGGATTACGGAAGCAAAAACATGGACATTGCGCGGTGAAATCGTAACCAAGGTAGAGGTGTAAAATAATGGAAGATACAACCCTGATCACTGACAAAGAAATTTTGGCGAAAGCGCGCGAGTTAGCCACGCTCATTTCGCGCACCAAGGAAGTAGACTTTTATAAACGGGCAGAACAGCAAATCAAGCACAATGAGCGCGTGCAGGAACTGATCAGCCAACTGAAGCAAAAGCAGAAGCAGATCGTCATGTTCGAGTCGATGAATCGTCCCGACATGGTGAAAAAGCTGGAAGAAGAGTACAACCAGTTGCAAGACGAACTGGACAGCATCCCGATCGTGGCCGAATTCAAACAATCGCAACTGGACGTGAATGACCTGTTGCAAATGGTGACGACGGTGATCACCAACACCGTCTCCGAACGGATCATCCTTGACACGGGCGGCAATCCGTTGACCGGCGAGACCGGCGGCGGCCCCGAGAAAAAACACAGCGACGGCTGCTGTTCTTGACACAGACGGGAGAAGTTTTTCCCAAACTCGGCACGGGCATTTCTGCACCCTAGACGAATGGCCTGCATACTAATGTACAGAAACGTTGTATGGAGGAGGTAACGAAATGTCGGGTACAGATAAAGACCTGCAGTGCCGGGAACTCATCGCGAAAGCCGTCTGCGGCAGAGGCCATAAATTCTCCCACACGACGAACACGATTACGCTGGCGCACACTCCTTCGACGATCCTCGGATGCTGGATTATCAACAACAGTTTCCAAGCGGAAAAAGTCGGAGATGCGATTGAAGTCATCGGTACCTACGATGTCAACTTGTGGTACTCCTTCGCAGATAACACGCAGACAGAGGTCAAAAAGGAATCCGTTTCATACACCGAAACCGTTCCGCTGTCCTTTTTTGACCATAACTGCAGGGGCGAGTTGGAAATCATCGCCCGCGCGGTGGAGCAACCGAAGTGCGTGAAAGCGGAGATCAGCGGCGGGAGAACCGTGACGGTCCGCGTCGAGAAGGAGTTTGCGGTAGAAGTGATCGGCGAAACCAAAGTGTGCGTCGTCATTTGCAACAACTGCGACGGCAAGGACGATTTCGTCGGTGATTTCGAGGAAAGCAGCGAGGAGTTTGACGAAGAATTTGACAGTTTGTTGAGCGATCTCGACTGAAAAGAGAGGAACACGTCCTCTCTTTTTTCCTTTTTCAGCGCACCCTTCGCCGGGCTGGTGCATAGGCTACAAAAGCACAGGGGGAGGGGATGGCAATGGGCAAGCAGCATGGGGTTGTACCAGGCGCGGAGCCGTTCACAGACACGCTGGTCCCGCTTAACGCCGAAGAGGCGGTCAGCCGTCTTGCGGAGTGGACGCGCGTGCGGGCGTTGTTGCGGCTTCACGGCATCCCTGCCGGACGCGGCAAGATGGATGCCGGCACAGAAGGCTCGCCCGCACCGACCCGCTGTTATGTCATCCATCTGTTTCAACAGCGTGTGGTGCAGGTGATCAAACACGAGGGGCCCGGCGTCTGGCTGCACCGGCGGCTCGGACAGCGAACGGAGGAGAACAGCGAGACGGTCGATCCCATCACCGACGTGGAGACGCGGCGGGCGGTGGCGCTGGCGGTGCGCAGCCTGTACGCGCTTGGGCTCGACTTTGGGATGATCCGGATCGGCGCTGACTCCCCGCATCGGCTGCGGGTGATCGGTGCCGATCCCGCGCCTGTTGCCGCCGGTTTGCTCGCTCGCGGTTACCGGGAAGCTTTTGCCGATTTTCGCAGGCGCGTCCATCGGGAACAGGGCGCTCCGTACCAGGTCGTGATCGGAGCCGATCCAGAGTTTGCCTTAAGAACGATGGACGGCGAAATGGGAATCGCTTCCCGGTTTGTCGGCCGGCAGGGAACGGTTGGTTACGATGCCGCCCGGCTTCGCGAAGAGGCGGGCCTGACCTCGCATCATCCGCTGGTCGAACTGCGTCCCGAACCGGCGGCCGAACCGGCCGCGCTGTTCGCCAATCTGTACCGCGCCATGCGCAGGGCGGCTCGGGAGATCAGCGATTCCAGCCTGGAGTGGTTGGCCGGTGGGATGCCGTTTGACGGGTATCCCCTGGGCGGTCACATCCACTTCAGCGGCGTCGAGCCCACCTTTTCGCTGATACGCAAGCTGGACGCCTACTTGTGTCTGCCGCTCGCCATGATCGAGGACGACGGTTGCCGCCGCCGCCGCCCCCGCTACGGTTTCCTCGGGGATGTGAGGCAGAAGGCGCATGGAGGCTTCGAGTACCGCACGCTACCCAGTTGGCTCGTTTCGCCGCACGTCACGAGAGGTGTTTTGGCCTTGGCCAAACTGGTGGCAAGCAACCACTGGCGGCTCAGTCAGGAACCGCTTCGGGACGTGCGCCTGCAGCAAGCGTATTACACCGGGGACAAAGCGGCACTTCGGCCGGTGGTGGCTGATTTGTGGAAAGAATTGGAAATCTTACCGATGTACGCACGCTACCGGCGGGAGTTGGACCGCCTGGCTGCTGACGTGTTTGCCGGGAAAGCCTGGCCGGCTGATCACGATGTGCGCAGAGCCTGGAAACTGCCGCCGTTCGACACCAGGGCGCACGCCGGGAGATCTTCGTCCCTTTCGGCTCTACAACCGTATCGAACCGTGGTATAATCAGGGAGAGATTCAAGCTGGGAGAAGAAAAACATGGCACAATACACTCCGATGATTCAACAGTATCTGGCGATCAAGCGAGACTATCCGGATACTTTCTTGTTTTTTCGCCTGGGCGACTTTTACGAACTGTTTTTTGACGACGCGATCAAGGCGTCGCGCGAACTGGAAATCACGCTGACCGGCCGGGACGGCGGCGCGGACGAACGCATCCCGATGTGCGGCGTCCCTCACCACTCGGCCGATACATACATTGCCGAATTGCTGAAAAAAGGCTACAAAGTGGCCGTCTGCGAACAGGTGGAGAACCCGAAAGCGGCCAAAGGGGTGGTGCGCCGCGAAGTGACGCGGGTGATCACCCCCGGCACGATGATGGAGGGCCACTGGCTGACGGACAAGGAAAACAACTACATGGTGGCGATCGCCAGCGCGGCCGGACGGGAAGGGATCGCCGCCTGCGATATGAGCACGGGCGAGATGTACGTCACATCCATGTGGCAGCAAGGGGACGCGGCGTTGCAGGAAGCCCTGCACTACCGTCCGAAAGAACTGGTCGTCTGCGCCGACGAGGGAGCAGACGAGGGAAGAGAGAGGGTCGCTGACGTGCCGACGACCCGGCTTCGTCCCGCAGAGGTGGACAAGCACGCGGCCGAGCGCCAGTATCCCGGACAGGCGCAGGCGCTGGACGAGGCAATGCGGCTCGCCGTCTCGACGCTCTTGCACTACATCAGCGTCACCCAGAAACGGAGTCTCGCCCACCTGCGCCTGCTAAAACCGTACGAGACGACGCAGTTTCTGCAGATCGACCCGTTTTCCCGGCGCAATCTGGAGCTGACGCAGACGATTCGCGACAAGTCCAAGAAAGGCTCGCTCCTCTGGCTGTTGGACCAGACGGAGACGGCGATGGGCGGACGGCTGTTGCGCCGCTGGCTGGAGCGGCCGTTGTTGAACCGGCAGGAGATTGAGACCCGGCTGGACGCGGTGGAACACCTGAAGGGGGATTTGCTTCTGCGCACCGATGTCCGTCAACTGCTCGATAGGGTGTACGATCTGGAGCGGTTGGCCGGTCGGGTGGCCTACGGCAACGCCAATGCCCGCGATCTGGTGCAACTGCGTCATTCGCTGGAAGCGATCCCGGCGTTGAAACAGGTGTTGGCCGAAAGCGGCTCCGCCGTCTTGGCCGGGCTGGCCGAGGAGATGGACGAGTGCGCCGATGTGGCCGACTTGTTGCGGCAAGCGCTGGTGGACGATCCGCCGGTGTCGGTGCGCGAGGGCAATCTGATTCGCCCCGGGTACGACGAGTATCTGGACAAGCTGCGCACGGCCAGCCGCGAGGGCAAGCACTGGATCGCCCAACTGGAGCAGGCGGAACGGGAAGCGACCGGCATCCGCTCGCTCAAGGTCGGGTTTAACAAGGTGTTCGGCTACTACATCGAGGTGTCGCGGGCCAACCTGTCGCTCGTCCCTGAAGGTCGCTACGAGCGGAAACAGACGTTGGCCAACGCGGAACGCTACATCACCCCGGAGTTGAAGGAAAAAGAAGCGCTGATCCTGGAAGCGGAAGAGAAGATGGTGGAGCTGGAGTACCAGTTGTTCACACAGGTGCGAAGCCAGGTGGCCACACACATCCCGCGCTTGCAGTCGCTGGCTGAGAGAGTGGCGACAGTAGATGTCTACCAGGCGTTTGCCACGGTGAGCGAGGAGCGCGGCTACGTCCGCCCGCAGATCGTCGACAGCGGCGAACTGGTCGTGCGCGACGGCCGGCATCCGGTTGTGGAGGCCGTGCTGGAGGGAGACGCCTACGTCGCCAACGATGTCGAACTGGACCCGCGCGGCCGGCAGATTCTCTTGATCACCGGGCCCAACATGGCGGGCAAAAGCACGTACATGCGCCAGATCGCGCTGATCGCGGTCATGGCCCAGATTGGCTGTTTCGTTCCGGCGCGGGAAGCGCGCCTGTCGCTCATCGATCAGATTTTTACCCGCATCGGCGCGGCGGACGATCTGGTCGGCGGACACAGCACGTTTATGGTGGAGATGCTGGAGACCAGGCACGCCTTGGCCAAAGCCACCTCGCGCAGTCTGATCCTTTTGGACGAGATCGGCCGCGGCACCTCCACGTACGATGGCATGGCCCTGGCCCAGGCGGTGATCGAATACATTCACGAACAGATCGGGGCGAAAACGCTCTTTTCCACGCACTACCACGAGTTGACTCGGCTGGAAACGTCTCTTGAGCGGCTGGTCAATGTCAACGCCCGTTGCGAAGAGCGGGACGGGAAACTCTTGTTCCTGCACAAGATCGAACCGGGCCGAGCGGACAAAAGTTATGGCATCCATGTGGCGGAACTGGCGGAGTTGCCCCAACCGGTGATTGAACGGGCCCGCCAGATTTTGCAGGAACTGGAGGCGGATCAGGGGCAGACAGGCACCGAGCAACTGACGCTTGATTGGCTGTGGTCGGCGCCTGCGAAGAGCGAGGTGGTTCCGGCTTTGACCGGGAACGAAGCGGCGGTTCTCGACGAATTGCGGCAATTGGACGTAAACCGCATGACGCCGCTTGACGCGCTTCTCCTTTTGTCCCGGTGGAAACAAACCCTCACAACCTAGGCAGATGGCCGAAAGGAGGCAGCGCGATGGGACGGATACAGGTATTGGACGAAACCTTAAGCAACATGATCGCCGCAGGCGAGGTGGTGGAACGGCCCGCCTCGGTGGTCAAGGAACTGGTGGAAAACGCGATTGACGCACAGGCGACACGTGTTGAGATACACGTGGAAGAGGGCGGGTTGCAAGTAATCCGCGTCATCGACAACGGCTACGGCATGGACCGCGAAGACTGCGTAAAGGCGTTCGAACGGCACGCCACCAGCAAAATCCGGCATCCGCGCGATCTGTTCAACATCCGCACGCTTGGCTTTCGCGGCGAAGCCCTGCCCAGTATCGCCTCCGTCTCCAGAGTGGAGCTCATCAGTACGGAAGGAAGCGGCCAGGTGGGGACACGGCTGTCCATCGAAGGCGGACAGATCACACAAATCGAGGACACCGCCACCGTCCGGGGAACGCAGATTACTGTCCGCGACCTGTTCTACAATACGCCGGCGCGGCTGAAATACGTCAAATCCGTCTCCACCGAGGTGGGCCACATCTCCGATTACGTCAACCGGTTGGCCTTGACCCATCCGACTATCGCCTTTACCCTGACCCACAACGGCAACACCTTGTTGCAGACTTCGGGAGACGGCAAACTGTTGCACGTGATGGCTGCCATCTACGGCGTGCAGGTCGCCAAACTGCTCTTGCCGATCGAGGGCGAGACACTCGACTTTCGCTGGCACGGGTTTCTCTCCCGCACGGAGGTGACCCGGGCCAACCGCTCGTACATCAGCACGTTGATCAACGGCCGCTACGTGCGCAGCTACCCGCTGGCGAACGCGATCCTGCGGGGCTACCACACGCTGCTGCCGGTCGGCCGCTATCCGATCGTCGCCCTGCATGTGGAGATGGACCCCGTGCTGGTGGATGTCAATGTGCATCCGGCCAAACTGGAAGCGCGTTTCTCCAAAGAGCAGGAACTGTGCCAGGCGATTGAACAATCGGTACAGGAGACGCTGAGGCGGGGGCTCACGATCATCCGGCCGATGCAGGCCGAGCGTCAGCCGAAGCGTGCCGCCACGGAGGCGTACCAGCCGCAGCTCGATCTGCGTCCGCCTGTCGCCTCGTTGCCCGCAGACAGGCCGCCAAAACAGGCGCGGATTCGCGAAGCATTGTACGCTCCGGTGGAAACGGCCAAACCGGACACCCTGTTCGTCCGGGACGCACGCGAAGCGGCGGAGCCGCCGATCGTCGAGCCGGGGGCGATTCTCGAATCAGATACAAGGACCGAAGCACATGCGGCCGGCGCATCCCATGCCGATCCCGTTGTCCAGGTGGCCGAGCCGGGTGACCCCGCCCGTCCTGCCTCGCCCGCTGGGACGGAACCGGCCGCATCCCCTCCCGTTCCCGTGTTTTATCCGGTCGGCCAGGTACACGGAACGTACATCGTAGCCCAGAACGAAACCGGGATGTACCTGATCGACCAGCACGCCGCCCAGGAGCGCATCTACTACGAGCTTTTCATGGCCAAGCTGGCCGAAGAGGCGGTGGCCAGCCAGATGCTTTTGTTCCCGCACACGGTGGAATGCACGGCGGCGGAGGAGGAGCGCTTGCGCAACCGGCTTGACTTGTTGCGTTCGTTTGGATTGGAGATCGAGTGGTTCGGCAATCGCACGTTTATCGTGCGCGCCCATCCGCAGTGGTTTCCAGCGGGCAGCGAGCTGGACGTAATCGATGAACTGATCCAGTTCGTGCTGGAGGCCGGAGAAAAAGAGATCGTGGACATTCGCCGCATGCGCGAGCGGGCCGCGATCATGATGTCGTGCAAGGCGTCGATCAAGGCAAACCAGTACCTGACCCACGAGCAGATGGAAGCCTTGCTGGATCGCCTGCGGTCCACCACCAGCCCGTTCACCTGCCCGCACGGCCGGCCGATCATCATTCACTTTTCCACTTACGACCTGGAGAAGATGTTCAAACGCGTCATGTAAGAAAACAAACCCGTCAAACCTTTCGGCAGGCTTGACGGGTTTGTCGGCTTTTCACGTGTGTGCTAGTTCAACACGGCGGTAATAAACACGGTGGGTTCCTCGCTCAGGTCCACGTCGATCATTTTGTGTTCTTCTTCCAGAACGTGGCTACGTCCCCCTTCCTTTTTAAACACGCGCACCACCGGCCGCGACGGCAGACCGCGATTCTGGTCAATCACCACGGCCACTTCGCCCGTGCTCAAACGAAGCGACGAGCCGGTGGGGTAGACCGCTATCGAGCGCAGGAAGCGGATCACCATGTCGTGGTCGAATCGCTTGTTGGCCAGGGCCATGATTTTTTCACAGGCCTCGTAGGGATGGCACGTCTCCTCCTCTTCGGAAAACGGCGAGACCAGGTTGTCGTAGTAGTTGGTGATGGCGACTATCTTGGCGAATTCGTGAATCTCCGGGCCGCTCAAGCCTCTGGGTACGCCGCTTCCGTCCACCCATTCGTGGTGTTGCAGGGCGATGTGAGCCGAGACGATACTCATCTCGTGTTTTTTGCGCAGCAGGTTGAACCCGACCCAGGTGTGGTGCTCCTCCTCCGGTTGATGGCCGGCGATCTGGATGTCGGACGCGGGCTTGGCCACCTTGCCGATATCGTGCAGGAGCGCACCGATCGCCAGCTCGCGCAACTGTTGCGTGTTGTACCCGAGGCCGATGCCGATCACCAGCGACATCATGCACACGTTGAGCGAGTGGATGAACAACTGGTTGTCACTGGTGCGGATGTCCGACAGGTTTACCAGGACGTGGCGGTTGCGCAGGATTTCGTCCGTCAGCGTGCCCGCTGTCTTTTGAATCGCCCTGAGATCCAGGTTCTTTCCGCTTTGCACACACTGCATGGCCCCGTAGAGATTGGCGATCGCCTCTCGCCGTGTCGTTTCGGATACAACGTCCTGCACCTTGATGTCCTGTAAAAGCGGGTCTTTGATTGACACCATGGAAACCCCGTAGCGGCGCAGCTTGTTGATCATTCCGACCGTCAACTGCATGCCCTCGGACAACAGCGTCAGGCCGTCGCTTGTGTAGATGCTGCGGGCCAGAATATCTCCTGGTTCTACTTGGTCGATGTTTACATACCGCATCTGTTTTGTCCCTCCAAGCATGCTCTCTTTATTTTACCATAACGAACGAACGGCGTCGGTTGAAAAAAGGCAAAGAATTACGTTAGAATAGGGAAGGATTTGGCTTTCTGTCGCCATCACACGGCCAAACGCCGGGAGAAAACAGGATCAATGATCGCGGGTATGGGAGATGCGAATGATTGTCACGACCGGTTTGCAACCAAACAGAGAGACGCTGGCACACGCGAAGCGGCTGGCCGAGCGGTTGGACGCGCCGCTTGCGGAGCGGGGCGGCGACTCGCTGGCGGCGTTGCGCCGTCGATACGGGACGGATTCCATCATCGTTGTCACCGCCAAGGGAGCCCGCCTAGAAACAAAGGACGGACCGCCGTTCTTTTTTCATCCCAACACGGCCGCCTTCCGTATAAAGCGGTTGCAGCGGGGCGATACTGATACTATGCTTTCCGTGTGCCAGGTTCAGCCAGGGGACGCGGTGCTTGACGCCACGCTGGGGCTTGGCGCCGATTCCATCGTGTTTGCCTATGCCACAGGTCCCGCCGGCCAAGTCGTCGGCGTGGAGTCACAGCGCACCATCGCCTCGCTCGTCGAGGACGGATTGCGCCACTGGGCGAGCGGTTCAAAGACGCTCATCCAGGCGATGCGGCGTGTCGAGGTGATCGCCCGTCCGCATCTGGAGGTGCTGCGCGAATTGCCCGACCGCAGTTTCGACGTCGTCTACTTCGACCCGATGTTTGAAACAGCCGTCCATTCGTCGTCCGGCATCGCTCCGCTTCGCCGTTACGCCAACGACGCGCCGCTTGCGGAATCGGCGGTGGCCGAGGCGCTGCGCGTCGCCAGGCGGCGCGTGGTGCTGAAGGAAGGAAAGGCAGGCAGACTGTACGAGCGGTTCGGGTTTACGCCGTTTCGCACCCGGGAACATCAAGTGGTTTACAGCTATAAAGAGACAGATGGAGGGGAGTGAGCGTGCCGCAACAAGAAAATCTGGCGGTGATCGTCGGTCCCACGGCCGTGGGCAAAACAGCGCTCAGTCTGGAGTTGGCCAGGCGGTTTGACGGTGAGATCATCTCCGGCGATTCGATGCAGGTGTATCGCGGCATGGACATCGGCACGGCCAAAGCCACGCCCGAAGAGCGCTCGATCGTGCCGCACCATTTGATCGACATCTGCGATCCTGGCGAAGAGTATTCCGTCGCCCAGTTTCAGTCGATGGCCACCCGGCTGATCACGGAGATCAACCGGCGGGGACGATTGCCGTTTATCGTTGGCGGCACTGGATTGTACATCCAGTCGGTGACGCACAACTTTCAATTTTCAACGGCGGCCCAGGATCTCGAATTACGCGAACGGTTGCAGCGGATCGCCGAGGCGGAGGGGGTCGAGTCGCTGCACCGGCAACTGGCGGCGATCGATCCGGTGACGGCCGACAGGCTGCACCCCAACGACGTGAAACGGGTGATCCGGGCGCTGGAAATCTATCATTTGACCGGACAAAAAATGGCCGATTTCCAGCATCGAGCCGAGATTTCACCGTACCGGCTGGTGATGATCGGACTGACGATGGAGCGAACCGTGCTGTACGAGCGCATCAACCGGCGGGTCGATCAGATGATCGCTGACGGTCTGGTGGAAGAGGTGAGGCGGCTCTTGGATCGCGGCTATGATCCGTCGCTTGTCTCGATGCAGGGGCTTGGCTACAAGGAGCTGGTTCCCTACCTCTACGGGGAGATCAGCCTGGAGCAGGCGGTCGAGCAGATCAAAAAGCGCACCCGTCACTTCGCCAAACGGCAGTTGACCTGGTTTCGCCGGATGAAGGAAGTGCAGTGGTTTGACATGACCGATCCGGCTCAGGCGGCGCAAGCAACGGAAACAATTCACCGGACCTTGGCAGGAAAGTTTCGCCAAATGCCGAATATATAATGTTACAAGTCCTTTTAGGGGGTATTGTTCATGAAGCAGACGATCAACATTCAGGATACCTTTTTGAACCACCTGCGCAAAGAAAACATTGCCGTCACCATTTACCTCGTCAATGGGTTCCAGTTGCGAGGATACATCAAGGCGTTTGACAACTTCACCATCGTAATCGACAGCGAAGGCAAACAACAACTTGTGTACAAGCACGCGATTTCCACGTTTACACCGCAGCGTCCGGTATCGCTGATGGCAGCGTCCGACAACAACCAGCAGCAGTAGGGAAACGATGAAGCCGGGATTGTACGCATCCGGGCTTTTTCATTTGCGTGAGTGAATGGGACAGGGCTGTCTCCCGAAAGATTCGGGGAGGCAGCCCTGACTTCATATGGAACCGATCGTTACGCTTGTTGCTTTTCTCTCATCCGCAGTTCCACCCGGCGGATTTTGCCCGAGGTGGTTTTCGGCAATTCCTCGACGAACTCGATCTTGCGCGGGTACTTGTACGGAGCGGTCAGGTTTTTCACGTGTTCCTGCAACTCGCGGACCAGCGCTTCGGACCCTTCGTAGCCTTTTTTCAGGACGATGAACGCCTTGACCACGTGGCCGCGATCCGGGTCCGGGCTGGCCACTGCGGCACACTCGGCGACGGCCGGGTGCTTGACCAGCGCGTCTTCCACCTCGAACGGGCCGATGGTGTAGCCGGCGGAGATGATGATGTCGTCAGCGCGGCCCTCAAACCAGATGTAACCGTCCTGATCCATCTGTCCCTGGTCGCCGGTCACGTACCAGTCGCCGCGAAATGCCCGCGCCGTCCGTTCCGGATCATTCAGATACCCTTTGAACAGGGCGATCATGTTGCGGTTGACGGCGATGTCCCCCACCTGGCCGGGGGGCAGAACGTTCCCTGATTCGTCGATGATGGCCACGTCCACCACCGGAGAGGGACGACCCATCGAACCGGGACGGGGCTCCATGCCGACAAATGTGCCAATCATCAGCGTGTTTTCCGTCTGCCCGTATCCGTCGCGCACGGTGATGTTGAACACCCGGCGGAATGTGTCGATCACTTCCCGGTTGAGCGGTTCACCGGCAGAGCAGGCGGAGCGGAGCGCTTTCAACTGGAATTGTTCGATCTGGGGCACTTTGGCCATCAGCCGGTATTCTGTCGGCGTCGCGCAAAAAACGGAAATCGGGTACGCGCCGAGCAGGTTGAGATAGTTCTCCGGTACGAAGCGGCCCTGGTAGACGAAGGCGGTCGCTCCCTTGCCAAGCGTGGAGACAAACGGACTCCAGATCCACTTCGCCCAGCCGGGACCCGCCGTCGCCCAGACCAGATCGTCTTCGCGCACATCCAGCCAGTAGGTGGCCGCGACGGCGAGATGGGCGAACGGCCAGCCATGCACGTGCATGACGCCTTTCGGGCCGCCGGTGGTGCCGGACGTGTAGGAGAGGAAAGCAAGCTCGTCGGATCGGGTCTCTACTGCCGTGAACGTATCAGCCGATTGAGCAATCAGGTTGTCTAACGGCAGCCAATCATCGTGCATGCCGCCGACCAGAATAAAGTGTTGCAGGGTGGCGCAGGCGGCGCGAATTTCGTCCACTTCCTCGCGGATGCCGGCATAGGCGATGACGGCTTTGGCTTGGGCGTGATTCGCGCGGTACTCGATGTCCTTGCCGCGGAGCATTTCCGATCCGGGCATGACCACCGCGCCCATTTTGATCAACGCGAGGTAGATCGCATACGCTTCCACGCCGCGAGGCACCAGCACGATCACTTTGTCGCCGCGCGCAAGCCCCAGCCCGACAAGGCCGTTGGCGATCCGGTTGGAATAGGCGACCAGTTGTTGATAGGAAAGCGAGGTGCTCTCGCCCGATTCCTTGACGACGACGAGCGCCGGCTTTTCCGGATGGGCTTGGGCGTACTGGTCTACCTGGGCGGCAAAATTGTAGAACTCGGGCAATTCCAGCGAAAGCTTTTGCAATTGGTCTCCCTCTCTCTGCATGCGGAATCCTCCTTTGAAATGTAACCGCTTTATTTTTTCCTATTCGACAAGGTTGTTAATATTCCCTTTATACAGATTTGTGAAGAAATTCCGACAATACCCGGCCGTGTTTGCGCCGAAACGTGTGACAAAGAAAACGGGAAATCATACAGGTTTGGCAAACGGAAACGTATACTAGGATAGGAAACCGAAGGCAGGTGAGAGCGTTGAAACAACCCGTGAATTCAACGGCGGCCGCCGCAGGCGACGCTGCGGAACCGTCGCATCGCATCCAGATCGTGTTTCATCGGCCGACCAAGCCAAGCCAGCAGAGAGGGACACTGAGCGAAGCGGTGCGGACCGATGCGAGCGAACAACTGCAGTCGATCATCGCCGAATTGGACCGGATGGTCGGGCTTGGCGACGCCAAGAAGCTGATGTACGAGATTTACGCGCTCTTGCGCATCAACCGCGAACGGGCGAAACACCAGTTGCGCACGGAACAACAGGTGTACCACATGATTTTCAAGGGCAACCCCGGCACCGGAAAGACGACGGTGGCACGCATCGTCGGCCGAATCTTCAAGGAAATGGGCATCTTGAGCAAAGGGCACTTGATAGAGGTGGAGCGGGCCGATCTGGTCGGCGAGTTTATCGGTCATACCGCGCAGAAAACGCGGGATCTGATCAAACGGGCCCTGGGCGGCGTGCTGTTCGTCGATGAAGCGTATTCGCTGGCCCGAGGCGGCGAAAAGGACTTCGGCAAGGAAGCGATCGATGTGCTGGTCAAAGCGATGGAGGATCACAAAAACGAGTTTGTCTGCATCCTCGCGGGGTACACTTGTGAGATGGACGCGTTTCTCCAGTTGAACCCCGGCTTGCCGTCCCGTTTTCCGATCCAGATCCTGTTTGACGACTACAGCATCCATGAGTTGATGCAGATCGCCGACCAGATGGCCGCCGACAAGGAGTACGCGCTCTCTTCGGGCGCCAGGGAGAAGCTGAAACTCCACCTGGTGAGGCTGCGAAACGACCCGTTCCTTGACAGTTTCAGCAATGCCCGCTATATTCGCAATGTGATCGAACAGGCAATCCGCGCCCAGGCGGTTCGCCTTCTCGGGGTAGCCCAGCCGACGCGTGAGGAATTGATGACCCTTCGCGCCGAAGACATCAGCTTTCCGCAGTCAACCCCATGAGACAGCCGGAAATGTGGTAAGATAGGAGAAATGATGGTGGAAGAAAGGGCGGGATATATGCACGACGAGCTGATCAAGAAGGAAGAGACAGCCATACTCGTCGGGTGTCTGTTGGACGGACGGGACGAACAGCGCATGCGGCTGTCGCTTGAGGAATTGCGCGAACTGGCACGCACGGCCGGCGTACGCGTGCTGGACGTGATCACCCAAAACCGTGACCGGATCGACCCCTCCTGGTATCTGGGCAGCGGCAAGATCGAAGAGATCGCCGAACGCTCCCGCGAGCTGGACGTGGACGTGGTGATCTTCAACGACGAGCTGTCTTCGAGCCAGAACCGCAACCTGGATCAGGTGTTTGACTGCAAGGTGATCGACCGCACACAACTGATCCTGGACATATTTGCCGGGCGGGCCCACTCGCGCGAAGGGAAAATCCAGGTGGAACTGGCCCAGTACAACTACCTGTTGCCAAGGCTGGCCGGACAGGGGAAACAACTGTCGCGGCTTGGCGGCGGCATCGGAACGCGCGGCCCCGGCGAGACCAAGCTGGAGAGCGACAGGCGGCACATCCGGCGGCGGATCAGCGAGCTGAAGCAGCAGTTGGAAGACGTGGTCCGCACGCGCGAGCTGCACCGAAAGCGGCGCAAGAAAAACAATGTGTTTGAGATCGCCCTGGTCGGTTACACCAACGCCGGCAAGTCGACGCTGTTAAACCGGCTGACCGACGCCGGCACGCTGGCGGAGAACAAACTGTTCGCCACGCTGGACCCGACGACGCGGCAGTTGACGCTCTCTGGCGGCATAGACGTGCTGATCACCGACACGGTCGGATTTATCCAGGATTTGCCGACCACGCTGGTCGCCGCCTTCCGCTCCACGCTGGAAGGGGTAACGGAAGCCGACCTGATCCTGCACGTGGTCGACAGCCACCACCCCGACCTGGAAATCCACATGGAAGTGGTGGAAAAGGTGTTGCGCGACCTGAAGGCCGAACACATCCCGCAACTGGTCGTCTTCAACAAGGCCGACCTGATTGGGCCCGGCACGTATCTGCCCCGGCTGGAGAATTCGATTCTCATCTCGGCGTTGCGCGACGACGACCTGCACCGGTTGCGGGCGCGAATCGAGGAATGCGTCTTTCGCTCGTTCCAGCCGTTGACGCTGCGGGTGCCTGTGGAACGGGGGGACATTCTTTCCCTGTTGTACCGCGAAGGAGTGGAGATGGAGCAGGACTTTCTCGCCGAAGAGGGCACCTATCTGATCAAGACGCGGCTCAACCGGGACAATCCCGTCTACGGACGGATCGCCCCTTATCTGGCCGAACCGCCGCAACCCGTCGAACAAGAGTGACAAGAGCGGGCCGATGCCGCCCGCTTGCTTCATTTTCCTTGCAGCATGCGTCATTTTTCAGTGGAAAGGACATTGGAGAGATGTTTTCGCTTTTTACCCATGGTCAACAACTGCAACCTGTCGTGAATGAAGTGGAGGCCTTGATTGCCGAGCGTCACCGCGAAATCGCCAGACTGGTCGACTACAACCAGCTCAAGGTGCTCCGTTCGTTCCAGAAGCATGAAGTCAACGAGTTTCACTTCGCGCCGTCGACCGGATACGGCTATGACGACGTAGGGCGCTCGACGCTGGAGTCGATCTACGCGGACGTGTTCGGCGGGGAGGCGGCGCTGGTAAGACCGCAGATCGTCTCCGGCACACACGCGATCGCGATTTGCCTGTTCGGCCTGTTGCGTCCGGGCGACGAGTTGATCTACATCACCGGCAAGCCGTACGACACGCTGGAAGAGGTGATCGGCGTGCGCGGCGAAGGACAGGGCTCGCTGAAAGACTACGGTATCGGCTACCAGGCGATTCCGCTGACGGCGGAGGGCGAGGTGGACTTTGACGCGGTCGCGCGGGCCATTACGCCCAAGACCAAGGTGATCGGGATTCAGCGCTCGCGCGGGTACGCCGACCGCCCCTCGTTTTCTGTGGCCAAAATCGGCGAAATGGCGGCGTTTGTCAAAACGATCAACCCGGAGTTAATCGTGTTCGTCGACAACTGCTACGGCGAGTTCACCGAGGAGCGGGAACCGCTTGAAGTAGGCGCCGACATCATGGCCGGGTCGCTGATCAAAAACCCGGGCGGCGGCATCGTCAAAACCGGCGGATACATCGTCGGCAAAAAGGAACTGGTGCGGCTGGCTTCGTACCGGATGGTTGCCCCCGGCATCGGGGGGGAAGGCGGCGCCTCGCTGTACTCGCTGTTGGAGATGTACCAGGGCTTCTTCCTCGCGCCGCACGTCGTCGGCGAAGCGTTGAAAGGCGCGGTGTTCTCCTCCGCCCTGCTGGAGCGGCTCGGCTTTCGCACCAATCCGTTGTGGCACGAGCCGCGCACCGACCTGATCCAGTCCGTCGAGTTCGGTACGGCGGAGCGGCTGATCGCGTTTTGCCAGGGGATTCAAAAGGCGGCACCGGTCGATTCGCACGTCACGCCGTACCCGAGTGAGATGCCCGGGTACGCCGATCCGGTGATCATGGCCGCCGGGACGTTTATCCAAGGCGCCAGCATCGAATTTTCCGCGGATGGTCCGATCCGCCCGCCGTATCTGGGCTTCGTCCAGGGCGGTCTGACTTACTCGCATGTCAAAGTGGGCATCTTGACCGCGCTTGACACCTTGTTGAGCAAAGGACTGCTGACCCTTCCCGACATAAACTGACAACCGTTCAGGCGGCAGGCTCTCGCGGCGGGAGCCTGCCGTTTGGCCTTCACGTAAACTTTTTTGACTTGGTTTGACAGTTTTGTGCCGGGAACATATAATGTGGGTAGGGAAACAAACCTGACACAAGAGGGGGACAATGAACATGGGTGATGACATTCGTCGGAACATGGCCCTCTTCCCCATCGGCATCGTGATGAAGTTAACCGATTTGACGGCACGGCAAATTCGTTATTACGAACAGCACGGCCTGATTTCTCCCGCTCGCACCGAGGGGAAGCAACGTCTGTTCTCGTTTAACGATGTCGACCGGCTGCTGGAGATCAAGCAGTTGATCGAAAAGGGGTTAAATATCGCAGGCATCAAGCAGGTCCTGAATATGAAAGCGCCTGCAGCGGAAAAGACGGAGATCACCGAACGTTCCGAGGCAAAGCGCAAGGAGCTCACCGAAAAGGAGCTGCACGAACTCTTGAAGCAACAGATCATCAACCCCAGCGCGTCCCGCTTAAACGAGACGGCGCTGATCCGTGGAGAGCTCTCACGCTTTTTCCACTAGAGGGTAGAGTAAACCGAATTGGATAAGGAGGAGAATGAGTTGAGCCGCTACACTAAAGAAGACATCTTGCGTCTTGCCAAGGAAGAGAACGTCAAGTACATCCGCCTGCAGTTCACCGACCTGATGGGCGTGATCAAGAACGTGGAGATTCCGCTCTCGCAACTGCCCAAAGCGCTTGACAACAAGATGATGTTCGACGGTTCGTCCATCGAGGGCTTCGTTCGCATCGAAGAGTCGGACATGTACCTGTATCCGGATCTGGATACCTGGGTTGTCTTTCCGTGGGGTACGGAAGAGGGCAAAGTGGCCCGCCTGATCTGTGACGTCTACATGCCGGACGGCACGCCGTTTGAAGGCGACCCGCGCCAAATCCTCAAACGCGTGTTGAAGGAAGCGAATGAACTGGGCTTCACCGCGTTCAACGTCGGTCCGGAACCGGAGTTCTTCCTGTTCAAAATGGACGAGAAGGGCGAGCCGACGCTGGATTTGAACGACCAGGGCGGTTATTTCGACTTCGCTCCACTTGACCTCGGCGAAAATTGCCGTCGCGACATTGTGCTGACGCTGGAAAAAATGGGCTTTGAAATCGAAGCTTCGCACCACGAGGTGGCACCTGGCCAGCATGAAATTGACTTCAAATACGCTGATGCGCTGCAAGCGGCCGACCAGATCCTCACGTTTAAACTGGTGGTCAAAACAATCGCCCGCCAACACGGGCTGCACGCCACCTTTATGCCGAAACCGCTGTTCGGCGTGAACGGTTCGGGGATGCATACCCATCAATCGCTGTTCCGAGGCGATCAGAACGCGTTCTACGACGAGAACGACGAACTGGGCCTGAGCCAGACGGCGAAATATTACCTGGCAGGCATTCTGTCGCACGCGCGCAGCTTTGCGGCGATCACCAACCCGTTGGTCAACTCCTACAAACGCCTCGTTCCCGGCTACGAAGCGCCGTGCTACGTGGCATGGTCGGCGAAAAACCGCTCTCCGCTGGTGCGCATTCCGGCTTCCCGAGGCCTGAGCACGCGTATCGAGGTGCGCAACCCGGACCCGGCAGCCAACCCGTATCTGGCTCTCGCCGTCATGCTGAAAGCCGGTCTCGACGGCATCAAGAACAAACTGGAGCTGCCGCCGGCGGTTGACCGCAACATCTACGTGATGTCGGAGGCAGAACGGGAAGCGAACGGCATCGAAAGCCTGCCGGCCACGCTGAAAGAAGCGATCGAGTGTCTGAAGACCGACCCGGTGATCTGCGAAGCGCTGGGCGAGCACGCGCTGGTTCACTTCATCGAGGCCAAAGAAATCGAATGGGACATGTTCCGCACCCGCGTTCACGACTGGGAGCGCGAGCAATACATGAACACGTACTGATCCGATCCGTCGGACAGACGGCGCCCTCCTTCCCCGGCAGGGGAGAAGGAGGGCGCTTTTGCGTGAGTGCGAGCGATTGCCGTCGTACACAGCTTCTGTCGGCTGGCGTTGGCTGCGGAGCGGCGCTACGTACCGGGGGCGGGCTCGACAGTGAACGTCCGGACGTTCATGCTGTGAAACTCCCGGGCGGTAACGTGGTACATCACCTTGTAGGTGCCGGGTTTGGCAAAGCTTTTTTCCGCTGTATAGACGCCAAAGCCTTTGCTCGCGGCGTTCAGGATCACATGTGACGCGTCGCCGTCTTGCCAGATTTCGAACTTGACGTCCTCGGCGTCGTCCACTGGCTGGCCGTCCTGGGTCACCGTGACGGAGAAGACGGCAGGTTGTTGCGCGCGCACCGGATCGGGTTGCACCGCCAGCGCCGCCCGAATCGGCGCGCCCGAGGGAGCCGTCGGCGCTTCCCTGGCGCAGCCGGTGAGAATCAACAGGAGCGAGACGATCCATAGCGTCCGTTTTTTCATTGTGGCTTCCCTTCCTTGATGAGATCGCGGATGTCGGTCAGGACGGTGTTGCCGTCAACTGTTTTGCAATAGGATAGACAACGCCGAGAAAAAATGCCATGGCCCATTCGGGCTGTTTTTTCGGCGAAAGGTCTGGGGACTTTTGCCGGTTTGGTGCGGGCCAAGGATTCTGTGTTACAATAGCGACAAGACAGGGAACGCAGGAGGAGTTATCGTGAGTGCATTGTTGTGGATCGCAATCGTTGTCTTGTTTGCGCTAAGCATCGCCGGGGTGTTTTTTCCCGTCATCCCCGATACGCTCTTGTTGTGGGCGGGGTTTCTCTTGTACCAGTTCGCGCTGGCCGAGCCAGGCGCCGAGCTGCCCGCGTCGTTTTGGTGGGGGATGGTGGTGATGACCGGTCTTTTGCTTGGTTCCGATCTGTTCACCAATCTGTATTTCGTCAAAAAGTACGGCGGCTCCAAATGGTCGTCGCTTGCCGCGCTTGCTGGCGTCGTGCTGGGCGTGATCCTGCTGGGGCCGATCGGTATCCTGGTGCTGCCGTTCGTATTTGTGCTCGCGGTGGAATGGGGCGTAAACAAACAGCCACCCGACAAGGCGTTTCGCGTAGCGCTGGGGTCGCTGGCTGCGTTCTTGAGCAGCGCCGTGATCAAGGTGTTGTTGCAACTGCTGATGATCGTCTGGTTCTTTCTCGCATTGTAGACGCGAGCCGCTTCCTTGCCCGCCGGTGTTAACCAGTTTGAACACAATTTCCCGGATAGCAAAAAACGTGGCAGTTGAGAACGTTTTGTTTTCGTTCTCGCTGCCACGTTTTTTGTTGAGGAAATTTCACCGGAGCGCAGTCGGCGGATCAGTGGAACAGCCGATAGACGCCGATCACTTTGCCCAGAATCGTCACCGAATCGAGAATAATCGGTTCCATCGTCGCGTTTTCCGGTTGCAGGCGGAAGTGGGTCCGCTCCTTGAAAAAGCGCTTGACGGTCGCTTCGTCCTCGTCGGTCATGGCGACGACGATGTCTCCGTTGTTGGCCACGTTCTGCTGGCGGACGATGACGTAGTCGCCGTCCAGGATGCCCGCCTCAATCATGCTGTCGCCTGAGACGCGGAGCATGAACACGTTGTCGGTGGAGACGACGCTCTCCGGCAGCGGGAAGTACTCTTCCACCTGTTCCACTGCGGTGATCGGTTGTCCGGCCGTGACCTTGCCGACGACCGGTACGCGGACGATTGACATCTCGAAGTCGTCGCTGTAGCGGTCGCCATCGACGAGCAGCTCGATCGCGCGCGGTTTGGTGGGGTCGCGGCGGATCAGCCCTTTTTTCTCCAGTCGCGCCAGATGTCCGTGAACGGTAGAACTGGAGGCCAGTCCGACGGCTTCGCCGATTTCCCGGACCGACGGCGGGTATCCTTTGTCTCTGACTTCCTTGCGAATGAAATCCATGATGGCTTGCTGGCGATTGGACAGCTTGGTCATGCAGACACCTCTATTCTCTCGATCCTACTTTTCTACATTATACCATGGGATCTTGCGTTCGACAAACATAAGTTCGATTTTTGCTTGACATGAACATGTGTTCGTATTATGATGACAGCAAGAGAGTCGAACAAATGTTTGCGAGGGTGATGGAGATGATCGGACAGTACCAGAGAAGAAACCAAACGATTGGAACCAGCCGTTGCCGTGTACATACATCCGGACCAGCCAACCGCCGGGGGCGCGGGATTACGCGCGGACAAGCCCTGCTTGCGGCCGTGGTCTTTTGTCTGGCGTTTTACCTGTTGAGCGGACTGGTGTTCGCCACCGCCGAACACCGTCCTGTCCAGCCGCACATAGACGTTACCGTCAAGCCGGGAGACAGTTTGTGGAAGCTGGCCGAGCGCTACTGCGAACGGGCGGGCACCGACACCGCCGCGCTGGTGGAGGCGATCCGGGAGCAAAACGGCCTTGCCGACGCTGTCATCTATCCCGGTCAGACTTTGCACATTCCGCTTCAACCCGATCGGTAATTCTGGATGCCAGGCAGCCTTTACGACGGGAGCCGTGCTGGCCCCGGGTCTTTGGGTGATTCACCGCTTCTTCCCAACCGGTTCGGTTGTGGTATAATAGACAAATCATGTTTCACAGGGGAGGGAGAACGGTGGTAACAGACGCGGAGATCAAACGGATTAACGAACTGGCGAAAAAGTCCAAAGAGACCGGTTTGACCGAGCAGGAGAAACAGGAACAGCAACAACTGCGCCGCAAGTACATCGATGCTGTGCGCACCTCCTTGAAAGCCAGTCTGGACTCGATCCGCTATGTGGAGGATCTGGAAGACAACGGCCTGAAACACTGATAACGTGTTCCGCCGGCCGGACGTTAACCGTGTTTTACAAGCAGTTCAACATAAGGAAACGGAGAGCGTGCACGGCTTCTCCGTTTTTTCGTTTGGAAGCGGCTTGGCCGAGGCCGTCCGCCTCGGAATGCGCTTCACCTGCCATCGCGGGATTTCTTTCTGCTCGGCGCTGGCTTGCGCACCCGCTTTTTGCTACGATAAAAAAACGAGTCTCGATGGATGGGGGGAGTTTTTGGTGACGATACGCCATCCCGCGTACGAAGCGGAACAAGCGCGGCTGGATCAGACGGTGAAGGTAATTGAAGAGGAAATCGGGCGGCTGCGTGCGGACATCAAGGACCCGACGGACGATTACGTCAAACAGGTGGTCAACTACAAAAAGGCGAAAGCGCTCAGTCACCTGGAGTTTGCGCGCAAGAAGCCGTATTTCGGCCGCGTCGACTTCGTCAAGGAAGAGACATACGAGAAAGACACGGTCTACATCGGAAAACGCGGGGTGGTGCGAAGCGACACGCTGGACGCGGTCGTGATCGACTGGCGCGCTCCGATCGCCAGTCTCTACTACAGCGGTGAAAGCAAAAACGCATGGTATCGCACGCCGAAAGGACTGGTGCGGGGCGAGGTGACACTGAAGCGCAACTTCGCCATAGAGGACGGGAAGCTCGTCGGTATCTACGACGGCGCGCTGAAAGAGACGATCGACCGCGAGATTGGCTCTCCTGACGAGTTTCTCGGGGAAGGGTACATCGACGAATTTCTCGCCTCCAGCCTGAACGAGACCAACGACGCCAGGCTGAAGGACATCGTCGCCACGATCCAGTCCGAACAAAACGAGATCATCCGCGCGGAAAAAGACCGCCCCATTGTCGTGCAGGGGGTGGCCGGGAGCGGGAAGACGACGATTGCCCTGCACCGCTTGTCCTATCTCATCTACAATTACCAGGACTCGCTCTCATCCAGGCGGTTCATGGTGTATGCCCCCAACCGGCTGTTTCTCAACTACATCTCCGACGTGTTGCCTGAATTGGGGGTGGAGGATGTCCAGCAGTCGACGTTTCTCGATTGGGCGGCCCGGCTGCTCAAACCGGATTTGCCCAAAGGGTGGCGCATCCTCGATCCCGGCCGGTCGTTGCAACTCTTTTTCGAGTCCGACCGCGACAATCGCGAAACGCGAGAGTCTGCCATCAAGCGGCTTCGTTTCAAGGGATCGCTCGCCTGCCGACAGACTTTGGAAGCGTATGTCCGCTTCCTCCTAGACGAGCAGATAATGTTTCGGGACTTGCGGTTTGTCTACAAAAAGACAAATCACGCCTTCAAGATAGCGGGCGGCGAGATCAGGCGCCTGTTTGTCGACACGTACAGTCATCTGCCGTTTCGCGAGCGGTTTGCCGCCTTGCGCAAGCACCTCAGGCAAGAGATGAACCGGCAGGTGTACGCTCACCTGCGCGAGCAGCGCGTCGATCTGGACAAGGTGGCCCTGCAAAAGTTTGAACGGATGATCGATGACATTCTGGAGCGGTACTTGCGCGAGTGGCCGTCGTTTGAACTGGTGGCCGCCTACCGGGAGATCATGGCGGACTACGCCCTGTTGCGCAAGCTGGCGCCAGTCACCGTAGAGGACGACGTGTTGCGGGAGGTGAGCGCGTCGTCTGCCCGACTGTTTGCCGAGGAGCGGATCGAACCGGAAGACGTGGCGGCGCTGCTGTATTTGAAGCACC
>JBHGXV010000054.1:0-20914 GCA_041920505.1 Paenibacillaceae bacterium
CGACATCGAGAAACGTAATCCGCACCTCGTCAGAGCCGGAAAACGGCTGTCTGGCGAGGACGACAAGCAGTAGGAGACACAGCCCGTACACGGCCAGATCCCGCCTTCGCTGATAGCCTCGCCGCCAACCGAACGGCACGGCCGCAAGCCACAAGGCGAAAGCGACCAGCCACCACCCGTCAGGATGCGGCCAATGGGAAAACGGCACGCGCAGGCTGTAAAGCCAGGCGAGACCCGCATGGACACCGCCCAGCACCCCGTCAACCGCACGGGCCGGCAACAACGCCAACACCGGATGCACATGGGCGAAGAGCAGTGCGAGATAGCCCGCCGTCAGCACGATCCAGGAGAGGATGGGTACGGCCACGAGATTGACTGCCCAGGAAAGGGGGGAAGCCTGGTGAAACCAGTAGAGCAGAAACGGAAAGGAGACCAGTTGGGCCGCCGTGGTGACGGCCAGCGCCGTTTTTATCCAGCGGGCGCGGGGATAGGGCGACTGGCAGAATATCGGCACGTAGACGATCAGGCCCAGCGTCACGGCAAACGACAACTGAAACCCCGCCTGCCACAACTGGTACGGGTCATAGAGCAACATGACGGTCAACGCCAGTCCCCAGACATCGCGGACGTCGATCCGTCTGCCGATGACGGCCGCGCCAAGTCCGATGCCGCCCATCAACCCGGAACGGACGGCGGAAGGACTGGCTCCGACCAGCATGACATAGCCAACAAGCAGGACGACGGTGAACCACACGCCGCTTTCTTTTGCCTGTCCGAACCGCTGCCAGATCCACAGCAGCATGCCGCTCACCAGGGTCACGTGCAGTCCGGAGATGGCCAACACGTGGATCAGGCCCAGGTCGCGGTACATCTCGGCCAGCGCGGGTTCCACCGCATCCGCTTCGCCCAAGAGTAGCGACTGTAGGTATCCGGCTGTCACCGGATCGTCCCACAGCTGCTCGATTCGTGCTTCCTCCGCTTTTCGCCAGCGGTCAAACCACGCGCGGACGCCGCCTGCCGACACATCGACACGCACTTCACTATAGACGGTGTCGGCTGCGGCAAACACCCCCTGCCAACGCAGGTAGCGGGCATAGTCAAACACGCCCGGATTGCGTGCCGGATCAGGCAGGCGCAGATGCAACCGGCCGTGAAACGGCTGACCCGCCGCCCACCGCTCCACTGAGGCCGTCTGCCGCTCCTCGGTCAGCCGAACCCGCACGGCCAGCCGTTCGCGCGGCGACAACGGCGTACGGACGCCGTCTGCCGCCACCGCGTCCACCCGCAGGAAAAAGCGGGCCACATCCCCGTCTTGTTTCACCGCCGAATCGATCATCCCCTCGGCTTCGACCGTAGCGTTGTGAGCCGCAGCGGCAGCCAATCGTCCCGGTCGATGCGCGTGATCGTAGCAGTGAAAATACGCGATGGCAAAAAGGCAACCGACGAACGCTATCCACACATGCGGACGTTTTTTGCCCAGGACAAGACCGCCTGCCAGCGCCGCGACCAACACAGCCGCCACGACGGCTGTCGGGGCATACGCTGCCAGCAGATAGCCGGCCGCCATCGACACCCCCAGCCAAAACCACATCCCCCGCACGTATCCGCTGAATCTCTCCATCCCGTTCCCACCGCCCGTTGTACATTCCTTTGGCCAGACTGTACAACGGCTGAGAGGGACAAAAAAAACCCCGCGCGGCGCAAGCTTGCGCTAGCGCCGCGCAGGGTTCCGACCAAGACCGCCTGTACTGGCGGCTTTTTGCCGATGGGCGTCTTTGGTCTACACTTTGGGCAGAGTAATGCCTTGCTGGTTCTGGTACTTGCCTTTTTTGTCGGCGTAGGTGATATTGGGCCGTTCCCCGCGCATGAACAGCACCTGACACAGCCCTTCGTTTGCGTAGATTTTTGCCGGCAACGGCGTGGTGTTGCTGATCTCCAGGGTCACCGTCCCGGACCAGCCCGGTTCGAGCGGCGTCACGTTGGTGATGATCCCGCAGCGGGCATAGGTGGATTTGCCGAATACCACGCCGAGGATGTCTTCCGGAATATGGAAGTGCTCCACAGATTCGGCCAGGGCAAACGAGTTCGGGGGAACGATGATGTAGCCGTTTTCCGCACGCACCTTGACCAGCGCGTCCTTGTCCATCTTTTTCGGATCGACGATGGTCGTATGTAAATTGCTGAAAATCAGGAATTCTTCGCCAACGCGCAGGTCATACCCGAAGCTGGTCAATCCGTACGAAATCACCGGCCCGCCATCGGTGTGACGCACATTGCTCTCGACGAACGGCGTGATCATCCCCGCCTGGGCCAGTTCGCGGATTTGTTGATCGTTCAATAACACGTTGTATGTCCCCCTCCACTAAATCTGTACATCATCGTACATCCTATCTCGCATTATAGCGCAAAGCCTCGTGGTTCACCATAGAAAGCATAGAAGGCCGTTTCTTCGCGCCCCCTGGACTTGTGTCCAATTGCATCCCAATCTATTCCGTGATAGATTAAGCTATAGCGTATTTTCAGGGAACCCCCCTGCGAGAGGAAGAGTTCAGCGTATGTGTGGAATTGTAGCTCTGTACAACAAGCGGCAAGCTCCGGCGCAAGCGGACGTCATCGAGGCGATGACCCGCGTCATCCTGCACCGCGGGCCCGACGACGACGGCTTTCATATAGAAGATCAGATCGCTCTCGGCTTTCGCCGCCTCAGCATCATCGACGTCAAAGGCGGCCACCAGCCGCTCTGCAACGAAACCAGGGACATGTGGATCGTCGGCAACGGCGAAGTCTACAACTACAAGGAACTGCAGCAGTGGCTGAAGGAGCGCGGACACGTGTTCCAGACCGACTCCGACATCGAGACGATCCTGCACCTGTACGAAGAAGTGGGATTCGACGCGCCGAAGCACCTGCGCGGCATGTTCGGCTTCACCATCTGGGACCGCAAGCGGCAGTTGCTGTTCGGTGCCCGCGACCACTTCGGGATCAAACCGCTTTACTACACCGAAACAGCGGACACCATCGCGGTGGGAAGCGAGATCAAGAGCCTCCTGGAGTTGCCCGGCGTCAAGCGGGACGTGAACAAAACCGGGTTTTACCACTATCTGACGTTCCAGTACGTGCCCGATCCGGAGACGATGTACGAAGGAATTTACCGCATCCCGCCCGCCCACTATTTCGTCGTGCAAAACGACCGGATTACTGTTGCGAAATACTGGGATGTCGTCTTTGCGCCCGACGAGAGCAAACCGTTTTCGTACTTCGTCGAGGGCACGCGCGCGGTGCTCCTGGAGTCGGTCGACAAACACCGGATGAGCGAGGTGCCGCGCGGAGCATTTCTCTCCAGCGGCGTGGACTCCAGCAGCATCGTCGGCATGCTGCGGACGTTCGAACCGGTCAAGACGTTTTCCGTCGGTTCCGACATCCCCGGCTACAGCGAACTGGAATACGCCCGCCGCACCGCCCAGTTCCTCGGCACGGAACACCATGAGGTCGTGATCTCCGCCGAACGCTATCTGGCCGAACTGCCCCGGCTTGTATGGCATCAGGACGAGCCTGTGGCCGACCCGTCGGCAATCCTGCTCTACTTCGTCGCCGAACTGGCCAGCCAGCACGTCACCGTCGTGCTTTCCGGCGAAGGGGCGGACGAGTTTTTCGGCGGCTACAACATCTACCGCGAGCCGCACTCGCTGCGGATGTTTTCTTACCTGCCCGGCTGGATGAAACAATCGCTGCGCTCGGTGGCGGAAAAACTGCCGGACAGCGTAAAAGGAAAAAATTTCCTGATTCGCGGCTCCAAAACGGTGGAGGAACGCTTCTTCGGCAACGCGCTGATCTTCTCCGAAGAATTGAAGGAACGCGTCGTCACTGAAAACATCCTCCACTCCGAGTCGTACCGCTCGCCCTGGACGGTGACGAATGAAATCTACCAGCGGGTGGCCGGGTACGACGACGTGACCAAGATGCAGTACCTGGACATTCACACCTGGCTTCGCGGCAACATCCTGATGAAAGCGGACAAGATGACGATGGCCAATTCGCTGGAATTGCGCGTGCCGTTCATCGACCCGAAAGTCTTCGAGTTCGCCGCGACCATCCCGACCAAGTACAAGATCGCCGAGGGCACGACCAAACACGTGCTGCGCGAAGCGATGAAAGAGTTCTTGCCGCCGGAGATCAAGACGCGGCCGAAACTGGGCTTCCCGGTGCCGACACGCCACTGGCTGAAACACCAATTCTACCAGTGGGCGAAGGAGTTGATCTTCGAGGCGAAAGTGGACCATCTGATCAACAAGGCGTACGTCCTGTACATGCTGGACGAACACCGCGAAGGACACGCCGACTACAGCCGCAAAATCTGGACCGTGCTGATTTTCATGCTGTGGCACCAGATTTTCATCGAGCAAAAGTACACGTTTGAGCCGTACGTCAGCCCGTCGGTGGACATCCGCCGCAAAAAGACGGAAAGCTTGCAGCATATCGGCTAGGCACCGATCAGCTTTCACGCCTCTCCCCCAAAAAGGGAGAGGTTTTTTTGCGCTTGCCGCTGTCTTTTCGTACGCTCGGGATGACACCACCTGCAAAGGAGGAATACCCGATGTTGTACGACCTGTGGGATCGGTACCGCAAGCCGTTGATTGTCATCGCCGTTCTGCTCGCGGTTCTCGCCACCTGGCTCTTCTACCCTGGCCCGTCGGAAACCCGTTCGCCGTTGCCTTTGGAGACGCCCGCCTACGCCTCGGAAACCGGGATGGAGCAGGCGCCTCCGCCGTCAGCGAAACGCAGCGGGGCCGATGGAACAGAAGCGCCCGCCGGAAACGGCGAAACGGCGGATAAAGATGAACCGTCTGAGTCTGAGCCAGATCCGCTCCTCTACGTCGACGTCAAAGGCAGTGTGCGGCACCCCGGCCTGTATCCGGTTGCCGCCGGCGAGCGGATACAGGCTGTAGTGGCCAAAGCCGGGGGCTTTCTCCCTCAGGCGGATGTGAACCGGGTGAATCTGGCCCAGCCGGTGAGCGACGGCATGGTCGTCTGGATTCCGGCCAAAGGGGAAACGCCGCCGAACGGCTTTTTCCCGGCCCCCATTACCGGTGACGGCCCCCGGGAGCCAACCGGACTTTCCCCAGGCGCACAAGCCGCTTCGCCGTCCGCCGGGGCGGCAAAAGTAAACCTCAACACCGCCACCCTGGCGCAGTTGCTCACCTTGCCGGGGATCGGCGAGACGCGGGCGAAAGCGATTCTCGCCTACCGGGAGCGGCACGGCCCGTTCCACAGTCCGGACGAGGTGAAAAATGTCGGTGGAATCGGCGACAAGACGTACGAGCGGCTGAAAGGCATGCTCACCGCTCCCTGAACAGCAAAACAGCGGCCCGAACGGGAATGTCCGCCGCGCAGCCGCTGTTTTTTGGAACAAACGTGTTATCCCCTGGCAGGTCAGCCGACTTGCTTGATGCCGGTGTTGGCCTGCACAAAAATCTCTGTGTGTTTCTCTTCGTCGGCCCGCGTTGAGCCGCCGCTCAACACCGTGCCCAGATAGCAGGCGAGGAAGCCGAGGGGCACGGAGACGATCGCCGGGCTTTTCAGCGGGAAGATCGCCGCTTCCCCCATCACGTTCGGGCTGATCAGGATCAGACCGACCGATCCGATCAGGCCGGTCAGCATGCCGGCCACCGCTCCTTTGGTGTTGAACTTTTTCCAGAAGATGGTAAGCAAAATCACCGGAACGTTGGCGCTGGCCGCGACGCAGAAGGCGAGCGCCACCAGATACGACACGTTAAAGTTCTTCGCGCCGAGCGCAAGCAGGATGGAGAAGACGGCGATGCCGACGGACGCCCAGCGGGCCGCTTTCATCTGCTCCTGCTCGGTCGCCTTGCCCTGGCGCAGCACGTTGGAGTAGAAATCGTGCGCAAACGCGCTCGCCGCAGAGATGACCAGACCGGCCACGACGGCGAGAATCGTCGCGAAGGCCACCGCTGAAATGAAGGCGAGGAACAGGTTGCCGCCAAGGTACTCGGCCAATTGCGGCGCGGCCAGGTTGCCCGCCGCGTTGGCGGCCTTGATCGCGTCCTGACCGACGAAGTAGGCGGCACCGTAGCCCAGCACCGGCGTCATCAGGTAGAACAAGCCGATGATCCAGGTGGCGATGACGATCGATTTACGCGCCGTCACCGCGTTGGGCACGGAGAGGAACCGGATCAGGATGTGCGGCAGGCCTGCAGTCCCCAGCACCAGCGCGATATTGAGCGAAACGGAGTCGATCCCGGCCGCAAACGTGGTCGGAGCGGGCGGCACGACCGCTTTTTCACCCACTTTTGCCGCTACCTGGTTGAACAGTTCAACGGGATTGAAGTTGAAATGGGCCAAGACCATAATCGACAGCGCAAACGTCCCGCCCATCAACAGCACGGCTTTGACGATCTGCACCCAGGTGGTGGCCAGCATCCCACCGGCCACGACGTAGATGGTCATCAACACTCCGATGATCACGATGGACGTCGAGTAGTCGATGCCGAGCAACAGCTTGATGATCGCGCCCGCGCCGACCAACTGCGCGATCATGTAGAACGTGCTGATCGCCAGCGTGTTGAGCGCTGCGGTGGACCGGATCGACTTCTGGTTAAAGCGGGCGGCGATCATGTCCGCCATCGTGTATTTCCCAAGGTTGCGCAGCGGTTCGGCGACGAGCAACAGCACCACCAGGTACGCAACCAGATAGCCGATCGAATAAAAGAATCCGGAGAAACCGTTGAGCGCAATCGCCCCGGCGATACCGAGGAAGGAGGCCGCCGACATGTAGTCGCCGGCGATCGCCAGCCCGTTTTGCCAGCCGGTGATGTTTCCGCCAGCCACATAAAATTCGCTGGTCGACTTGTTCCGTTTGGCCGCCCAGTACGTGATGAGGAGAGTAAGAAGAATAATAGCTACAAAGAAAGAAAAGGCGCTTGCGTTCATCCGGCTTTCACTCCCTTGTTCTCAGTCTCTTTCTTCACTTCTTCGACCAGCTTGTCAAACTTGCTGGCCTTGCTCATGTACATGTGGCAAAGGATCCACGTCATCGCGAACTGCGCAAAGGCATACATGTAGGCCCAGTTGATGACGCCGATCGCCTTGCCATTCAGCACCGTCGTGAACGACGTAAGAACCGGAAGCGTGAAATAAAAGACGATGAAAAAGATGGTCGCTGGAATGATGAATGCCTTTTTTTGCCGAATCAGTTCTTGAAACGAGGCCGATTGTGCGATATTGTTCCAATCGTTTTTTGCCAATCTTGATCCCTCCTCTGTTTCTCACTAAGGATAGTATCAGGACCGTTGCGGGAACGGGATGACCACACAGAACGCGCCTCCTTTCCATACGTTTTCTCCCATAATTCACTATGTTTGCGCTTTCATGTCTCTCGTCCCACTACTATCCCCACAACAAGTAATGTATAACAAAGTGTGAATTTTATCAATATTATTTCTATTTAAAATTTATTTTTTCCGTTCCCGGGCATCTTGGCTACGTTTCTTTCATACAGTGAAAAAGAAGAATCGTGGGAGGGATTTTTTATGCATGTTGGCTTTGTCGGCACAGGCAGCATGGGCAGCATACTGATCGACGCGCTCATCTCTTCCCGCGCCTTGTTGCCAAACCAGATCATTGCATCCAACCGCACTCCCTCAAAGGCGGCGAGCCTGGCAAAGCGCCATCCCGGCCTGACGATCGCTGAGAACAACGCCGGGCTGGCGGAGAAGGCGGAGGTGATCTTCCTTTGCGTAAAGCCGCTGGAATACCAAAACGCCCTGTCCCAATTCGCGGACCGACTGACCGGGCGGCATCTGCTGGTGACGATCACCAGTCCGGTGCGGCTGGCGGAGCTGGAAGACCTGGTGCCGTGTCCGGTCGTACGGGTGATCCCCAGCATTACCAACGCCGCTTGCAGCGGGTTGACCCTGGTGGAATTCGGCTCGCGCGTCACGGCCGACATCCGGCAAACCATTTTGACGCTGATGTCGCACATCAGTTGCCCGCTGGAGATCGAGGAACCCTTTTTGCGCATCGCTTCCGACATCAGCAGTTGCGGCCCGGCGTTTCTCAGTTACCTCCTGCAGGAAATGATCCGCTCCGCCCAGGAAAAGACAGGCATCTCCGGCGAAGCGGCCACGTTTCTCGCCACGCAGATGGTGATCGGGTTTGCCGAGTTGTTGAAACAGGAGATTTTTTCCCTGCCGTCTTTGCAGGAGCGCGTCTGCGTGCCGGGCGGGATCACCGGGGAAGGGCTGGCGGCACTCAAACAGGGAGTGCCCGGATTGTTCAACGAGGTGTTCAAACGGACCCACGCCAAATTCGCCGCTGACCGGCACGAAATGAGCCAGCATCTGTCCGGGCTGTCGAAACTCGAACCATAAGCGGGAGACACACTCTCTTCGACATAAAAAAAGAGAGGCCCGTACAAGACGGGACCTCTCTCATTGCCGGGAATCGGCGATACCCGGTCGTCAGCCGACGACGATGTTCACCAGCTTGCCGGGTACGGCGATCACCTTGCGGACGGTTTTGTCGCCGATCAGCGCCCGCGCTTTTTCATGGCTGACCACCAGGGCTTCCAGTTCTTCCTTGGACAAGCCGTTGGGGACGACCAGCTTGTCGCGCACCTTGCCGTTGATCTGGATGACGATCTCCACTTCGTCCAGTACCAGCGCGGACGGATCGTACGTCGGCCAGGTCTGTTCGTGGACGCTGCCGATTTTGCCGATCATTTGCCACAGTTCTTCAGCGATGTGCGGCGTAATCGGCGCCAGCAGCACGACCAGCGTCTCCAGCGCGAACGCGAGCGTGCCTCGGTCGGCGTCCGACGGGTAGGCGTACAGCTTGTTGACCAGTTCCATAATCGTGCTGATCGCGGTGTTGAAGGTGTACCGTTCGCCGATGTCCTCGGTCACTTTTTTGATCGCGTAATGGGTCATCCGGTACAGTTCCTTGCTTGCCTCGTTGTTCGGATTGGGCGCGGACGCCTGCGCGAACACGCCGGTGTGGCTCTCCACCAGCCGCCAGACGCGGTTGAGGAAGCGGTAGCTGCCCTCCACACCGGTGTCGGTCCAGTCGAGGTCGCGCTCCGGCGGGGCGGCAAACAGGATAAACAGCCGGACGGTGTCGGCGCCGTACTTTTCGATCATCTCGTCCGGGCTGACGACGTTGCCCTTCGATTTGGACATTTTCGCTCCGTCTTTCAGCACCATGCCCTGGGTCAAGAGACTGCGGAACGGCTCCTCGTACGATACCATGCCCGCGTCGTACAACACCTTGGTGAAGAACCGGGAGTACAAGAGGTGCAGGATGGCGTGTTCAATCCCGCCGATGTACTCGTCCACCTGCAGCCACTTGTCCGCGTTCTCCTTGGCGAACGGCAACTGCTCGTTCTTGGGATCGGTGTAGCGCAGATAGTACCACGACGAATCGATGAACGTGTCCATCGTGTCCGTCTCCCGGCGGGCGGGACCACCGCACGTCGGGCAAGTGGTGTTGACGAAGCTTTCCGACGTGGTCAGCGGATTGCGCTTGCCGTCGATGACGACGTCGTTGGGCAACATCACCGGCAACTGGTCTTTCGGCACCGGCACGATCCCGCACGAGTCGCAGTAGATCATCGGAATCGGCGCGCCCCAGTAGCGCTGGCGGGAAACCAGCCAGTCGCGCAGGCGGTAGGAGACGGCCGGGCCGCCCTTGCCCAACTCCTGCAGGTACTCGCTGATCGCCTTGATCGCGTCGCGGTTGGGCATGCCGTCGAACCGGTCGGAATGAATCAGCGTGCCCTCCTCGGTGTAGGCAGCATCCACTCCCACTTCCTCCACCAAGAGATCCGGGGCGAGCGGATTGATCACCGCCTTGATCGGCAGGCCGTATTTTTTGGCGAAGGCGAAGTCGCGCTCGTCGTGCGCCGGAACCCCCATCACCGCGCCGGTACCGTAGTCGGGCAGGACGTAGTTGGCCACCCAGATCGGAATCTCGTCGCCGGTGAGCGGGTGTTTGGCATACGCGCCGGTAAACAGGCCGATCTTTTCCGCGTCGGTCGCGGTGCGGGCGATATCGCTCGCTTTTTTCATCTGCTCGATGAAGTCGAGCACCTCCGCTTCCTGCGGTTTGCCCGCGATCAACCGGGTCACGAGCGGATGTTCAGGCGCGAGCACCATGTACGTGACGCCGTACAAGGTGTCCGGCCGGGTTGTAAACACGGTCACCTGCTCGTCGCCCAGTTCGGGAACGGTAAAAATCACGTTGGCCCCTTCGCTCTTGCCGATCCAGTTTTTCTGCATCGTGCGCACCTTTTCCGGCCAGCGCGGCAGATGATCCAGGTCGTTGAGCAGCCGCTCCGCGTAATCGGTGATGCGGAAGAACCACTGCTCCAGGTCTTTTTTCGTCACTTCCGAGTCGCAGCGCCAGCACAAGCCGTCGATCACCTGTTCGTTGGCGAGCACCGTCGAGCATTCCGGACACCAGTTGACCGACGCCCGCTTGCGGTACGCCAGCCCGCGCTCATAGAAGGTCAAGAACAGCCACTGCGTCCACTTGTAGTAGTCGGGCGAGCAGGTGGTCACTTCGCGCGACCAGTCGATGCTGACGCCGAGGCGTTGCAGTTGTCCTTTCATGTACTCAATGTTCTCGTAGGTCCACTTGGCCGGCTGCGCCCCGTATTTGACAGCGGCGTTTTCCGCCGGCAGCCCGAAGGCGTCCCACCCCATCGGATGCAGAACCTGGTACCCGTTCATCCGCTTCAGCCGGGCGATGATGTCGCCGATCGAATAGACGCGCATGTGTCCCATGTGCAACCGGCCCGAGGGATACGGGAACTGCTCCAGACAGTAGAATTTCGGTTTGTTGCCGGCTTCGTTTGTGCTATGGCCCTGTTTTTCCTTCCATACTTGCTGCCACTTACTTTCGATCGCAGCCGGATCGTATTGCTTCGCCATCAGTCTTGCCTCCTCAACATGCAAGTAAAGTAAAAAAACCTCCCATCTCCAACAGCTTGCTGTCAGGGACGAGAGGTTGTCATTCCCGCGGTACCACCCTTGATTGACGAACCGCCGCGCTCGGCCGGTCCGCCCACTCTTCTCTTCCGTAACGTGGAATCGACGCTCCTCCTTACGCAACCGACCGTAATGACCGGACGGCCTTCGGGAGAAGAGCATAGAGGCCAGTTCCACAAAACGCCGGGTTGACTCGCACCGTCCGTCAACTCTCTGGGTCGCGTACCCTTTGTGTACTCCTCCTCATCATCGCTGTCCATATGCCATATATGTGTCGATTATAGTCAAACCGTTTCCGCCGTGTCAACGCCTACGGCCTGCGGGCGGCAAAAAACAGGCGCTCGCTCTGTTCGCCGGGCGGCTGGTCGGTGAAATCGGCGGTGAGCCGAATGTCGACAAATCCCGCTTCGCGCAGCCAGCCCAGCATCAACAGCGGCTGGTAGGCGCGCTGCCGGTGGTCTTCCTCAAGGCGCCGGTACAATCCTGAGTCCGTGCGCAGGAAAAAGGTGAGCTGATGCTCCACCTCAAGCCGCAGCGGATCACAGAAGCACTGCCAGATGTAGTTGATCTCCTCGTCCACCCAGGCGAACGTGTTGTTGCCGAAGATGTGCAGGATTTTATAAGGGCTGTGGACGTCAAACAGAAACGTTCCACCCGGGCGCAGGTGCGCAAACACACGGGTAAACGTGCGTTTTACGTCCGCTTCGTCCGTCAGGTAGCTGAGCGAGTCGCAGCAGGCGATCACCGCGTCGGCGACGGGGACGTCCAGGTCGCGCATGTCCTGTTCAACCCAGGTTACCTCCGCCTTTTCGCGCAGCATCTTTTCGTAGGCGACGGCGAGCATGTCTGCCGACAGGTCCACACCGACGACGCGGTAGCCCCGTCTGGACAACGGGATGGCGATGTTGCCTGTGCCGCAGCCCAGGTCGATCACGCTAAGCGGCCGCTGCGGCTGGCTCCAGTTCTTTTCCAGCCAGGCGAGCCATTGATCGTACGGGGTGTCGGCCATCAGTGCGTCGTAGACGGCGGCCAAATGGGTGTACGCCATTTTAGCCTTCCAGATCGAACGTCACGCGGGGCGCGTCTCCCCACAGCCGTTCGAGGTTGTAAAACTCGCGCTCTTCGCGGTGGAACACGTGGACAACGACGTCTCCGAGATCAATCAGGACCCAACGGCCCGCCTCGGCTCCTTCGATGCCGCGCACGTCGTAGCCGCGTTTGTGCGCCTGGTCGCGGATTTCATTCACGATGGCCTGCACCTGCCGTTCGTTGTTCCCGTGGCAGACGATGAAGTATTCGGCGATGATCGAGAGCTTGCTGATGTCCATCACAACGATGTTTTCCGCCTTCTTGTCGGCGGCCGCCTTCACCACCGTGCGAGCCAACTCCTCCGTTACTTTTACCATCAAATCCCTCCTGCCGTGATGAGATCGTTGTACGCCAAAAGCGTCAAGGGGTAAACGCGTCTGTTCTGTTCGATCAAATGAGTGATCGTGCCGCCGAGCGCCTGGGCGAGCGCCTGATCCAGGCTGGTCTTGGCCAGGCGGCGAATGTCGTCGACGCCGGGAAAGTCCCGGTTCGGCTCGATATAATCGGCGAGACAGACCACTTTTTCCAACAGCGACATGCCCGGCCGGCCGGTCGTGTGGTAACGGACCGCCTGCAACACGTCAGGCTCGGTGATGCCCAGCTCGGTCTGGATCACGATCGCGCCGACAAAAGCGTGCCACAGTTCCTTCTCGCCGCGGATCACGTCGTCGGGGAAATCGTAGCGGTACAGGTACTGGCGCATCCGTTCGACGGGCCAGCACTTGCAGTAGTCGTGCGTAAGACCCGCCAGCTCCGCCTTGTCGGGATCGGCCCCGTACCGCTCGGCCAGCGCGCGGGCGGTCGCCGCCACGCCCAGTGTATGCGTGTAGCGCTTTTCATTCATCTGCGCCCGCACCTGGGCCAGGAGCTTCTCTTTGTCAGCCAACAGGTCCATACAATCCTCGCTCCTTTATATAGCGTTCCACCGCAGGGGGCAAAAGGTAGCGCAGACTTTTGCCGGCCCGGACCTTTTCCCGGATGAGCGACGAGGACAACTCCCACTGCGGCATCTTTACAAACGTGACGTACTCGGCCAGCTCTCCCGGATTGGGCGACGCTTTCGGCCGCGCCAGTCCGATGAAGCGGACCAGCCGCTTCAGTTCGTCGAAGCGGTGCCACTTGGGCAGCATCTCCACCATGTCGCCGCCAAGGATGAAAAAAAACGCGCAGTCGGGATGCCGCCGGACCAGTTCGCGCATCGTGTCCACGGTGTACGACGGCCCCTCGCGCCCAAGTTCCACATCGGTGGCGCGAAATGCCGGATGATCGGCGATCGCCAGCTCCACCATGCGCAGGCGATCAGACGCCGCCGAAATCCCTTGCCCCGCCTTGTGCGGCGGAATCCGCGCCGGCATGAACCAGACTTCGTCCAGCTCCGCCTGTTCCCGCGCCTGTTCGGCCGCGAGCAGGTGGCCAAAGTGGATCGGATCAAACGTGCCGCCGAAGATCCCGATTCGTTTCTGTCTCACGTGCGGCCGCCTCAGGGCAGAGTGATCGTCTTGTGTTCGCGCGACTCTTTGTACAACACGACGGTGTGGCCGATCAGTTGCACCAGTTCGGCCTGTGCCCCGGCGGCAAGGGCTTGGGCCACTTCGTGTTTGTCGTCCAGGTTGTTTTGCAAGATCGACACCTTGATCAGTTCGCGCGCTTCCAGCGCTTCCTTGATCTGGGTGATCATGTTTTCATTGACGCCGCCCTTGCCCACCTGGAAAATCGGGTCGAGATGGTGGGCGAGCGAACGCAGGTAACGCTTCTGTTTACCGGTAAGCATCTAGTTTCCTCCTTGTTGGAGCTGTCGCAGCACGGTTTCTCGCATCAGCCGGGCCGGCGCTTCGCGGTTGGTCCACAGTTCAAACGCCAGCGCCCCCTGGTTGACGAACATGCCGACGCCGGAATGGGTGACGGCACCCGTCTCGCGGGCGTGGCGCAACAGCTTGGTCTCCAGCGGGTTGTAGATCAGGTCGCTCACGACCAGTTTGTCGTGCAGCCACTCGCCGGGGATCGGCATCTCGTCGACGTGCGGGTACATGCCGATCGAGGTGGTGTTGATCAACAGCGTGGCGTCAGCCACCGCGGCGGCAAATTCGTGCGGCTCCAGCGCCCTGGCTTCCACCAGCGGGTGCAGTTGCTCCGCCAGCCGCTCTGCTTTTTCCCGCGAACGGTTGATGATGCGGATCGCTTTCACCCCTTTTTCCGCCAGCGTGCAGGCGACGGCGCGAGCCGCCCCGCCGGCTCCCAGCATGGTCACGACCTGCTTCGTCAGGTCAATCCCCGTCTCCTCCACCAGCGAGCGGACGTAGCCCATTCCGTCGGTGTTGTAGCCGATCAGCCGCCCGTCCTCGTTGACCACGGTGTTGACCGCGCCGATCCGTTGGGCCAGCGGGTCGATCTCATCCAGAAACGGCAGGATCGCCACCTTGTGCGGAATGGTCACGTTCACGCCGCGCAGCCCGAGGGCGCGGATGCCGGCCACGGCGTCTTCCAGCCGCTCCGGCGGCACGTCGAAGGCGGCGTAGGCGAAATCGCAGCCGATCTCGGCAAACGCGGTGTTGTGCATCAACGGCGATTGCGAATGGTGAACGGGATGTCCAAAGAGTCCCACAATCATTGTTTTACTGGTGATCATCGGTTTCTCCTTTCCCTGGGAAAACGCGAACGCGTACCTTAGATCAGCGCCCGGCGAACGCCGACGCTGACGCCTTTGGGAGCGTGCACCTCTACGTACGCCGGTTGTTTTCCTTGCAAGGTCACCCACCCCAGACCGGAGATGACGATGTCCGCCGAACCATTGGGCGGGATTTTGAACGAATGGCGGACAAGCGGCGGCAGTTGGCTGGCCGCTTCCCTGCCGGTCGGCGGGGCGAGCAGTTCGCCGTGGTGTTTGGCCAAAAGTTCGTCCGCCCTCTCCAGCTTGGTGCGGTGAATGTTCAAACTGTTGGCGACGTAGACGACAAACGGCTGGTGCGGTCCGCGCACGAAGTCGACGCGAGCCAGGCCGCCGAGGTAAAGCGTCTGCCCCTCGTCAAGCTGGTAGACTTTGGCGTTGATCCGCGAAGACGGTGTGATCGTCCGCAGGTCTTTGGGCGTGATCATGTGGCCGATCTGGTCGCGGTTGATGATCCCCGGCGTGTCGTAGATCGAGCGGCCGTCTTCCAGCGGAATCTCGATTTTGTCCAGCGTCGTGCCGGGAAACGGCGAGGTGGTGATCTCCACGTCGGCCGAGCCGTAATCGTGGACGATCCGGTTGATCAGCGTGGATTTGCCCACATTGGTCACGCCGACGATGTAGACGTCCCGTCCACGGCGCAACTCGCCGATTTTCGCCAGCAACTCGTCGATGCCCACGCCTTTGGCGGCGCTGACCAGAACGACGTCGGCAGGGCGCAGGCCGCGCTCCTTGGCTTCGTACTGCATCCAGTTGCGCACGCGGTTCAAGTTGATGTTTTTCGGCAACAGGTCGACCTTGTTGCCGACCAGAAGGATCGGGTTGCCGCCGACGAAACGGGGCAGGCCGCGCAGCCACGACCCTTGAAAATCAAAGATGTCGACCACCATCACGACAAGGCTGTCGGTGGCGCCGATTCCGTTGAGAATGCGCAAAAAATCGTCGTCGTCCATCTCCACCGGCGCCACTTCGTTGTAGTGTCTGATTCTAAAGCAGCGCTGGCAGACGATGACCTCACGGGCCAGAGCCGACGGCGGCGTATAGCCGGGCTTCGCCTTGTCCTCTGTTTGGATCTGCACGCCGCATCCGGCGCAATGCACCGGCTCGTCCGTTGCCGGTTGTGCGGTTACGCGTTGTTGTTCTTCCACGAAATCATCCCTCTCTTGCGCATCCAGCAAAGTGCCAGTTTTTCCAACTTGCGGTTGAAGCGCGTCCAGAAGCCGTCGCTTGCGGAGACAGGCACGACCAGGATCGTGTAAAAGCCGAGCCGGTTGCCGCCCAGCACATCGGTGAACAACTGGTCGCCAACCACCGCCGTCTCTTCAATCGCCACACCCATCTCGCGGACGGCGCGGAGAAAGGCGGGTCCGGCCGGCTTGCGGGCGGTGTGGATGTAGCGGCAGCCGAGCGGCTGGCAGAAGCGCAACACCCGCTCCCGCCGGTTGTTGGAGACAACGGTCACCTGGATGCCCGCCTCGTGCAGACGGCGGAACCATTCGACGATCTCGGGCGTCGCCTCGGGCCGGTTCCACTCGACCAGGGTATTGTCCAGATCGGTGATGATCGCCCGAATCTTTCGCTCGCGCAACATGGCAAGGTCAATATGATGAACGGATTGGACAAACTCGTTGGGCATCAGTTTTTCCAGAAACACGAGACCCCTCCCGATCCTCCGCGAAATCCGAATTCTGTACGTAAGTTCGGGACTTACTATACCATAATACGCCATCCTGTTGCAAAGCAAAACGGCGGCGCCTTTAGCGCCACCGGTAGCGGTTCATCGGCCGCCCGACCGAGCCGTACTGCACATGCAGTTCCACCTCACCCGAGCGAACCAGGTATTCGAGATAGCGGCGGACAGTAACCCGCGCCAGTCCGGTGCCTTCGGCCACGTCTTCCGCCGATTGCAAGGTGTCGCAGCTTCTCAGATACTGGATGATTTGCGTGAGTGTCCATTCGTTCAACCCTTTGGGCAAGGGAATGGGACTGCCGACGGACGAAGACGTCCCCTTCCAATTGTCCAGCTCTTCCTGGTTGAACTTGTCGACGCTCTTGATCCGCTTGCGCCGCTGCTTCACCTTCTCCAGCGCCTCCTGAAAGCGCTCGAAGCGGAACGGCTTGATCAGGTAATCGGCGGCGCCGTAGCGAAATCCGTCCTGCACATGCCGACTGTCCCGCGCAGCGGTGAGCAGGATGACGTCGGCGGGCAATTCCATCTGGCGCAGACGTTTGAGTACGTCGATCCCGTCCATGTCAGGCAGAAAGACGTCCAATAGCACCAGACAATCGCCTGCGCGGCGCACCAGTTCGATGCCTTCAACGCCGGTGCCCGCCTCTCCGACCACTTCGAAACCGGGAACGCGGGCTGCAAACTGCTTGTTCACTTCCATCACCATCGGATCATCTTCAATAATCACGATAGGAATCACGTTCGCCCTCCTCCTTTTCCACCGCAAACGCCGGAGCGGGCAAATAAATCACAAACGTCGTCCCTTCTCCCGGGATCGAGTGAACGTCAATCGTGCCCCGCTGGTAGCTGACGTGCTGCTTCACCAGCGCAAGCCCGATCCCCTGCCCCTTGTCCGGCTTGGTCGTGTATCCGTGTTCGAAAATGTGCGTGAGTTTGTCGGGCGGAATCCCCACTCCGTTGTCCGCCACCTCGATCTCCACCCCGTCGGCGTTGCCCTCCAGACGCAGGCGGACTTCCCCGTCCGGCCGGTTGGCCTGTACCACCGCATCGATGGCATTTTCCAGGAGATTGCCGATAATCACCAAGAGGTCCTGGATGGAGACGTTTTCCGGCACCTCCGGCAAGCAGGAAGCAGGATCGAGTGCCAGCCGCACCCCTTGTTCGCGCGCCCGACTCATCTTGCCCAAAATCAGGCCGGAGATGCTGTAGTCGGCGATCCGCTGCGTCAAAAACCGGGTTTGTTCCTGCTGTTCCTCGGTAAACGTCATAATCCGCTCGATCGCCTCGTCGTAGCGGCGAAGCTGGATCAGGCCGGCAATGGTGTGCAGCTTGTTCAGGTACTCGTGATTTTGCGCCCGGAGCGCGTCCATGAAGGTTTTCACGCCGGTCAGTTCCTCGGCCAGCTTGTACAACTGCGTCTTGTCACGAAACGTGGCGACAGCGCCGACAATCTGCTTGTCGACGACGATCGGCACCCGGCTGACGAGAATAATCGTATCGTTGACAAACTGGATCTGCTTGTGCTGACTTTCTCCGTTTCGCATCACCTCGGGCAAGCGCGTGTCCTCGATCACGGCGCTGATCGGCTTGCCGACGGCGTTCATCGGGATTCCCAGCAACTGCGCCGCCTGCTCGTTTAACACCGTGATCTCTTCCTTTTGGTTGATGGCGACGATCCCTTCTCCGATCGACTGGATCAGAGCCTCCCGCTCTTCCAAAAGGCGGGCGATCTCTTCCGGCTCCATATTGCGCATCTGCCGCTTGATCTTGCCCGCCAACAGCCACGCTCCGACGAGGCCGAGCGAAGTGCCGATCAGAAGCGACAGGTACAAGTCCAGACGATACTCGGTGACCAATTTCAGAAACGTAGGAACCATGATGCCTACCACGACCACGCCGAGCTGTTTTCGGCCTTCCTCGTCCATCACCGGAACAAAGGCGCGAATGGACGATCCCTCCACCCCTTGTGCCTGCGAGACATAGCTCTGCTCGGCCAGCGCCGGTCCTTCGTCTCCGCCCTGAAACACGGTGCCAATCCTCGATTCCAGTGGATGAGAGTAGCGGATTTTGTTCATGTCAAAGACGACGATGTAATCCACATTGGTGACGAGCCGGACCCGCTCGGCAATCGGCTGGATGATCTGCCATCCGTCTTTTTTCATCAATCCTTGCCGAATCGGCGGAGATTGGGCAAGCGTTTGCCCGATCGCCATCACGCGTTGCCCCAGCTCGTGCTCGAACGCCCGGGTCACTTTGCTGACCACCAACAGATCGCCGCCAACCACGGCCAACACGACAATCGCGAAAATGACGACAGCGATTCTCGTCCGAATGGTGATCCGCCAAAACCGCACGACACACTCTCCCCCTTCCCTTTCGAGTCGGCAGCCGATGACAGCGGGCCAGCCGTTTTATCACAGACCGAGCGCATCGACGAACACCGGATCCCAGCGACTGCGCGCGCTCTTGTACAGCGGCTGGAAAAACTGCTGCCAGACCGCTTTCTCGGCCGGTGTCAGTTCGTGAATGGCGATGCAGCGGCACCTTCTGATCTCGTCCAGTTGCTCCCGGTTGACCTGATCGGCGATCTGCCGCTCCCAGACTGTCACGTCCCGAATCGTCTGCAACAGCGTTTGCTGGATGTCGCGCGGCAAGCGGTTCCAAAACTCCTGGTTCATCACGACCACGTATCCGAGGTAGCCGTGATCGCTGATCGTCATATACTTTTGCACGCGGTAAAACCGTTTCGTGTAGATGTTGGAAATCGTGTTTTCCTGCCCGTCCAACTGCCTTTTTTCCAAAGCCAGGTACACATCGTTAAACGGCATCTCCACCGGCTGGGCGCCCAGCATCGACATTTGCCGATCCAATACGACCGACGGCATGATCCGCATCCGCATGTTCTGCAAATCGGACGGCATCCGGATCGGCCGGACCGAACTGGTGAACTGCTTGAAGGCGTTGTCCCAAAACGCCAGCGGCACCAGCCCCTTTTGCCCCATCATGCGAAACAACTGTCTGCCCGCTTCGCCGTCAAGTGCCCGGTGATAGTCGTCGAGCGAGGGGTACAAAAAGGGCAAGTCAAACACCTCCAGCTCCGGCACCAGGCCGGACAGTTTGGGCAGACTGGGGGCAATCATCTGGATGTACCCTTCCTGAAGCGCTTTCAATTCTTCGTAGTCGGTGTACAGCGACCCGTTGGGGAATACCTGCACTTCCACCCGGCCGCCGGTCCGCTGTTTCATCAGCGAAGCGAAGCGGCGGGCGGCCAACCCTTTTGGCGTGTCTTCGCCGACCACGTGGGAAAAGCGGATCATGATCTTCTCTTTTTCGCTTACTTGCTCGTAATCGACCGGCTTTTGGCTGCAGGCGGCAAGCAGGACGCAGACAAGGATCTGGAGCACGAGGCGTCCTTTTCTTTGGAGGGGTTCGCAGGCAAGCCAGACTCGCATCGGTCAACGCTCCTTTCCCAACCAAGGTACCACGAAGGAGCCCTTCCGTCACTAATTTTGGTCGTATTGCTCATTTTGGTCATTTTGGTCTCGACGCAAAAAGCCGCGAGGAACACGCCCTCGCGGCACAATCGCTGCGCATGTGAAACATCAGCTTCAAACGGTAACCATCGGCGACAGCGCCCCCTCTGTCTCCTCCGTTTGCGGCGCTTGCTTGCCGAACTCCTTCTCCGTCTTGGCAATGACGACTGTCGCCACTCCGTTGCCGATCAGGTTGGTGATCGCACGGGCTTCCGACATGAAACGGTCGACACCGAGCAACAGAGCGATCCCCTCGACCGGAATCATCGGGAACGAGGCAAGGGTAGCCGCCAGCGTGACAAACCCGGAGCCGGTCACTCCGGCCGCCCCTTTGGAGGTGAGCATCAGCACGCCCAACAGGGTCAATTGCTGCCAGATGGACAGATCGATCCCGTACGCCTGCGCGATGAACAACGCCGCCATCGACAGGTAAATCGAGGTTCCGTCCAGGTTAAACGAGTATCCGGTCGGCACGACCAGACCGACGACCGTTTTGGAACACCCGTATTTTTCCAATTTTTCCATCAATCGAGGCAGGGCCGACTCCGAGGAGGACGTCCCCAGCACGAGAAAGATTTCTTCCTTGATATAGCGGATGAATTGGACAATCCGGAACCCGTACATGCGGGCGATGACACCCAGCACCAGCAGGATGAACACAAGCATCGTCAGGTAGACGGAGCCCATCAGTTTGCCAAGCGAGTACAGCGATTGAATCCCGAACTTGCCGATCGTATAGGCCATCGCGCCAAATGCGGCCACCGGCGACACTTTCATGACCATCTCGACAATGCCGAAAAAGACGTGGCTCAGTTTGTCAAACAGCGTAAGCACCGGTTTGGCGCGATCTCCCATCGCCGCCATCGACAACCCGAACAAGACGGCGAAGAACAGGATCGGCAAGAGATCGCCATTGGCCATGGCGCCGACGACG
>JBHGXV010000055.1:0-2073 GCA_041920505.1 Paenibacillaceae bacterium
ATCTGCGCCACGCGGACACGATCGCCGCCTTTTCCGCAGGGAAACTGCTGTTGCTGGCGATGTCTGGCGCGGTGACGGCGATACCGCTGTACTGGTTTGCGCTGGCGGCCAAACGCCTGCCGCTCTCCATCTTCGGATTTATTCAGTACATCTCGCCCACCACGTCGCTGATGCTGGCGATCTTCGTCTTTCACGAGTCGTTTAAGGCTCAGGATCTGATGCACTTTGGCTTCATCTGGAGCGCGCTTGTCGTGTTTACGCTGTCCACCATGGGCAAAACGCTGAGCGAGAAAAAACGGGCGAAACAGGCGATCGTCGCCAGGGAAGCAGTCAAGTGAACCGCACAGGTTGACAAAGAGGGGGAAGGGGAATATGGAGCAAGTCATCATTATCGGAGCCGGTCCGTGCGGGCTGTCGGCGGCGGTGGAGTTGAAGCGGCTTGGCATCGACCCGCTTTTGATCGACAAAGGTCCGGTCGTCAACTCGATTTACCGCTATCCGACGTACATGGTGTTTCACAGCACGCCGGAGTTGCTGGAGATCGGCGGCATCCCGTTTACCACGCCGCACGAAAAGCCGACGCGTCAGGAGGCGTTGACCTATTATCGCCTGGTGGCGTCGCGCCACGCCTTGCGCATCAACAGCTACGAGACGGTAACCGACGTAACGCAAAACGGCGGCCGGTTCCAGGTGACGACGACCGACCGGTTCAACCGGCAACACTGGTATGAATGCGCCCGGTTGGTGGTGGCAACCGGCTACTTTGACCATCCCAACCGCCTTGGCGTCCCCGGCGAGGAATTGCCCAAGGTCTCGTCGTTTTACACGGAAGCCCATCCCTATACCGGTATGAAAGTGGCCATCGTCGGCGGCAACAACTCCGCCGTCGACGCCGCGCTGGATCTGGAAAGGGCCGGGGCAGAGGTGACGGTGCTGATCCGCAGACCCGAATTGTCCTTTCACGTCAAGGCCTGGACACGGCCGATCTTTGAAAGCATGGTGCGCAAGGGACGGATTCGGGCGCTGTTTTCCGCCCGTGTCCTGGAAATTCGCGAACAAACGGTGGTCGTCGAAGTGGACGGGCAGTTGCAAGAACTGGAAAACGACTTTGTTTTCACCCTGATCGGGTTTCGGCCCGACCGGACCTTGCTTCATGCGCTCGGCGTCGACACCGATGCGGAAACAGGCGTACCGGTACACGATCCGGAGACAATGCAGACCAATGTACCGGGGGTCTACATCGCCGGTGTGGTGGCGGCGGGCAATCACGCCAACGCCATCTTTATCGAAAACGGCAGGTTCCACGGCGCGCTGATCGCGCGGCACATCGCGTCACAACCTCGCTCGTGACGCGGGTTCAATCTCAACCATACAGGATCACTCGTTCATGAAAACGCGGCAGTCTGGAACGTTGATGTTTTGGCTGCCGCGTTTTTTGATGAAGCACTTTCTCAGCGGTCGGCCGACAATCACTGCCTTTACAACGTAACAGTGTTATGTTACGATAACTGTGCAGGAGGTGATCGTCTTGGATCAGGAGTTGATCTCCAAAAAGGAACTGCTGGAGTTAACCGGTATTTCCTACGGACAATTGTACCGGTGGAAACGGAAAAACCTGATACCGGAAGAATGGTTTATCCGCAAGTCAACATTCACCGGTCAGGAAACATTTTTTCACAAACAACAGATTCTGGAGCGGATCGAAAGAATCAAAAACCTGAAGGACGATTTGTCGCTGGACGAACTGGCCGGCATTCTCTCATCCAACGAGTCAGACGAAGACCCCTGGACCCGTCTCGACCTGTCGCTAACGAGAGAGCAGTTGATGGAACGAAACATTGTTTCTCAAGTTGCACTCACCCTTTACACCGAAGAATGCGGCGAACCCGGGGTGTTTACGTTTCCTCATCTTTTATGCGTCTATGTGCTGGACAAATGGCTGAAGACCGGTGAAATAAGCATGGACGAAGGCAAGATGCTTGTGCGGACGTTTTCCGACCATTACACAAAAGTGGAGGGCAAGAACTGCGAATTGTTCCTCATCCGCAAAATGGGCGTCTCCATGTTCCTGTT
>JBHGXV010000058.1:0-10001 GCA_041920505.1 Paenibacillaceae bacterium
AAGGCGAATTGAGGAATATATCCAATTTTACAATCAAAGTCGACCACAACGAAAACTTAAGAAGCTGACGCCAGTTGAGTACCGACGTCAGCTTGCCGCTTAGGGTTTTTTTCAGTGTCTACAAAATGGGGTCTTGACCAAGTAACATCGGTTTTCCCCAGGGGTATTTCCAATGTCAACTTTAAGGGGTGTACTTCAGCCAGCGACGGGGGTTTGTCCTGTCGATGGACGTCACGGCTGGGCAATGTACATCATCGGGATGATCAAGGACAGAACCAGCAGGATGATGATCGTTTTCGCCACAAGTGAGCGCTTCAGCACCAACACCCCTCCCTTCGTGTAACCAATTTTCTCTATAATGAAAAGAAGTGAAAAATTGCGGACAGGTTTCGTTGAAAAAGTGTCACACTGTGCTAGAATTGAGACGAGAGTCACAGGTTGCTTGTTGCATGGCAAAAGAATGGAAGCTTGGAGCGAGAATGGAGGGAAACGCGTGTCCACCAAAGATTTTACCCAACTGTATCAAGACTGGCAACAGCAGGTGAAAAGCCGCCTGGCGAAAACGCCGGAGCGCAAGGAACAGTTCGAGACCTCTTCCGGCATCCCGGTCGAGCGGTTGTATGTGCCGGAGGTAATTGATGACGCTTACATGGAAAAACTGGGATTTCCCGGGGAGTATCCTTATACGCGCGGCGTGCAGCCGACGATGTACCGCGGCCGTTTGTGGACGATGCGCCAATATGCCGGGTTTGGCTCGGCCGAAGAGACGAACAAACGGTTCCGCTACTTGCTGGAACAAGGGCAGACCGGCCTGAGTGTCGCGTTTGACCTGCCGACACAGATCGGCTATGACTCCGACGATCCGATGGCCACCGGGGAAGTGGGGAAAGTCGGGGTGGCGATCGATTCGCTGGAGGATATGGAGACGCTGTTTGAAGGCATCCCGCTGGATCGGGTCAGCACCTCCATGACGATCAACGCTCCCGCGTCCGTGCTGCTCGCCATGTACATCGCCGTGGCGGAGAAGCAGGGGGTATCTTCCGACAAACTGTCGGGCACGATCCAAAACGATATCTTGAAAGAATACATCGCGCGCGGCACGTATATTTTCCCGCCCAAACCGTCGATGCGGCTGATTACCGACATCTTCGCCTACTGCGCGAAGCACGTGCCGAAATGGAACACGATCAGCATCAGCGGCTATCACATCCGCGAGGCCGGTTCGACCGCCGTGCAGGAAGTGGCGTTTACCTTGGCTGACGGGATCGCCTATGTAGAGGCCGCGTTGCAGGCGGGACTGGACATCGACCAGTTCGCCCCGCAGTTGTCCTTCTTCTTTAACGGGCACAACAACTTTTTTGAGGAAATCGCCAAATTCCGCGCGGCTCGGCGGATGTGGGCACGCTTGATGCGCGAGCGCTACGGAGCAAAAAATCCCAAGTCGTGGCAGTTCCGCGTCCACACCCAGACCGGCGGCTCGACGCTGACGGCGCAGCAGCCGGACAACAACATCGTCCGCGTGACGATCCAGGCGCTGGCGGCCGTGCTGGGCGGCACGCAAAGCCTGCACACCAACTCCCGCGACGAAGCGTTGGCGCTGCCCACCGAGGAATCGGCGCGGATCGCGTTGCGCACGCAGCAGATCATCGCCTTCGAAAGCGGCGTCACGGACACGGTCGACCCGCTGGCCGGTTCGTACTACGTTGAGTACCTCACCGACCAGATTGAGTTGCGTGCGCTCGAATACATGGAAAAAATCGAGAAAATGGGCGGCGCGGTGGCTGCGGTGGAAGCCGGCTACATGCAGCGGGAGATTCACAAGCAGGCCTATGAAACGCAACGAAAAATCGAGTCCGGCGAAGAGAAAGTGGTCGGCATGAACTGCTTCCGGCTGGAAAATGAACCACAGCCCGAACTGTTGCGCGTCGATCCCGAACTGGGACGAAAACAGACGGAGAAGCTGAAAGCGCTGCGGGCACGACGCGACAACGCCCGTGTCGAGCAAGCACTCGCTCAGTTGCGGGAGGCGGCACAAGGAACAAAGAACCTGATGCCGCCGATCCTGGAGTGCGTTCGCCGCTATGCGACGATCGGCGAAATTTGCGGCGTACTGCGGCAGGTGTTCGGCGAGTACCGCGCCGTGTAAACCAAATCGTAAGGAGGATGCGACATGGAGCAAAAAATTCGCGTGCTGGTGGCGAAGCCGGGGTTGGACGGTCATGACCGGGGAGCGCTGGTGATCGCTCAGGCGCTTCGCGACGAAGGCATGGAAGTGGTGTACACGGGGCTTCGGCAGTCGCCGGCCCAGATCGTTAGCGCGGCGATTCAGGAGGATGTCGACTGCATCGGGTTGTCCTGTCTGTCCGGCGCGCACAATGAACTGTTTCCGGAAGTGGTTCGGCTGCTTCGTGAACAACAGGCGGATGACATCCTTGTCATCGGCGGGGGCGTGATTCCGCAGGAGGACATCCCGTTTCTCGAATCACAGGGGATCGCCAAGGTGTTCACCCCTGGCACACCGACGAAAGAAACGGCGGACTTTATCCGCGCGCACGTAAAGCGCAAGCGGGTGACGCTCGTTGAGCCGCCGAAAAAGATCGCCCACATCGGCATCGCGGTGGCGAGCATTGACGCCGCCCTGCCGTTCTATACCGAACAATTGGGACTTCCGCTGCTCGGCCGAGAAACGGTGGAGAGCGAGCAGGTGCGCGTGGCGTTTCTCGGCATCGGGGAGACGCGGATCGAACTGCTGGAGCCGCTACATCCCGACAGCGCCATCGCCAAGTTTATCGCCAAGCGGGGAGAAGGCATCCACCACATCGCCCTGGACGTCGACGATGTGCAGGAGAGGCTTGCGCGCCTCAAGGCAAACGGCGTCCCGCTGATCCACGAGACGCCAAAGACCGGCGCTCACAACGCGCAAATCGCCTTTTTGCATCCGAAAGCGGCGGGCGGCGTGTTGTTTGAACTGTGCCAGTACCCGAAAGACAACAAGGAGGGAACCATCGCATGAGTGAGGCGATGTTTGAGAGAATCGACGAATTGTACGAGCGAAAGCGGAAGATCGAGCTGGGCGGCGGCGACGAGAAAATCGACGCCCAGCACAACCGCGGCAAGCTGACTGCCCGCGAGCGGATCGACATCCTGCTCGATTCCGGGACGTTCGTCGAACTCAACCCGTTTATCAAACATCGGGCGACCAACTTCGGCCTCGATAAAATGGAAGCGCCCGGTGAAGGGGTCGTCACCGGGTACGGCAAAATCAACGGACGGCTCGTTTACGTTTTCGCCCAGGATTTCACCGTGTTTGGCGGTGCGCTGGGGGAGATGCACGCGCGCAAGATCGCGACCATTATGGACCTGGCGGCGAAAAACGGCGCGCCGATTATCGGCCTCAACGACTCCGGCGGCGCGCGTATCCAGGAGGGGGTTGTGTCGCTGGACGGCTACGGCCACATCTTTTACCGCAATTCGATCTACTCCGGCGTGATTCCGCAGATCTCCGTCATCCTCGGTCCGTGCGCGGGTGGCGCGGTCTATTCCCCGGCGATCACGGATTACGTGTTCATGGTGGAAAAAACGTCGCAAATGTTTATTACCGGTCCCAAGGTGATCGAAACCGTGACCGGCGAGAAGATTTCGAGCGAGGATCTGGGCGGCGCCCGCGTTCATTCGTCGATCAGCGGCAACGCCCATTTTACGGCGGCCACCGAGGAGGAAGTGCTGGAGCAGGTGCGCAAGTTGTTGAGTTACCTGCCGCAAAACTACCGCGAAGAACCGCCGCGCGTGCCGTACGACGGCGATCCTGGCGACTGGCTGGAGGAGATCATCGACCTTGTGCCGGTGGCGGGAACCAAGGTCTACGATGTGAAAAAAGTGATCGAGCTCATCGTCGACCATGGCCAGTTTTTCGAGGTACAGGCCGATTTTGCCCGCAATATTGTCGTCGGGTTCGGCCGGATCGACGGACAGACGGTGGGGCTGATCGCCAACCAGCCGAAAGTGATGGCCGGCGGACTGGACATCGATTCATCGGACAAGCTTGCGCGATTTATCCGCACCTGCGACTCGTTCAACATCCCGCTGATCACCTTTGTCGACGTGACCGGCTTTTTCCCGGGAATCAACCAGGAGCACGGCGGCATCATCCGCCACGGGGCAAAAATCCTCTACGCCTATTCGGAAGCGACGGTGCCGAAAATCTCGGTCATCCTGCGCAAGGCATACGGCGGCGCGTACGTGGCGCTCAACTCCAAGGCGATCGGCGCCGACGTCGTCTACGCCTGGCCCAATGCCGAGATCGCGGTGATGGGACCGGAAGGGGCGGCGAACATCATTTTCGCCAAGGAAATCGAGCAGAGCGACGATCCGGCGGCCACCCGCCAGGCGAAAATCGCCGAGTATCGCGAGAAGTTCGCCAACCCGTATGTCGCGGCCGAACACGGAATGGTGGACGACGTCATCGACCCGCGCGAGACGCGCAAGTATCTCAAGCTGTCGCTGGAGATGCTCCGCACCAAGCGGGAGACTCGTCCCAACAAGAAACACGGCAACATCCCGCTGTGAGGTTACGTGAAGGATGTTCGCAAATTCTCCTTGATTCTGTGGAAACGCATGGCATCCCCCGCCCGTTTCGGGTATACTAGGGTCGAGCAAGTTTTTTTGATTGATTCCATAGCAGATTAGGGGGAATTATGTTGATTAATCAGCAACGCTTGTTGGATGAGTTTCTCGAATTGGTCCAGATCGACAGTGAAACGAAGCACGAGGCTGAGATCGCCAAGGTGCTGAAAGAAAAACTGACCGCGCTCGGCCTGACGGTGGAAGAAGACGACGCCGCCGCCAAGACCGGCCATGGGGCGAACAACCTGTTTGCCACCCTGCCCGGCACGGCTCCCGGCCCGACCATCTTGTTCAGCAGCCACATGGACACTGTCGTCCCCGGCAAAGGCGTGAAGCCGTCGATCAAGGACGGATATGTCGTCTCCGACGGCACCACGATCCTGGGTGCTGACGACAAGGCGGGGATTGCGGCGATTCTGGAAGCGATTCGCACGCTGAAGGAAAAGAATCTGCCGCATCCGACGATCCAGGTGGTGATCACCACGGGCGAGGAGTCCGGGTTGGTCGGTTCGCGTCACATGGACAGCAGCCTGCTGAAAGCGGAGATGGGCTTTATTTTCGACTCCAACGGCAAGGTGGGCGAAGTGATCACCGCCGCCGCCGGACAGTATCGGATCGTCACCAAAATCTACGGCAAGGCGGCGCACGCCGGCGTCAACCCGGAAGACGGGATCAGCGCGATCACGGTGGCGAGCAAGGCGATTGCCCGCATGCCGCTGGGGCGCATCGACGCCGACACCACCGCCAATGTGGGCCGGTTCGAGGGCGGCAAAGCGTACAACATCGTCACCGACTACGTCGAAGTCTGGTCGGAAGCGCGCAGCCTGGTCATGGACAAGTTGGAAGAGCAAGTGAAAAAGATGACCACGGCGTTCGAACAGGCGGCCGCCGAGATGGGTGCCCGCTGCGAGAACGAGGTCATCTTCATGTACCACGGCTACAAGTTTGACGAAAACACGCCGGTGGTGCAAAAGGCGATTAACGCGATCAAGCGCGTCGGCCGGGAGCCGAAGCTGGAGAAAAGCGGCGGCGGCAGCGACGGTAACGTGTTCAACGGCTACGGCATCCCGACCGTCAACTTTGGAATCGGGTACGAGGAGATTCACACCACCAACGAGCGGATGCCGATCGAGGAATTGTACAAAGCGGCCGAGTTGGCGCTGGCTGTCGTCGAGGAAGTGCTGGCGTAACGACATGGGCTTTGGAACGGAAAAAGAGGTTGGGGGAAACCCGAACCTCTTTCGTTTTAAAGAAACGCGATCCACAAGCGACGGCCCGGCATGGTTCGGCCTCGCGCGGCATACGATGAGAGAAACACGAGCGGGCGGGAGGTGACGGGATGCTTCGGGTGGCCACTGGGCTGGTCGTGGAGGTGATCGAGGAGCGGCAAGGGGTTCAGGAGTTGTCTGTCATCGTCGACGGCAGGACGGGGGCGGAACGGGCGGTCTCCTTCACATCGGCCGGGTTTGCCTGTGAAGCGGGCGATCGGGTGTTGCTCAATCTTACGGCGGTCACGCTCGGGCTTGGCACCGGCGGAGTCCACTTCGTTATCGCCAAACTGCCTTTCGACTCAGGGAGCCAGGAGATGCGAGCGGGCAGCGGGAGTCCCGGTGAACGCGAAGAGGACTGGTATCCCACGACCTGGGGGCATGTGATGAAATGCCGCTACACCCCGCTGCAACTGGCGGTGGACGCCGTGGAGGAGGCGCACAGTCCGTGGCATGCGCTGTTGTCCGACGAGACGCTCAATCTGATGCGTACCCCGGTGGTGATCGGCGAATTGCACAGCATGCTGCCGATGGTGGCCCTGGCGCTGAAGCGGCTTGAACCGGATGTGCGGATCGTCTACGTGATGCCGGACGGGGCGGCCCTGTCACTCGCGGTCAGCCGCCACGCGCACCATCTGAAAGGGTTGGGGGTCCTCGCGGCCACAGTGTCGTGCGGACAGGCGTGGGGCGGCGATTACGAGGCCGTCAACCTGCATACCGGCTTGCTCGCGGCCAAACACATTGCCGGGGCGGACGTGATTCTCTGCATGCCGGGGCCGGGAGTGGTGGGCACGGGGACGCCGCTTGGCTTCAGCGGGATACAGGTGGCGGAGATGATTCATGCCGCGTCGCTGTTGGACGGGATACCGATCGTGGTGCCCCGCGTCAGCTTTGCCGATCCCCGCGAGCGGCACGTGGGGATCAGTCACCACACGCGCACCGTCTTGACCCGGTTCGCCCTTCGGCCCGCGCTGGTGCCCATTCCCGCTTTTGGCGACCAGCGAGATGAGGTGCTGGAACAGCAGGCGGCGAAGGACGGATGGCCGAAGCGGCATTACCGGCTGTCCGCCGGTGCGGTGGCACTCGACTCTCTAAAGCGCGTGCAGGCCGGTTATCCGGAGACGATCACCACGATGGGCAGGGACGTGCATTCGGAGCCAAGCCTGTTCCAGACCGCCTGGCTGGCCGCGCAGGTGGCGCAATTTGTCGCGGAGCGGATGCGCGCGCTCAGGGACGCCGCTTTACCGCCCGGTCGCGACGCTCTAGCCATGCTTGCAGCGTTGTGGGTGAATGTGACCAACGGCGAAGCGTAGCGCGGATTTCCCACGCTTTTCCGACCATGCGCAATTGTCCGGGTGCCACATAGGTTTTCATCATGATCCACTCCTTTGGTACAATAGGTGGGACAAGCCCGATTTGTTGACAAGTGTATGTGGCCGGCACCTGTTTTAGAACCGGCCCGTTCAGGAGGAGAAAACATGCCAGGAGAAGAGAAAAGGACACACGAGGATCGCTTGCATGAAAAGACGATCGCGAGCGAAACCATTTACGAGGGACGCGTCATCAAGGTGCAGGTGGACGAGGTGCTTTTACCCAACGGCAAGACGGCCAAACGGGAGATTGTCCGCCACCAGGGGGCGGTGGCGGTGCTGCCGCTGACCGATGACGGACGGATGGTGGCCATTCGCCAGTTCCGCAAGCCGCTCGGGCGATCGATTGTGGAAATCCCGGCGGGCAAACTGGAGCCGGGTGAAGATCCGCTTGCGTGCGCCAAACGGGAACTGGAGGAAGAGACCGGCTACCAGGCTAGCCAGTTTACCCATCTCAGTTCATTTTATACGTCGCCTGGATTTGCCGACGAGCTGTTGCACCTGTACGTCGCCACCGGCCTGATCGACGGAGCGGCCCGGCCGGACGAAGATGAATTCGTCGAGGTGATGCACCTTACGCTTGAGGAAGCGCAAGCATTGCACGCGAGCGGGGAGATACGGGACGCGAAGACGGTATTGGCCCTGTTCGCGTGGGAGAACCAGGTGTTGAAGTCCCGTGGCTGACACGTGCACCACATATTTTTGCGACATGCACATCCACATCGGAGGCACGCAGAGCGGCAAGGCAGTCAAAATCACCGCTTCCCGGCAGATGACGCTTGCCCGCATCCTTGAGGAAGCCTCGGAGCGAAAAGGCATCGAGATGGTGGGGATCATTGACGCCCACGCGCCCGAAGTGCAGCGCGAACTGGAAGAACTGATCGATCGCAGGCTGGCCGCGCCCCATGCGCTTGGCGGCATCCGCTACAAGCAGACGACGCTGATCCTCGGGTGCGAAGTGGAGATCAAGGAGCCGGGCCGGGGCGAGGCCCACTTCCTTTGCTATCTCCCGTCCCTTGCGGCGATGAAGGCGTTTACGGCGTGGCTGTCTGAGCGCTGCAAAAACGTCAACCTCAGTTCCCAGCGAGTCAGCGCCTCGCTGCGCGAATTGCAGGCGGTGGTCGCTTCGCTGGACGGAGAGCTGGTGCCCGCCCACGTCTTTACGCCGCACAAAGGACTGTACGGCAGTTGCACCGACCATTTGCGCGAGGTGGCCGACCCCGCGCTCATCCGCGCGGTGGAACTGGGACTGAGCGCCAACACCGCGATGGCCGACCGCTTGAGCGAGCTGCACGACAAGAGCTTTCTCACCAACTCTGACGCCCATTCGCTGGCGAAAATCGCCCGCGAATACCAGGCGATCGCGATGGCTGAACCGTGCTTCGCCGAATGGCAAAAAGCCCTGCGGCGGGAGGCGGGCAGAGGCGTCACCGCCAATTTCGGCCTGCATCCCCGCCTCGGCAAGTACCACCAGACCACCTGCCAGGCCTGCCAGTCGCCGTTGTCGGCCGAGGGGGACGGCCGCTGTCCGCAGTGCGGCTTCAAACGGGTGGTGCGCGGTGTCGACGAACGGGTACAACAGTTGGCCGATCTGCCGCCCGGCCGACATCCCGCTCACCGGCCGCCGTATGTGGAACAGATTCCGCTGGAGTTCGTTCCCGGGCTGGGCCCCAAGACCAGGAACAAGCTGTACGAGGCGTTCGGCACCGAGATGAACATCCTGCACCGCGTCGACGAACAGGCGCTCGCCCGTGTCGCAGGCGACAAACTGGCCCGTACGATCATCCTGGCCCGCAGCGGTCAACTGACGATTGAGGCGGGGGGCGCCGGCACATATGGCCGCGTGCGCCTCGAAGTTGAGGCATGAGCGTTTGCCTTGTGTCTGTGAGGATGGCGAAGAGACCTTACAACCTCGTCCTTGCGATTCCCAGTCATAGCCTGTTTCCCACCCGCATACCGTAGAGTAACAGCGATCGGGAGGCGAGCTTTTGTGCGCAAACGCTTGGGACAAACCATCCAGCTATATATGAGAGAACACCAGTCGCTTTATGTGTTTACAATCGTCTTGTTTGCCATGGGCATCACGTTTGGCGCGGTCCTCGTCAATTCGTTGGCTCCCGGGCAGCGTCAGGAACTGTCCGGTTTTCTGCAATACTTTTTCAGCACCATCCACCAGAACGGCATCGCTGATCCCGAGCTGCACTTTCGGCAGGCGTTCGGCTTTTATCTGAAGACCGTCGGCATCATGTGGATATTCGGGCTGTCCATCATCGGGCTGCCGATGATCCTGTTGCTGCTGTTTTTAAAAGGCATCGTCGTCGGGTTTACCGTCGGCTTCCTCGTCAACCAGATGGAGTGGAAAGGGGTTACTTTTTCCTTGCTGGGTGTCCTGCCGCAAAACATGCTGGTCGTTCCCGCCTTGATCATCGTCGGGGTGGGGGGCATCTCGTTCTCGCTTCGGCTGATCAAGTCGCGGTTTGTATCGCGGCGCGGCGAGATCATGCCCCATTTTATGAGTTACACCATGCTGGTGATGGGCATGCTGGCCGTCCTCACGCTGGCCGCGCTGTTTGAGACCTTCGTATCCCCGGTGTTAATGCGGTATGCACTCAGTTAAGAATTATTATCACTTAATAACGGATGTATTTGACTTCCCCGAAGGCCCTCCACTATAATAGGAGCAGGTTTCATGCGAGCGGGGAGGGGCAACACATGGAAGAAAAACTAGAAAAAATCAAGC